>NZ_CALHVM010000023.1 GCF_938039205.1 uncultured Campylobacter sp.
TAGCCAAAGGGCGGTTAAATTTGAGTGAAATTTAAAAAATGCGGGAGTAAATTTGGGCGGGTTAAAGAGGCTAAAAAATCGCGCCGAAAACGGACGGGTTTATCTGGCTAAATTTAAAGCGCAAATTTGACGAGAAACGGCCGCGCGGGCGATCCCGCCTGGTCAAATTTACCTGCCGGCACGAGCCTAGCAAGCAAATTTAAGCGCTCAAGCCTCAGTCGTCGAACTCTTGCGAGATGACGGGCGAGAACTCCTCCCAGCGGAGTTTTGTTTTGGCCGTAGGCATCTTGCTTTGAAACGGCTCTTTTTTCATCGAGGCTACCGCCGCGCTGTCGCCGATCGGCGCAGGAGGCGCCTCCACGCCTAGTACCGCACGCTCAAGATCGATAAAATCGCGCAAGATAACCGCGTAAGAGGCGAAAAAGTCTGCATTTTTGTGAGCGGATAAAAATTTGATAAATTCGTCGATAAATTTATTCGTAACGTCCGTAAATAGCTTGCTGCTGATATTTGCCGCGCCCGCTGCTTCGTCGCGTAAAAAGGTCGCCGTGGCTAAAAATATAAATCCGACGTAGTCCTCGCTGTCCTTGCAGACGTCTTTGTCCCTGCGGTACGGGCTTAGCTTTAGGCACTCGATCACGCGCAGCCTAGCCGCGCCGTCGTCGCGTCCGTCCTCGTAAAATGAGGCGTTTAGCGGGATATTTGAGTAAGAAAAGTCAAAAAGCACGTCGTTTTGCTCTCTGGCGAATTTCTCGAAGTCAAATTTGGCTAAATTCGCAAACGCGGCCTCGCTCGCAGGTGTAACGGGACTAGTGGCTAGATAGGCTAGCTGCTCGCGCCAGCGGTCAAATTTACCGCCGTGCTCGTGAAAAAACAGCGGGTAGGCCAAAAACTCGTAAAAATACGCGCGCGCCTTGGTTAAGTTATTATCCATTTAAAACCTCTTCTCTCATTTGATCCATTTGCGCTTTTATCATCACTTTGGCTTTGCAGTCCGAGCAGCAGTACAGCGTCTTTAGCTTGGCTTTGTCGCCGTTAAATTTAGGCGCCATGATCGAGGCGATCTTTTCTACGGCCTTTTTGGTCGCAAACTCCTTGCCGCACTCGATACAGGCGAAAAGCTCGTCTCTGGCTAGCTCGCTAAATGCGAAAAATCCGGGCTCCAGATCAATCTTGCCGGGGCGCAAAAATATCGTGTCTTTTTCCGCGCAGCTAAGCTCGCAGTATCCGCACGCGGTGCAGACGCTAGGGTTAAAGACGATGGAGTTTGTTTTCTTGTCCGCGACCAGAGCGGCGACGTTGCAGGCTCCCACGCAGCTTAGGCACAGCGTGCAGGTGTCTTGATTTATCTCGACGCGGCCGTATCTGATGAGCTCCGTGGTGCTAACCGAGCCTAAATTTTGATCTCCGACTAGCCACTCTAGGCGTTTGGCGAAAATTTCGCGCTTTGGCATGGCGTACTCGGCGATGGAGTGCTGCGAGCCGTCGATAAATTTAGCCTGAGATAGGGCGCTTTTTAGCTTGTCTTCGTTCTGCGCGACTAGGACGGCTTTTTCGTTAAATTTAAGCTCGTAAATTTGGTTTAAAATATCCACCGCGTCTTTGGTGCCTTTGCCGATATTTTGCTCGTAGATCACGACCTGCGCGCCGCTTTCTTGAAGTAACGTAAGCAGATGCGTCTCGCTCAAAAATCTCTCACCGCTAATGGCAAAAGGCAGCACGTTCGCGGGTAAATTTAGGCTTAAATTTTCTAAATTCGCCTTTGCAGGCACGACTAGCGCGATCCGGCCGCGGTATAGTTTGGCTATCTCGGTAAACGAATTTCGCGGCATATCTGAGTAATCAAGCGCGCCGCTAGGGCAGACGCTAACGCAGCCGCCGCAGTTTATGCAGTCGATGTGAGAGAAAACTAGGTGCTTGGTCTCGTCCTCTTTTAGGATCGCGACCGTAGGGCAGGCCTCTACGCACCTGCCGCAGATCTCGTGTCTGCGCTCGTGATACTGGCAGATCGTGGAGTCGTAGTGGACGTGGCTTTTAAATTTAAATTTCGGGCTTTGCGCCTCTAGCTGCGCGGCGATTTCCTCGTCGCTTTTGCCCGCGATCTCGTAGCAGCCGCTTTGCTTTAGCATGTATTCGCGTGCGTTTTCTACGAGGAAAAAGTCGCAGTCCACCTCAAACTCGCCGTCGGGGCGCAGTACTAGCACGCTTAGTTCGCCTGCGGCTCCGTAGATAAATTTGATCTCAAAATGCGTCAGCTCGATTGTTTTAAAGCCTTTAACTTTGAGCAAATTCGCCAAATTTTCGCGGCCGCCGTTACTAACGATCACGACGTTTTTGCCGACTTGCTTTTCGTAGTCGATGTCGCGCGCTAGGTCAAAGGCGCTGGCTCTAGCCTCATAAAGCAAAAGCGTGTTTTTAGCCTTATCCAGCACCGAGTCAGCGGTGTTTTTTAGATAAAAATTTATCTCCGGCGCTACGACGCTTGATTTTAGTTTGGGCGAATTTGAGACGAGATACTCGCCTTCGCCGTTTATCTCGATCTGCTCGTTTAGCATCAAATTTTCGTCAAAATCGTTGTAAAAACCGAATTCTTTCATGATTTTCTCCCCGCGCTACGCGTTATCAAAATTGAGCGCATTTTAATACTAAAGGCATTAATAGGCTCTGAAATTTTACATTTATTTTTTTTAATAAGATTAGATTTATCCAAATTTATGCTAAAATCGCGCTCGGTAACACAAATTTACTAGGAGCGAATTTGAACGAACTACGAAAACTCCCGCAGATAGATAAATTTATAAAAAACGAGCGATTTTCCGGGCTTGACACGAGCCTGCTAACTAAAGTCGCTAGGTGCGAGCTAGAGAGCCTGCGCGCTCAAATTTTAGGCGGGCAAAACTGCCCGGGGCTTGACGACATCGTCCAAAGCACGCTCGCAAGATACGAAAAAGCGTCAAATTTGAGCCTACGAAGCCTGATAAACGCAACCGGCGTCATCATCCACACTAACCTCGGCCGCAGCGCGATCGATCCGGAAATTTTACGCCGAGCCGCGCCCGTGATCACGGGGTATTCAAATTTAGAGTACAGCGTCGAAAAGGGCGGCCGCTCAAACCGCTACGACTACGTGGGCGGGCTGCTGGCGGAGCTTTTCGGATTTGAGGACGCCGTCATCGTAAATAACAACGCAAGTGCGGTATTTTTGGTGCTAAATACCTTCTCAAAAGGCGGCGAAGCTATCATTAGCAGGGGTGAGCTAGTCGAGATCGGCGGGAGCTTTCGCGTGCCAGAAGTCATGGCAAACTCGGGCGCGATCCTGCGCGAAGTGGGCACTACCAATAAAACCAATCTGCGCGACTACGAGGAGGCGATAAACGAAAACTCCAAGCTGATCTTAAAGGTGCATAGATCAAATTTTGATATCGTGGGCTTTAGCGAGGACGTGGCGATGCAGGACCTTAGTGCGCTAGCAAGAGAGCGAAATTTGATTGATTATTTTGATCTTGGCGGCGGATTTTACGGTGAGCTGCCCTACGGCCTAGAGCGCAACGAGCCGAATCTAAAAAATCTAAAAGATGCTTCGCTCGTTAGCTTTAGCGGAGATAAGCTCTTTGGCTCCGTGCAGTGCGGCATAATCCTAGGTAAAAAGGGGCTCATCGCAAAGCTAAAGAAAAATCAGCTGTTAAGAATGCTGCGCGTGGACAAGGTGATCATCTCGCTACTGGCTGAAAGCGTCAAGGCCTACGCAAACCGCGAATTTGAGCTTATCACGACGGTAAAACAGCTCTATAAAAGCGTAGAGGAGCTAGAAAACACGGCAAATTTCATAAACTCGCGGCTAAAAACTCCGCTTGAAATCGTGCGCACGACGACCTATGTGGGCGGCGGCACGATGCCAAACAAACGCATACCTAGCCTCGCGCTAGCCGTCAAAGGAAACGCGAACGAAAACGAGGCTAAATTTAGGAAAAATCTCGTGATCGGGCGCATAGAGGAGGGTAAATTTCTGCTCGATCTTCGCAGCGTGCTAGACGCGGACGTGCAAAATTTAATAGAAAAAATCAACGAAACGGATGAAAAATGAGCTTAATAATAGGAACGGCCGGGCATATCGACCACGGCAAAACGGCGCTGATAAAGGAGCTAAACGGCTTTGAGGGCGACAAGCTAGAGGAGGAGCAAAAGCGCGGGATCACGATCGATCTTAGCTTTTCAAATTTGAGCAAAAACGGCGAAAATATCGCGTTTATCGACGTGCCCGGACATGAAAATTTGATCAAAACGATGATCAGCGGCGCATACGGATTTGACGCGTGCCTATTCGTCGTGGCGGCAAACGACGGTCTAATGCCGCAGTCTTTGGAGCATTTGGAGGTTTTAAATATCCTTGGCGTTCGCTCGCTCATCGTCGCGCTAACTAAATGCGACCTAGCGAGCGCAGAGCTAATAGAACGGCGAAAAGGCGAAATTTACGCCGCCGCGCAAAACTACAAAAATCTGCAAATTTTAGAGATTTTCCAGGTTAGCATTAAAGATAGCGCGAGCATTGATGAGCTGCGAAATTATCTTTTCACGCTAAAGGCGGCTAGCCGCGAGCAAGAGGGCGTTTTTAGATATTACATCGACCGCGTTTTTAGCCTAAAAGGTATCGGAAACGTAGTCACGGGCACCGTGATAGAGGGCAGCGTGAGCAAAAACGAGAAGCTGTTTAACTATGACGCAGGCAAAGAGGCGCAGGTGCGAAGCGTGCAAAGCCACGATAAATTCGTTGAGCGCGCGGGAGTTAGCAGCCGCGTGGCGCTAAATTTGACGGGAATCGAGCTAAATGATCTAAAAAAAGGACAATTGCTCAGTAAAAAGGGCTTTTTTAGAGGATTTCGCGAGATAGACGCGATCGTTTTTGCTCGCGAGCTAACGCACGGCGAGAATGTGACGTTTTGCGTCGGAGCAAAGGCCGCGCCCGCAAAAGCGCTAGTCCTCAGCGAAAAAGAGGGCGGGATATTTGCGACGTTTAAATTTGAAAGGGATATGTTTTTAAAATTTGACGAGCCGTTCGTGCTCATCGCAAACGGTCGCGTCATAGGCGGCGGCAGGGTGCTAAACGCCGTAAGCGAGCCGATGAAAAAATCAAGCAAAATTTCGTTTTTAAGCTCGCTGCTCAAAAAAGATTTCGTAAGTGCCTTTGCGATGCTAAAAGATACGCATAAAAACGGCTTTGGTATCATCTCGGCCTATCAGCGTTTCGGGCTAAATCACGAGGAGGCCGTAGATATAGCAAAGCAAACGCCAAACGTATTCGTCGATGAAAAAGCGCTAAATATCTACGATCTAAGCGCGGTCGATCGGATAAAAAGCGCGGTCAAATTTATGATAGAAAAGAACGAATTTGCGGTATTTTCGGCTACGAGCATCAGCCTAAAGCTCTCGTGGGCTAGCGAAAATATCGCTCAAAAGGCGCTTGACGAGCTAGAAAGCGCGGGCATGATCGCTAAAAACGACGGCGTCTATACCAAAACGGGCGTGGATATTAGCAAGCTAAAAATCAGGCTCGAGGAGAAAATTTACGAGATTTTGCAAAGCGGAAATTTAGCTCCCTTGGCGCCTTATAACATCTACGACGAGCTTGAGATAGACCGCATTAGCGGCGATAACGCGCTAAAAAAACTAACGGGAATCGGGCGCGTGGTGAGGCTCGCGCATAATCTTTTCGTAACGTCAAAGGCCCTAAACGAGGCGCTTGCGAAGCTAAAAGCTATCATCGCCGCGCAAGGATTCGTAAACGTAACGAACGCGAAAGAGTCGTTAAATTTGAGTAGAAAATACATAATCGCCTACCTAGAGCAACTCGATCTAGATCCAAATATCGTTAAAAACGGCACGGACCGAGTTTTAAAAGCGTGATTTTTTATCTATTTATAAAAAGCTAATATAATCCGCGCAAATTTTTAAAAAGGAATGAAATGAAAAAAATAGTTTTGTCGCTAATGGCGGCCTGCGCGATGTTTGCTGCGTCAAACGAGCAAGTAGTCGGTTTTTATTCGCAGATGGTCGGCGAAGGCGTGAAAGTAAATGTAACTGAGCGCAAACCGTTAACCGACGGAATCGAAGCGGTCGTGGTAAATTTGAGCAACGGTCAAGTGAGTCAAGATGAGGTTATCTTTACTAAAGGCGACTTGCTTTTCCCGGATATCATCGACCTAAAGGCGCAAAAAGCCTACCTGCAAGAGATAAAAAAGGAAATAGCGGCGAAAAATATTTCAAAAGTCTATAAAAACGAGCAAAAAGAAAATATCATCACTCTAGGAAACGACTCTAAAAAGCCAACTATCGTGATGTTTTCCGATCCTGAGTGCCCGTACTGCCGCCTAGAGCTTGAAAAGATCGAAGCGACGTTAAAAGAAAGCAACGTAAAGCTAATCTTAACTCCGGTTCACGACGTATCGTCTTTGCAAAAAAGCTTTTTGATATATAAAGACGTAGCAAGCGCGAAAACCGATAGCGACAAGATCAAAATTTTACGAAAATATTTTGCGGACGACTATAAGGTGGCAGACGGTGCAGTCAGTGACGCAGACGTAAAAGCGATGGATAATTTAAGACAAAAATACTCCGCCGCCGGCGTTCGCTCCGTGCCTTTTATAGTAAATTTAAGCGACCTTCAAAAATAATCCCTAACGTAAATTTGAGCTAAATTTGATAAATTTAGCTCAAAAGCCCCAGAGTTACATAAAATATACATTTTTAACTTGATATGTAGTATTAAAACTTAAGCTAAATTTTAGGTTTCCTTAACTATTTATTAAGTTTCATAATTAATCTAATATTTTTACTTCATTTATTCTCAAAATATGCTAAATTTGCACAGTGATATTTTAAAATATGCAAGTGCCCTAAAATACGCGCCTGTAAGGCGCACTACGCCTAGGAAATATGCAAAATTTGAACAATATCTTTCTAAAAACATCTCAAAAATTTCAAATTTGAGATTAATAAGGAGAAAACATGCAAGGATCAAGACGAGATTTCCTCAAAAAATCTCTGAAGGTCGGCGCGGTAGGCGGGACTGTATTGGCCGCTGCAGCTATCGCAAAACCGACCAGCGACGAGCTTGCTCCTGACGACAACGGCGTAGTTGTCGGCAAGTCGAGCAAAAAAGAGGTGCTTTACAAAAAAAGCAAAGAGTGGGAATACTACTATAAGATCGCTTACTAAGGGAGAAAACCATGAGTGATTCACGCATAGGAAGACGCTCGTTTTTGAAGCTTGCCGCTCTTGGTGCCGGTAGCACGATGGCATTTGGCGAAAACGAGACGTTTAGAAAGGCAACCAACGAGGAGATAAAAAATCCTTACGAAGGTTCAAAAAAGGTTAGAACGATTTGTTCTATTTGTTCGGCGGGTTGCGGTATAGAAGCCGAGGTAAAAGACGGAGTATGGGTACGCCAAGATATGGCTATGTATCACCCGATCTCTCAGGGTTCGCACTGCTCTAAGGGAATCGATCAGATCGACCTTACGAAATCAAAACAACGCATCAAATTTCCGATGAAAAAAGTAAACGGAAAATGGGAGCGCATCAGCTGGGAACAAGCCGTAAACGAAATCGGCGACAAGATGCTACAAATCCGCAAAGAAGACGGTCCTGATAGCGTAGTTTTCTTGGGTTCGGCTAAATTTAACAACGAGCAGGCTTATTATTTCCGCAAATTTGCGGCGTTTTGGGGTACAAACAGCAACGATCACGTAGCACGCATTTGACATAGCGCAACAGTCGCCGGTGTGGCGAATACTTGGGGTTACGGCGCTATGACTAACCACTGCGGAGATATGGCTGCAAACTCGAAAGCTATCTTTATGATAGGCGCAAATTCGGCCGTAGCAAATCCCGTCGGCGGTATGAAGCATGCCCTTCAGGCTAAAGATAGAAATAACGCAAAGCTAATCGTTGCGGATCCGAATTTTACGAAATCTGCGGCAAAAGCAGACCTTTATCTAAGACATCGTTCGGGAACGGACGTAGCGTTAATCTACGGATTAATCCACATCATCCTTAAAAACGGCTGGGAAGATAAGGAATTTTTAGAAAATAGAACTTACGGTATAGACGAAATAAGAAAAGAGGCCGAGCACTGGACGCCTGAGGTAACTTCGGACGTTACGGGAGTACCTATAGATAGACTAATGCAAGCCGCACACATAATGGCTCACAATAAACCGGGAACGGTTATCTGGGCGCTAGGTATCACTCAGCACTCCGTAGGCACGTCAAATACAAGAATTCTACCTATTATGCAGCTAATTTTAGGCAACATGGGTAAACCGGGCGGCGGCTGTAATATCCTACGCGGTCACGATAACGTCCAAGGCTCTACCGATATGTGCAATCTCTCGGATAGTTTGCCGATGTATTACGGGTTAGCGGATACTTCTTGGAAATACTATTGCAAAGGTTGGGGCGTTGATTACGACGAATTTATTAAAAGATTCGCGGTTTCTACGAAAGAACCTAAACAAGGCGGCGCTCCGGTAAAAAATACCGTATTTGAAGAGTATTTTTATCACGATCCGCAAAATCCGGAAGATAGAAACTGGAGAAACGAAAAGGGCTGGTCGCTGTCAAAATGGTGGCAGGGCGTCTTAAAAGAAGAAAAAACATATACTAGCGGTAAGCTTCGCGTTCTTTGGGTACAAGGAACCGGTCTAACTTCTATGGCGCACTTAACTAAAATTCAACAAGCCGTCGATAAATTAGACTTACTAGTCGTAGCCGAACCTTTCGTCAACGAGGTCACGATTTTAAGCGATAGAAAAGACGGAATTTATATCTTGCCGGTCGCTACCGCGTTTGAAAACGAGGGGCATTTAAGCTCTACGAATCGCTCCGGCCAGTGGAGAACTAAGGTAGTAGAACCGCTTTACGAGAGTAAGGGCGATCACGAAGTAATGTTCTTATTTGCTAAAAAATTCGGCTTTTACGACGAGTACGTAAAAGGCATGAAGATGAAGACCGTAGATCATGAGCCAAAACAAGTTAAAGACGATTTCATATGGCCGGACGACGCTACCGACGAGATAGCTCGCATGGGTAAATCTATCGGTTATACCGGTAGAACCGCCGAAATGTTTAGAAGACATCAGGCTAACTGGCAAAATTTCGATCCCGATACGCTAATGGGTATCGGCGGCGACGTAAAAGGCGAATATTACGGCAAACCTTGGCCGGCATGGGACGAAAAACACCCCGGCACTCCGATACTTTACGACATGAGTAAACCTTATACAGAAGGCGGTAGCGGTTTTAGAAATCGTTTCGGCTTAGAACATAACGGCGTTAGTCAGCTAGCTAGCGAAGATACGACTTTAGTAGGATCAGACGTAAAAGGCGGCTATCCGCAAATAACTAAAGAAAATATCGAAAAAGTCCTAGGCATAACCTTGACCGAAGAAGAGAAAAAATTAATGGGAGCCACTTGGAGCACCGATCACAGCGGTCTTATCCTAGAAAAATGCCGCGAAAAAGGCGTAGTGCCGTTTGGTAACGCAAGAGCTAGAATGATCGTTTGGGAATTCCTAGATCCGATCCCTAAACACCGTGAGCCTATCCACTCTCCGCGCTGGGATCTCGTTCAGAAATATCCGACCTTTGACGATCAGGCTAGAAATTTCCGCGTCGAGACTAAATTTAAGTCCGAACAACAAGCAAAAGACTGGAGTAAGGAATTCCCTATCGTATTTAGCACATTGCGCGTAGTAAATTTAAGCGGCGCGGGAATGATAGAGCGAACGAGCAAGTATCTAGCGGCGATCACGCCTGAGATGTTTGCTAACGTCCATCCTGAGCTTGCCCTAAAATACGGCATCCAAGATCGCGATATGATGTGGATCCACTCTCCGCAAGGCACTAAGATCAAGGTTCGTTGCTATCATACTCAGATGGTTACGCCGGACAGAATTTGTATGCCGTATAACTTCGCGGGCGTTATGCAAGGCGTGAGCCTAGAAGACCGCTATCCTGAGGGTACTAAGCCTTATACGATCGGCGAGAGCTTTAATACCGTAACAAACTACGGCTTTGATCCGGTTACTCAAATTTCAGAATTTAACGCAGGTCTTTGCCGCATAGAAAAAGCTGAAGAGAACACCTTTAAAACATCGTTTTATCACGAGTATGGCGAGAGAGACGCCCTAGGTAAAGAGTAAGGAGAGAAAAATGGCAAGAATGAAATTTTTTGTAGATACTAATAGATGTATCAGCTGCTTTGGATGTCAAGTCGCCTGCTCTTCTGCTCACGAGCTTCCAGTTGGAATTTATAGAAGAAAGGTTATCACGCTTCACGATGGTATTGAGGGTAAAGAGGTCTCAACTACTATCGCGTGCCAACACTGCACCGACGCTCCTTGCGAGCAGGTGTGTCCGGTTGATTGTTTTTACATCAGAGCCGACGGTATCGTGCTTCACGATAAAAACAAATGCATCGGCTGCGGATACTGCCTATACGCATGTCCGTTCGGCGCGCCGCAGTTTCCTAGAGACGGAGCATTCGGTATAAAAGGCGCTATGGATAAGTGCACCATGTGTGCGGGAGGCCCTGAGGAGACGAACTCTCACGAGGAGCTTCATATGTACGGCCAAAACCGCATCTCAGAGGGCAAAGTCCCTATGTGCGCCGCCGTTTGCGCCACCAACGCGCTACTAGTAGGCGACGCCGCAGACGTGTCAAACGTATATCGCAAACGCGTTATGCTAAGACAAGCGGGCGCTACTATCTAACTCAAATTCGGGGGCGACTCGCTCCCGAATTTTCTTTCAAATTTTACCTCTTAAATTTACCCAAATTTCAAAGTCGGATCAATCTGATAATCAAAAAAATAGCTTGTTGATAAGATTGATACTTGATAGCAGTTTTTATTTTCGCTAAAGTTTTGAAATGGTAAAATGGCCGCGTAAAACATATTTTATCGGAGTTTTTTATGAGCAAATTTTTAAAATTTATACTCGCGCTTTTTATCCCTTTTATGCTAAATGCAGCGGATACCGACTATGGCCCTGAGATACAGAGCATAAAAGATTCGTTCGTAAGCATTATGCAGCAGTATAAAGAGGGCAAGATCGACGAGGCAAAAACCGCTACGCAAAATGCGTATTTTGGGCATTTCGAAAACATCGAAGCGGCGATCAGGGTAAATTTGGGGCAGAAAAAAGCCTACTCGATGGAGTCTAAATTTGGCAAAATCCGCAAAGCCATCATCGCTAAAAAATCCGTAGAAGAGATACAAGCGATAATGGACGAGCTAAACAAAGAGATGGATGAGGTTTTGCCCGTCATAAACACCGGTCACAAGCTAGTGGGCGAGTACTCCGATCCTAAAAACGCAGACGCCGCGCAGACCGCTAAGGCTACTGAGGCTAGCCAAACTACGGCGCAGCCTACAAGTAGCGCTACTATCGAGCCGCACTGGCAGGTGGTTTATAACGATATAAAAACAGCTCTTAGCGCTGCCGCAGCAGCCTACGAAAAGGGTGATAAAGACGCAGCAAAACAGCAGATAAACAACAAAGCCAAATTTGAGCTTTACCGCAACACGAAGCTAGAAGAGGCTATCCGTAGATTTATAAACGGCGGTCAGGGCATCGACGGCGACATCCAAAAGCGAATGGGCTCGGCGATAATAGCGATAAACAACGACGTAGCAGTCGACGTGCTAAAGTCAAATTTGGACGAGCTTGACGCGCTGATATACGAAAACGTAGCCAAGCTGCCTATGGAGTCTGGCTCGCTAGCTACCAACGTGGTTTTGCCCGATAGCGCCGAGGATGACGCGGCTACTGATTTTGCGCCAGTCGTTGCAAACATAAAGGCAAAAATCGCCGACGCGATCAAACTTTACGCCGCAAAAGACGTAGCTAAAGCTATGAGCGATGCTCAGGATATTTACTTCGACGAGTTCGAAGGTAGCGGCATGGAAAACAAAGTAGGCGCGATAGACGTCGGTCTAAAAACCAAGATAGAAGGAAATTTCGGCGAAGTAGTCGCGCTGATGAAGGCGGGCGTGAGCGTCGAGAGACTTCAGCAAGCAGCCGATAATCTAGGCGCAAATTTAGACGCCGCGTTAGAAAAAACAAGCGGCAGCAGTTCGCCTTGGGCGCTATTTGTTTACGCGCTTACGATCATACTTCGCGAGGGATTTGAGGCGCTCATCATCGTAGCGGCCGTCGTGGCGTATCTACTAAAAACCGGCAACGAAAAGCGCATGAGTATCGTTTACAGCTCGCTTGCCGTAGCGGTCGTGTTAAGCTTTGTTATGGCGTGGATTATGAATTTGATATTTGCGGGCGCTGCAGGTCAAAAAAGAGAGGTGATGGAGGGCGCGGTGATGCTTATTGCCGTGGGACTGCTCTTTTACGTCGGTTTTTGGCTACTTTCAAACGCGGGCGCGAAAAAATGGAGCAAATATATCCAAAGCCACGTCAGCGAGTCTATATCCGCAGGCTCTGCTAAGGCGCTTTGGTGGACGGTATTTTTAGCGGTATTTAGAGAAGGCGCGGAGACCGTGCTTTTCTATCAGGCGCTGATTTTTGACGCTAAAGATAGCGTGGGCTACTCGATGATCGCGCTGGGATTTGTAGTGGGGCTAGTTGTCTTGCTTGTTACTTACTACGTGTTTAAAATTTTTGCTATAAAAATCCCGATTAAGCCGTTTTTCTTGGTCACTTCGGCGATCATTTTTTATATGTCGATCGTGTTTGTGGGCAAGGGGCTTATGGAGTTCGTCGAGGGTAAAATTTTCGTTCCGACCAAGATCGAAGGCTTCCCGACTATCGAATGGCTAGGCATTTATCCGTACTACGAGAGCTTAGTACCGCAGACTATCATGATAGCAGCGCTAATCATCGGCGTGATCATAATGAAAAAAAAGCAAGCCAAAGAGGCTTAAATTTGACGTTTCTAGCTTTCGCGGGTTGCCGCGAAGCTTAAAATAAATTTACAAACTAATCTAAAGGAGAAAACATGAACAAATTTGTTAAAACAGCTTTGGCATTTAGCCTTGCTGCTTCAGTAGCCTTAGCAGGCGAGTTTCCTATCGGCGATCCGGTAGAAATCAACGGTATGGAGATAGCTGCCGTTTATCTAGAGCCGATCGACATGGAGCCAAAAGGCATCGACCTAGCTCCTAGTAAAGCAGACATCCACCTAGAGGCCGACATCCACGCTATCGAGGGAAATAAAAACGGCTTTGCAGCCGGTGAGTGGATCCCTTATCTAAAAGTTAATTACGAGCTAAAAAACCTAGATAACGGCAAAGTTAAAAAAGGCACATTTATGCCTATGGTTGCTCAAGACGGCCCTCACTACGGCGCTAACCTAAAAATGGATACGGGCGTTGGCAACTACGAGCTAAAATTTCATATAGAAAATCCTGAAAAACAAGGCTTCGGTCGTCACGCAGACAAAGAAACGGGCGTAGGTAAATGGTTCGAGCCGTTTACCACGACCTATAAATTCCAATATACCGGAGCGCCTGCTAAATAATTCGGGCTTAGAGCGGCTAAGTCCGCTCTAAATTTTATTCAAATTCTCAAATTACAGGGCTGATCATGTCTATATATTTCGTCCAAGTTATCTCATCGTTACTGGGATTTGTCCTTTTTGCAGCGTTAAACAACGACAAAAAGAGCCTAAAAGCGCTGTTTCTACCCTCGGTTTTGGGTATCGCAGTAGGCATAGTCGTTTTTAAGATCGCTAGACTCACGCTTCACGACGCGGGCGTTAAAATGGTATTTGACGCGGCTACTTTGGTATTTTTGCTAGTTAGCGCGCTTTGGATTTTTATCAAATTTAACCCTGCAAAGATGATAACGTTTTTCGCCTTAGGCGCAGGCTACGGCTTAACCTATGCTCACGCTAGCGCGAATTTTCCGGTATTTGCAGGCGAGCTACTCGATACGCAGTCCATCATCAGCTTATTTTTGATGATATTTGCATTTTTGCTTTTACTGATTTTATTTTTCGTCGTTTCAAATTTAAAAGAGTGCCTGTGCAAGCATGTCTTATGGACGTTTTCGCTTCTTTTTCTTGCAGTTTTGATAGTGCAAGCTATTTCAAACACGGGGCTTGAGTTTATGCGGGCGGGTATGATACCTACATATCCGTGGGCGCTCTCGCTCGTGGCTAAAGGCATTTACTATACGACGTTTGCGCAGTATTTTTTCATCTTTTCGGTTTTGATTTTGGCGGTTATAAATTTCAAAAAACGTCCGGCTCCGCTCGTAAAATCAGTCGTGGGCTCAAACAAATTTAGATTTAACAACGCGGCTAGAAATTTCATGGCGACAAACTCCAAAAGCAGCATAGCTATCGTCGTTACGGCTCTTATTTTCGGGCTTTACTACGACCTGCACGCGTCTAAGCCGCCTGAGATCTCAGACCCTATCATTGTTGAGCCCATAAACAACGAGTTTAAATTTGACGTCGAAAAACTCGCCGACAACGAACTTCACCGCTACGCCTATATAAACGACGAAGGCAGGGAGATAAGGTTTTTTCTTTTAAACCGCTTTTCAGACCGCGCTTCGCCGATCATCGTCTTTGACGCGTGCGCGATATGTGGCGATATGGGCTACGTCAAAAAGGGCGGCGATCTCATCTGCATCTCGTGCAATGTACGCATTTTCTTGCCATCAGTCGGCAAAGAGGGCGGCTGCAACCCGATACCTATGCCGTTTGAATTTGACGGCAAATTCGTAACCGTAACGCTTGATACCATCCAAAGCGGTGCGAACTATTTCTCAAAAGTCGTCGAAAAAATGGTGCTAGATCCGGTAAGCCGCAAGAAAGTAAGCAATATCGGCTCGAAATCTTATTTATACTACAACAGGACGTATTTCTTTGAAAACGAAAAAACTCAGGCGGAATTTGAAGCCAACCCTGAAAAATACGTCGATATAAACGGGACTTTAAAATGAAAAATATGCAACTAAGGCTTATAAAAAGCTCGATCACCGGCTCAAAGGTGCAAAAAGGTATGGCCTTTATCACCATACTTTTGGCGACGGTTTTGATCGCTTGTATGCTAAATATCACGCTAAAAATCGGCGATCAGATCGCTAGTGAGCTGCGAGGCTACGGCTCAAACATCGTCGTCTTGCCAAAGGGCGAAGCGCTAGCTATCGAGATCGAGGGCAAAAATTTCACCCCGCTAAAATCGCAAAACTACCTAAACGAAGAGGATTTGCATAAGGTAAAGGAAATTTTTTGGCGAAATAACATCGTGGCGTTTGCTCCGTTTTTAAACGGCGAGGTAAAAGACGCTAGCGGCGAAAAATACCAAATCACTGGCACTTGGTTTGATAAATTTGCAAACGTGGCCGACGAGCCCGAGTTTAAAACGGGCGTGAAAACACTATTTGGCTTTTGGGCGGTCGATGGCAAATGGATAGAAGATGACGATATGCAAAACGTACTCGTAGGCGAAAATTTAGCCGCGAAGCGAAATTTGAGCGTCGGCGGCGAGCTAAATTTAAACGGACATAACGTAAAAATCGCAGGCGTGCTAAAAGGAGCCGGTGAAGAGAGCTATAAGATCGTAACCTCGCTAAAGCTAGCTCAGGAGCTTCTAAATAAGCCCGGACAGTACTCAAAAGCCGAGGTTTCGGCGATGACGATCCCGGAAAACGACCTCTCCGTAAAAGCTAGGCGAAATTTAGACAACCTAGATAGCGCCGAATACGATATGTGGTACTGCTCGGCCTATGTTAGCTCCATAGCCTATCAGATCGAGGAGAACTACGCGGGCGTCGCGGCAAAAGCGATGATGCAGGTAAGCGACGCTGAGAGTAATATCGTAAAAAAAATCCAAAGCCTAATGGGTATCGTTAGTGTTATCGCGCTTGCGGTCTCCTCTATCGGCATTACATCGCTGATGACTAGCGAAATTTACAGGCGTAAAAAAGAGATCGGCCTGCTAAAAGCCATAGGTGCGAGCAACTTTGAAATTTACGCTCTTTTTGCGAGCGAAAGCCTAGTCGTGGCGTTTTTCGCGGGCATTTTGGGAGCGTTTTTGGGTTACGCGCTAAGCTACATAATCGCTTACAGTATCTTTGGTTACGGCATCGGCATAGCGTGGATCGTGCTTCCGCTTAGTATCGCTTTTGCGCTTCTTATCTCGATCGCGGGCTCGCTCGTGCCGATGAGAAGCGTAGTTAAACTCTTGCCTGCGGAGGTGCTATATGATCGCAAATAAGGGCTTTTTTTATAACGTTATCTTTAAAAGCCTGCGCTTTGGCGCGGCTAGAGTGGGCGTCATCATCGTCTCTATCCTGCTTGGCGCGTGCGTGACGGCGGCCTTTGTAAACGTATATCTTGATATCGACTCAAAAGTAACGAAGGAGCTAAAAAGCTACGGCGCAAACGTGGTTTTTGCTCCCGCAGACCCGGTTAGCGACGAGGTAAACGAGGCTAAATTTAACGAAAAGATCGCCAAAATCCCAAGCGACAAGCTAATCGGACAGAGCGGATATCTTTTCACGCAGGTAAACATAGGTCCAACGACCGCGATCGCTATGGGCGTCAAATTTAGCGATTTAACGCGGGTTAAGCCGTTTTTGGAGGTTAAAGAGGGGCAGGGCATAACGCTTGATTTTGACGAGAGAAACGCGCTAATCGGCACCGATCTAGCCAAACAAAGCGGCTTTAAGGTCGGCGACGTGATCGAAGTAAGACAAATCGGCGCGAACGCGGGCGAAAAAGTAAAGATCCGTGGCATCGTGCAAGACGGCGACAAAGAGGACTCGCTACTCATCATCTCGCTGCCTCTAGCGCAAAAGATAGCAAACGAGCCAAACACGCTAAACTACGCCGAAGCCGTAGTAACGGGCAAATTTGACTACATCAGCGAGCTTGGCAAGAGCCTTAGCGACGAGCAAATTTCGGTTAAACCCGTGGCTAAAATTTCAAAATCAGAGGGCCTAATTTTGGATAAGATTAAGCTTTTGATGGCGCTAGTTAGCTTTGTTATCTTGCTTATCACTTCAATGTGCGTAAACACGACGCTAAGCGCGATTTTGTTCTCGCGCTCAAAGGAGATTGCGTTGCTTAGGGCGCTGGGGGCCAGCAAGAAAAACGTGCTAAATTTGTTCGGCGTCGAGACCTTCGTCACTGCGTTTGCGGCGGCTTTGGCGGGTGCTATTTTAGGCTACGGTTTGGCGCAAATTTTAGGCTACGCGATTTTTGATTCGAGCATCGATTTTAGATTTATGAGCATACCGATAGCGATGGTTATCTCGCTCGTTTTTGCGGGCGTGGCCTCGATCTATCCGATCAAACGGGCGCTGGAAAACAAGATGGCCGATATTTTAAGAGGAGAATGATATGCAATACGCGATAAGATTAAACGGGATAGAAAAAAGATTTGGCGAAGTAAGGGCGCTGGAGGGCATTACCTTTGACGTAAACGCCGGCGAGTGGGTTAGCATAATGGGCCCAAGCGGTAGCGGTAAAAGTACGCTGGTAAATATCCTCTCGCTGATGGACGTGCCAACCGCAGGTACGTACACGCTAGGCGGAGACGACGCTAGCAGACTTAGCGACGAGGAGACGCTCAAATTTCGCCGCGAAAAGATCGGGCTGATATTTCAGCAGTTTCACCTCATCCCCTACCTAAACTGCGTCGAAAACGTGATGATAGCGCAGTACTATCACAGCAGCGTGGACGAAGAGGACGCTAAAAAGGCTCTCGAGCGAGTGGGTCTAGGACACAGGCTAGATCACCGTCCGAGTCAGCTTAGCGGCGGCGAGCAGCAGCGTCTGTGCATCGCGCGCGCCCTGATAAACGATCCTGATATCTTGATAGCCGACGAGCCGACGGGCAACCTAGATGAAGCAAACGAGCGCGTAGTTTTGGAGCTATTTCAAAAGCTGCGAAGCGAAGGCAAAACCATCCTGCTCATCACGCACAACCCCGATCTTGGGCAGTTTGGCGACAAGATCGTCTATCTAAGGCACGGCAAGATGGAAAATATCCACTACGTGAGCGACGGCGAGCGTGCGGAGGCATGCGAGAGGCTAGCAAGCGAACCAAAAGGTCAAACCGCCTTTGCTACGGTTTAAATTTGGGAGAGTTATGATAAAAAAATATATACTTTTAGTTTTTGCGGCGGCGATGATAGCTGGCTGCGGAAATAGCGGCTTTGATAAACACCACATTAGCCTAAACTCGCCAAAGGGCGTCGATACGCACTATTTTCCCGAGGGCAGACGACTCAAAACGGACGGCAAGCCATACATGCTATTTTTCTTCGGCACTTCTTGCGGCGCCTGCGTAGCGCAAGCTCCGATCGTAAATGAAATTTACTACGAATTTAAGGACAAATTCGGCGTTTACGGGATATTTGGACCCAGCCTCGGATTTGATAAAGATATCGACATGGTTAGGCAGCACCATATCGACTACGACGTCATTAGCGATAAAGTTTCGGTCGATTATTTCAGCAAAGCCGTCGGCGGCGTGATGGGCGTGCCCGCGATATTCGTCTTTGACGGCGAGGGCAATCTCAAAAAGCGCTTCATCGGACTCACGCCAAAAGCAACTCTTGAAAACGAGATCAAGCTCGTGTTATAAATTTACTCAAACGTAAAGATTTAGTAGTAAAATACGCTTAAATTTGATCCTGAATTTGACCCGACCGCGTTAAATTTGCGGCGGTCAAATTTGAATAAGGAGACGCAAAATGAAACTAAAAATTTTCTCTATTTTGCTATTTGCGATTTTTTTCGTAGGCTGCGGCGAGCCCCGCACGCCCGAGCTTTATGCTAGAAGCACAGTGCCTATTTTTATCACTAACGGCGACGTGAAAAAAGCCTCGCGTAGCGTCTATGTTTACTTTAAAAACTCCTGCGGCTACGCAAACACGCTAGAAAACACCGTGCGAAACAAGCTACTGCAAAACGGCTTTACGCAAAGCATGGATCAAAAGAGCGCAGACGTCGTGATAATGGGCGATTTTGCGAGTTTGCAGCGCCTTGAGCGACGCGAGCGCCCGCGAGTGTATATGAATATGGGATATGGCTTTGGCAGCTATGGGCGCGCACGAAGTATGGGCTTTGGCATGCTTTTTGGCGACCCGTTTGACGATGATTTTTACGACAGGACGGATTATTATCTTTATAGAGCCTATATCAGCGTGATGATCCGCGCAAACGGCAGCGAGCAAAGGACAAATCTCGAGATCGAAAGCGGCCAAAATCTTTATTCGCCAAGTTATATAATCCCATACATAGAAGAAAAGGCGGCGACGCAGATACTTAGTTTCTTTTATCCTTAAACGGCTTGTCTTTTTCCTTTATACTTCGCTTTGCTTCGTTGCACTCGCAACTGCAAGCAGAAGGAAATTTCGCCGAAGCTCGGTTACGTATTTTATATACGCGCCCTCGCTCGGCTCATTTCCGCCTCGTCTAAAGAAAAAATACTTCACCTTATCGTTTTACGCTCAAATTTAAAGTCAAATTTGTCAATTTCGGCTTCAAATTTTACTCACCGAGACCCGCACCTTGAAAATGTAAATTTGAGTTTTTAAATTTTACACATCGATTCAGACTATTCACTCTTTGCCTAAAATTTACGTTTATCAAATTTAACTTCTCTAGCGTCAAAAACGAAAATCAAGATTTTTTCAAATATTTTTCTATATAATTATGATACAAAAAATCAAAATTATCATAAAGGATACTAAATGAGATTAGCTATCAGTCTAGCTACGGCTGCGACGGCGCTGCTCGCAAATGGCGCAAATCCTGACGCCATAAAGCCGATAAAGGATTTTACGCCTCCGCCGCCATATACGCCAAACGTCGCTCAAAGCGCATTTCCGGAAAATCAATTTGACCGCGCGCCTAGGGACGATTATTTTTTCGTGACGGATTTGCTTGATAATTCTATGGATAAATTTCACGTCGCGGGCGGATTTTACGGCAGGACGTTTTACGGTTCGGGACTTTTTAAATACCGCGGCGCAAATTTCTATACGATTTTAAACGCAAATTTTTCTAAAGCCAACCGCTACAAAGATGGCGGCAGCAGGGAGTGGAACTACGGCTACGCCAGGCAGGGGCAAAGCGCGGTCGTGGGTTTCGTGCCTAGCGAGCTAAGCGAGTTTAGATTTACGCTCGTGCACGATAATATTGACGACGACAAGCAGCCTCACCACCTTATGGACGCCGTTAAAACCGAGCGATACGTCGGTAAATTTAACGCTCGCATCGGCGCGGAGGATCTATCAAATACGCTAAATTTCGAGCTAATGCTACGCGACGTGAGCAGAAACGCCGACAACTATCATCTAAGGAGTGCGGCGCAGACGGTCAAGGTCGAACTGGATAGAAAAATCGTGGACGCCGAGCTAAAATACGACGCGGACTTGGGCGACTTTCACAATCTCGCAGGTATCAGCTATCAGCACGATAATCATGAGGGCAAAAGGTATCAGAGGCAGCCCAGCGGCTGGGTTTTTAACGGCTATAGGTTCGCCGACGTGACAAATAAGCGAACGAGGATTTTTGATACGCTAAGCTATAAATTTAGCGACGCTCACAAGCTTAGCCTTGCGCTAAACTACGACTGGATGAAGTCAAATTTGCGTGGACTAAACGAGCCATATTTTGCGCCCGCCGCACCGCTTAGGACGGTCAAGGGGCTTATCCGTAGCGTTTACGGCTACGATTTTGACGGTAGCGTCAAGCAAGACGGCCTAAGCGCCAGCCTAAAATACGACTTCACGCCAAACGAGCTAGATAGCTACTACGCGGCGCTCGAGAGCTTGCAGCGCATACCCGGCAATATGGAGCGATTTAACACGCTTTACGGTCCGATGAATAACGGCTGGGTGAGCAACCCGCTGCTAAAGCTCGAGCGTCACAACCGCGTAAATTTGGGCTTTACTTACAAGAGCGAATTTTATAAAGAATACATGAGTTCGCGCCAGGGCGAGGATAGCTTTAGCCTGGGCGGGTACTTTATCGCAGACGACGCACAGGATCTGGTTATCTACGATCGCCGCCACTCGGCCGCTGCTGCGCCGATGAATAAAAACGCCGTTATCACGCGCAACGTCGATGCTAGAATTTACAGCGTAAATTTGCGCGGAGAGTATAACTTCGCGCGAAATTTCGGGTTAAAAACATCGCTATTTTACAACTATGGACAAAACAAAACCGACGGCAGACCGCTCTATCAGATCCGCCCGTTTGAGGCAAATTTAGCCTTTGATTACAAAGACTACGCGAGCTTTGGCAGCTACAATATCGGCACTGCGGTGCGCTACGTAGCAAAGCAAAACATGGGAGATTTCGATAAAACCACCGGCTTTGGTATCGACAAGCGCGAAGCCGCAAAGAGCTTTACGACGATGGACGTTTACGGCGGATTTGAGTTTAAAAACAGCTGGGGCTTGAGGCTTGGCGTGACGAATATCTTTGATAAAGATTACGCCGAGTTTATCAGTGGCGAGCACGTAGGGGCGCTAGATCCCGATCCGGTAGTGCATGCGCCGGGGAGGGCGGTGTTTGTCAGTTTTCACTCTAGTTTTTAAAATTTGAGCGGCGGCTTGTCTTTTTGCTCTATACTTCGTTGCTTTTAAATTTGGCTCGGTCATTACCTATATGGTAACTCCCGTCGCCAAATTTAAAAAGCGCCTCGTCTAGAACAAAAATACTTCGCCTTATTTTTTTTTGATTCAAATTTGAGGTCAAATTTGCAAATTTTACCCACCGAGACCCGCATCTTGAAAATGCAAATTTAAATTTACGACGCTTTGCGTCAGCAAAGCAATGTCGCCACCTCTAACGTGCAGTGGGGCTGGAGAGGGTTTGGGAGAGGAAGGGGCGCGCTCCGTAAGTAGAGAAACCCCTTCCTCTCCCAAAGAAAAGAGAAAGGCGGATATAAAAGGGAGCTCTTTTGCTTCAGCTTTGCCTCGCAACTGCAAAGCAGAGCGTAATTCAAGCCCCTTCCCACATAACAAGAAAGTAAAAGTTGAAAGTCGTTTTATCAAATTTTAAATTTACTGTCCAAATTTAATGAATCAAATCAACAAAAAATCAAAATTTAGATCAAGATTTTTGATTTAAATCTTGGGTATAATTATCAAAAATAAGTTGAGGTAAGCTCGAATTTGCCTCGAGTAAATTTAGCATTTTTGCGGTGCGGGTCTGGACGGGTCAAATTTAGCTATTAAATTTTACGATCAAATTTAACGCCTGGGGGCGAGCCGCAAAGCGAAACGAAATAAAATTTAAAATCTTAATACAAGGAGAAAGTTATGAACAGACGAGGATTTTTAGGACTCGGCGCGGCGCTGGGCGCTACGACGATGGCTCCTAGCCTTTTTGCGAAGGAAAACTTTACGATGTGGGGCGCGCCTGCGATCCCTAGCGTGATAATGGCCGTGGCAAGCATACAAGGCGAGCTAGCTAAGACACACGACGTGAGGCTGCGCATCTGGAACACTCCGGACGTCCTGCGCGCGGGCGTGGCTAGCGGCGATATCAAAGTCACTATGTCGCCCTCAAACGTCGCTGCAAACCTGCGAAATCAGGGGTTAAATTTCGCGATGTTAAATTTACTCACGCTAGGCGTCATGAACGCGATGATAAAGGACGAGAGCATCAAGACGCTAGAGGACTTCGTCGGTAAAAAAATCATAATGCCGTTTAAAAACGATATGCCCGATCTCGTACTACGCGCGCTTTGCAAGAAACGCGGCATAGACGCGAGCAAGCTTGACATCACGTACACCCAGACTCCGCCTGAAGCGGTGGGGCTGTTTATCCAAAAGGACTACGACGTGCTTATCGTGCCGCAGCCTCTTAGCGAAGCGACGATTTTGCGCGGTAAAAAAGCGGGCGTAGCTGTGCATTACGGGCTTGATTTTCCTAAAACTTGGGGCGAGAGCTTTAATGCCAAGCCATACATTCCGATGGCGGGTATCATCGTCAATGTGGACTACTACGAGGCAAATCGCGCGCTTTTTGAGACGCTGCACTCCGATCTAACGAGCGCGCTAAAATGGATCCTAGAAAACAAGCAAAGTGCAGCTAAAATCGGCGCCGAGTATCTGCCGGCTCCAGAGCCTGCGCTAGCCGGGGCTTTTGATAAAGCAAATTTGACCGTAACAAAAGCGCATGAGTTGCAAGACGACGTAATGGCTTTTTTTGAGCAAATTTTCGAGTTTAATCCAAAACTTCTGGGCGGTAAAATGCCCGATAAGAGCCTGTTTTTATGATACTTATAGATAACGTCAAAAAAGACCGCGGCGCGCTCTTAAAGGTTGCGGACTACCTTTGGGGCGGCTTTAGCGGTCTTGCGACGATAGCGCTTATCATCGCGCTTTGGCAGATCGGCAGCGAGCTGGGAGGGGAGTTTTTACTCCCGGCTCCGCAGGTTGTTTTCGTGCGGGCGTACGAGCTTTTGGCGAATTATAAAAACAGCGAGATAAACATCACTCTCGTGCGCTCGCTAGTGGGCGTCGGTACGGCCTGTGCTATCGGTATCACGCTGGGGCTGGTTGCGGGCGCGTATAAAAGCTTTGCCGCATTTTTAAAGCCCGTGATCACGACGCTGCTTTCTATGCCGCCTATTATTTGGATCGTTTTAGCTATATTTTGGTTCGGGTTTGGAAACGCGAGCACCATCTTTACGATCATCATCACGGTTTTGCCGCTGACGTTTGCTAGCTCGATGGTCGGCATGATGAGCGTTAGCGAGGAGCTAAAGGAGATGTTTGACGCCTATAAACTGGGCGTTTGGAAAAAAATTCGCCACCTTTACGTTCCGCATCTAACTAGCCACATCATCAGCTCTCTAAGCGTCGCCGTAGGCATGGGCGTAAAGATCGTCATCATGGGCGAGCTGCTAGGCGCGAACGACGGTATGGGCGCAAAGATCGCAAACGCGCGCGTGATGCTAGATACTACCGAGGTGATGGCCTACGTCGTTCTTACTATCGCTATCATTATGCTTTTTGAGTACCTGGTTATCGAGCCGCTAAAGATCACGCTAATGCCGTGGAAAAGGTAGTTTGCTATGCTAGAACTTCAAAATTTAGAATACGAAATTTTACGCGACAAGGTCGTGCGCGACTTTAGTTTAAGGGTCGGCGCGGGCGAAGTAGTGACGCTATTTGGCGCGAGTGGCTGCGGTAAAACTACGATCCTGCGCCTGATCTCGGGCCTCATCGATCCGCGCAAGGGAAAAATAATCAACAAATTTAATAAAACGACCTATCTCTTTCAGGAAAATCGTCTGCTCGAGTGGAAAAATGCGCTCGAAAACGTGCTGCTCGTGATGGACGAACCCGATGAAAAGGCTGTGCTGGAGCTCTTTGCGAGACTTGGACTAACGGAAAAAGACGCGCTAAAATACCCTGACGAGCTAAGCGGCGGCATGCGCCAAAGGGTTGCTTTCGTGCGGGCGATCGTAACAAAGCCTGATTTACTGCTGATGGACGAGCCTTTTTCGGGACTTGATTATGATATGAAGGAAATTTTGATAGGCATCGTCACGCGCCGCGTCGAGGAGGGCATGAGCGTAGTGCTGGTGACTCACGACAGGATGGAGGCCGCACGCATGTCTAGTAAAATTTGCTTTTTAGCCAGCAAAGGCGCTGTGATCGAGCGCGAGCTAGAGCTTGACCGTGCCTTTTCGCAGCGGGATTTTGCCTACGCTAGCGGCGTGATAGACGAAAATTTTAAAGGAAAAATTTATTATGATTAACGACTTTTTCACCCATCCGATGAGAATTTTTTTCCTTACGAGCGCGGTTTGTGCGGTGCTGGGCGGTGTGGTGTTTTTTACGCCCGTGGATTTTGTTAGCTGGCACAAATTTATCTTTTTGCACCTAGTTGCAGCCCTTGCGTATGCGGGATTTTTGCTAACGGGGCTAACCGATTGGACGAATTTTGGCGGAGGGCTAAAAAAGCACGCCTACGTTATGTTTTCGTTTTTTTCGGTGAGTTTTGTTAGCGCGTTTTTTAGCCTGTTTGCGGCGCACTTTTTTATGGCGCTTTTTTGGGCGTATCTGGCGGGACTTTGCGTTTATATGATCTGGCTTGATAGAAACGACGATCAGCTGGGCGTTTTAGCATTTTTACTCGGCATTTTAGGATTTGAGATTTACTATCTGCTTAGCGGCGAGGAGAAATTTTTAAATTTACAAATTCACTTGCACGTTATCGCGATTTTGCTCGTATCTTTTCGCGTTAGCGTGGTGCTTGGCAAAGAGGCGCTAAACCGAGAGCCCGGCATGCAAGACGCGGCTTTCGTGCCAAATTTCGTCTATAAAAACATCGCGATCGTTAGCGTTTGCGCGTTTTTGTTAGCAAGTGTGTTTTTTGAGGGCAGCAAGGCTGTAAATTTCGCCGCGATAGCCTGCGGTAGCGCGATTTTAGCCAAGCTAAAAGAGTGGCACTACAAGGAGCTTTTGCGCCATAGCTTCGTGATTTATTACTACCTGATGCAGCTTTTGCTAGCCGCGGGCTATACCATTTACGGTGCGAGCGGGATTTTGGGGCTGGGGCTAGAGACAAATATGCTGCACGTTATCGCGCTAAACGGCATTATTTTTAGCATTATGCTTATCTTTAACATCGCAGGCCTGCGTCACAGCGGGCAGGAGCTTGAGTTTTTACGCCTGAGCAAGATCGCCTTTGTGCTCGTTATTGTTGCCGGCATTTGCAGAGGCTTTTTGGCTTACGTTTGGAGCGGATTTTATATACATCTGCCAGCGACCCTCATCGCCGTAGCCTTTGCGCTTTGGTTTATCGACTTTTATAAAATTTTTAGAGATAACGAGTTTAGCGACGATCCGGAGTAGGCTAATCTAGCGTCCTTTTATACCTAGCGAGCGATATGGCCGTACTAACGCATAAAAATGCGAAAATCGCGGCTAGATCGTAGTAAAAATCGCTAAGTTGGGCGCTTTTTAGCCATACGCCTCTAATGATACGCAAAAAATGCGTCAGCGGAAAGCACTCGCCGATAAATCGCGCCCACGCCGGCATCCCGTAAAAAGGAAACATAAATCCCGAAAGCAGCATCGAAGGCAAAAAGAAAAAATAAGTCATCTGCATCGCCTGTAGTTGGCTGCGAGCTAGCGTGCTAAATGTAAATCCCACGCCCAAATTTGCAAGCATTAGCAGAGTGCAAGCCGTAAAAAGCGCGGCCCAGTCGCCGATAGCGGGCAGTCCAAACAGCAGCCTAGCTATAAGCAAAAGCGCGCCTACTTGCAGATAGGCTATGAGTAGGTAGGGTAAAATTTTGCCTATCATCACCTCGGCCGGGCGCAGAGGAGCGGCTAGGAGATTTTCCATCGTGCCGCGCTCAAACTCCCTCGTTACCGATATGCTCGTTAGTAGGATCGTCGTTAGCGTGAGCAAGATACCCATGAGCCCTGGGATGATCTGATAGCGCGTGAGTAGCTCCGGGTTGTAGCGGGAGTGCGCGCGTAGTTCAAATTCGGCTCTAGGCTGCGCGTAGCCCGGCTTATCTCTAGTTAGAGCTTGCTCAAATGCTATTTGCAGTGCGGCCGCGGCGCCCGAGTTTGCCGATGGATCGGTGGCGTCGGTGGCGATTAAAATTTTAGGCGTTTGGCCTCGCATGAGGTCGCGTTCTAAATTTGGCGGAAAATATATAATAAACTGCGCCTCGCCGCTTTGCATCATGGCTTCGGCTCTGTCCGCGTCCGCACCGACGTGTTTGACGTCGAAAAACTCCGTATTTTTCATCGCACTAACTAGCGAGCGGGTGAGCTTGCCGCCGCCATCTGCGATCACTACGGCTGAGGGCAGGTGGCGCGGGTTGTTGTTTATCGCGTAACCAAAAAGCAGCATCAGCATCAGCGGCATCGCGATGATCATAGCTAGCGTCGCGCGGTCTCTTAAAATTTGACGAAATTCCTTTACGATCATCGCCGCGGTTCGAGAAAACGAGATAAATTTCATCGCCGCTCCTAAAATCGCTCGTCTTTATAAAGCTCTAACAGGTGGATGAAAACATCCTCCAGGCTCGCTTTGATCGGTATTAGACTTAGCTCGTCCTGCGGTATCGCAAGGCCTTTAACCGCATCTTGTAGCGCGGCCTCGTCCTTTGCCGTGACGTGATAGCCGTTACCAAAAGCCGAAACGCTAAGCGCGGCGTTTGAGGCTAGCAGCGACGCCGCTTCGCCTGCTCTATCTCCGCTTAGCTGCCAGACATTTAGATCGTAGCCGGCGATGATGTCTGATTGCGTGCCGCGGGCTAGGATCTTGCCGTAGGCGATATAGATGAGCTCGTGGCAGCGCTCGGCCTCATCCATGTAGTGCGTGGAGACTAGCACCGTGATGCCGTCCTGGGCTAGTTCGTGGATGATATCCCAAAACTCGCGCCTAGCCTTTGGATCTACGCCCGCCGTAGGCTCGTCGAGCAAAAGCAGCTTCGGGCCGTGCACGAGGCACATCGCAAGCGCTAGCCGCTGTTTCCAGCCGCCCGATAAACTGCCCGCTAGATGGTTTTGACGTGGGGCTAGGTCTAAGCGGTCTAGGATTTGATTTACGGTGGCTTTTTGGTTTTTGACCGCAAAAAGCCTAGCGATAAATTCTAAATTTTCCCTCACGCTAAGGTCGTCGTACCAGCCGAATTTTTGCGTCATATAGCCCGTTTTTAGGCGTATGGCTTCGCTTTGGCTGCGGAAATCATACCCCAGACAGCTGCCGCTACCGCCGTCTGGTTTTAAAAGGCCGCAAAGCATGCGTATCGTTGTCGTCTTGCCGCTACCGTTTGGTCCTAAAAATCCACACACGCTGCCCTTTTTGACCCTGATATCGACGCCGTCCGTGATGATCTTTTTGCCGAATTTTTTGGTGAGGCCTCTAACGTCGATGGCGTAGTCGCCGCTCTGCTGTTTCGGGCTCAAATTTGGAGTCAAATTTGAGCTTTGGCTTGCGGTTAAATTTGCTGCGCTTGTCAAATTTGACGGCAAATTTGCGCTGTTAAATTTCGCTTTTAACTCATTTGCTAAATTTGATCCGCTCAAATTTGATTTTCTTTTGGTCTGCGACGGAGCTTTGTTTGCGCCGTAAATTTTGCTACTGTGTGCGTTTAAATTTTGCCCCGGCGAAATTGCGTCCAAATTTGAACGCCGAATTTGAGCGGAAATATTTTGCGCGTTCATGGCTCTAGCCTCGCTTTTATCGGTAGCGACGGGTGCAGGGCGGTTGCGTTGTTTTCGGGCACGGCCTCGACTAGATAGACCAGCGTGCTTTGCGAGGTTTGGTTGTAGATGACGGGCGGGGCGTACTCGGGAGCGGACGCGATTTTTACGATGCGAGCGCTAAAGTCCGTGCACCCCTCGCAGCTAATGCGCGCTTTTTGCCCCTCGCGCAGGCTAGGCAGCGCGCCTGCGGGCACGAAAAACCTGATCTTTATCTCATTTGGCGGTAGCAGAGATAGCACTGGCTGCGAGCTTTGGACGAACTCGCCCGTTTTATAAAATATATCTTCGACGAGTCCGGATTTTGGCGCTAGGACGGCGGTTTGCTCTAGCCTGCACCGCGCGGCGCGCTCGTTAGCTTTGGCCGCTTGTATTTTTGCTTTTAGGCTTGTTATCTGCTCGCTTCTAGCGGGCAAATTTGCGATTTTTAGCGCAGCGTTTAGCTCGCTAACTAGGGCGTTTGCGCGGTCAAATTCCGCCTTTGCTGCGTCGAAATCTTTTTGCGAAACGGCATGTTTGGCCAGCAGCGACTTCGCGCGCTCGTAGTTAGCCTCCGCGATCCAAAGCGCGGCCTTGGCTTGTTTTAGCTCGGCACCTATCCGCTCGATCTCCTCGGGGCGCTTGCCCGTGCTAAGGTCGGCTAGCTCGGCCTCTAGCGCGTCTACGTTAGCCTTTGCGGCGTCTAAATTTGCCAGCGCTTCGGCGCTCTCAAGCGCAAAAAGCGGCTCGCCCTCTTGAACAGTGGCGCCCTCTTTGACGCTCAAATTTACGATTCGTCCGCTAACGCTAGGCGCCACGTAAAGATAATCGCCCTCGACGTAGCCGTTAAAAAACGCGCCCCCCTTCTCGTCTGCACAGCCTGCAAAAATCAGGATAAAAAAGGCAAAAAACGCGTAAAATTTGCTCAAATTTAAACCCATTTCGCCTCCTTAAAGCCGCTATTTCATTAGCATTATACCCCGCTTGGTTAAATTTGACTACATTTTAGGATTCCGAGCGGTATCCGAAAAGGAAATATTATCAGCGTGTAGGCTTCGGATAGCACGGTAGAAGCGGCGGTTTTTTATCTCTTTTTAGGAAAGAGCAATTTAAATTTGGAGCAAATTAGTGCGGCGATTATAGTATTTTTTGCGCTCTAAATTTCTTAGATGTGTTTTATAAGTACTGCAAAAACGGTATTACTAATAAAAAAGGATAAAAAATATCCAATTTAAGCATTCTTTGAAGATAGGGGTTATATAATTCCTGTTCTAATGATATTAGTTATTAATCTTAATCTTAAGGAGAGTGTATGAAAAAAATTATTTCAGGTGCGCTTGTCACATCTATTTTGGCTGCTTCGGCATTTGCTTTTAGTGTAGATGGCAACCCTAGCGTCAAATTCGTTGGTTATAAGTTAGCTAACAAAACAGCCGTCGAGGGTACGTTTAAAGATCTTGGCTTTAAAAGCGCGGAAAACGCAAATTTTGCCGATTTTCTAAAAACCTTTGAGTTTAACATCGATCCTAAAAATATCGATACAAAGCTTCCCGATCGCGACAAACGTATCGGTATAATCTTTGACGGTAACGTAATTTCAGCTAAAATAGTATCAGCTAGCGGCGACGACAAGGCTGGCGAAATAGAAGTCGAAGTAAGCGTCAAAGGAAACTCCAAAGCCTACAAAACGCAGTACACGGTCGAGAGCGGTAAGCTAAAGGCTAAAATAGGCATCGATCTGTTGGCTGATTTCAAGCTAGACGAGACTTTTGCAAAATT
Organism: uncultured Campylobacter sp.; assembly: GCF_938039205.1. GTDB lineage: Bacteria > Campylobacterota > Campylobacteria > Campylobacterales > Campylobacteraceae > Campylobacter_A. Next base: position 29,992 of record NZ_CALHVM010000023.1, read on the forward strand.
CGCTACCGCTTCTAAGGCGTTTCACGGCGGTAAAAGCTATCCCGACGTAGAAATCTCTATGGAAGCTAAAATAAAATAACTTTCAAATTCGGCGCGAACGAGTTAGCTTGCGCCGAATTTGCCTCTTTATCCTCGTTTTTTATTCTATAATGCCGAAAAATCGATAACTTAAGATATAATGAGCTTTAAAATTTAATTTAAGGCGAAAAATGACGACGAAAGAAAATAAAAAAGGGGCGGTAAGCGCGCTATTTTTGGCTATTGCGCTGTTTGCGGCGGGATGTGCAGGGTATTTTTATTACGGCATAGGCGGGACCGGCATTTTTACCGTGGTCGTCGCCGTGATCTGCGCCGTTTTTTGCGTGAAAAAGATATTTCAAGTTAGCTTTTTAAGCATCGATGACGACGGATTTTTAGTGCAAAAGGGCGGCAAAAACGCTAAATTTTACTTTAAAGATATCGAAGAGATCGGCGTTCGCATGGTAGACGCCAAACGCAAAATCGACGTTTTAAACGTGAGATTTAAAAGAGGCAAACTAGACCGCGACGCAGCTGATGGCCTCATGCAGCCTATCGGAGACGACGATGCCGTGATATACGACAAATACGAGCTCTCAAAACATGAAGTTTTTAAAATTTTAAAGCAGAAATTTGAGGCGCTAAACGCACAAAAAAGCGAAAATAAGAGAAAGTAAAATTTAGCTCGGCCCGCCGGTGCCAAATTTGATTTTTGGCTTTGTTTGACCGAAATTTGAGTCAAACCCGCAAGGCTAAATTTATTTATTAAAATACGCCGCGAGCGCGCTTAGCCAAACAAACAGAGCTATTATCCGAGACATCGTCCACGGCGTACCCGCAGAAAACGCCGCAAGCATCGCTGAGGAGAGGATGCCGCTGCCGTATTGCAGCGAGCCGATGAGCGCAGCGGCCGAACCCTTCATCTCCTGCGGCACGCTATCAAGAGCGGCGGCATTGGAGCAAGAAGCGATGATGCCGTTCATGCTAAAAACGAAAAACATCGGGATTATCACGCCAAGAACGCCGCCCGTTTTGAAAAACGCAAACGCAAACAGTACGCTGGCAGCAAGCGCGGCGACGAGCGTGGAGACTATGAGTAGGCGGTTTAGCGCATAGCGCTTTACCAGCTTTTTGTTTACGAAACTTAGCGCCATGACGCCCACGATGTTTATACCGAATAAAAATCCGTAGTATTTGCTAGGAATGCCGAAATAATCGATATATACAAACGATGAGCCCGTGATAAAGGCATAGGCGGCTACGTAGAAAAACGTCACGCTAAGAGTGTAGCGCATAAATTTGGCGTCTTGCAATAATCTTAGATAGTTTCTAAAAGACGATGCGATTGGCTTTGTGGAGCGCTTTTGCGGCGGCAAGGTCTCCGGCAGAGAAAAAATCATCGCAAACATAACCGCGCTAGCTAGCGCCATCAGCCAAAATATCCCGTGCCAAGAGCCAAATTCCAGTATTGCGCCGCCCAATAACGGACCCACTATCGGCGCTATCGCCATGATGATAACCAGCGTAGAGAGCATCTGTGCGGCCTGCGAGCTACCGAAAAGATCGCTAATCATTACCCTGCTTAGCATCGGTCCTACGCATGCGCCTACGGCCTGAAACACACACCAGAAAAGGGCGCAGCATATTGTCCGACATCGCGCATCCTACTGATCCGATCGCAAAGAGCGCCATACCGATGAAAAGCGGGATTTTACGCCCGATCCTATCACTGATAGGCCGCAGACGAGCTGTGCGATGGCGAAACCAATCAAAAAGCCCATTATCGTAAGCTCCGAGTCTCCGTGCAACTGCCGCTCCATTATAGGCATAGCAGTAGATATACGTCCGTAGATAGCGATGTACAAGCCATGAGCGCGCTTAGTACGACTAAAAAGATAGCGAAGTTTTTGGAGTTTAAAATTTTCCTTTTGTTGTTATTTGAGTGGGCGCAGGGTTTACGCGACTGGAGATTGAGAGCTTTAAATTTACTCAAATTCGCATTGATAAATTTTGCGCGATTGTAGCTAAATTTAAACGCCTTTCGGTGCGGATGCTTAAATTAAATTTGATGTAAAATTTGAATGCAAGCGGTACAAAATTTAAACTAGAAATTTAAATGCAGTAGAGCAAGGCGCAGTATTTTTCGCTTAGACGAGGCGAAATTTGATTTTTAAGCGGAGCGTATATTTGATACGTGAGCATAAAAATCAAATTTCAACGAAGTATAAGTAGAAAAAGACAAGCCTAAATTTAGACTTCGTACCTCTCTCCTGGCTTCATTTCGATTATCTCCCACGGCAAGCCCTGCTTATTTAGCTCATCCATAAAAGGCTTGGCGTCGAAATTTTCCATATTAAAGACGCCCTTGCCGCTCCAGATGCCTTTGGCGACCATCATCGAGCCGATCATCGCCGGTACGCCTGTGGTGTAGCTAACAGCCTGCGCGCCCGTCTCGGCGTAGCAAGCTTCGTGATCGCAGACGTTGTAGATGTAGACCTGGCGCTCTTTGCCGTCTTTTAAGCCACGTATCACGCAGCCGATGTTAGTTTTACCTTTCGTGCGAGGACCGAGCGACGCAGGATCAGGCAACAAGGTCTTTAAAAATTGGATCGGAATTATTTTTACGCCGTTATGCTCGACCTCGTCGATGCGCAGCATGCCGACGTTTTCTAGGCATTTCATGTGTGTGAGATAGCTCTGCCCAAAGGTCATAAAAAATCGGATTCGTTTTAGCCCTTTGATGTTTTTAACGAGGCTTTCTAGCTCCTCGTGATAGAGCAGGTAGCTGTCTTTGACGCCCACTTTCGGGTAGTCCCACTTAAACATTATTTCCATCGGCTCGGTCTCTTTCCACTCGCCGCGCTCCCAGTAGCGGCCTTTTGCGCTCACTTCGCGCAGGTTGATTTCTGGGTTGAAATTCGTCGCAAACGGATATCCGTGATCGCCCGCGTTGCAGTCTAGGATATCGATCTCGTGGATCTTGTCAAAGAGATTTTGCTGCGCGTAGGCGCAAAATACGTTTGTCACGCCCGGGTCAAAGCCAGAGCCAAGAAGCGCCATGGTGCCAGCGTTTTTGAAGTCACTATCCTTCGCCCACTGCAGCTTGTACTCAAATTTCGCCGTGTCTGGGTGCTCGTAGTTTGCGGTGTCGATGTAAGGTATGCCAGCCTTTACGCAAGCATCCATAAGAGTTAGGTCTTGATATGGCAGCGCGACATTTAGTAGCAAATCAGCCTTTGTTTGTTTGATGAGCTCCACAACAGCCGCTGTATCGTCAGCGTCGATCTGCGCGGTTTTTATCTCTACGCCAAGGCGCTCTTTTATAAATTTAGCGATCGCGTCGCACTTGCTTTTGGTGCGGCTTGCAAGGGTGATTTTTGTAAAAACGTCCGCGTTCATCGCGCATTTTACGGTCGCGACTTGGCTCACGCCGCCCGCGCCTATGATTAAGATATTTGACATTTTGGCTCCTTTAAATTTTAGTGATTTTATCCAAAGCTTATATAAAATTTGCTTTTAGTAGTTACAATAGCGCGAAATTTTAAAGGAATTTTATGCGCAAAATTTTAATTTTTCTGCTTCCGATTTGGCTGTTTGGGATGAGTTGCGAGGAGGCGATGCAGCGCAGCATAGATGAGTTTATAAAGCCTGATCGCGATGCCGCGGCTACGTCGATAGCGGGCGAAAAAGCCGCTCAAATTTGCCTGGCTGAGTACGGCGAGGAGAATGAAAACACTATAATGGCGCTAAATAACGCAGGCGCGTTTTTTATGCTAACAAACGAACTGCAAAAGGCGCTTGAGGCCTATGAGCGTTCGCTAAAAATTTTACAAAAAGGGCTGGGCAAAGAGCACAAAGCGCTAGCAAAGCCCTATCACGGCGTAGCTAGCGCGCAGTCGTTGCTGGGGCGATACGATGAGGCGATAGCGAATTTCGGCTTGGCGATCAGATACTATGAGCTTGGCGACGAGAATATGCAAAAAGATCTGATGGGCTGTTACGCGGGGCTAGGCGATACGCTCTATAAAACGGGCGATTTTAACGGCGCATACGTAAAATACGCCGTCGCGTTTAGAATTTACGAATAGGTTTTTGGCGCAGACGGCGTAAATTTGCTACGAGCGAAGTACTATGCGCTGATGGCGGGCGATCTGGTGGGTCTTGGCAACAAGACTGAGGCGCTGCAAAACTACGAAAAAGCTCTTAAAATCGCGAATAAAATTTTAGAAAAAAGCAACGATAAACACGCAAAAAGCCTAAAAGCAGAGGTGGAAGCAAAGATAAAAGAGCTGTAAAATTAGCGATTGGGTTTCGAGAGAAGCCAAATTTGCCACTCAAATTTGACTCGGTCGTCGCTACTCGGCGTTTAACCGCTTTGCCAAATTTGCCGCGCAGGCAAACGCAAAGTGCAGGTTGTACCCGCCGAGCATCCCCGTCACGTTTAAAACTTCGCCGATAAAGTAAAGCCCGCGAGTGCCGCCACGGCCGCAGTTTACGTCTAGCGCGTCTGTGTCTATGCCGCCTTTGGTGACTTCGGCTCGCTCGAAGCCAAACGTGCCAGCAGGCGCAAATTCGTAAGCAAATAGCCGCGAGATTTTCGCCATTTCATCCGCCTTGTACTCGCCGTAAGGCTTGTCGCTAAGCCCCGCCGCGCGCAAAAACTCGAGCGTAAATCGCCTAGGTAGCGGCAAGATAGTGCTGAGCTGTTTTTTGCTTTTTTGCGCGGTTTCGATTCTAAAATTCGGGCAAAAATTTATCGCGATTAAGCCCTTTCGCCAAAAAAGCGAAGCATTTAGCACGGCCGGTCCGCTTATGCCTTTGTGAGTGAAAAGTATGTCGCCTGCAAATTTGCGCGGCATTTTTGGCTCGCGGTTTGCGGCGTTTTTGTTTGCGCAAGCTACGCTAATCTGGGCCGGAAAGCAAACTCCGCTTAAATTTTTAAACCAAAACTCGTCTTTTTGCACGGTAAATCCTACGAGTGCGGGCGCGGGCGGGATGACGCAGATACCAAAGCCCTGCGCTATTTCGTAGCCGATATCGCTGGCGCCTAGGCTTTTGTAGCTTAGTCCACCGCTAGCTACGACGAGATTTTTAGCGTAAAATTTTTCTCCGTCTTCAGCAACAACTTCAAAAACTTCGTTTAAATTTTGCTCGTTTTGATCAAATTTCGTCTCAAAATCTGTCAAATTTTTATCACAATTTTGTGCGGGAGAAACGTCTAAAATTTGGCCGTTTTCATCGGTCAAAATTTTTCTAGCGCTTTTCACGCAAACGCCGCAAAATATATGCGCACCGCTTTGTCTAGCGCGCTTTAAAAGTACGCCCAAAACGTCTTTTGCGCCGCTTTCGCAGAAAAATTGATTTTGCTTTTGCTCGTTAAATTTTAGCTCGCCAAAAAATTTTAAAACATCTTTGAAACATAGATTTTTTAGGATATTTGTGGCAAAATCCGCGTCGCCGAGGTAGTTTGATGCATCGATACGGCGGTTTGTGACGTTGCACCTGCCTCCGCCGCTAGCTAGGATTTTCTTGCCAGGAGTTGCATTTTTTTCGAGCATGGCGACGTTTTTACCGCGTAAATTCGCCGCCAAAAATAGCCCTGCCGCGCCCGCTCCGATTATCAAAACGTCGTAAATTTTGCAAATTTTAGCCATCATAAAACCTCAAAATTTACCCGCGGCAAAGCCATCTAAAATCAAAAGCTATTTTTTAGCGCTAGGAATTTTTGCTCTTGCGCTTCGTCTAGTTTCATTTTTTCGTTGCGATTTACAAAAAGCTTAAAGATCACGTTGTGATCCGCGTCGTAAAAGTGCAGGCTGTGCCCGAGAAATCCCATAAATTTAGTGCTCACAAAGCCGATACTGGAGATTGATTCTTCTTTTAGGTGGCCGCCCAAAAAGCCTGTTTTATCGGTGAAATTTAAAAATCCTCTCGCTTTTTTAGGCATAGGCACGCTCACCTTGATCTCGATGATAAACTCAGGCGTATTTTTGATGAAAAGCATCTCGCCCCAAGTGCTGACTTCTTCAAAAATTTTCATCAAATTTTCTGCGCCGACTTCCTTAAATTCGTCATCGCCGCGGTATTGCAGGATTTCGTATTCGCGTACGTTTAGCTGTTTGGCTGCATCGTAAACGGACATCTTTTTGTCCTCGAAAAGCTCGTCGATTTGTTTTTTTAGATCGCTCATTTTTATCCTTTTTTGAGATTAGATTTTGATAATAGTATTTAAAAATAGCTAAAAATCGGCTAAATTTAGGCGTTCGGCGTCGTTGCATTATTAAACGGCGCGCGAGCTGAAGTTTCGGCATTTTGCTCGGACGGACTCGGTAAATTTGTACCGCTCGTAAGGCCCGTTAAACGCCTAAAATTTGCTTTATCTCGGCCTCGTTTGTTAGCTTGGAGTTGTATTTCACGACCAGATTTTGCGCGTTTTTGTAGCACTCCACGACGCCTTTTTGCTTTTCGATCTCAGCTAGATCGGCATCCGTGCTTGACGGCAGATAGATATTTTTAAAGATATTTGGGTTATCTAGCCATTTTAGCGCGATCAGCCACACGACGCAAAGCACCGTCACGATGGCGGAAAGCGCGCTAAGGCCGTAAAATTTAAGCAAAGTACCGCCGCCGATACCGCCGATAAAGCTTCCCATGTAACCAAAGGCGTTAAAGATGCCTAAAACCGCGCCTTTCTGGCTTACTTTACTAAATTTGGACGCCATGGATTGCAAGATCGGCTCGTGCAGGTTAAAGCCGATAAAAAATATAATCACGCCCGCGTAAAATAGCGGCTTGTGCCCGAGCGAGAGCGCGAAAAGTCCGTAGCAAACGACGAAAAGCGAGACACCGATGACTAAAATTTGCTTTGTTATGCGTTTCGTTTCGCCGATCGCGCCGCCTATGCCCATCGCGATAAAGCCAAACACCGTCGCTACAGAGTAGATGCCGCTGAGGTCTTTTTTATCCATGCCAAAATACTTCACGATGGCGATCGGAATCACGATAAAAGCCGCGGACATCAGCATTTTTTGCATGAAGTTGCTGATGTTCATGAGTAGTAAATTTCTGTTTGAGAGTAGCTTCACGGCTGGCGTTTTGGCCTGCGAATGCGTAAATTTAGGCTCTTCGCCCACGGCTGTATATAAAAGCACGATACAAACGACCGTAACCGCGATCGAGAGGTAAAAGAGGCTTGAAAGGCCGTATTTTGCGCTAAGTATCGGCGAGAGTATCATAGAAAGCGTAAAGCTAATGCCGATAAACGCGCCCATCATCGCCATCGCGTGCCCGCGCACTTCCTCTTTAGTCATATCGCTCATTAGCGCGATCGCCACGGCTCCTATCGCGCCCGCACCCTGGATAAATCTACCAAAAATCATCGTGTAGATATCAGTTGCCACCGCGCAGATCGCAGCTCCCGCGATGAAAACTAGTAGTCCAATCAGCATCGAGTTTTTGCGCCCGAAGCGGTCCGAGACGTAGCCAAAAACCACCTGAAACGTGATCTGCGACATCGCGTAAACGCCGATAAGAACACCGACTAAAAACTCGGTCGCCCCCTCGAGCTCGAGCGCGTAGACGCTGATAACGGGCAAAATGATAAATAGTCCGAAAAACCTACTGCCGATGATAAAAGATAAAGGTAAAGCGCTTTTTACTATCATAAATTTTCCTTTTTAAAGGAGTGATTTTACCCGAATTTTGATAATACGTAAATTAAAGTCGAATTTGATAAAATGCGAGGATTAAAAAATAGCATAGCGAAGTATTTTTTGGATTATTTTTACGGTTGCGTAGATGAAATTTTGCGTAGGCTAGGCACTTGGCCTGCCGAGTAAAATTTTAGCAAGCTACGTAAAAAGAACCAAAAAGACAAGCTAGAAAAAGGAAAAATTTGAAAATAGTTTTAGCAACATCCAACTCCGACAAAGTACGCGAAATAAAAGATTTTTTAAAAGATTACGAAATTTACGCATTGCGTGAAATTTGCGAGCCCTTTGAGATCGTCGAGGACGGCGCGACTTTCGCCGCAAATGCGCTAATCAAAGCTCGCGCGGTGCACGCTAAGCTACGCGAGCTAAATTTGGCGGACGAGTTTATCACGCTAAGCGACGATAGCGGCATCAGCGTGGAGGCTCTTGGCGGCAGGCCAGGGATTTACTCTGCGAGATTTAGCGATATGAACGAGCGGGGACAGATAACGGGCAAAAGCGCGACCGATGCTAGCAACCGCGCAAAGCTGATAACTGAGCTAAATGCGTTAAATTTGACCAGCTCGCCCGCGTTTTATACTGCTTGTATCGCGGTTAGCTCAAATTTGGGCGATTTTACGGCGCACGGCTTTATGCACGGCACGGCAATAAACGACGAGCGCGGCAGCAACGGCTTTGGCTACGATAGTCTTTTTATCCCCAAAGGCTTTACGCGCACGCTTGGCGAGCTAGACGACGCTACAAAGCTAAAAATCTCTCACCGCTCAAAGGGGCTTGAGCTTATAAAATACGTGCTAAAGAGCCTTGAGGAGAAATTTAATATTAATTCTTTATAAATAGAATTAAGAATTAATAATATTATATTAACACTTGTGCTACAATTCCATATTTTAAGTAAATTTTATACCACAAGAAAGGATTAAAAATGAGTTTGGACGATATTGTTTCTAAAGCTATACCAAAAATAGTTAAGGGTTTTGTAGGTGAGCATTTGCCAGCTAAAATATCTAATATTTTAGTTACACATGCTCAAGTCGCATCTGTTTCGGCTATAGTAGGGGGGCTTTTCCATTTGTAGGCTCTTTTGCAACTCCTGCTATCATCGTAACAGCGGTTTGGCATATGTTTATTGAGATTGGAGATTTATTAGGAGTAAAATTTTCAGAAAATATGATAAAATCTATTGCTACCGGGATAGTATCAAATTTAGCTTCTTATATGATTTTATCTTTTGGTTTAAATGCAGTTTTTTCAATGATTCCATTTTTGAGCTCTATTAGTGGAGCCGCAATAACTTTTGTATCTGTTATTGCTTCTGGATTGATATATCTTAATATCTTAGATCAACTATTTGTTTCTCATAACAATTTTGAGGAAAAAAGTGAGGAAGAGTTGAAAAAAATGGCAGAAGAGACTATTAAAAATTCAGATATAGACTCAATGACTAAAGACCTAAAAGAAGTTTACAAACAAAATAAGGACTCGATAAAAGAAAAGGCAGAAGAACAAAAGAAATCTAAAAGTTAAACTGAATAAATATTAAAGAATAAATTTGCCGTCCCTTAACGCTAGCACGGTATAATCGCGCAAATTTAAAATTTGAGACGAAGATGAATCTGGTTTTATTCGACTTTGACGGGACGATCACGCGCGACGACTCGCTGCTGGAGTTTATCGCTTACGTCGTGGGATTTAAGAAATTTTTTCGGGGTATTTTTTGGCTTTCGCCCGTTTTGATCGGCTATAAGCTAAAAATTTGCAGCAACAACTACGCTCGTAGGCGGCTGATGACGTACTTTTTTGCGGGTATGAGCGCGGATAAATTTGCTCAAATTTGCAAAAAATACTCAAACACGCACATCGAAGATATCGTGAAATTTTCTGCGATGGCAAAGATCGCCGAGTATAAGGCCAACGGCGACAAGGTCGTGATCGTGACGGCGTCGCTCGAGGACTGGCTGGCTCCGTGGTGCAGGGCGCAGGGGCTCGAGCTGCTAGGCACTCGCATCAAGAAAAAGGGCGGCGTGATAACGGGTGAGATCGACGGCGCCAACTGCTACGGCGCGGAGAAGGTACGCCGCGTGCGCGAGGCGTACGACACGGACGCCTTTGATCGCGTGATCGCGTACGGCGACAGTAGAGGCGATAAGGAGATGCTGGAGTTTGCCGACGAGGCTCACTATAGGGCGTTTGAGTGAGAGGGCTGGCGACTAAGAAAACTGCAAACTAGTCGTAAATTTAAAAGCTTTAAATTTGAGCACTTGCGCGGCAAAATTTAGAGGTTAGCGAGCTTTTGCGCGGGGTAAATCGGAGCGCACGGGCTGAAATTTGGCGCCGGAATGTTTGACCAAATTTGCTAGGCGCTTTTTTAGTTAAGCTTAAATTTGTTCGTCCTTGCCGTAATGGCTCCAAATTTAATGCAGCTCATATAAATTTGACCCGGTGCGCGTTTAAACCGTGTTAGCGTAAATAAAAATAGCAAACGCGGCGCTATTTGTTTTAGCTTAAATTTTAGGTCAAATTTACAGCTTTTTTCTTTGTGAAAATGCGCCATTCTTGCGGCTCAAATTTGACCGTTAAATTTACCCGCAACCCCAAACGCCAAAACTCAAATTTAGCCCCAAATTTAGACCATTTTTAGCACTTCGACTATCTCGCCCTTTGCGATAAATTCGGTCTCTTTCGGGATGATTAAAAGCGCGGCATCGTTTGTTAGGTTGTTTACGATCGCCGAGCTGCCCAGCTTTTTACCGTCAAGATTTACGTAAATTTTACCGTCACGATTTACTAAATTTACCGCCGTAAACTCCAAAAACGGCGAGCGCTTTTTGTAGTCCTCGCCCATGATCGCCGTGATTTTAGGCTCGCTAGCGCCAAACCACGCATTTAGTAGCACGCGCACGTAGAGCACGCACATCACCATCGCCGAGTACGGGAAGCCCGGCAGCGCAAATATATACTTTTCACCCGCTTTTGCGACCTTGATGTGGCGGCCCGGTTTGATCGCGGCGCCGTCTATGATGATGTCGAAATTTTCGCCCAGCGCGCCTTTTACGAAGTCGTAGTCGCCCATGCTGATGCCTCCCGTGGTGACGAGCACGTCGGCTGATTTTAGCGCGCGGACGATGGCGTCTTTTACGAGCTCGGCACGGTCGCGTACTATCTCGCACAGTACGGGTTCGCCGCCCATTTTGCGCACCATCGCCGCGATGCCTACGTGATTTGAGCTGTGGATCTGCGCGGCGTTTTCTAGCGGCTCTCCGAGGTCTTTTATCTCGCTTCCAGTCGCCAGTACTGCGACTCTGGGCCGCACAAATACGCTAACGTTAAAGATCCCAAGCTCGGCTAACAGCGCAGTCTCGGCGTAACCTATCGTCGCGCCTTTTTTGATTAGGATTTCGCCTTTTTTGTAGCTTTCGCCCACTTCGCGCACGGCAAAGCCCTTTGGTACGGGTTTTTTGATGAGGATTTTGCCGCCTGATACCTCGACGTTTTCGACAGGGATTAGCGTGTCGGTGCCTTCGCTCATTAGCGAGCCGGTGAAGGTTTTGACGCATTTTACGCCCCCCACCTTTAGCCCTTTATCGCTGCCCGCAGGCAGGTCGGTGATGAGCTCAAGCTCGCTCAAATCCTCTTGCCACGCAAACGCGTATCCGTCCATCGCAGAGACTGGCTTGGCGGGGTAGTTGTCCTGTGCCACGATATCTACGGCGATGCGGCGATCAAGTGCTTGTGTGAGAGTGACCTTTTCTACGCGGTCCCAAGGAGCCAGCGTAGAGCGTAAAATTTCAAGAGAGGCCTCGTAACTCATAAATTCTTTCATTTTTTGTCCTTTTTTGATTCCCCGGCTCGGCTGGATTTTAAATAGTTTTCGGCTAGGATACTCGGGTCACGGACGACCAGTCCGCTCCCGTCGTATCCGCCGCAAACTATTTAAACCACACACAATCCGTCTGGAATATTTCTGCCGATTTTACTAAATTTAATCGTAAATTATGCTAATAAAGCATAGAAGTTTATTATTAAGTCTGCAAAAAGCGCACGAATTTAGTTATAATAACTCTCAAATTTAAGTAAAGGACAAGCTTTGAATCAAATCGCTAAAACGCCTCAAGACGTCGTCGCCTTACTCATAGAAAAAAGGAAAGAATTTAACGATCCCAAAGAATTTATCGTGTCGTTCGGCAAAGACGAACTAGGCGAGTTTGAGAAGCTAAACGGCGATATGGATATGAAAGTCGGCGACTTGCTTAGCATGAGTCAAAGCGTAGGAAGCTCGGTCGGCGAGTCGTTAAAGTCGGTCAAAAAATACTCCGCCGAACTCATCAAAGCAAGCGACAAGATGAAGGAGGGCGGACTGGGGGCGAAATTTATAAATTTCTTACTTGGCAAAGACCTAGCCGCCGAACTGGCTAGCAAATATCAAAGCGTGTCAAGCTTGTTTGAAGAAATCACGGCAAATTTAAAGCACTCGATAAACGTTTTAGAAGCTAGAAACGCCGAAATCTCCGAGAAACAAAAGGAACTCTCGCTCATCATAGAAAGTCTAAAAGGCAAGATAGAAATTTTAAGCAAAACAGACGAGCTCATCGAAAATTTAGCGGCAAATCAAACAGACGAAGAGCAGAAAAAATTTCTCCTCGAAGAGGCGCTATTTTACATCCGTATGCATCTACAAAATTTGCGTCAAGTGCTAGTCGTGATGCAGCAAAGCCTCGCAAACTACGCTACTATCAAGCACAATAACTCGCTTTTGAGTTTTGCCACGCAAAACACGATCACAACTAGCATCACGGCGCTAAAAACCAACGTCTATATCGCAAGTGCAGCGCAGGAGGGCAAAAAGCAGCTAAAAGCGGTTTCTGAGATGGACAAGCTAGCTAGCGACGTCATCCTAAAAAATGCGCAGGACGTAAACGACACGGCAACGGACGTGATGGCAAAGGTCACAGGAGGCGCGCTAGATAACGAGAGCCTCGAAAAAGCGATAAATTTGATGATAGATTCGCTAGATAAGATAGAAAATTTCAAAAATGAGGCGTTGCCGAAAATGAAAGAAAATATCGCTAAAATATCGCAGATGAGTAAGACGCTAGAAAGCAAGGTAAATAAGCTCGAAAAGATCGAGCAAAGCGACGTGTATAGCATAGAGTAGAGCGGAGTAAAGGTCAAATTTGACCTCGCAAGCGGCAAAATTTAAAAACAAAAGGTAAAAGATGGATCAAATTTTAGAGCTTCTCGGCAATAACCTCATATTTTCCGTTCCGCTGGTTATCGTTGTAGTTTTCGCCTTGCTTGAGGTTATTTTGATGATGACTGGATTTTCGGTGCTTGAGCCGATAAACGGGCTATTTGATGGAACGGACGGCATAGATGCGCCCGGCACAGAGCTGTTAGCTTGGGCGAACAAAGGCGGCGTGCCTAGCACCGTTTTCTACGGGATTTTGCTTATGAGTTTTGGAGCGTGCGGGCTTTTTATCGTTAGCGTTTTTTACGGCTTAGCCTCGCCTGCGTGGTATATGAGCGCGGTTATCGCCGCGGTTTCGTTTTTTGCCGCTTTGGCTTGGACTAGATGGGTGAGCTTGCTTGCGGCAAAGTACCTGCCTCAGGTGCAAACGTCGGCCTTTAGTAAAAAGGAGCTTCTTGGCTGCGAATGCGAAGTCAAGGACTATAAAATAACCAAAGAGCAAGGCGGCGACGTTAAAGTTGCGGATAAAAACGGAAAAGAACGTTTCGTTTTTGCAAGGGCTGCCGATGAAAAAGAGCTTGTAAAAGGCGATATCGCGCTCATCGTTAGGATCGATAAAAATAACTTTTACATCAAGAAAAAACAGTAAATTTAATCTAAGGAGAATAGTATGAACATTGACGGGATGACTTCTTTGGCCGTATTTGTCGGCATAGGACTCTTTTCTATCATCATTTTGGGTATCGTCTTTTCAAGGCTTTACCGAAAGACGACAAAGGAGCTTACGTTCGTGCGAACGGGCTTTGGCGGCGAAAAGGTCGTTGTGGACGGCGGCGCGCTGATACTGCCGATACTGCATGATTATATCGACATAAATATGCAGTCGATGAAAGTTACCGTAGCTCGCTCTAAAAGCGATAGCTTCATAACCAAAGATAGAATGCGCGTGGATATTACGGCTGATTTTTATATCAGAGTGGGCGAGGATAGAGAGTCTATCTCGCGCGCGGCACAGACGCTGGGTAAAAAAACAATCGATCTGCGCGAGCTAACCGGGCTGATAGAAGGCAAGCTCATCGCTACGCTCCGCTCGGTGGCAAGCTCGATGGAGATGAAAGAGCTACACGAGAAAAGGGATGAATTTAGCTCTCAGGTCAAAAATGCCATCGAAGCCGATCTATCTAAAAACGGCCTTCAGCTAGAGTCCGTATCTCTCACGTCGCTTGATCAAACGGCAAAAGAGTTTTTTAACGAAAACAACGCCTTTGACGCAGAAGGTTTAACAAGCCTAACCCAAACTATCGAGGAGCGCAAAAAGCTACGAAACGATATCGAGCGCTCGACCGAGGTGCAAATCGCGCAGAAAAACTACGAAACGCAGTCGGAGAAATTTGAAATCCAAAGAAAACAAGCCGAGGCTGAAGCGACGCAACAAACCAAGATAGCGAATTTCCAAGCCGAGCAAGAAGCGCTAAGAGCAAAAGAGGCCGAAAGTAGGCGAAAAGAGGCCGAAGAAGCCAAGATCGTCGCGAACAAAGCTATCGAAGAGGCGCAGATAAACAAAGCAAAGGCTATCAAAGAAACCGAGATCGAAAAGGAAAAAGCTCTCGAAATCGCCACTCAAAACAAAAACATCGAGATAGCCAAGAAAAATCAAGAAGTTGAAGAGGTCAGGATCGCCGCTCACAAAGCCATCGAACAGGCTGAAATCGAAAAGGCCAAAACCATAGAAACGGTGGAGGTGCAAAAGGCCAGAGTTGTCAAAGAAGCCGAGATAGAAAAGGAAAAAGTCATTGAGCTGGCAAATCAGAGCAAAAATATCGAAATCGCTAAAAAAGTCGAAGAAGAAGCCGTGGCTAAAACCCTAGCCAACGAGAAAAAGGCGCTAGAAGCCGCGTCGCTGGAAAAGATCAAAACCGCCTCCGAAATAGAACAAGCCGAACGTATCAAAAAGCTAGCTCTAATCGAAGCACAGCAAGACGCCGAGCAGCTATCTATCGAAAAAACCGTCGCCGCAAAGGCTGAAAAAGAGGCCGAGGAAAACCTAGCCGAAGCTGCCAAAATCAAAGCGATGGGCACAAGCGAAGCGCTAAAGATCAAAGCTACCGCAGAAGCCGAAGCCATAAAGATAACGGCTGAAGCCAACAGGCTAAACTACGAGGTCGAGGCTAAGGGTAAAACCGAGATAAATAACGCCGAAAACATCGTCTCGGCGGCGATTTTGGAAAATAGATTTAAGCTCGCCTTGATCGAGTTTATGCCGCAAATCATCGCCCAGGTCGTAAAACCCGCAGAGAAAATCGACTCTATCAAAATCGTGCAAATGGCGGGCATGGGCGGCGCAAATCAGGGCGGTGCGGGTTCAAATGCTAACGGCGGCGTTAGCAACGCTGGAGCATCTCTCTCCGATCAAATCGTAAATGCGTCTCTAAACTATAAAGTAAATGCACCGATAATCGACGATCTAATGAAACAAGTCGGCATCGATCTAAACGGCGGGATACAAAATATCGCCTCGCCCCTGCTGGACGGTTGCGAAAAAGCTAAAGACGCGTCAAATTTTAGCGCAAAAGAGACTGAGAAATTTAATGCTGCAAGCGAACAAAAAGACGGCAAGAAAAAGTAAATCTAGCCTCAAATTTGATTAAAGTTGTGTAAAGGGGCGGCACACTAGCGCGGTAAAGCCGGCTAAATTTGGCCGTCCTTTTTTACAATCAAAACAATAGCTGCTTTTTGTGGTTGTTTTTGGCATATTTTGAGCTGTCTGCACGGCTGTAAATTTAACATCTACAAATTTTAAACACGTTTAATATTTATGTAAATTTAACTGCTTAAGTTAAATTTTATATTCCCTTTCAAATTTGATTAAATCCCAAGCAAATTTTATTAATTTTTTATTTTAACATCAGTAAAATACAGCTTAAGAAATCGGGTCGATTTTACCTTTTCAAAGGACACTTCATGAATTTTTCAAACACAAAATGGTTTATCGCCTCAGGTACGGCGCTTGGCGCTTTAGGCGCATTGCTTGTGTATTTTGGCAACCCCGGCAACATGGGGGTTTGCGCGGCTTGCTTTTTGCGCGATACGGCGGGAGCGCTCGGCTTTCACCGCGCAGGAGTCGTGCAGTACGTGCGCCCGGAGATCATCGGGCTCATTTTGGGCGGCTTTTTAGCTAGCGTGCTTTGGACGAAGGAGTTTAGCGCTACCACGGGTTCGTCGCCTTTCGTGCGCTTTTTTCTCGGATTTTTCGCGATGATTGGCTGCCTCGTGTTTTTGGGCTGCCCGTGGAGGGCGTTTTTGCGTCTTGGCGGTGGCGATATGACGGCGATTGCAGGAGTCGTCGGTATTTTTGCGGGCGTGTGTGCGGGCGTATTTTTCAAAAAGCTCGGCTACGGCCTCACGCACGAGACTAAAACTCAGGCCGCGATAGGCGTTTTGCCGACGGTTATCGGTATTTTGCTGCTTGCTGCGCTTGCGTTTGGGCTAAAGCTCGGCGAAAACGGCGCGCTTTTTAGCTCTGCAAAGGGCCCCGGCTCCATGCACGCTCCGATCCTGATCTCGCTTGGATTTAGTATCGTCGTGGGCGCGCTAATGCACAAAAGCAAATTTTGTAGCGTAGGGGCGTTTGGTAGGCTTTTTAAAGGGGATTTCTCGATGTTTACTGGGATCATCAGTATCGTCGTTTTTGCCAGCATTGTAAATTTGGCGCTCGGGCAGTATAAATTCGGCTTTGAAGGCCAGCCTATCGCGCACAACGACGTGGTTTGGAACTTCCTTAGCATGACGCTAGCAGGGCTTTGCTTTAGCCTGAGCGAAGGCTGCCCGGGCAAGCATCTCGTGCAAATGGGCACGGGCAATCTAAGCTCGGTTATATTTGTCATCGGTATGGCGGCAGGTGCGGCCGTAGCGCATAACTTCTTGCTCGCTAGCTCTCCTAGCGCCATAACGGCAGCGGCTCCGTGGGCGGTAGCGATGGGGTTTGTTTTTGCGGTTTATGTGGGATTTTTCCATAAAAAAGCCGCTTGATTCCCCATAAACGAAGGATTTCAAGCTTTAAAATTTTAAACCCGTTTCGGTTACGTATTTCATATACGCGCCCTAACGGGTTAAAATTTTAAAGTTAAACTACGCCTATTCTGTCTGGAATATTTGTCGTATATCTTGCTAAATTTATAAATTTGACATTTTCGCGGCGCGGGTCTCGGCGAGCGAAAGACGTAAATTTAACTTATATAAAAAGCGAGCTTGAATTTGACAAATTTGATGGCGGCTAAGAGTAAAAAGCAGGCTAAAACATAACCTAGCCTGCAAGAAATAAATCTTTTATCTAAAAAGTAGTCAAATTTGCTCGGCTCGTATACCAAACCAAAGCCGAGTCAATTAAATTTAGCCCAAAAGCCCGGCCCCTTTTATCGCCTGACTGCGCTCTTTTGCGTAGATGCGCTCGCCTCCTACTACGTCGTATTTCCAAATCGGCGCGTTAGCCTTAAAGTCCTCAACAAACTCGTTTATCAGCTGCAAGGCGACCTTTCTTTGCGGGCTCACGACGCCTGCGACATAGGAGCTCTCGTGCACGGGCACGTCTCCGCGAGAATGCGCAAAAAGTACGTATGCACCCAGATCCTTCGCCTTTTGCTCCCAGCCAGCTAGCCATTTGCGCAGGATCGGCTCGTAGATGTCAAAGCTAAGCGCGCTTATGCCGCCTTCTTCGCGCACGATGCCGGTAAACGTGATGAGCGCGCCGCAGTTTTTGTCCTTAAACTCGTCGTACCAAGCGTTTGTGATCGCTTTGGCGTCGAGACTTCCTTCAAATATCTGCATCTTAACCTCCGCAAACCGGCGGCAAAATGGAAATTTTATCCCCGTCTTTTAGTGGCGCGTCTAGTGAGCTTGCGATCTCGTCGTTTATGGCGACGGCGCAGATTTTTAGCCACTCGGACAGCTCCGCGTATTCGCCTAGTTTTTCTTTTACTTCGCTTAAATTTGCCGCTTCCAGCTTTAAATTATTCATCTTTATCGGGCCCAAAAACTCGATTTCTACCATAAATTCGCCTTTGAAATTAAATTTTTTTCTTGATTTTACTTAAAAAAATATTTAGATATACTTACGCGAAAATTTAAACAAAAGAGCCGTAATGAACGAAATATTAAGCAAAATAAAAACGCCCGCCTACGTCTGCGAAGAGGCCAAGGTGCGCAAAAATCTCGAAATTTTAAAACGCGTCAAGGATGAAAGCGGCGCAAAGGTGCTAGTCGCTCTAAAAGGCTTTGCATTTAGCGGCGTGATGGGGCTTGTCGGCAAGTATCTAGACGGCGCGACGTGTAGCGGCCTACATGAGGCTAAATTTGCCGCAAAATACGTTCGCGGCGAGATTCATACCTATTCGCCGGCATTTAAAGACGAGGACATAGATGAGGTGCTCTCACTCTCAAAACACGTGGTTTTTAACTCATTCGCGCAGTGGGCTAAATTTAAGCAAAAAGCTCTGGCTGCGGGCGTTACCTGCGGGCTTCGCGTAAATCCAGAGCTATCCGTCGCGCCGACTGACGCTTATAACCCGTGCGGCAGATATAGCCGCCTAGGCATCACTCGCGCAAATTTCGACGCTGACGCGCTTGATGGTATCACGGGGCTACATTTTCACGCACTTTGCGAGGAGAGCGCGCAGAGTTTGGAGACCGTGCTGATGGCGTTTGAGGAGAAATTTGGCGAATTTATCCCGCGCATGAAGTGGGTAAATTTCGGCGGCGGACATCACATAACCAAAGAGGGCTACGACGTAGATCTGCTCATAAATTTGATCAAAAATTTCCGCGCAAAATACGGCGTCGAGGTCTATATCGAGCCCGGCGAAGCGGTTGGCTGGCAGACGGGATTTTTAGCCGCTTCGGTACTTGATTTCGTGCAAAATGAAAAAACTATAGCCATCCTAGACGTCTCGGCCGAGGCGCATATGCCAGACACCGTGCTGATGCCGTACCGACCGGTGGTGCGAGGCGAGAGCAAAGGCGGTAAATTTAGCTACCGTTTTGGCGGAAATACCTGTCTAGCAGGCGATATCGTGGGGCTTGACGCGGGCGAGCCGGAGTATAAATTTGACGCGCCGCTAAGCGTGGGCGACAAAGTGATCTTTGAGGATCAGATCCACTATACGATCGTAAAAAACACGACCTTTAACGGTATAAAGCTGCCCGATTTACTCCTTTTAAAAGAAAACGGCGAGCTTGTAACCGTGCGGGAATTTGGCTTTGAAGAGTATGAGAGGCGAAACTAAATTTGCCTCCTGAAACTGCGCCCTTTAGGGTGCAAATTCGACGTTTGGGAGGGCGCCGTTTGTGGCTGTAAATTTAAATCAAATTTTACGCCAGGTTTCTGCCTGATATGCGCGTGCGCTAAACCCGTAGCTTTTCGGATTTAAATTTTGAAATTTGGTTTATCGCCCGCCAAATTTGCCGCAAATTTAATCACAAACGAAGTTAAATTTAAGATAAATAAAATCTAGCTTATATAAATGAATTAATATAGCGGATTATAAATTTGACCTTGATTTTGATAAAAAAGCGCCACAACTGCCTAAAAATGCATTGTTTTGACGCTAAGCTTGCATTACGTTATTTTTTGATATAATTTCATGAAAATCCGCAAAATTTAGCCTTTGGCTGGATGCCGACCACGACGAGCTTTTTAAGGCGGAAAACAAAACCAAAGGGAGATAGCATGACGAGAATTTTTAGTTTGCTTTCGGTTTTCGCCTGTTGGGCCTTCGCTATCGAGGCGAGTCCTAGCACGAACCAGTATCAGAGCAATATCTGGGCTGCGGGTAGAATCGAGAACATTAAGCCTTACGAAGACGGTTTGGGGCCGATTTTCACGTTCATTCAGGGCAACGACTACTTCGCGATAGCGGCCTTGTCGCTTATTTTGGCTGTTATCGGCGCGTTCGTTCTGCACTTTTTGATCATCGGACCGAAACACTTCAGCCACGATGGCAAAAAAGTCTATGCATTTAATATGATAGAGCGCGTCGCTCACGGGCTAGCCGCGATATCGTGGATAGTGCTGGTACCGACCGGTATCATCATGATGTGGGGCGCGGAGCTTGGCGGCGGGGCTTTCGTGAGATTTTGCAAAAATATTCACGGGTTAGCCACTATTATATTTGCGGTATCCGTATTACCGATGCTGATAGCTTGGACGAAAAGAATGCTACCGACGATCTACGACATCAGATGGATGCTGATCGTAGGCGGGTATCTTTCAAAAGTTAAGCGACCGGTACCTGCGGGTAAATTTAACGCCGGTCAAAAAGCATGGTACTGGGTCGCTATCCCCGGCGGTATCGTGATGATACTAACTGGTGCCGCGATGTTCTTCTTAGATTTTAAAACGCCTGACGTCGCTACTTGGCTAGGCGTACCGCAAATCGAAGTCTTAAGAGCTTCTGCGCTAGTTCATAACGTTCTCGGTATAGTTTGCGCCGTATTTTTCCTGGTACACATATACATGGCTGCTATCGCGATACACGGCGCTATCTGGTCGATGGTAACGGGATATAAAGAAGAAGAAGAGGTTTATGTGCTTCACCACTACTGGTATCAGGAACTCATCTCTAAAAATAAAATCCCCGTATCTGAATACGAAAAAACTTACGCGAAATTAAAATAATAAAAAAGGAGAAGTTTTTCTCCTTTTTTATTTTAAAGCCTAGGCTGAAATCCGCCTTTTTATACAAAATTTAAAATCTTTTAGATAAAATCTCTCCTTAGACTTCAGGTTGAAGAGTAATAATTTTTAAGGAAAAATCAATGCAAATCGATTGTAGAAATTTGGCTTGTCCAGAACCCGTCATCAGGACTAAAAATGCGCTTGAGAGCCTAAAAGTCGGCGAAAAGCTTGAGATTTTAGTAAATTCTATCGCTCCAAAAGAAAATATCAGCCGTTTTTTAAAAAATCAAAATGTCGAATTTAGCATAGAACAAAACGGCGCCGAGACAAAAATCACCGCCGTTAAGGGCGAATCAAAACTTGAGTTAGCAAATTTTGACGAATTCGTCTGCGAAATTACGCCGAAAGCCAAAAAAGCTATCGTTTATCTAAATGAAGAGCGCGCCGGTAGCGGCGACGTAGGCGTTAATTTGCTGGCTAAATTTTTAGGCGCGCTTTTGCAGGTAGAAAATAAACCCGAATACGTAATCTGCGTAAATAATGCCGTTAAAATGACTACAAACCGCGCACATGCGAGCTTTAAACCGCTTAAGGATTTAGAGGCTGCGGGCGTTAAAATTTTAAGCTGCGGCAGCTGCTTGGAGGCGTATAAACTCGTCGGCGATCTAAGCGTCGGAGAGATATCAAATGCCTACGAAATCATGCAAATTTTAACTACGCACGAGCAAATCAAGCTATGATTTACAACGACAAACGTCTTACGAAATTCGTTAAAGCGGCGGGTTGAGCGGCCAAGCTTGACCCGTCGGGTCTAAACAAAACTATCGGCGATTTAAATTTAGCTCACCCAAATTTGCTCTCAAACATCGGCACGAACGAAGACGCAAGCGTCTTTAAGATCACAGACGACATCGCGCTCGTGCAGACGCTAGACTTTATCACGCCGGTGGCGGACGATCCGTTTATATTCGGTCAGATCGCGGCCGCAAACAGCCTAAGCGACGTGTTTGCGATGGGCGGCAATGTACTAAACGCGCTAAATATCGTCGGTTTTGATAGCTGTAATCTAAGCGGCAAAATTTTGGGCGAAATTTTGCGCGGCGGGCAAGATAAAGTCGCCGAATGCGGCGGCGTGATCGTAGGCGGACACACGATAGAGACGCAGCAGATGTATTACGGACTTAGCGTCATGGGCGTCGTTTCGCCAAGCTCCTTTTGGTCAAACAACACCGCGCGCGAGGGCGACGCGCTCATACTCACAAAGCCGCTAGGAACGGGCGTTTTAAGCACGGCGATAAAGGCCGATCTGCTAAATTCGGCACAGATAAAGCAGGCGGTAGAGACGATGCGACAGCTAAATTTTTATGCCGTGGACGCGCTAAAAGACATCAAAGTAACGGCGGCGACCGACGTCACGGGATTTGGCTTTTTAGGACATCTAAGCGAAATGCTAAACGACAAAATCGGCTTTGAAATTTACGCGAGTAACGTGCCTGTGATAGCGGCGGCGCGCGAGTTTGCCGATATGGGCATCATCCCTGAGGGTAGCTACAAAAACCGCGAATTTGCGTGCAAATTCGTTAGCGGCGAGGCCGATATCTTGCTTTACGATGCGCAGACTTCGGGCGGATTACTGCTAGCGGTACCGCAAAGTGAGGTAAATTTGGCTCTTTCTCGTCTAAAAGAGGCGGGTTATGAGAGCTCGGTAGTCGTAGGTATAGCTAAAAAACGCGGCGAATACGGCATAAATTTACGGTAGCCGAGCTTTAAATTTAAACGCGCAAATTTAATCAAATTTGACGGGTTTAAATTCGGTCAAATTTTGAAATATCAAGTTTAAAACGGCAAGCCCGCCAAATTTATTTATATAAACCGGCAAAGCTCCTGAGTCTATAAATTTAGTTAAATTTGAGCCGTCTAAAATACAAAAAAAGCTAAAATTCTTAAAAATGAAATTTAACTAAAATAAAAAATCATAGCAAAATAAAACAGCAAATTTACGCGTAATCCCGCGTATAAAAATCTGCAAATTTTACTATTTTTTCGTGAGCCAAACCTGCTAAATTTCTAAAAAACTCCTCCCCAATTTTTAAAGCAATCTGCAACATATTATCAAAAATATTCCGTGTTTTAAGCAAAAATATAAAAGAATTAAATTAAAATCACAATCTAATCTTGATGATACAAAGGAGATAAAATGGAATTTTTATCGTTTCTCTTTCTGGCTATAGCTGTTTTTATAGCTTGGAAAAAGCCTGAAAAAGATGGGTTAGCGTTTGGCGCATTTGCCGTGGGGACGGCGATTTGCTTTATTATGTTTTTCATCGCCAGCTGGACGTCCCTGCTGCCTTACGCGGCGTACTAGGAGGGCTATATGAGTTTTTTAACGAGAAAAATTTCGATTTTATCATGGCTAGCGCGGTCTTGCTCGTGCTTGCTATCCCGGTCGGTATCGCAAATATCTATCTTGGTTACGTCATCGGCGAGGGTCCTTGCACGCTTTGCTGGTGGGAGCGCATCGGCATGGTCGTAGTCGGCGTCGCGGGTATCTTGATACTGCGCTACGGGCTAAAGGCGCGCTACATAGCTGCCGTGCTTTTCGGTGCCGCGTATGGTATTTTTATGACGCTAAGACACGCGAGCTTTAGCTTGTATAGAGACGTAGGCATGGGCTTTGGCGGCTATATATTCGGCGCGCATACCTATACGTGGGGCATTTTGGTATACTGGGTCGTGGTCGTAGCGATGGGACTTATGATGCTTTTTGCCAAAGATAAGGTCGTCTCGGGCGATATCTCGCGCTCGGGCACCAGGATCAAGTCTCTTAGCGCGTATTCTAAATTCGTCATCGCATTAAGCCTCTTTGTGATCCTATCAAATGCCCTTCAGGCGCTCATTTCGGCAGGTATCCCGCCATATAGCGGCAAGGGCGATCCTGAGCGTATCAGCCTAAATAATACTTGGACCTCAGGCGTTTGGAAAAGGTTTGAAAAGCCGTTTTCATTTGTCGGCGCAAACGTCGTCGAGGATCCGTTTATAGCGGGCGAGCCTAAAGAGATAAGTGTCAAATTTAACTCCGATCCAAGTGCCGGCGCGTTTGTTGACGTAAAGCCTGCGCTTAGCGTGAAAAACAGCTTCCCGCTTCCTTTTGAAACAAAAGGGATTTTTGGCAAAGGCGTAACGAGCGGACTTGCGTACAACGCTAAAAACGATACTTTTGGCATCTCAAACACCGAAGGCGGAGTTTATTTTACGGATGCGAATTTTAAAGAGATCGCTCACGCTATCATCGACAAGCCAAACGGCCGCAACATCAAAAAGGCCGTCGCATCGACCTTCGTCGACGATATGCTGGTGACTACAGGCTTTAACAAAACAACCTTCGCCGTTAAACCTGCCCAAAATGTGGACGCGTATCACGAGTGGAGATATTTTAGAGAGAACAGCGGCGGACTCGAGTCTGCGTGGAAATTTGACCGCCCGGCGCTTTTAACGATAAGAGCGAAAAAACAATACGTCCTAACGCTCGCAAAAGACCCGCAAAGCACCTATATGTATATGATCACGGTGCCAAACGAGCGCGCCAAGAACTTGATCCTCATCAAAGTCGATAGCAAGGACAAGATGCTAAGCGGAGAAACTATCGTGACATCAGCCCTCGCGCTAAAAGATAAACGCGATCTAAAGGACTACTACGTCACGGCTGGCGACGTCACAGGCGGTAAATTTTTGGCCTACTCCAAAAACTATAACACCTTGCTCGTGATCGACCTTGCCGACGCAAAGATAACGGATGCCTACGCGATGCCGCAAATCGGCGATATTTCGGGTATGGCGATAAAGGGCGGCAGCATCTACGCTCTAGCTCATAAGGACGGCAAAGTAAATGTCGTAGAGCTAAATAATCCTTTGGGCGAGTAAATTTAACCCCGACTAACGCAAATTCGTTCGTTTCGCGCGGGCGAGTTTGCCTCCACCCCAAATCCTCTTTAAGCTTAAATTCGGTCAAATTTTATATAATTTGGCGTAACCATAAAAACCAAAGGAGCGAAAATGAATTTTTTAGAATCGATGAAATTTCGTCATGCGTGCAAAGTTTTTGACGAAAGTAAGAAAATCAGCGCGGGCGAATTTGACTTTATTTTGGAGGCTGGCAGGCTAAGTCCTAGCTCTGTAGGGCTTGAGCAGTGGGATTTTTTGGTCGTGCAAAACGAGGAGCTCAGGCAAAAGATCCGCGAAGCCTCGTGGAATCAAGTGCAAATCACCTCTTGCTCGCATTTGCTAGTTATCCTTGCTAAAGTCGCTGAGGTAAAAAGCGTAGGCGAATACGTGGAAAAAATGATCGATCGCCGCGAGGACAAGGCGCCAGAGATAATTGCCGCTAGGAAGAAATTTTACGGCGATTTTTTAGAGGGACGCTTTCATCGCGATGACGAGCTAGTTTTTCACTGGTCGAGCAAGCAGTGCTACATCGCGGCGGCAAATATGATGACCGCGGCGGCGAGCCTAGGTATCGACAGCTGCCCTATCGAGGGCTTTGACGCAGCGGCTTTAAATAAAATTTTAGGCCTTGACACGAGCAAGCAGCGCGTGTGCCTCATGGTGCCGTTTGGCTACCGCGTAAAACCGCAGCCAAAAAGATACCGCCGCTAACTAAGCGACGTCGTGAAGTGGGTTTATTAAATTTAGTAGCTATGCAAATTTAATGCGGTCGGCGCGAGCTTTACGCGATTTTGGTGCCGACCGAGTTTTAAATTTGAGTTTTTGCTGCTAAAAATTTGACGCAAATTTAAATTTGCCGAGACGACAAAAATGAAAACGAACCGATAAAATTTACGTCGGTAGAGAAAGCGTACGCCTACGGCGACTTGAAAGTACCAAGCACAGTTTGTCCGCTTTTTTAGCGATTTTGACGACTAAATTGCCGTCTGGCAAGCCATCCGTGCTATCTGGGCCGGCCTGTAGTAAAACGCGGGCGGCGCTAGGGGTGGGATAATCATCTGTGTTAAAAAGACACCTACGCGATTGTTCCGTGCGATATTTTATCTTTTGCGAGAGAGTATTCGACCGCGCTGCATGATGGAAATTGGTATTAGATAATTAAAGCGCACCAGTATTTATTTTGCGAGCGGCTTGGCAGATCTGCTCAAATTTAAGAGGCAAAATTTAGAACAACTTCAAATTTGCCGATTTTATAAACTCCAATTTGCCGAGACTGCAAATTTAGCCAAATTCAAATTTGGCTAAAAATTATCGCCCTGCCCGTTTAGCAGCTTATCCACGACGTAGACGGCGATCTTTTTAGCGCCGTTCATGCTGATGTGCATGCCGTCGTCCTTGCGCAGCGGCTTTTTGTCCGCGCCCTCTTTTAGATACTTGCCGTTATCGCAGATCGCGCCGCTGATATCGATGTAGCGCGCGCCGTATTTTTGCGCCGAGTCCTTATAGATCAGGTTTAGCGCCTTCATTTTTTTGTCGAATTTCTCGCTCTTCATGCACGGTACTCCCAGCCACACGACCTGCGCGCCGTGCTCTGTGGCGATCTCGTAGATCTCGGCGATCCTGCCTTCATACGCCTTGCGCCACGCGTCAGTGCCAAAGTCCAGCGCCTGCTCGTTAAATGTATAGCTATAAGCGTCGTTTGCGCCAAAAAGCGCGAATATCAGCAGATTTTGTGGGCGATTCTCGAGGCTGGCTAGCGCCGCTTTTAGCTCCTCGCTCCAGTCGTAAAATTTCTTATTTGTTAGCCCCGTGCTTGCTTTTGCCATATTTTTGATTGAGATTTTGCTCGTTTTTAGCGCATTTTCAAAGCCCCAGCCAAAGCCTTGCATTATGGAGTCGCCTATCAAAATGATGCCTAAATTTTCATTTAGCTCTATATCAAAAGTCGCGGATTTGTTTGTTTTATTTGGAGCGCTCGGCGTTAAATTTGACGCTATCGAGCCGTTTTTATCTAAATTTGAAACGGTTTTAGCGGGAGAAATTTGAACGGTTTGCGCCGTCAAATTTGCCTCTTTTACCGTGCCGATACTAGGCGCTAAATTTTGCGTATTTTGAGCGTTTAAATTTGCCGGTTCGGCTTGCGATACGGTTAAATTTTGCTCCGTTTTAGCGCTAGTTGCGACCTGTTTTTTATCGTCCGAAAAAGTGCTAGTAAGTTTATCGATGGCCGATTTTGCGCTCTGCAAGCCATCCTCGGCCGCATTTATAAATTTATCGCTCAGCGCCATCGCGCGCTCGTCCGTGATGAAAAAATCCTTTTGATATTTGGCTTCGTAATAGTTTGACAGCGGTCGCAAAAATAGCGCAATCAGCGTAAAAAACGCGAGAAATACCCCAAAAAACGCTCTCATTAAAATCCTTGATATATAAAGTTAGGCATGCCTGACGGCATCAAAAAGTAAATAATTATCCCAAAAATCGCCAAAAAAACGGCTGAAAAAAGGGCGTTTATATTTTCAAAAAATTTAACCAAAAGCGGATAAACATCAAGCACGGCGTATAAAAATACGAATACGAGAACGCCCGCAAATAGCGCGCAAATCGCAAGAAGCTCGCCGCCCGAGTTTCTAAAAATAGCTCCGATGTAGCGCACCGCTCCCTCAAAATCCATCGTGAAAAATACCCAAACCATACTCACGAAAATAAACGTAAAATATCGCCCCAGCATCGCCGAGTTTAGCCATTTGCGCTCGCCGGTTAAATTTAAAAACACGACGCCAAGGCCGTGGATAAGCCCCCATAGTAAAAAGCTGAGCCCAGCGCCGTGCCAGATGCCTGAGATCGCAAAAACTAGCATCACGTTTAGCTGCGTCTGTGCCGCCGTGCCGCGACTGCCTCCGAGCGGAAAATAGACGCACTCTTTAAAAAAATTCATTAGACTGATGTGCCAATTTTGCCAGAAAATTTTTAAATTTCGCGCCGTAAAAGGGCGGTTGAAGTTTTGCGGCAAAACAAAGCCGCACATGAGTCCTAGCGCCGTCACGAAGTCCACGTAGCCGCTAAAATCGGCGTAAAGCAGCACGCTGTAGCCAAAAAGTGCGCCTAAAAGCTGCGAGGTGGGTAGGGTGGGCGCGGCAAAAACGGGATTAACTATCTCGAAAAGATGGTTTGCGACGATGAGCTTTTTAAAAAGTGCGGAGCATAAAAGTGCAAATATCACGGGGCTAGCGCGAAAAACTTTGGGAGAGTTTAACGCCTCGAAAAATGGCTTTGGCCGTAAAATCGGACCCGAAATAATCGCGGCAAAAAAGCTAAGAAAAATCAGCGTATCAAGATAGCTAGGCGCCTCTAGCTCGCCCTCTCGCACGGCCTTTAGCAACAAAATGCTCATAAACGAATAAAACGAAATACCAAGCGGAAGCGCGATGGTTTCAAGCCTCATGACGCCAAATTTGATCGTAAAATAGCCGCCGTATTTAAAAAACGCAAGCGCACAAAGCACGAAAATAATGCCCGCGGCAAACGAAATCGCGGAGTCCTTGTTCTCGCTCGCCCTCGCAAAAAGAAAAACGGCGGTGCTAAAGATAAAATTTATGATTAAAAACTTAAGCCCGAACGAGGCCAAAAACAGGTAAGAAAAGGCGAGTAAAACGATTTTTTGTAGGTGCGGGCGCGTGTTTAAAAAATAATAAATCGGCCAAAAAATAAAAAAGCACAAGCCAAATTCTATGGAAAAAAGATTCATATCCCGCCTAAATTTTTGCGTAATTATATAAAAAAATTATTTTGGGTTAGGTTAAATTTACGTTTGACGGGAATTTAAAATTTGACTTGCGGTTTTGCTTGCGCGTGTTTTAAATTCGGCGTCAAATTTGGGGCTTAAATTTGAGTTTAAAACGGCTCAAATTCGCGTCCAAATTTGAGCCCTAAATTTCTCGCCCTCTTGCGAAAATCAGCTAAAATTTAAAGCCGCTCTATCGCCACGAGTACGTTTACAGCGTCGTTTGCAGGCTCGGCTACGTCGTTAAATCTTTTTACGACTTCGCCGTTTTTTATGATCAGGGTTTGGCGGCGGTAAAATTTCTTGCCGTCGTTTGTGGTAAAAGTTTGCAAATTTAGCGGGGATTCTAGCTCAAAGTTCTCATCGCTCAAAAATATAAAATTTGCGCCTACGCTTTGTTTAAACTCGTTCATCTTTTCTACGCTTTGAGAGCCGACAGCGATTAGCGTAAAGCCCGCAGATTCAAGCTTTTCAAGGTTTTCTTGGTAGGCTTTGCACTGAAGCGTGCAGCCCGTTAGCCCCTTTAAGTCCTTTAAATGTTCAGGCAAAAATTTCCCGCTCTCGCCCATTTTGGGATAGGTAAAAACTATGCAGTTTTTGCCGCTCGTTAGCTCGTTAAATTTGACCGGATTTGCGTTCATGTCTTTCATTGCGTCCTCTTTGAGTGTGAATTGTTGAAAAAATAGACTAAAAATAGCACCGCAAAGCTTATAAACAGCATAATTGCCGAATAAACGTGCGCTTTGGTGTAGTCCATGAGCTCGACGGCCTCGTAGATGGCGATACTGGCAACCTTGGTCTTGTCCGGGGCGCTGCCGCCTATCATCAGTACGACGCCAAACTCGCCCAAAGTGTGCGCGAAACTTACTATGAGAGCGGTTAGAAGCGAGGGTTTGATATTTGGCAAGGCGACTCTAAAAAGCGTCTCCCATTTGCCTTTGCCTAGCGAATAGCTCGCCTCAAAAAGGCTCTTTGGCAGGCTCGCAAAGCCCGCCTGAAGCGGCTGAAACATAAATGGTAGCGAGTAAATGCAACTAGCGATGATGAGGCCTGAAAAGTTAAAAACCAAGCGGATATCAAAGGTTTCCTCAAAAAATTTGCCTAAAAAATTATAAGGCGAGAGAAAAACCAGCATATAAAATCCCAGCACCGAAGGCGGCAGCACGAGAGGCAGCGAGATCACGGCTTCTAGCACGGGTTTAAATTTAAAACTCGCACGGCTAAGCCAAAACGCAACCGGCAACACGAGAAAAAACAAGATCGCAGTCGAGATAAAAGCAAGCTTTAGCGAGAGGTAAAAGGGCGTAAAATCGATATTCATCTCGGCTCGCTTTGCGCGTAAATTTCAGCGTTTCGTTCGTCAAATTTGTCGTTTTCGCTACCGCTTTTTTGTAAATTTAGCCCAAATGCCTTAGCGCTTATCGCCGCCTCGTCGCCTGATTTTAAATTTGCAGCTTCCGCCGCGCTTAGAGCCACTTCGCAAAGTTGCTGACCGACGGAGACTACGGCTACGTAGATGGCGTCGCGCTTTGAGATCTCTAAAATTTTTGCCGGCAGGCTAAATTTCTGTGAGCCGCTGTGGCGCAAAAATATCTCGCCTGGGCTGCCTTCTTGCGCGATTTTACCGCCTTCTAGCACGAAAACTTTTGAGGCGAGTTTGTAGATCTCCGCGACGTCGTGACTAACCAAAATCGTCGTCATATCAAACTCGGCGTGCACCTTAGCAAGATAGTCTTGCAGCTTTTCTCGCATGGCGTTGTCAAGGGCTGAAAGAGGCTCGTCGAGTAGTAAAATTTCAGGCTTTCGCATGAGTGCGCGGGCTAGGGCGGCGCGCTGCTTTTGACCGCCTGAGAGCTGCGAGATGGCGACGTTTTTTAGCGAGCTCATCTCGACAAGACCCAGCAACTTGCGGGCTAAATTTACGTCGTTGTTCGCAAAAAGCAGATTTTTCATCACGTTCATATTTGGAAAAAGGGCGTAGTCTTGAAATAAAAACCCGATATTTCGGTTTTGGGGCGGAGTGAAGTTTTTGCCGTCAAAAAGCGTCCGCCCGCCTGCTTTTATCGTTCCGCTATCAGGCGTTTCAAAGCCCGCGATCAGGCGCAAAAGCGTAGTTTTACCGCTGCCGCTTTTGCCGTAAAGAGCGACAAATTCGCCCTTTTTTACGTTCAAATTTACGTCTAAATCAAATTTTCCGTTTGCGCCGTTTAGGCTTTTTATGCAGTTTAGTTCTATCATGCGATGTAGAGCGAGGTTGCCTTGACGTAGGCGTAAATTTGATTGCCCGGAGCTAAATTTAGCCGCTTTAGCGATGCCGTGGAGATGATGCTTTCAAACTCAAATTTGCCCGCGTTTAGATGCAGCGAGCTCGTGATTTGCCCTCTTTGGATATCTGAAATTTGCGCTTTTATCTCGTTTGAGACCGAGCAGTTTAAAAGCGGGGAAGTAGCGACGAAGACGTCCGAGCTTTTAAAGCCTAGCCGAACTTCGTCGCCGATTTTTAAATTTTGCAGATTTTCCAAGGATAGCATTTTGAGGCTCAAATTTTCGGCGCTAAACTCAAAAACGCTAACGCCGTCATTTTGCTCTATCGCCGAAATTTTAGCCTTTATCATTTAGATGTTGTATCCGAATTTTCTAAAGATTTCCTTCGCGCGGTCGCTTCTGATGAAGTCGTAGAAAGCTTTTGCTTCAGGATTGTTTTCGCCGTGTTTTAGGATAACCATGCCTTGATCGATCGGAGTGTAAAGCGCGGGATCTATAAGGATAAAGTTTTTGCCCTCTTTATACTCGGCCATTTTTTTATCATACATAGCAGAAGCCGCGATAAATCCGACGTCAGCAGCGCTTAGAGCTTGGCTTAGAGCTTCGCCGATAGATTTTGCTAGGATGACGTTTTTCTCGACTTTATCGTAGATGCCCGCTTTTTTTAGAGCTTCGATGCTAGCTTTGCCGTACGGAGCGGTTTCAGGGTTTGCGATCGCGATGGCTTTTAGGCCTTCTACCGCGTGTATGCCCTTAGCTAGATCGATATCTCTGATCGTAAATAGAGCAAGCGCGCCCTGAGCGTATACTACGGGCTGGGTTACGGCAAATTTGGTGTCATATAGGTCTTGTACGAATTTCATATTTGCAGCCATGAAAACGTCCGCCGGAGCGCCGTTTTTGACCTGAGTAGATAGCGCGCCGCTAGCTCCTAGAGTGACGGTTACTTTGGTGTCCGGGTTTGATTTAGCAAATTCCGCTTTTAGCTCGTCAAACGCGTATGTTACGTTTGCTGCGGCAAATACGTTGATCTCGCCCGCATTTAGGTTAAAAGCGGCGATGGCCGCGAATACTAACGAAAAAAATGTTTTTTTCATTTTTATACTCCTATTATGATTTGACTTGCTTTGATTATAGCGGTGAGTTCGTCGCCCACGCCGATACGCATCTGCATCGCGCTTTCTTTGGTGATGATAGAGGTTAGCGTCTGATGGTTGCTGATTTCTAGCACGATTTCGGCGTTTACCGAGCCGATTTTGGCCTCAATCACGCGTCCTTTTAGTAAATTTGCCGCGCTTAGTTTTAGATTTTCCTCTTCTGCGAGCATTACGCTTGGAGCTTTAAAGATAAATACGACCTTTTTGCCGACTTTTAAATTTAGATTTTTTTCAGACTCGACCGTGACGTTAGCGCGTAAAATTTCGCCGTTTGAGAGCTTGGCGCTGATTTGCGAATTTACCGCGCCCGTTTTTACCTCGGTTATCTCACAGCTTAGTTGATTTCGTGCGCTTAGACTCATGCTCATGCGCTGTAAATTTAAAATTTCGTTCGTATCAACGTTTATATTTGAACAAACTTTTTCTAAAAATATCTTTTGGCTCTCCAGCATCGCGTCGTATAGCGTGATCATCTTTTTGCCGTAGGGCGTGAGCTCCGAGCCGCTGTTTTTCTTGTTGCCCTCGGCTCTTGCGATTAGTGGTTCGTCCGAGCGGTTATTTAGCGCGTCTAGGCTGTCCCATGCGTTTTTGTACGAGATGCCGACGTACTCGGCTGCTTTTGTTATGCTTTTGGTGTGCTCGACGGCCTTTAAAAGCTCTATGTGCTTGGCTAACACCGATACCCCGCTATCTAAAAATAGCTCTAAACTAACGTCTGCTTTCATGAAAATCCCCCAAATTCTATCAATATAAAAAAATAATTTGCTAGGAAGTATATTTAAATATATATGAAAAATAACTTAAATAAACTTCGTAATACCGGGCATTTTGAAATTTATAAATTTAAAAGCTACATTGAGATAAAATCTCAGGTTACTGCCTTTGCAGACTTGAAATTCGGAGATTCGATGAGAAAATTTTTACTCTCTTTTTTGCTTTTTTTTAGTTGCGTTTTTGCCGAACAAACGCAAGAAAAGAGCGAATTTGACGACGAATTTACGCAGCCTAGCGAGATTTTCGATCCGCTTAGCGGTTATAATAGAATGATGACCGGCTTTAACGATTTTATGTACGTAAACGCCATCCACCCCGCGATAAAAGGCTACAACTACGTAGTGCCCGAGGCTGCAAGAACCGCTGTGGGGAACTTTTTTGACAACCTTTTATATCCCGTTCGTTTCGTAAACAACCTCTTGCAGTTTAAATTTAGCGAGGCAGGCGAAGAGACACTGAGGTTTTTAGCAAATACAATCATCGGCTTTGGCGGGCTAACCGACGGCGCGAAATACTACAATCTGCAGCGCCACGACGAGGATTTTGGCCAGACGCTTGGATACTGGGGCGTTGGTAGCGGATTTCACGTGGTTTTACCGTTTATCGGCCCGTCAAATTTACGCGATATCGTCGGTCTAGTCGGCGATTATTACCTCGATCCCATAAGCTACGTAAAGCCGGCGCTAGACTCCTTTGCGATAAAAACTTTCCGTCAGGGCAACCTTTTGTCTTTACATCCAGATGCTTACGACAATCTTAAAAAAGATGCGATCGACCTGTATCCGTTTCTACGCGACGCCTACGAACAGCGCCGCAACCACCTAATAAAGGAATAAAATGAAGTTTTTAAAAATCATCCTGCTTGCGCTTTTTAGCGCGGTTAGCCTCTTTGCGATCAGTGAGGATCAGATAAAACCTACGATGCAAAAAACGACGCAAGACGCCATCGAGGTGCTAAAAAACGCAAATTTGAGCAAAGACGAGAAAATAAGTAAAATTTTCGCCGTTTTTGATCCATATTTTGACTACGAACAGATGTCGAAAATCGCCCTAAACAAGCGCTACAACAACCTAAACGCCGAGCAAAAGGCTAAATTTAACAAAGCTTTTGAAGAGAGGTTAAAATCAAGCTACGTCGATAAGCTTTTAAGCTATAAAAACCAAACTATAAATTTTAAAGACGCGACCAAACCAAACGAAAATCGCTACTTTCTAAACGCCGATTTAGTCGGCGAGGACGGCAAAAACTACGGCTTTACGTATAAATTTTACAACGCCAAAGAGCGCGGCTGGCTCATCTACGACGTCGAAATTTTAGGCGTTAGTATCATCCAGACCTACCGCAGCCAGTTTGATAGCCTAATGGAAAACGAGAGCTTTGAAAATTTGCTTAGCAAGCTAAACTCCGTCCAAGCTCCACAATAAGGCGCTGATGAAGCGGATTTTTAAATTTATCGTCAACTTTCCAAAAAGCGTTATCGCAGGCGTACTGGCCGCTACGCTCTTTTTTGGATATTTTAGCGGCAAGCTCGAGGTGGACGCGTCTACCGAGACGCTGCTGCTTGAAAACGATAAAGATCTAGCCGTCTTTAGAGACGTTTCTAAACGCTACGTTAGCCCAAACTACCTAGTTATAGCCTACACGCCAAAAGACGATCTGCTCGCGCCCTCTACGCTTGAAAAGATAGAAAAATTAAGCCGCGAACTAGAAAAAAACGAGCTCGTCTCAAACGTCATTTCTATATTAAACATCCCGCTGCTTCAAAGCGGAACTAACGATCTAGGCGAGCTGGTTAAGCATGTACCTAGCCTTGCCGATACCGATATAAACAAAACCTTGGTGCGCCGCGAGTTTGTAGATAGTCCGCTATATACGAACAACCTCGTTAGCCGCGATCTAAAAACTACGGCGATCGTGCTAAATTTAAAGACCGATGAGAAATATCAAAGCATACTAAACGAGCGAAACGCCCTGCTAAACGCCAAACTCGACGGCAATATCACAATCGAGCAAAAACATCGCCTAAGCGCGGTAAATGCGCAGTTTAAGGCTCACCGCGACGAAGCGCGTATAAAAGAACACGCAGCGATCGAGCAGATACGCGAGACGATAGCGAAATTTGGCGGCGGCGAGAGTCTGTTTTTAGGCGGGGCAAATATGATCGCCGATGATATGGTGAGCTTCGTGCGCTCGGATCTTGCGACCTACGGCATCAGCGTAACTCTACTTTTGGTCTTTTGCCTTTGGCTCTTTTTTAGGCAGATTCGTCACATCGTTATGCCGATTTTTATCTGCGTGATTAGCGTTATTTGGGCGAGCGGGCTGTTTGGGTTTTTCGGCTGGGAGATCACGGTAATTAGTTCAAACTACATCGCCCTTCAGCTCATCATTACTATCTCGGTCGTCATCCACCTGATCGTGAGCTACCGCGAGTTCTGCCTTACAAAACCGCACCTTAGCAACCGCCAGCTAGTCTATCTCACGCTGCGAGATAAGGCTAGTCCGTCGTTTTTTGCGATATTTACGACCGTTATCGGCTTTTTGTCGCTTGCGCTTTCTGATATCAAACCGATCATAATGCTTGGAATCATGATGAGCGCGTCGATCTCTATCTCGCTGGTGCTTGCGTTTTTGCTATTTGGCTCCGCGATGGCGCTGATGCCAAAGCTGGCTCCCGTTAGGACGTTTGAGGATAAATTTAGCTTTACCAAGCACTGCGCCGCATTTGCACTAAATCATAGCCGCGCCGTTTACGCCATCAGCCTTGCGGTGCTTATTTTTGGGCTTTACGGCATCTCAAAGCTAAAAGTCGAAAACAGCTTCATAAGCTATTTTAAAGATACGACCGAAATCCACAAAGGCATGCAGGTGATCGATACGAAGCTAGGCGGCACGGTGCCGGTTGATATATTGATCAAATTTAACAAGCCTAAATTTGACGAAAAGGCTGCCAAAAACGAGCCTAAAGACGAATTTGACGACGAGTTTGCCGCTAGCGCGAACGAGGATAAATACTGGTTTAATCAGCATAAAATCGATGTCGCGAAAAAGGTGCATAACTATCTGGAAAATAAGCGCTTTATCGGGCACGCTAGCAGCCTAAACACCGTCGTAAAGATCGTCGAGCGTATCACGCAAAAGCCCGCCGACGGCCTCATGCTCTCGATCCTATATGAACAGATCCCGCAAAAGTACAAAGACATTATCCTAAGCCCCTACGTGAGCATAAAGGACAACGAGCTGCGCTTTACGGCGCGCACCCTAGATAGCGACGATGCGCTACGCAGGGACGAGTTTTTGCACGAGCTTAAAACCGATATCGCAAATTTGATCGCAAACGACAACGCGAGCGTGCAAGTTAGCGGCGCGATGGTGCTTTATAACAACCTCCTTCAAAGCCTCATCGCCTCGCAAGTTGATTCTTTTGGTTTTGTTATCTTGTCGCTTTTTATCGTTTTTTGTATTATTTTTAAAAGCATAAAGCTCGCCGCCATCGCCATCACGTCAAATTTAATCCCGCTTTGCGCGGTGTTTGGCGTCATGGGCGTGCTGGGCATTCCGCTTGATATCATGAGTATTACGATAGCAGCTATCAGTATAGGCATCGGCGTGGACGACATCATCCACTACATCCACCGCCTAAAAATCGAGCTTCGCAGCAAAAACGTCGCCGAGTCGATCAAGGCCTCGCACGCCAGTATCGGCTACGCGATGTACTACACCTCGTTTGCGATCATCCTTGGCTTTAGCATCATGGTAACGAGCAACTTTATCCCGACGATATATTTCGGACTTCTGACCGATCTTGTTATGATAATGATGTTGTTGGGGGCGCTAGTATTGCTGCCAACCTTAATCAAAACCTTTTACCGGGCTAGGATCCCCCGCTGATTCCCCATAAACGACGGATTTCAAAAGTAGTTTTTGATTAAGGCGCTCGGTCACATACCATATGTATGCTCTCGTCACGCCTAATCAAAAACTATTTAAACTACGCCTATTCTGTCTGGAATGTTTGTCTCTTGTCCTGGTAAATTTGCAAATTTGGCTTCTTAAATTTAGAACGTGCGGTGTGTGCCTTGGAGGATAAAATCTTTAAATTTAACTCAAATTTGAAGGGAAAAACTACTCTTTCATAACCTTAAGAAAAGAGTAAACATCCCGCACGCCTTCGATGTGTTTGGCATACCAGATCGCGTGTTTTTCCTGCTCGATATCGGTGATGATGCCGGTAAATACGACGTTGCATTGCACTACGCTTACTCTCACGCTTGTGCCACTGATTATGCTGTCTTTAAAAAAATTATTTTTTAAATTTAACATTATGGCGAGGTTACTTTCACATTCGCCGCCGTCGCTAGGGAATCTAATATACGTATAAATTTTACTCACGCCGTCGGTGTTTTTGGCTAGTTCTACGAGTTTAGTTTTGTGCTCGGCGTCAGGCACCACGCCGATGAGATACACGTCTCCATAAAAACTCTCGACGTCAACGTTTAGGTTGCTAAGCCCGCTTGAGGCTAAAATTTTAGTCTGGATTTTTGTTTTTATAAATTTATCTTTCGTTATCGAATAAATACCGCGCTCGTCTTTACTGATCTGGTAGGCGTCGTAGACGTTTATGCCAGTTAGCGGCGTCACGGTCGTAAAGAGCTCAAGACAACCGCCGAGGAAAAAAATCGACGAAAAAATGAGAAGGTTTTTTAAAAAAAATCGCGCAAATAGCTTTTTCATCGCCGACCCATAAAATTTTCTCCAAATACTATAGAAATCAAACTAAAATTTATATAAATTTAGTTATAATCGCGCTCATCATCTAAAGACGCGGAGGATAAAGCGATCTGGTGGCGCTCGCGGACTTCAAATCCGATGGCGGGGCGGTTGACCGCTTCGCGGGGAGTTCGATTCTCTCATCCTCTCGCCAAACTTCTAAATTTATTATCTTAAAACAAGCAAAATTCAGCTACAATAAGCCGTTTATATTAAATTAATTTAAGGTTTTTCTTTTGGCTAGTTCATCCGCCTCCAAATTTCCTCTCGCACGCGCCGTTTTGGGCAGAATATATGCGGTGTTTTTGGCTACCGCCGTATTTCTGATATGCGCTGCTAGCTTTGGGTTAAATTTAAAATTTGAAGGCGTAAAAGAGGATATTTACGCTGCAAATTCTAACTTTAAAACTTTCATCAAAGAACGCGCCGTAAATATAGATAACGAACTTAAACTTATCGAAAGATATATTGAAGCACCCGATTTTGACCAAAAAGCGATCTTTGACTTTGCCGTAAAAAATAATAACGAATATATGGCCTTTTTTATCGTAAACGAACGGGGCGAGATAGAGTTTGTCAGCGATAAAAATTTGCGCGACGCATACTCCGCCTTTTTCCTATCAAAGCCTTGGGAAAACGAGCCTGAGGATAAAATTTTAAGATCAGAGTTTATGTTTGACAAAAGCGACGTACCGACGAGAATCATTGCAAAAAAGATGAAAAACGGCAAAATGGTGGCTACGCTCATACGCTTTACGGCGATTTACGAGGAGTTTGCTCGCGGATACGAGATGATCGGCGTAAATTCGTTTGCGATAGATAAAAGCGGCAGGATCGTATTTCACCAAAATCCGGAGTTGGTTTTAGAGCATAAAAATATCTTTGATCTTTACGACGTGGACGCGGATTATCTAGACAGCGACGAAGTAAAATTTGCAAATTTAGGCTCGCTAAACAGCGAGATTTATTATATCCAAAGCATTCCCGGGATCGGTTTGGCCGTGGTTTCAAGCTATCCTGTGGATAAATTTATAAAAGAAAATTTACTATTTTTGCTAATCTGCATCGCATTTTTAGCCGCAGGCGGATTTTTTACCTTTTCTTACACCAAATTTGTCAAAAACTCC
The DNA here is from genome assembly GCF_938039205.1 of uncultured Campylobacter sp. Taxonomy (GTDB): domain Bacteria; phylum Campylobacterota; class Campylobacteria; order Campylobacterales; family Campylobacteraceae; genus Campylobacter_A. Next base: position 68,396 of record NZ_CALHVM010000023.1, read on the forward strand.
GTCATAAAACCGGTTTTATCCATCAAAAACTTAGTCGCAAAAGCCGGCGACGGCGAGGAGATTAAGACCTACGCGAAATTTGGCTCGGTAGAAGAATTTGATCAAATCTCGGACGAGATCGTCAAATTTTACGGAGATTTCGGCGAGAAAAAGGCGAAATTTGAAGAGTACTCGCGCAAATTTGGATTTTTGTTTGAAAAAGGGCCTTTTATCTTGCTATTAATCGACGCAAAAAGTGGCAGGATCGTTGAAGCAAGCGCGAGAGCGTGCGAGTTTTACGGATTTAGCGAGGAAGCGATAAAAAGCAAAAATTTAGCCAAGCTAAATGCGTCAAATTTGACCGATATGAAAACGCTACAAGAAGACGAAGGCGAAATTTACGAAACGAACCATTTTGCTGCGGGCGGCGAGATAAAGCAGGTGCGCATCTACAAGCAAAACTACGAGTTACCCGGCGGCGAAAAGATCGGCTTTTGCGTCGTAAAAGACGTTACGAAGAGCAATACTTTAAAGAAAAACGCACAAAAACAAAGCGAGATAGACGCGCACTCGCCGCTGTTTAGCGTAGTTTGGAAGGACCGCTTTATAGGCGATATATCAAGCGTTTCGGACAATATCGAGCGCGCATTGGGCTACAAAAAAAGCGAAATACTCTCAAACGAATTTGAGTTTAAAAACATCATCCATCCAGATGACCGAGATAGGCTCGCGAACGAATTTAACATCAAATTTAGCTTATTTAACGCGGCTTCGCTCAAAAAAGAGAACGAGTCGCTGCAGTCTTGTAGGCTGATAAGGAAAAATCTAGAGGTCATAAACTGCAGCGTATTTATCAAATTTATCTCAAAAGACGGCAGAACCGTGGATGAGGTGATCGGATACTTTATCGAGAGCAAGCTGGCGGCAAATTTGACCACAAAAACCGGCATGGAGATAGCGCGTCTAAACGACGACAAAGAGGGCGCATATAAAAATACGATTTTAAACCTATTTGCAAACGCGCAAGAAGCCGTCGCTGTAGTCGGGTTAGACGGCGTATTTTTAGACGCTAACGAAGCCTTTTGCAAGATAAGCGGCTACTCCAAAAAAGAAGCTATCGGCAAGCCGTCGAATTTACTAAAATCAGGCGTGCATGATGATAAATTTTACGAACACATGTGGAAGAGATTGCTGAAAAAAGGCTTTTATAGCGGCGAAATTTATAATAAGCGTAAAAGTGGCGAAATTTATCTCGAGCAGCTTAGTATCGCGACCGTTTATAGCGGCTCAAAGCCTAGCTACTTCGTGGCGGCGTTTCACGAGTTGCCGTGGGTAGAGCCTGAGATACAACAGAATGAATCAAAAGCAAAGGAGCAAGAGTGAGCGAATTTGACGCGAGCGTTTACGAGCACGAAATACCAAGCGGCACGAGGCTGTATTTCGGACAAAGCGCGAAACTAAAAAGAAAGATCGAGCGCGCGGCGAGCGAAATTTTAGAAAAAAACGGATTTCACGAGATCGTGACGCCATTTTTCTCGTATCATCAGCACCTTAGCGTGCAGCCCACGGCTCTGGTGCGCTTTAGCGATCACGAAAATCACCAAATCAGTCTGCGCGCCGATAGCACTGTGGACGTCGTGCGCATCGTGCTTAGACGCCTAAAAGATACCGAACCTAAACGCTGGTTTTACATCCAGCCGGTTTTTAAGTACCCTAGCACTGAAATCTATCAAATCGGCGCCGAGCTAATCGGCGAGAGCGATCTGGCTACTAGCGTCAAGATAGCAAAGGAGCTTTTTGAGTCGTTTAACCTTGCGCCCGTGCTGCAAATCAGCCACATCGCGATCCCGCAGATCGTGTGTAGGCTGCTAAATTTGCCTATTTCGATATTTGAGCACGGCGAGATCGAAAAAATCCTAAATCAAAATGAGGAGTGGCTAAAAAGGCTGGCCTTCGTAAACACGGTGACTGACATCGACGAGATTTTGCCGCTGGTGCCTGATGAGATAAAAACAGCACTGCTTGAGATAAAAGAGCTGGCGCAGGCGGTAAAATATGAAAATTTAAGAATTGTTCCGTTATATTATTCAAAGATGAGGTATTATGACAAGCTGTTTTTTAGATTTTTAGGCGGCAACGCCGTGCTAAGCGGCGGCGGCAACTATGAGATAGAGGGCATCAAAAGCAGCGGTTTTGGCGTATATACCGACGCGTTAATCGAAAATTTAGATCAAAAGGAGAGAGTATGAGCAAGGCTGACGTGATAGTAGGCGTGCAGTGGGGAGACGAAGGTAAGGGTAAGATCGTAGATCTGCTAAGCGGCGGCTACGATATGGTGTGTAGGTGTCAAGGCGGACACAATGCGGGTCACACGATCGTCGTAGAGGGCAAGAAAATCGCGCTGCATCAGGTTCCATCGGGCATACTTCATAAAAATATAATAAACATCATCGGCAACGGCGTCGTGCTCTGTCCGGCCGAAATAATCGAAGAACTAAAGCAGTTTGGAGACGTTTCGGGACGGCTGTTTATCAGCGACAAGGCGCATTTAAATTTGCCTTATCACGCGCAAATCGACCAGGCTAAAGAAAAGGCCAAAGGCGCGCATGCTATCGGCACGACGGGCAAGGGTATAGGGCCTGCGTACAGCGACAAAATCAGCCGCAGCGGACACCGCGTCGGGGAGCTAAAAAATCCCGAGAAACTTTGCGACGCGATTTTGGCCGATTTTGCGGCAAATAAAGCGTTTTTAGACGTTTTGGGCGTCAAAGCGCCTGCTCGCGATGAGCTTTTGGGCGAGCTAAAGAGCTACGAGGCAGCGCTGGGTAAATTTATAGTTGATACCACGCATATGGTGTGGGATGCGATAGACGCGGATAAGAAAATCTTGCTAGAAGGCGCGCAGGGCACGCTGCTAGACATCGATCACGGCACCTATCCTTTCGTGACTAGCTCAAACACCGTAACCGCAGGCAGCTGCAGCGGTATCGGACTAAGCCCTAAAAACGTTGGCGAGGTGATCGGTATCATCAAAGCCTATACCACGCGCGTTGGCAACGGTACCTTCCCGACCGAGGATATGGGCGAAGACGGCGAAAAGATACGCGATATCGGACGCGAATACGGCGCAACTACGGGCAGACCGCGCCGCACTGGCTGGTTTGACGCGGTTGGCGTTAGATACGCGGCTAGACTTGATGGTGTGGATAAATTTGCGCTGATGAAGCTTGACGTTTTAGACGGCTTTAAAAAGGTAAAAATCTGCAAAGCCTACGAGAAAAACGGCAAGATAATCGAGTATTTCCCAAGCGATTTAGAGGGCGTAAAACCGGTCTACGAGGAGCTTGAAGGCTGGGATAAGGTAGAAGGAGCGCGTAAATTTGAGGATCTTCCTGCAAATGCAAGGGCCTTTATCAAACGCATCGAGGAGATCACGGGCGTAAAGGTCGGCATAGTATCTACTAGCCCGGAGCGCGAAGACACGATAGTTCGTTAAGATGAAAAGCAAATTTACGCAAATCGTAAATATAAAAAAGCGAAATTTAGACAAAATCGAGCTAAATTTAGCAAGAACCAGAAACGAAGCGACGATGATAGAGGGCTTCATAGTGCAGGCCGCCGAGCAAATTTCAAAATTTGAAATGCCCTCTAGCGGCTCTGCGGCCGATCTGCGCGGATCGCTGGAGCTTCTGGGCGCGATGCGGCGAGAAAAAAATCTGCTAACCGAGCGGCTCGAGCTAATGAAAAAAAACATCGCGCACCTCGAGCGGCAGTACAAGGCGGCAAATTTGGAGTACGAAAAGATGAAATACCTGCAAACGCAGGACTTTAGCGCGCAAATAGAAAAGATAAAAAAGGCCGAAGCGGCGGCTCTGGACGAGTTTGCGACGATGAATTTTACTAGGCAAAAAGAGGCGAAAGCTTGAAGAAAATTTTAATTTTACTAACTTTAAATTTATGCGCTTGGGGCGCAAGCGACGTAAACGCTCAAAGCGCGAGCCAAAGCGGCTTTAAGATCCCGGTGGACTGCGTTTCGATATTTGAAACTAGAAAAGACGAGCTAAAAAGAGAGCTTGCCAAAATAGATGAGGCAAGGCAGGCTTTGGAGGCTTTTCGTGCTAGTTCGGCGGCGCTTTTTGAGGAGCGAAACGCCAAGCTAGCCGTCAAAGAGGCCGAGATAAACGCAACTCTAGTCCGTGCGCAAGAGGAAAAAAAGCAAACCGAGCAGCTGATAAAGAAAAACGAGGAAATCGTAAAAGAACTAAAAACGATGACTAGCGACAAGGTCGGCGAGACCTACGGCAAGATGAAAGACCAAGCCGCCGCCGACGTGCTAAGCGCGATGGATAGGGCGGACGCGGCTAGCATCATGTACTCGCTAAGCCCTAAAAAAATCTCCGCGATAATGGCAAAAATGGAGCCTACCGTAGCGTCTGAAATCACGCTTTTAATCAAGCAAGGCCCGCCGTTTATAAAGGCTGAGAAAAACGTAACGCAGGAAGTCTCTCCTACATCTCCAGACGGCCCGGCGGGCAATCTGCTAAATTTGTAAATTTGGGGCTATAACGCTCTAAATTTAGCTTGGCTCGCGTCTAAATTTGAGCTCAAATTTGTGCGGATAATGCGAAAGCTAAATTTGCCTTTGGCGGTAAAATTTGACTCCAAAGGCTAAATTTTATTGCCGTCAAATTTAACGCTAAAACCTAAATTTAACTAACACCCAGTCTTAAAAAAGCCAAAAATACTTTAATCCGAGCGTCAAATTTTGCTTCAAATTTTACCAAAAACAAACGCTTGCCAAAACAAAAACTCCGTGAGATTTTAGGTATTTCTTACCAAATTTTGGTTAAAATCAAGTCCAAAAAGAGAGGTAAAAATGCGTATAAAACTCCCACACACACCCTACATCGCGCACAAAATCGCTATTGATTTATTAAAGTCCGGATTCGTAAATTTAACGCGCGGAGTAGAGCCCGTAGCGGCATGCGCGAAAGAAATTTTAGATAACGATTTGCAAAAAGAAAAGGCTCTTGAAGAGCGCGTAAACGAGGTGCTCGCCGAGAACGAAGACGATATGGAGAGCATGCAAGTTGATAGAAAAAATATGTTTTGGCTTGTAAAAAAGAAGCTAGCTAAAGAGTACGGCGTGATACTTACGTACGAAGACCGCTTTAGCAACGTCGCCCACCTAGTGCTTGAGGGCGCTTGGAAAAAGGGGCTCATCGACTACACGGTTTCCGAAAATCGTATCAAAAACATCATCTATGGCTCGATCGAAGAGTATATAAAAACGTATGAAATTTTACAAGACGTGGTCATCGACAAGATCGACGGCTACAAGCGCAAATTAATCCCGGGCACCGAGGAGTACGACATCGTATTTGAGCGGCTCTACGAGGACGAACTAAGAAAACGAGGCATGCTGTGAGAGCTTATATCTACCTTGAAAACGGCGTTTTTTTACAGGCGAAGGCCTTTGGTGCGAGCGGTACAGCTAGTGGCGAAATGGTCTTTAACACGAGCCTAACGGGCTATCAAGAGATCATGAGCGATCCTAGTTACGCTGGGCAGTTTATCGTTTTTACCATGCCTGAGATCGGTATAGTGGGCGTAAACGAAGACGATATGGAGAGCGCGAAAATCCACGCTAGCGGCGTTTTGATGAGGGATTTTAACGCTACTACGTCAAATTTCCGCTCGCAAAAAAGCTTGGAAGAGTTTTTCAAAGAGCAAGGCAAATTTGGCGTTTACGATATCGACACTAGATTTTTAACCAAGATGTTGCGTGATAATGGTGCGCTACACGCGGTGATCTCGACTGAAATTTCAGACGAAAAAGAGTTAAAAAAACTGCTCGAAAACTCGCCTAGAATTTCAGAGATAAACTACGTCGCAAAGGTGAGCACAGAGCAAATTTACGCTCACGAAAAGGGTGGCTGGGATCACGCTAGCAAAGCCTACGCTCCGCTAAAATCAAACGGCAAAAAGATCGCCGTCATCGACTACGGCGTGAAGCGAAACATCCTAAACGAGCTTTGCGAAATGGGCCTTGAGACGCAAATTTACCCGCACGACGTGCAAGCAGATGAGCTCATCGCTAAATTTAAAAGCGGCGAGATAAACGGCGTGTTTCTCTCAAACGGCCCCGGCGAGCCAAAGGCCCTAAAAAACGAGATCGCGCAGATAAAAAAGCTGATCGAGGCTCGAGTGCCGATTTTTGGCATTTGCCTCGGACATCAGCTGCTTAGCAACGCATTTGGCTTTGAGACGTACAAGCTAAAATTCGGTCAGCACGGCGCAAATCACCCGGTTTTAAATTTGCAAACCAAAGCAGTAGAAATAACGGCGCAAAATCACAACTACAACGTTCCAGAGGAGATCGCGCAGGTTGCCGAGATCACGCACAGAAATCTTTTCGACGGTACGATCGAGGGCGTGAAGTACAAGGATTATCCCGTATTTTCGGTACAGCATCACCCCGAGGCTAGCGGCGGGCCGAGCGAGAGCAAATATATCTTTAAACAATTTTTAGAAATTTTATAGTTGCTAGTCGCGGTCAAATTTGAGCTAAATTTAGGGCTAAATTTGCGGGCCGAATTTAGCCCCTGCGTGGCTAAAATTTACAAATGAAATTTATCGGTCAAATTTGATGAGCGGCGCGGAGTTTGTTGGGGTATTGAGCGTCGCGGCGCTTAGCTCGGTAGGCCACTGCGTAGGCATGTGTGGCGGTTTTGCTATCGTGTTGGCACGGTTTTTGAACGGTAAAGGTAAAATTTTTAGCACCGCGATGATAGCAGGGTACAACCTAGCTCGAATTTGTGCTTATATGCTACTTGGCTTTATTTTCGGGTCGCTTGGCGGCGTTTTTACGCTATCTCTTGCGGCGCGAGGCTACCTGTTTTTTGCTATCGGCGTTTTTATGGTGGTTTTGGGCGTCGCGCTCATTAGGCGCGGTGCGGTGTTAAATTTCATCGAGAAAAACGCATTTTTATCCAAAATTTTAAACGAAAAAATGAAAGCCGCAATCTCTAAAAATAGCGTGCTCGGGTTTTTGACGCTCGGGTTTTTAAACGGGCTACTGCCGTGCGGAGTGGTTTATTATTTTTTAGCTTTAGCCGTAGCTAGCGGCAGCGGGGCAAAGGGCGCGGCGATCGCGGCTACGTTTGGTGCGGTTAGCTTTTTTGCGATGAGTTTTTACGCGCTGGTTTTAAAGGCAGTGAGCGAAAAATTTAAAAAACATGCGTTAAATTTAAGCGGCGCGGCGATAATAATTTACGGAATTTATCTATCTTTTATAGGATTTACGGCGAGCAATGGATAACATCAAAGCAAGATTTAGGCAGTATCAAGAGGCTATCGAGACCAGCAATATAGTCTCAAAGACCGACACGAACGGCACTATCACCTTCGTAAACGACGAGTTTTGCAAGATGTCTGGCTTTACGCGCGAGGAGCTAATCGGCGCAAATCACAACATCGTGCGCCATCCCGAGGTGCCAAAGGAGGTTTTTGCGCGGCTTTGGGATACAATTTTAGCCAAAAAAGTGCACAAAGGCACGATAAGAAATCGCACCAAGGACGGCCGCGACGTCTATCTAAACACGACTATCATCCCGATTTTGGATTTAAGCGGGCAGATCGAGGAGTTTCTTGCGATCAGGCATGACGTGACGGACGTGATAAACCTAAATAACGAGCTTGAAAAGACGAAAAAAGAGCTGTTAAATTTAAACGAAAATCTCGAAAACAGGGTCGCCGAGCAGACGGCCAAGCTCGTAAATTTAAACCAAAATCTAGAAAATTTGGTAAAGGCAGAAATCAAAAAAAACGAGGAAAAAACCAAAATGCTTTTTTTGCAGTCGCGTCTAGCCTCGATGGGCGAGATGATCGCAAACATCGCTCACCAGTGGCGTCAGCCGCTAAACGAGCTTAGCATTACGCTTTTTAAACTAAAAGAGAGCGTGAAGGCAACCGAGAAATTTGAAGCCGGCTACGAGCACGCAAAACGCGTGATAAAGGGTATGTCGCAGACGATCGAGGATTTTAGAAACTTTTTTAGCGTCGAGCGCGAGAGGGAGCTTTTCTTTCCTTCGGCTGCGGTAGAAAACGCGCTAAAGATGGTACAGGGAACCTACGAAAAAGAGGGCATAGACGTAAAATTGGAGCTAAAAAGCGAAGGTCAAATTTACGGCTTTGAGTCGCAGCTTTGCCAGGCCGTGATTATCCTACTTTCTAACGCCAAAGATGCGCTGGCAAATAAAAAAGACGATAAAAAAGTAACGCTAACGTTAGAAACAAAGGATAAATTTGCTATCATAAGAGTAACGGATAACGCCGGCGGTATAAAAGAGGAGATAATGGACAAGATTTTTGAGCCGTATTTCACCACCAAACACCCGAGCGCAGGTACGGGCATCGGTCTATATATGCTAAAAAGCATAGCCAAAAATCACGGCGGAAGCGCCGGCGCTAAAAACGTAAAATTTGGAGCGGAATTTGAGATAAAGCTGCCGCTAAAGGATGAAAAATGAAAAAATTTAAAGAGCTAACGCTACTGCTAGTCGAGGACGAGGATGGCATAAGGGAGTCGATGCAAGAGGTTTTTGGCGGCGTATTTCAAAAGGTCATCTCGGCCTCAAACGGCGACGAAGGGCTTAAGAAATTTAAAAAATTTAGCCCCGATATCGTGATAGCTGACATCATGATGCCTATCATGGACGGGCTTGAGATGTCAAGGCAGATAAAAGAGTTCTCAAAAAACACTCCCGTGGTGATCCTAAGCGCGTATAGCGAAAAGGAAAAACTACTAAAAGCTATCGACGTAGGTATCGATAAATACGTGATCAAGCCTATCGACATGGACGAGCTTTTCGCCCTGCTGGAGCAGATCGTAAAAACCAAAATCATAGGCGCCGATATCATCGAGATTTCAGGCGGATATTCGTTTAATCAAACCAAAAAAGTACTCGTAAAAAACGGCGTCGAGATCGCGCTAACCAAAAAAGAGCTGGCCTTTATCTCGCTTTTGGTTAAACGCATAGGTACGCTCGTTTTAACCGAAGAGATTAGAAACGTGGTGTGGTTTGGCGAAAAGGTAAACGATCCCGCCGTTAGAACCTTTATCAAGCGAATACGCGATAAAGTGGGCGCCGGTCTCATCAAAAACTCGCCCGGCCTTGGCTATAAAATCGAGCTAAAAAAGTGAAATTTGAAACGTAAATTTAGGTCGGTTAAGCGATTTTACACTAAAAATCTAATAAAATAACAATCTAATAACAAAATAAACAAAGGAGGATATCGATGCGACTAGACAGGGCGCTAAGCTACGACTACACGGTCGCCAAGTATTTTATGTTCGCGACGATACTGTTTGGGATAGTCGGTATGAGCGTCGGCGTTTTCATAGCGTTTCAGATGGCATATCCGGACTTAAACTATCTCGCGGGCGAATACGGCACCTTTAGCCGCCTAAGACCGCTGCACACGGCGGGCGTGATATTTGGATTTATGCTCTCTGGCGTTTTTGCGACGTGGTACTATATCGGACAGAGGGTTTTAAAGGTCTCGATGAGCGAGTCACCGTTTTTGATGACGGTTGGCAAGCTGCACTTTTGGATATATATGCTGGTTATGGCAGGTGGCGTGTTTAGTCTGCTTGCCGGCGTTAGTACGTCAAAAGAGTACGCCGAGCTAGAGTGGCCGCTAGATATCGGCGTGGTCGTGCTTTGGGTGCTTTGGGGCGTTAGTATATTCGGCCTTATCGGTATCCGCCGCGAGAGGACGCTTTATATCTCGGTTTGGTACTTTATCGCGACGTTTCTGGGCATCGCGATGCTTTATCTGTTTAACAACATGGCCGTACCGACCAAGCTGGTTTCCGGATACGGCAACTGGTGGCACTCGGTCTCGATGTACGCCGGAGCCAACGACGCTCTAGTGCAATGGTGGTACGGACATAACGCCGTAGCGTTTGTGTTTACCGTGCCGATAATCGCTCAAATTTACTACTTTCTCCCTAAAGAGAGCGGTCAGCCGATATTTTCTTACAAACTTTCGATTTTCTCGTTTTGGAGCCTCATGTTTCTTTATCTTTGGGCGGGCGGACACCATCTGATCTACTCTGCGGTGCCTGACTGGATGCAGACAATGGGCTCGGTGTTTTCAGTGGTTTTGATACTGCCGTCTTGGGGTTCGGCGATAAATATGCTCCTAACGATGCGCGGTGAGTGGCAGCAGCTTAGAGAAAATCCTCTTATCAAATTTATGATTTTGGGCTCTACTTTTTATATGTTTTCGACTCTTGAAGGACCGATTTTGGCGATCAAATCAGTAAATGCTCTCGCGCACTTTACCGACTGGGTGCCGGGTCACGTGCACGACGGTACGCTAGGCTGGGTCGGCTTTATGACGATGGCGGCGCTTTATCACATGACGCCTCGCGTGTTTAAACGCGAAATTTACTCGAAATCCTTGATGGAGACTCAGTTTTGGATACAGACTATCGGTATAGTGCTTTATTTTTCATCGATGTGGATCGCGGGCATCACTCAGGGTATGATGTGGCGCGCGACCGACGAATACGGAAATTTGGCCTATTCATTTATCGATACTGTGATAAACATTGTGCCGTACTACTGGATCAGAGCCGTGGGCGGACTGCTTTATCTGCTAGGATTTTTCATCTTTGTTTATAACATCTACAAGAGTTTTGGCGCCAAAGCGCTCGTAAAAGAGCCGCTAAGCGCGAGTCCTGCGGGCGTAAAGGAGGTTGCTAATGTTTAGTTGGTTAGAAAAAAATCCCTTCTTTTTCGCGGTTATGGTTTTTATATTTATCGCCTATGCGGGCGTGATTGAGATTTTGCCTGATTTTGCAAACAGAGCTAGGCCGCTAGAGGGAACCAAGCCGCCTACGGTTTTACAGCTTGCCGGCAAACACGTGTATATGAAAGATAGCTGTAACGCCTGCCATACGCAGCAAATTCGCCCTTTTAAGGCAGAGACCGACAGATACGGCATGTATTCGCTTAGCGGCGAGTATGCGTTTGACCGTCCGCATCTTTGGGGATCAAAGAGAACCGGCCCCGATCTTTGGCGCGTGGGTAACTACCGCACTACCGACTGGCACGAAAATCACATGAAAGAGCCGACCTCTGTGGTGCCCGGTTCTATAATGCCAGCTTATAAGCATCACTTTAGCAACAACGCCGACATCGAGACGGCATACGGCGAAGCGGTAACGACGAAAAAGGTATTTGGCGTACCGTATGACGTAGAGGGCATGCCAAAACTCGGCACCTACGAGGAAGCGCAAGCGGCCGCCAAAGAAGAAGCCGCCGCTATAGTTGAAGAGATGAAGGATGAAGAGGTCAAAAAGGCCTTTGAGCGCGGAGAGATCCGCGAGATAGTGGCGCTCATCGCCTATCTAAATAGCTTAAAATAGGCGAATTTATGGATGCGCAGACTCTAAGAGATATCCAAGGATACGGAGCTTTTATCTTTCTAGCCGTGTGCGCCGCGCTTCTTTACGGGTACTATTTTCATCTGTATAGATCCGAAAAGAGCGGCAGGCGAAACTACGAAAGATACTCCGACCTCGCCCTAAAAGACGGTATCGACGAGGAAATTTTAGAGTCTGCGTCCATAGAGCAAAACGCTAAAAAGGAAAAATAATGCAATGGTTTAATTTAGAAGATAACGTAAATTTACTGGGGCTTATCGGAGCTATTGCTATCGTTTTAGCCACGGTTTTCGTCGTAAGCCGCTTGGTCGGGCAGATGAAGGTAGCAAAACCTAAGGCCGAGCTAAGCGAGCATAGTTGGGACGGCATAGGCGAGTACAAAAATCCCGTACCGCTGGGCTGGGCGATAGTTTATGCGATATGCATCGTCTGGGCCTTGTGGTATATGATCGCCGGCTATCCTGTAAACTCCTACTCGCAAATCGGCGAATACAACGAAGAAGTCGCCGCCGCAAACGCTAAATTTGAAAAGAGTTTCGCAAATCCAGACGCCAAGACGCTTCACGCGATGGGCGAGAGCGTTTTTTTGGTGCAGTGTTCCTCCTGCCACGGCATAACCGGCGACGGTATAAACGGCAAGGCCGCAGACCTTTCCAAATGGGGTAGCGAAGAGGGGATATACGATACGATAATGAACGGCTCAAAAGGCCTTGAGTACCCGATGGGCGAGATGCCTGCCGGTATGGCGGACGAAGAGGGCGCAAAAGCGATCGCGGCCTACATCGCTAAGGAAATTTCGGGTATAAAAAAGACTAAAAACGAAAATTTGGTAGAAACGGGCAAGGAGCTTTTTGCGACCTGCGCGGCGTGCCACGGCGAGGACGGCAAAGGCATGGAGGGCAACTCTCCTGATCTATCTAAATACGGCACAGCCGAGTTTGTCGAGGACGTGTTGCAGCGCGGTAAAAAGGGCGCTATCGGTACGATGCCTAAATTTAGCGACGGCAGGCTAAACGCCTTGCAGCAAAAAGCCGTCGGCGAGTACGTCATCTCGCTTTCTAAAGGAGAATAAATGGAAAACACGAATCGAAATGTTTTTGGCCTACACGGCGTGACCGGGCTACTCATCGCGACCGGGCTACTGCTAGCGATCCTGGCGGCACTCACGTACTACGCGATCAAGCTGCAGCAAGAAGTCGCGCAAAAGCCTTACTCGCTAAACGCCTCCGAGCTAAAGATGAAAAGCGCGGATAACGCCAAACAAGTGCGCGTAAAGGAGTAAATATGCAAGCGATTTTGGAGAAATTTATCGTCGCGGGACTCATTGCGGCGGCGGCATTTACGGCGTGGGCAGTGCTAACGCCAAATCACCTTTTTGTAGGATGAAAGTTGATAAATCAAAGAGCGCAGAATTTGCCGCTCTTTTTCAAATTTTAAGCTTAAACCATAGAGGCGCGCTTTGCTTTTTGCTCGAAAATGCTCAACTTGGCCGATGCAATTTATAAATTACGCTCGCTCAAATTTAACTATCCTTTGCCGCTTCCTCGCGCTCAAATTTTCAAATTTAACCCGCGCATTTTTTATCTTTTTGCTTTTTATTTTCTACGGTGCGGCAACTTTGCAGGGCTCAAATTTGCCTCGCGAGATAGTTTTAGTAAATCAAAACATCCTAAGCCCCGCCGTGAGCGATAAAATCGCGGTTTTGGGCGAGGAGCTGGCGAGCAAAAGCGGCGTGTTTGCGGGGGTTGCGGTTTACGAGAGCTTGGATGGCAAAACGCTAAAAGAAGCGGCCGCGCAGCTAAATTTGACCCCGCCTTACGCGCTTTTGATGCTTGCTAAGGCTGAACACAAGGTGGAAATTTTTGCCGACCTGCAGACGCTTAAGCTTTTTGATAAAGAGAAAATTTTAAGTCCGTATCCAAGCTCGGGCTCGATTTTGCCTATTTTAGCGTCAAAAAACGGCAAAGATATCTTTAACGCTGCCGTGCTAAACGGCTACGCCGATCTCGCCGAGCAAATCGCCGCAAGCAAAGGCGTCGCCCTACAAAACGCGGTCGGCAATCAAAACCGCCGCACGCTTGATGCGTTTAGGATTTTTATCTACGGCTCTATCGCTCTGGTTATTTGCGTCGCCGCGTTTAGAAAATTTAGGAGGAAAAATGGCTAAAAACTACTGGCCTCACGCTATCGTTACCGCGCTTATTTTGATAGTCGCCTCCTGCGTAGCGACCGTTGCTCTGGCCGTGAAAAACCCCGTGGAGATGGACGAGTTTTACTTCGAGCGCTATCAAAACGTCGATGAAAATATAAACGAGATCGAGGCTAGCCAGCGCAGATTTGACGCTAAGTACGCTCTTAAATTTGAGCCTGAATTTGACGGGCTAAGCGGGCATTTTGCGATCGCCGTCGCGCCTAAAAACGGCTCGCAAACTTTAAATTTCACGCACGAAATTTTACTAACAAGGCCCGCGACGAACGAGCAAAATCAAAATTTAGACGCCAAATTTGACGAGCAAATTTTAAAAACTGCGCCCGTGACGCTCCCAAAAAAAGGCAGATGGCAAATTTTGCTAAAAATTTCCGACGCAAACGACACCGGCTTTTATAAATTTAACTTCGAAGCGCGCTAGTTTTCTTTGATTTTCAGCCGCTCTGGGCTATCATTTCGCCAAAAAACAAAGAGCCTCTATGCAAAATTTAGACAAACTTTATATCTTTACCAACTCGCGAAAGATCCGCGAATTTAACGCGAAATTTCAAAACGAACTCGTGCCAAAGGCGATGACGATAGCGCAGTTTGAGCAAAAGGCCGTGCTAGTGCCGGGGCGCTTTGAGGCGGACGAGGCGTACGCGCTGGTGCTGATGCAGCGAGCCTGCGCGAGCGTGAGAGAGGCATCCGAGCGGCTGCGTATCCCGTCGGAGTTTTTCGCGTTTTTGAAGAACAACGACTATCTTTTTAGCTTTTTTAAGGAGCTTGCCATCAGCAAAAAAAGCGTTGCGGATCTAAAATTTAGCGACATTTACGCCGATTACGAGGAGCATCTGGGTATCCTTGAGGCGGTGCTCGCAGGCTATAAGGAGCTGCTCGCGGCCGAAAATCTATACGACGGTATCGTGCTGCCTGAAATTTACGAGTTAAACGACGGATTTGTTAGGGAATTTCGCGAGATTTATCTCGAAGTAGACGGCTTTTTGAGCGAATTTGAGTGGGAGCTGTTTGACGAGATAGCCAAGCTAACGATGCTAAAAATCATCTTTCAAACCAGCAAATTTAACAAAAAACTGATCTCAAAACTAGCTGAAATTTCTGGCATTGAGGCGAGCGAGTTTAGTCTATACGGCGAATTTGAGCTAAATTTGAGCACGCGCGAGCTAAAAAAAACGGGCTCCGTGCGCAAAAACCTGCTCGTTTTAAAAAGGAGCTTCGGCGCTAGGAGCTTGCAGGCGGCCTACGCGATGGCAAAGGCTAGCGAGTTCGTGGCTGATGGCATCAAGCCCGAAAACATCGCCGTTATCTTGCCTGACGAGAGTTTTGCCGAGATCTTGCGCCTGCACGACCGCGGCAAGATGTTTAACTTCGCGATGGGTGAGAGCTTTACGCGCACGCGGTTTTTTCAAATTTTAAAGTGCATGGTAACTGCAATAAACGACAAAATCCGCGTAAATTTGAGCGAGGATAACTATAAAAATTTCAACGAATTCGAGTTTAATCTGCATGAATTTGGCGTTAGCGGCGAGCTGTTTGAGAAATTTAAAAACGGTTTTGAGGCGCCTTGCTCGTTTGAGGATTTTAGGGCGCTTATGGAAGAGATTTTGGCGTGCGAGAGCGACCGCGCCGCCGCACAAAAAACGCGCGAGGAGCTATTTTACGCGCAGAGTTTGGCGCGGTATTTTAGCTTTACGCTGCGTCAAATTTGCGAGATATTTTTGATAAAGCTATCTCGCCTAAGACTCGATCACGTGGGCGGCGGCAAGATCGGCGTCATGGGTGTTTTGGAGAGTCGCGGACTAAAATTTGAGGGCGTCATAGTGCTTGATTTTAACGACGATTTAGTGCCAAAGCGTAGCGTAAACGAGATGTTTTTGAGCTCGCGCGTGCGCCAAAAAGCGGGCCTCATCGGCTACGTGGACCGCGAAAATTTGCAGAGATTTTACTACGAGAGCCTAATCGGCGGCGCGAAAAAAGCCGCGATATGCTACGCGGCAAACGAGGAGAAAATCGCGTCGAGATTTCTCGGCGAATTTAACGCCGTGGAGGACGCGAGATACGGCGACGAGAGCTATGCGGCGCTGTTTAACGGCGAATTTGACGCGGTTGCGGACGAACAGAAATTTGAGGGCGAGTTGAGCCCGAGCCTTGACGAAAGAAACGAGGCTAAACCCAAACAAGCAAAAACCGCCAAAGAGCGGAGTTTGTTTGAATTTGACGAAGCGGACGGCGAGCTAAATTTAGCCGACAAATTTGACGAAAACGGGGCGCAAAACAAAACGCCGAGCGAAAAACGGCAAGCCGTAAATTTGATAAATTTCACGCGAAAAACGCCCGCAAAGCCTAAAATTTTCGAGCAGGACATCATCGTCAAGCACGATTTTTTCGCTATCCCGCTCTCTTTTAGCAGACTAAACACATATCTGCAATGCCCGCGGCGGTATTATTACAGATATATTTTGAACGTAAAGCCGCCCGTGATGCCGCAAACCGCGTCTGCGGCGGACTTTGGCAACTCGCTGCACAGGGCGCTTTTTGAGTATTACTCCAAATTTGAGCGATTTGATCTAGCTAAATTTGAAACAATGCTTAGAGAGCTAAACACGCCGCCGCTAGAGCGCGAGATAACGATGATAAAGATGGAAAAATTTAAGACCGTAGAGGACGCGAGATATGAGGCCGGATGGCGCGTGCATGGGCTTGAAAAAGAGCTTGATAGCGTGTTTGCAGGCGTGCGCATAACGGGCAAAATCGACCGCATAGATGGGCGCGGCGATGAGCTGGCGGTTATTGATTACAAAAGCGGAAAATTTGATGCTAAATCCTTGCAACTGCCCTTTTACGAAGCGCTCGTGGGTAGGCCTTGCGAGGGGTACTTTTACGATCTTAAAGATAACATGAACTTGGTAGCTGGCGAGGCTAGCACGGAGGCGCTTGCAGAGGCGATCGAACAGCTAAAATCCATCAATAATACGCCGATAAATTTCGGGGAGGCCAAGGGTGCGATGAGCGAATACGAAGACTATAAAATTTTAGTAAAAGGCGAGCTATGAAGCCGTTTTTGGCCCTCGAGGCGAGTGCGGGCAGCGGCAAGACCTTTGCGCTTAGCGTGCGTTTTATCGCGATTTTGCTATCAGGTGCCGACGCGCGCGAGATCACGGCGCTGACCTTCACCAAAAAGGCCGCTAATGAGATGAAAGAGCGCATCGTACAGACCTTTTTGCGGCTCGAGGAAAAGGGCGCGGAGCTAGCCGAGCTGGAGCAAATTTTGGGCGCGGGCAGGGATAAGATTTTAGCCATGCGCGACGCGCGGGCGACTCATTTTTTAGAAAGCGATCTAAAAATCGGCACGTTTGACTCGTTTTTCGTCGGCATCTTGCGCAGCTTTTGCTTAAATTTGGGGCTAAGCGCGGATTTTGAAGTGAGCAAAAATTTAAACGAGCTACAGCGGGGCGAGTTTGTCGCGAGCGTGAGCAAGGATATGCGGCTGTTAAAGGCGCTTGCAAATTTGATAGCGACGGCCGAGCGCAGTCAGAGTAGCTTTTTTGAGAGTTTGGAGATGTTTTACGAAAATTTCGGCGAGCTAAAAAGCAGCGAAAATGCGGTCTTTCCAAACGAAAGCGGCGTAGAAGAAGCGCTAAAAAATATGCGCGAATACGTCCTGGCTAGAGGCGGCGGCAAAGACGCGCAAAATGCCGTAAAAGAGGGAACTCCTGGCGAAATTTTAGCTCGCTCTTTTATGTCGCGCGCGAGTCTTGATTATCGCACGTTTTCTAAAATTTATACACCCGAGCTCGACGAGATGTTTTTTACGCTAAAAGCGCGGCTAAAACGCTACTTTGACGAGCTTGAAGAGTATAAAATCGCCGAGCTCGCTAGATTTTTAAAAATCTATAAAGAGTGCAAAATCTCGCTAAACAAAAGACTAAATTCGCTTGCATTTAGCGACGTGACGCGCCTGGTTTACGAGCTTTTGCGAGGTGGCGAGACGGATGCGCAGATGCTTTATTTTAGGCTCGACGGGCGGATAAACCACCTGCTCATCGACGAGTTTCAAGACACCAACGTCGCGCAGTACGAAATCATGCGCCCGCTCATCGAAGAGATCGTCGCCGGATACGGACAAAACGGGCTTGGCAGCTTTTTTTACGTCGGCGACGTAAAGCAGAGTATTTACCGCTTTCGCGGCGGCAAAAAGGAGCTTTTCGGTAAGCTGATGCGAGATTTTCCGCAGATCAAAGTGCAAAATTTGGAGGTAAATTACCGTAGCAAAAAGGCGCTGGTGAGATTTACGAATGCCGTATTTGCAGGCAAGATCGAAAATTTTAAACTGCAAAGAACGCCCCAAAAAGAGGGCGAGCGAGTAAATTTGGTAGGGCAGATGCCGTATTTTGAGGCGGAGGCGGATGATCTTGGATTCGTGCGAGTAAGCAGCGGCGATGACGTAGCGGCAGAAGCGACGCAGCAGGTTAAATTTCTGCTTGAAAAAGGGGTCTGCGAGGACGATATCACCGTGCTTTGCTGGAAAAACGACGATATAAATAAAATCGCAAATTTGCTTGATGAAGCTGGCATAAAAAGCGTGAGCGAGGGCGTGATGCCCCTGCTAGCTAGTAAAAATGCGCGCGCAGTAGTGGAGTACGCTAAATTTTGCCTATTTGGCGAGCGAATTTACAAGCTAAATACCGAAGCGATCCTTGACGTAAACGCCGTAAAACTAAGCGTAAATCCGCAAAAATCGGCGCTTGAGAGTCTGCACTATCTAGCGGGCAAGCTTGGCGCAGATATGAGCGACGCGGACGTTTTGCGGCTGCTTGAACTGGCGCAGCCGTATTCAAATTTGACCGAGTTTATCTATAATCTTGATAGATTTGAAGCAAAAGCGAGCGCAAAAAGCGGCGAGGGCGTGAAAATCATGACCGTGCATAAATCAAAGGGACTGGAGTTTGAAAACGTGATCGTGTGCGATAAAATGGGCGCTGGACGGCACGACGGGTCAAATTTTATCGCTGAATACGACGCCGACGCGGGCTCCTGGCAGGTGCGCCACAACGTCAAAAAGCAGTGCATCGACGAGGATTTTGCAAGGCTAAAAGAAAAGGCGGCGCGGCTCGAGCGCGAGGAGGATATGAACAAGCTCTACGTCGCGCTAACGCGGGCTATCAGTGGGCTAATCATCGTCAAAAAAACGGGCGCAAACGGCAGAAATCCGAGCTTTTTTGGGGCGTATGAGAGTAGCGGCGAGGTTATAGAGTATCTTGATTTGGTTGATTTTAGCTTCGGCGAGCCGACTCCTAGCAAGGCGCGAAATTTGACGACGCCAGGCAAATTTGAGCCTATTAAACTAGCTCAAATTTCAAAGCAAATCGTAGATGAAACGCCTAAAACCGAGGGTAAAAATCAAAAGGCGATTTATTTTGGCCTGGCGCTGCACTATCTGCTAGAAATGGCGGAAAAATTTGACGAGGACTCACTAAAAACGGCGCAAATTTCGATGCGAAATGCGTTTCATAAATTTTTAGACGAGGGCGAGCTGGATGAAATTTACGCACGCGGGCTAAATTTGATAAACGAGCCTAAATTTAAGCAAATGACGCAGGGAAAGAGGATATTCAAAGAGCAGCCTTTGCGATATGACGGTGC
Organism: uncultured Campylobacter sp.; assembly: GCF_938039205.1. Lineage (GTDB taxonomy): Bacteria > Campylobacterota > Campylobacteria > Campylobacterales > Campylobacteraceae > Campylobacter_A. Next base: position 87,685 of record NZ_CALHVM010000023.1, read on the forward strand.
ATTAAAACAGCTTGACTTGCTCTGCGTTGGCGAAGCTGAAATATGCGTGATCGACTATAAAACGAGCGATAAAAACATAGATGAAAACATCGCGCAAGTGGCGGAATACAAAAAAATACTGGCTCAAATTTATCCGAATTTGAGCGTAAAGGCGGCAATATTTTACGCTTTACGGGATGAAATTCGAAGCATTAATATTTAAATATAGCTTAAATTAAGCTATTTGTAAGGTGCATTTGAATACAATCACGACTTAAAATTATCTAAAGGGTAAGAAATGACGAAAATAACAAAACCAAACGAAGTGGAGCGCGAGTGGATCGTGCTTGACGCGGCAGGCAAGCGTTTTGGTAGATTGCTAACCGAGGTAGCTACGCTGCTTCGCGGTAAGCATAAACCAAATTTCACTCCGAATGTCGATTGCGGCGATTACGTTATCATAATCAACGCTTCTAAAGCCGAATTTACAGGCAATAATAAAGCAGAGCAAAAGCTTTATCACCGCCATTCAGGGTATTTTGGTAGCACGAAGAGCGAGAAATTCGGCGAGCTTTTGGCTGACAAACCTGAAAAACTGTTCAAGCTAGCCGTTCGCGGAATGCTTCCAAAAACAAAACTCGGCAGAGAGATGATAAAAAAACTAAAAGTTTACGCCGGCAGCGAGCATCCGCATACGGCTCAAATAGCTAAAAAAGAAGGAAAATAATCATGGCGAAAGTTTATGCAACCGGTAAAAGAAAAACTGCCGTAGCAAAAGTCTGGCTAAAACCGGGCAGCGGTAAAATTTTAGTAAACGGACTTGATCTAAACACTTGGCTTGGCGGACACGAGGCTATCAAGCTAAAAGTGGTTCAACCTCTACTTTTAACAAAACAAGAGGGTTCTGTAGACGTAACTGCAACGACTCTAGGCGGCGGATACTCTGCTCAGGCTGAGGCACTAAGACACGGCATATCAAGAGCATTGGCTCTATTTGACACAGACTTTAGAGCAACTCTAAAACCAAAAGGCCTACTAACTCGCGACTCACGCGTCGTCGAGCGTAAGAAATTCGGTAGAAGAAAAGCTAGAAGAAGTCCGCAGTTCTCTAAACGCTAATAGTTTTGAGAGCGGTGCGAATTTGAGGTGCATTGATATTTATGATTATTTAATTATATTTTTTATAAATATCAAATGTTAAAACGAAATTTATAATTTTTGTGATATTATTAAAAAATACATTTCACCATGAAAGGATTTTCTATGAGAAAGATTGCTATTGCTTTAGTTGCTGCTACAGCTCTTTTTGCTGCTGATTCAGCTTACAAATATGAATTAACTCCAACTATCGGTGGAGTTCACCCTGAGGGAAACCTAGGAGTTAACGAACAGTCTGCTATCGGTTTAAGAATAGGAAGAAACCTTGAGAATTTTTTCCTAGATCATGTTGAGCTTGGTCTTAGTCATACTAATAAAATTAGAGAGTATGGCGTAGACGGAAAAGCTACTAGATATTTCGTTAACGCTATTAAAGATTTCGGTTTAACTGAAAAACTATCTCTTTACGGTTTGCTTGGCGCAGGATATGAGGATGTTTCAAAAAGATTCGTTAAAAATGACGATGGTGGCTTCGGTCAATACGGTCTTGGCTTAAGATACCAAATCACTGACAACTTCGCGTTACGCGCTGAAGCTGTAGATGCTATTAAATTTGAGCATGCGGATCACAACCTATTCTATACGCTAGGTTTTGCAGTCGGCTTTGGTGCTAAAAATGCTCCTGTAGTAGCTGAAGTGGTTGAGGTTAAAGAGCAAGCCGTCGTAGTGCTTGACGACGATAACGACGGCGTTTTAAACGATGTTGATCAATGCCCAAATACACCGGCTGGGGTAGTAGTTGATGAGACTGGATGCGAGAAGGTTATCGTTCTCAGAGATATCGGCGTAAATTTTGCATTCGATAGCTACAAAGTAACTCCAAAATATCTTGAGGAGATCAAGAAAGTAGCTAACTTTATGGGTGAAAATCCAGGCTACCGCGTAGTTCTAAGCGGACATACAGACAGTATTGGTGCTGAGGCTTACAATCAAAAACTATCTGAAAAAAGAGCAAACGCAGTTGCTAAAGCTCTTGAAGAGCTTGGCGTAAGCGCAGACAAGATCACTACTGTAGGATACGGCGAGCTTAAACCTGTCGCTTCAAATAAAACAAAAGAAGGACGTGCTGAGAACAGACGCGTTGAAGCTAGATTTAACAAATAATTAGTCTAGCTTAATAATGCATGGACGAGATTAAATTTGAACTTATTTGGTCGTTAATCTCGTCCTATTCTTTAAAAATTTTAGGTTCTATCGCCATCTTGCTTATCGGCAAATGGTTGGTAGCTAAAATCTCAAATCTTATATCAAAATTAGTTACTTCTTCTATACTTGACGAAACTCTTTCAAATTTCCTTGTAAATATCATCAAAACGCTTCTCATGGCTTTTGTTATCATAGCCGCGATTGCAAATTTGGGCGTCGAGACATCTATGTTTGTCGCTGCGCTTGGTGCTATTGGTCTTGCTATCGGTATGGCGTTTAAGGATACTTTTTCAAACATAGGCGCAGGATTTTTGATAATATTTTTTAGGCTGTTTAAACTCAAAGACCACATAGAAGTCGCAGGCGTGCAAGGCGCAGTCAAAGAGATTAATATGTTTAGCACTATTTTGCGTACAACCGATCACAAAACCATCATTATCCCAAACGGACGCATCATAAGTAGCAATATAATAAACTTCTCAAAAGAGGGTACCAGGCGGGTTGAGCTCGTATTTTCCATAGATTATAAAGACGATCTAAGGCTTGCAAAAGAGATTATTTTAAACCTAGCTGACGAAAACAAAAAGATCCTAAAAGAGCCAAAGCCATTCGTCGGCGTCGGGAGTTTGGGTGAAAATAGCGTAAATTTGACTGCTAGATTTTAGTGTGCGAGCGGTGATTTTTCAGATGTGCAGTTTGCTATGCTAGAGAGCGTCAAGCTCGCGTTTGACGCTAAAGGCATCTCTATACCGTTGCCGCAGCTCAGCATCCGCTATCAGGATAAAAGGCAAGACGAGCAAATTTGATTTACCGGTTTGCACGGTTTTCCTTGGTTCTTTGGCTTTTTTGTGTGGTATGTTGTAGATTGGTCTTATGCTCGTACCTATTTGGTTCCATAAGGCAAATAGATTAAATTTGATCCAAAATCAATACCACACAAGCACTTTAAAAATGTACAAATTTTGACGTATTCCTTATCTGCCGTATTGCAAAAATTAAAGGCTCTCTTTAACTTAATCTCACACAAAGGAGCATTAAGTTACGATGAGTTCGAT
>NZ_CALHVM010000024.1 GCF_938039205.1 uncultured Campylobacter sp.
TTTGAGAGACCAGCTTTGGATAAGCTCGGGGTGTTTCGTAGGGTGTATCATACAATTTAATCAGCTCAAAAATAGCGTCGTTATCATCGACGAGGCGCAAGCGATCCCATATAAATTTAGAAAAGATTTTATCTTGCTTTGCGAGATCATCTCGCAGCGGCTCGGCACTATTTTTATATTTATGTCGGCGACGATGCCGGTGATCAAAAGTGACAATTTCAAAGAAATTTCAAATTTGGAGTATTTTTCAAAGCAGGATAGATACGTCATAAAATGGCTTGACGTAAGCGGCGAAGAGGATCTTTTAAAAAAGATTTGCGAGACTGCAAGCGATAAAAATACCCTCGTCGTCGTAAATACGATCAAAAAAGCGCAGGAGCTGTTTGTAAAACTAAGAGATAAATTTAGCTGCTTTTGTCTAAACGGATATATGTATGATATACATAAGCGCGCAATTATAAGAATGGTAAGATGTGGGATAAGTAAGAGCAAAAAAGATCCGCTCGCGAGTAAAATTTTACTTATCTCCACGCAGTCTATCGAGGCGGGAGTGGATCTTGATTTTGACGTTGGATTTCGCGAAGTTGCGCCCATTAGCTCGATTATACAGACCGCAGGCCGCGTAAATAGGCATTTTGGAGAAATCCGCGGCGAGCTATACGTCTTTCCCGAAATAAGTAAATTTACAAATTTGATTTATGGCGATTTGCAGAAAGTAAGCAAAGCGATTTTAGAAATTTTCAAACAAAGAGAGGTGCGAGAGAGTGAAATTTTAGAAATTTCAAATTTGTATTTTCAGAAAATCAGCGATCAACTGGAAAATTTATATATACAAAGCGAGATAAAAAAGCTAGAATTCGAAAATATAAACCAAAAAATCGAAGAAATTATGAACGATAACTGCAAACAAACGCTAATAATCGAGCCCGAAGAAAATTTTATCAAGGATTTTGAAGCTAAGATTGTCGAAATTAAAAATAGCCAAAATAACGAATTTACGATACGAGATATTTTAAAAAATCACATCAGAAAGTTATCGAAATTTAGCATAAACGTAACGTTTAAAGATAAAGAGAAATTGACGCCCAATTTAAGGCAAATACGCGGACTAAAAGATATGTTTTATCTGCCATTTGGCTCGTCTTATTTTTATAGTGCGGATTACGGGCTCAAAAAAGATATGAATTTAGACATCACAGACGAGGTATTTGACTAATGTTTTGCAAAGACCAAATCACCGGTACGCTTGTGAATTATTACGTCACCTGCAAGCGCGAGGCGTGGCTTTACGCGCACCATATCCACGCCGATCAGGAGGATGAAAACGTGCTGATGGGCAAGGCGCTGGCGGAGATCAAAGAGAGCGATTTGCAGGACTTTGTTTTTTCAAATTTGAAATTCGACAAACTTTCCAAGCAGCGCGGACATTACCTCGTCACCGAATACAAAAAGAGCCTAAAAAACGAGCTTGCGGGTAAGATGCAGCTACTTTTTTATATCTATCTTTTAAAAACGGGCTTAAATTTAAAAGAGGTAAAAGGCAAACTAATCAGCGGTAAAAAGGTGATTTTAGTGGATGACAGCAGCGAAAATTTCGCTCTGATCGAGCAAATTTTAAGCGAAATAACGGCTCTCGTAAATCTGGAGCGACCGCCGAAATTTACGCAGGGCAAATTTTGCGCAAACTGCGCCTATAGCGGATATTGCGCAAGTTAAAATTTAGAAAAATGTACGTGATTTTATTTTACTACATCGCCGGCGCCGAGCAAAAAGAGAAAAACAACGCAAGCCACATCAGAAAGGCGGTCGAGAAGTTCTTGCCGCGCGTGCAGTTTTCCGTTTTTGAAGGCGAAATCCGCGAGAGCGATTTTAAAAAACTAAGCGCAATGCTGCAAAAAGAGTGCATTACGCAGCTTGACTCTATCGTGATTTACACGTTTAATTCGCTGAAGTATTCCAAGCGTATAGTCATCGGACAGGATAAAAGCGGCGCGCTGTTTAGTTAAATTTGCTCGCGTAAATTTGCCGAATTTGACGGCGACACTTAAAATCCCGGCTAAATTTAAGGAAAAAAGATGCAAAAAAGCGATAGGACGCATTTTATTTTGAGCGCAGGCAGGCTTCGCAGGCAAAATAACAATATCTATTTTGATAAATTTGACGATGCAGGCGCGGTCGTCGCTAGTAAAATTTTGCCGATAAATGCGATCGATGAAATTTACGTGCTTGCAAAAGTGCAGATCGATACCTACACTATGGCGTTTTTGGCCGATAACAACGTCCTTTTGCACGTTTTTAGCCCATATCAGAGCTTTCGCGGCAACTTTTATCCAAACACCTCAAACTCGGTCAATAAAAGCGGCTTTGTGCTACTAAATCAGGTCCGCGCCTTTGACGATCCGCTTAAGCGCGCCTACATCGCTCGCGAGATCACTCGTGCGCACATCCTAAACGACGCGGCAAACTGCAAAAGACACGGGGTAAAATTTGACGTCTCGCCCCACATAGAGGCGCTAAACGCTGCTGCGGACGTGCCTGCGATAATGGCTGTGGAAGGGGCGTTTCAAAAGTTATACTACGAAAAATGGAACGAGATAATCGCGGATCAAAAAAGCTTTAAATTTACCGTTCGCTCCAAGCGCCCGCCCGCTGATAAAATCAACAGCTTCATAAGCTACGTAAATACGCGCATTTATAACGTCTGCCTCAGCGAAATTTACAAAACCGAGCTTGATCCGCGCATCGGCTTTTTGCACGAGCCAAACTACCGCGCGCTGAGCCTGCACCTCGATCTTGCCGAGATTTTTAAGCCGATTTTGGGCGATACGCTGATTTTTAATATGCTAAATAAAAAAGAGATCACCGCAAAGGACTTCCAAACGGACGCCGGGCGGATAAAATTTAGTAACGACGCCGTGCAAAAGATCGAGCTAAAGATGATCACAAGGCTTGGCGAAACGGTTTCTATAGGCGGGCGCGATCTCACGTGGCGGCAGGTCGAGGCTAATCAGATCAAAAAATGTATCTGCGAGGATGCGCCTTACGAGGGATCTAGGTGGGGGTAAATTTGATATTTGTCGGCAGGGACAGCAAAAGGTCGCGGTTGCATTTTGATGATTTGATTTTGGGGCCTTGACTTCATTAAAATGCGGCACAAAAATCGCTATTCATTTGCGGTCAAATTTGACTTATGCGTCTTTGGGTATGGTGTCGGGTTGGGGGATGCTAGCTTACTTTTGTTGCGGCGGGATATTTGATTTCTAAGTGCCTTTTTAAATCCAAATCATGTCGATAAAGCTTTTTCTAAGATTCTAGAAATGATGAAATTTAGGGCATTTTGTATCGATATTATTTTGCTTTTTATGCAAATTTAAGGCGTAAAAATATAGACTTTGAGTTTTTATAGCCCTAAAAATGTATATTTTGGTGCTGTTAAAATTTACTCCGTTGGAGTTTGAAACAAGGTTTTGGAAGCTTTAACATGCGGAACGCTAAAAAGTTAAAATTTACTCCGTTGGAGTTTGAAACAAGGATCGTAAAAGCAGGTCGCACGTCAAGCTGAGGTTAAAATTTACTCCGTTGGAGTTTTGATGTAATCAATTTTTGTGGCTTAGTATGCTGTGCGATTGATTATAGACGGGCGACAAAATACAAAGTTGCAATAAATAATTTATGATTTTCTGTTAATTTGGCTAACAGCCTATCGGCTGATTGCCTGCAAGCAGTTTTTCTAGCTTGCGATTTTTAAAGAATTTGACGACGTCAAACGCGATCTTGGCAGCCAAAAGCGCCAAAAAAACGTGTCTAAAAGCATAGAATTTTCCTAAGTATTTATGCTTTTTCATGAGTTTTAGCGCGAGTGTTTTTATCGCCTCTATCGGCTTTTTGATAGCTTCGCCGATCATTTTGTCTTTTATCTCATGCACGACGAGAGCGGTGATGGTTTTTAGGTATTTTTTAGTTTTGGGCGCTGGTAAATTTTGCGTCGCAGTTTTGCCGTAAACGCCATCAATCCAAGCTTCAAAATTTTGCCGAGCATTTTTGCTTTTTAGGAGTTTTTCGCCGGCTTTGCTTATCTCATAAATCCCGCGCGAAGTCTTTAAAACGATCCTTTTTTCTTGCAACAAAGCTTGAATTTTAGGGCTACTTGCTATGACGCCTAAAAGCGCGTCGGTTTTGCTCAGACTCGCACCCGTTTTGCTCGATAAAAACTCCGCTATTTCCTTACGGCTCGCCTTTTTTCTCTCGTTTAAAAACTGCGCCAATAAAAATAATCCTTGATAATCCATCGCAAAACTCTCATTATTATATTAAAATGAGAATTATACTTAAAATATATCAAAATAAAATAAAAGCCAGTATCATTTTGATTTTACTGCGTCGTAATGTAAATTAAATTTGCCGAGTTAAAATAAAAGATTTGTGTCGTAAATTTGAAATTTATCCGTGCGCAGGCTCTAAAATTTGCGGTAAATTCTACGGCAAATTTCAAAGAAAGATAGTATTTTTAGCTTTAAATTTTGCCGTTTTCGCAAATCAGACAAATTTAAAGCTCATAAATTTAACTAACAAAAAACTCCTGCGCAGCCTGCTTGCTCTCAAACGGCTTCACGCAAATTCCGCGTTCGCCGACTCTAGCGAGCACTGCCGTATCTTTATCCGCTCTAGTGTAGGCAAGCGCCAGCCGCACGGCAAACTCGAGGTCGGCTTCGTTAAATTTAGCATCCACGAAGCTCACCGCGCCCACGATATCGCTGTCAAATTTGATCTGAGTAAATTTTGGATTATTTAGAGCTAGCAGTTTGGCGTTGTCGTTTTCGTCGCGGCCGATGATCATTTTGGTGCCGTTTGGTAGGCGCAGATGGCGTCCGACGCGCAGTAGCTGCATGTCCGCGCTAGTCATTTCAGGGTCAAATTTGATGAAATCTCTGATTTTATTCGCAAAGCTCTCGATCGTGAGCAAGCACCCGCCGCCAGGCGTCTCGTACTCGCTAAAGCCAAACTCCTTGGCAAGCGCGAGTTGCCTCTTGCGGTCGCGTCCGCTGATGGCGAGCAGTTTGCTGCGATCGACCCAACCCTCGCGCTCGGGCTTCGTGGGCTTCATCAGCTGCGCGGACATCGGGCGCAAGATAAGATCCTCCTCGTCGCCCGCGGCGTTTTTGACCTGCGCCATCGCGTCGCGTCTCTGACTCATCGGACGCTGGCCGATCACCTCGCCCGTCGCGATAAAGTCCGCACCCTCCGAGCGCATTATCGCAAGCGCGGTTTTAAACATATATCCGTGACAGTCGATGCAGGGGTTAAAGTGCTTGCCGTAGCCGTGCTTTGGCGTAAAAAGCACGTCGCGTAGGTATTCGTTTCTGATATCGATTATTTTAAGCTCGGCTCCGGCTTCGTTCGCGCGGCGGCGTAAAATTTCGGCCTTTTTCTCGTCGCCGCTAAAGCCGATGTCGATGTGCACAGCCGTGACGTCGATGCCTTGGTTTGCCAGCAGCTTGATGGCGATCATGCTGTCCAGCCCACCGCTAAATAAAACTAACGCTTTCATTTTTTTAGTTCCTCAATAATTTTTTTTATTTTTGATAGTATTTGTTTTTTTTCCTCTAAAGGAATTTGTTTTGCCGAATATTCTTTGTGCAAATTCTCGTAAAATCTCACTTTTAAAATAACTATATTTTTTAAAATTTCATCCTCGTCTTTAAAGGCGTCGTAGTTTTCAAACATCAGCTCGCGCACGGCCGGATCGTCCGCATCGACTCCCTGCGCTACGGCCTCGAAAATATCTCTGTGCCGCACAAAATACTCAGTTTTTAAATTTTCTAAAACAATTCTTTTAAAATTTGGATTTTCGATCATCGTTTTTAAAAACCGAATTTCAAGTATATCCTTACGCCCGCGCTGATTTTTGCCCAAATTTTGTATTTCGTAGGCTTGCATGCGCTCCTGAGCGGCTTGCGTATTTGCGCCTCTAGTTAACCAAAACGACCCCTCGGCTATCTTTAAAATTTTAGCCACGAGCGGGACGTAAGAGTTTGCGACGACGGGTTTTAGGCTTGCCGTAAAAGCCTGGATCGCTTCTAGCGCCTTTTGCTTTTGTACGGGACGCGAGAGGTCAAAGCCGCTAGCTAGATGCCTGATGTAAAATTCGCCGATCTCCGTGCCGCTTTCAAAAATTTGCCGCAGATACTCTATCTTGCCCGCTACCACCATATCGGCCGGATCTGCGCCGCCCTCAATAATGACGACGCTGCCGTCGATTTCGTTTTGCGCAAGCAGCAGGGCGGACTTCGTCGCGGCGTTTATGCCTGCATCGTCGCCGTCAAAGCACAAAATAACGCTAATCTCGCCGCGCTTTAAAAGCGGTAGGTGCTTGGTCGTGAGCGCGGTTCCAAGCACGGCTACGACGTTGTTAAAGCCCGCCTTGTGCAGCATGATAACGTCCATGTAGCCTTCGGTGATGATGATCTGATTTTTGGCGAAAATTTCGCGCTTTGCCAGGTGGTAGCCGTAAAAAAGCGTGGATTTGTCAAAGACCGCGGACTGGGGCGAATTTACGTATTTGGCAGGATTGCCGCTGATAGTGCGCCCGCCAAAGCCTACCAGCCGTCCAGCGTGCGTATAGATAGGAAAGGTGATGCGGTTTATGAAGCTAGCGTAGATGCCGTTTTCGTTTTGCTTTACGATGCCGACTTCTAGGGCTTCTTTGGGCTCGATGTGTTCGTTTTGCAGTAGCCTTATCGTCTGTGCGCTCTCAGGCGCGAAACCTAGCTCAAATTTATCTATCAGTTCGTCCGTGATACCGCGCGAGTACAGGTACTCGACGGCCGCGGGAGTTTTGTAAAGCAGCGAGCGGTAAAAGGCGTTTGCGTTTTCTAGGATGTGTTTGTTTTCTTTCGCCGGTTCGCCGCCGCGCACGTAGTTTAGCGTGAAATTTTGTAGTCCTGCGATCTTTTCGACGGCTTCGGGGTAGCTTAGCTTTTCGTAGTCCATCACGAATTTGATCGCGTCGCCGCCGGCTTTACACGAAAAGCAGTGAAATATCCCGCGCGACGGGCTCACGCTCATGCTCGGGTTTTTATCGTCGTGAAACGGGCAGACGCACACGAAGTTCGCGCCGCTTTTTTTTAGCGGCAGATAGTGCCCGACGACATCGACGATATCGGTTTGCGCTTTTAGTCTTTCTATTGATTTTGGATCGATCATAAGCGAGATTATACAATCGTTTCGCTATAATCGGCGTTAAATTTGACTTTAGAAAGCGGCATTTTGGATATATTTTTTATCGAATTTAGAGACCCGATTTTCGGTCTCGTGGTGCTAGTCGCCGCGGTGCTCGTGATCGCCGTTTTTAGCTACGCATGGGGCGTTTTTAAGAGCAAGGATGAAAAGGCGGAGATCGCGGGATTTTTGAAAAAATTCGGCAAATCTCAAGGCCTTAGCGACGAAAACAAACAGCTTTTGATAAACTCGGGCGCAGATACGGCTACGATGTGCTTTTTGGCGGGGACGTTTTCAAAAAGCGGGTATTTTGAAAAGGCTATCAACGTCTATGCTGTGGCTTTAGAGCGGGCTAAAAACCGCGTGGCAAAGGAGCAAATTTTTACCGATCTTGGTCAAACTTATTTTAAGGCGGGCTTTCTTGAGCGCGCAAAGAGCGTATTTTTGGAGGCGCTAAAAATCTCTCCGCGAAATCAAATCGCGCTAAAATCCCTAACGATAATTTTCGAAAAACTAAAAGACTACGAGGGCGCGCTGCAGGCTTTGGATGCCTTACAGGAGCTTGGCGAGGGCGTGAGAGCGCAAACAGCGTATATCAAGGCGCTACAAATTTTAGCGGATAAAAGCAAAGATGAAACCGCTAAAATCGGCGAAATTTTAGCCCTAAAGGACGAATTTGCACTAGTGCGGCGTATGGCGATGGAGAGGCTAAATTTAAGCGGTTCGGGGCTTAAGGATTTTAGCGATTTCCCGCCGCTTGAGGATGTTTTGGATTTGGTTTATTATCAAAACTCGCCCGTAAATTTAACCGATCCCGAGTACAAGAGTCTATTTTTCGTCAAAAGCATGAGCGACGAGGACGGCGCGCCGCTGGGCTTTGAGCTAGAGGTTTTAAAGAAGTTAAAGGTGGCCGACTACGACAAAGCCGTGCTTAGCTTTAACTACGTTTGCAAGAGCTGCAAAAACGCCTTTCCGATGCATTTTTACCGCTGTCCGATGTGTAGCGAGCTAGGCAGTGTGCAAATTTTGCCTCACATCACGGAAAAATCCGATGAAAACAGTATGCCTTTTTAGCGACGGCTCGTGCCTGGACAACCCGGGTCCCGGCGGCTGGGCATACATCCTAGAGTACGGCGAGCACAAAAAAACGGCAAGCGGCGGCGAGGCGTATACGACGAATAATCAAATGGAGCTACGCGCTGCGATCGAAGGACTAAAAGCGCTAAAGCAGCCCTGCCGAGTGAAGCTCTACACCGATAGCTCATACGTCGCAAACGCCGTAAATGCGTGGCTAGAGGGCTGGGTGAAGAAAAACTTTAAAAACGTAAAAAACGTCCCGCTGTGGCAGGAGTATCTGGCTGCTAGCGAGCCGCACGAGGTCGAAGCGATCTGGGTCAAAGGCCACGCCGGACACCCGCAAAACGAGCTTTGCGACGAGATGGCGCGCGAACAAGCCGTAAAGATAAAAAATAGCTTAAAAGGCGAATAATGCGAAATTTGGAAGAGAAATTAGGATATAAATTTAAAGACGAAAAACTGCTAAAAACCGCGCTCACGCATAAAAGCGTAAAAGGCGGCGCAAACAACGAGAGGCTCGAGTTTTTGGGCGATGCGGTGATGGATCTGGTGATCGGGGATTATCTTTTTCACAAATTTTCGCGTCTGAGCGAAGGCGATCTAAGTAAACTGCGCGCCGCGCTAGTAAATGAAAAAAGCTTTGCCGAGCTCGCCAAATATCTAAATTTAGGCCAGCTCATCAATATCTCGCCCGCCGAGGAGCACAACGGCGGACGGCTAAAAGCATCGATCTTATCAGACGCCTTCGAGGCGCTGATGGGCGCGATCTACCTAGAAAGCGGCTTTGACGCCGTGCGCGCGGCCAGCCTAAAGGCCTTTGAGAGATGCTACCCCGATATAAATTTTGAGCGCATGGTAAAAGACTATAAAACCGCGCTGCAAGAGCTCACCCAAGCGCGCTTCGCCGAGATACCAAAATACGTGCTGGTGGGCTCAAAAGGGCCCGATCATAAGAAAGAATTTGAGATCGCGCTGATGCTAAACGAGCGCGAAATCTCGCGAGCCGCGGGCAAGAGCAAAAAAGAAGCCGAGCAAAAAGCCGCCAAAACCGCGCTTGAAATTTTAGGAGAGGGCAAGTGAACACCTTTGGACGCAAACTAGCGCTAACGACGTTTGGCGAGAGTCACGCAGCGGCTATCGGCGGCGTGCTAGACGGCTTTCCCGCGGGCGTGCGTATCGATTTAAATTTTATCCAAAGCGAGCTTGACAAACGAAAGCCGGGCGGCTCGAAATTTGCCACGGCCAGGAGCGAAAGCGACTGCGTAGAGATTTTAAGTGGCGTGTTTGATGGCTTGAGCACAGGCACTCCGATCGGCTTTATCATCCGAAACGAAAATCAAAAATCGGGCGATTACGAAAATTTACGCGAGCTTTTTCGCCCCGGTCACGCAGACTACGCCTACTACCGCAAATACGGCATCCGCGACCACAGAGGCGGCGGACGCAGCTCGGCTAGAGAGACGGCTGTGCGCGTGGCGGGCGGCGCGATAGCTCAAATTTTGCTGGGCGAGTTTGGCGTCAGCGTGCAAAGCGGCGTGGCTAGCGTGGGCGAGATATCGTGCGGCGAGCGGCTGGATTTCGAGCTGGCGGCGCGCTCGGAGATATTTTCGCTAGGTAACGAAGAGGCGATGAAAGAGGAAATCCTAAAAGCCAAGCGTGATCACGACAGCGTCGGAGCTAGCGTCGTCACGGTTATCCGCGGCGCGCCGGCCGGGCTTGGCGAGGGGCTATACTATAAATTTGACGCGGCAATCGCGGCTGCGATGATGGGCATAAACGGAGTCAAAGCCGTAGAGATCGGCGAGGGCGCAAATGCCAGCAAGATGCGCGGTAGCGAAAATAACGACTCGATGGGCGCGGCGTATGCGGGCGTAAATTTGAGCGCGGATAACCCTACTCTTGACGGCGCGAAGCAGCGGTCAAATTTAAACGGAGGCAAATTTGACGAATTTAAAAGCACTTGCCGCGGCTCAAATTCAAACGAGAAATTCGGTTTTGCCTCAAATCACGCGGGCGGAACGCTAGGCGGTATGACGAGCGGGCAAGAAGTCGTGATAAAGACGCATTTTAAGCCGACCCCGTCGATATTTTTATCTCAGCCGACGCAAAACGTGCGCGGCGAGGACGTCATCTGCGAGCTGCGCGGACGGCACGATCCGTGTATCGGAGTGCGCGGCAGCGTCGTAGCCACCGCGATGGCAAGGCTCGTAACAGCCGATATGCTACTTTTAAATTTGAGCGCAAATCTTGCGAATTTAAAGAAAATTTACGGCTAACTCCAAGATAACCGCACTCCAAACGAAGCAGAGCAAAACGGACGCTGCGCGCGCGAAATTTGCGACGACTTCTACGCGTATTTGGGCTATAAGGCCGCAAATTTTGGCTACAAATACGTAAAAATCCCACCGCGAAATTTATAAAAAATCCGCAGTTTTCGCACTATTTTTTATATCTAAAGCTTTTCCTGAAATGCTCTTAACGAAAGCGTCAAAATTCGCATCCATAAACGCATGAAATTTGCGCTCAGTAAAGATGTTTGGCAGATTTATATTTACGACATAGACGTCGAGAAAAACGGCATAACAGACATCTTTTATATAAAAAATATCTCGCATGGCAGCTTAGAAAATTTACTCACGGACGCTGCAAAATATCTAAAATTTATGCAAAAGCCATAGAAAAAATAGAGCGCGCCAAGGAGCCGGGAGTGCATGAATTTAGGCTTTTTAATGCTAACGGCAAGAAAAAGTACATCCTAAAAAGACTTGCCAAACAGACTACGAAGCGCGAAAATCTAAGCATCGGCACGATGTTTATACGAACGAGTCGGTTGCTAGCATTTACGAGAAATTTTGTAGTTTTTAAAAATATCTTGCGCAAAATAAGCCAAATTTGCAGTTTTACGCTACGTCGAACGGGAGCTGTCCTGGGGATCAGAAGTATGCGTAAATATCAAATTTGCTCTTGTTTTCTTGTAGAATCAAATTTGGCAACTAGGCCGTATCGCATAACTCGGTCACTCATAAGGTCGCCGATAAAACAGTTAAATTTAAAGAAAATAGTTTTAGTTTTTGATGTTTATGCGTAAAATTCGTATAATTTATCGTCGCGCAAATGTTCAATCTATTTTACGAAAACAAGGCTACACAAAGTCAAATTTACTCATCAAACAGCCCGCGCTCAAAGCTTTTTACGTGAAAGCTACGCCTTTGCAGCGGCGAGTCGCCAAGACTTGCGATCGCGTCTAGATGCGCTTTCGTGCCGTAGCCTTTGTGTGCGGCGTATCCATAGCCCGTATACACGCCGTCCCACGCCTGCATCAGCGCGTCGCGGCTTACCTTGGCTAGGATGCTTGCGGCGCTCACCTGCGCGACCTTGCCGTCGGCTCCGACCATCGTTTTTATGCCGGTGCCGTAGTTTGCGTTGCCGTCGTAGAGCAGCTCGCAGTCCGTAAAATGCGCCTTAAACAGCCGCAGCGCGCGTCTGAGGCACTCGCTAAGCCCCAGCTCGTCGATTTGCTCGTTTGAAAAATACGCGATGAGAAATTCCGAGTTTTTTATTATCTCTTTTAACAGCTCCTCGCGACGCTTTTCAGTCAGTTTTTTTGAGTCGTTTAGGCCCGCTATATCGCGCTTTAGTACGCATGCGGCTACCGCCATGGGGCCCGCTAGCGCACCGCGTCCAGCCTCGTCGATACCGCATATTTGGGCGTCAAATTTGTTTTTCATCGGCATGCTTTCACGTATTTTTTGGAGTTTAAGTCATCAAATTTCGGTTTGATTCGTATCAAATTTTGCCTTCCACTTTTCAAAAAATTGCCTAAAACAGCCCGAAATTTTGTTTTAGATACTCTTTTACGAGTTCAAGCGGTAGCGAGATCTCGCTGTTTTTACCGCCGGCCGCACCGTCAAAAAATGTAATGCCGCTTGGCGAGAGTGTAAAATTTTCGCTCGGCGTTATCTTTTCTTTTGCGAATATCGCCGCTAAATTTGTATCGTTTAGATCCTTAAAAACGTCGCTTAAATTTATCTTTTTTAGGTTTTTGAGCCAGACGGTTTTGCAGACTTTTCCGCTTGCGCCTAGTTCGCAGACGCTTCTTATTTTTCCGTTTTGGTACTCGAGGTTATTTAGCGCGTTTGCGGCGCTGTTTGAGGAGTCTTTGAGCCATGCCGATTTAAAATTTACAAGTTTTGCTGCGAGAGATTTTTTGTTATTTTGCGCAAATTTAGGCGAGTAAAAGTCGCTCGCTACGGCTTCAAATCGCGCTCCGTCTTGCCCGATCTCTTGCAGTCCGAGCGCGGCAAAATCATAGCTTGCAACATGTTTTAGCATGGCTTTTCGCGCCTTGCCTCTGATTGCTAGCTTGCCCGTTAGTTCGCCGTTATCCGCTTTCACGCTCAGATTTAGCCACTCGGTGATCGCGCTTACGGCCGTTATAGCGGCGCCTGATCTTTCGATGCTGCCCTTACTAAAGTCGTATCTGGCACCCTCAAAAAATGCGTGACCTTGAAATTTGGGCGGTAAAACGACGCCTTTATCGCTAAAATTTTCAAACTCGGCCTCAAGCTCACTGATATAGAGCTCAAATTTGCTCCCGTCCGCCTCGCCTGCAAATTTATAAATTTTACCCTCGTTTTCGTGTCTGATCTCGTAGCCTAGCGCCAAAACGCAAGCCAAAAATAGCGTCGCAACCGCTCTCATAATCGCTCCTTTATATGCCTAGCGCCCAGCGAGAAAACGGCGCGACCTCGCATTTTATGCCCTCTATGCTCGTCTTGCCCGAGTTTGCCACACTGATTGCTTGTAGCCTATTTATACCTAAAATTTTTAAATTTGCGTGCAGTTTTTTAAATTTTAAAAAGACCAAATCCGCATCGCTAAACGGCGAGCAAATGATAGCAAGTTTCCTTTTTGGCAGGAAAAAATCAAGCTCTTTTGTATAAAAAATCTGCTCGTTAAATTTGGCTAGCTCGCAAAAAATCGTGTTATTAAAATTCTTAGCGAAGTCCTTTTTTAGGCTTAGTGCACTTTTAAACGCAAAGTCGTTAAAATAAAGCCTTTTTGCGGCGTTTGGCTCGTTAAATTTCTCTACCAGGCTAACCGCGCTCATATTTTCCAGCTCGCTAAGCGCGCCGTAAACGCTATCTTTTGAGATTTTGCGGGTGGATTTTAGCGTGCTAAAAATCTCAAAAACGCTCACGTTTTGCGCCTGAGCTTTCACGCACTCTTTTAGTACGGCCAGCTGTGTGGCGGAGAGTGAGGATTTTAGCGCGGTTTGTAGATTTACCGCGACGTTTTCGGGATCGCAAAAGGCCGACGCGGGGCTTCTGCCGTGAAGCAAAAAGTGGCTAAAAAGCGTTTCTGGATCGATCTTTTTCGAAAAAAATGCGATAAACTCCTCGTAGTCTAAAAAATCCAAATTTAGCTCGCTAAAGCCGCTTAAATTTACGTCCCTAAATTGCGAGGCTAGGATAAAATTTGATAAATTTAGCTCCAAAATTCGCTCAAATTTTTCCTGAAATCTCTGCTCGAAATCATCGATCGCTAGAATTTTTATCTGTGGATTTTGGCGTAAAAACTCTGGCAAATTTGACAAAATCTCATCCGCATCTATGCGAAGGTCGCCTAAATTTACGTACAAAAACTCTTTGCTCTCAAATGCCGACAAAAAGCCAGCGATTAGAGATGTTTTGCCGCTTCCTATACTGCCTTTTATCAGCGTTTTGGGTGCGACGATTTCAAATTTTCTATTTATAAATTTGATATTTTTTGGCGGATTTTGATAAAGCGCGTTTAGGATTTGCATTTTTTGCCTTTTAAATTTGGAAAATTATAGCGAAGTTTCCTTATAAAGAGGAAGCTAATTAAAATTTTATCTCAAAAGATGATCTAAAATTTACCGCTTTTAAAAGAAAATGTATTAAATTTGAGCGAGAAAAACGCAGACACTATGAAAGCAAAATTTTATTCGAACCAAATTTGCGTTCGAATAAACCCGTCCAAATTTACATCAAACCAAATTTAAATATTTCGCATCAAATTTTCAGCCAAATTTGCAAAAACTTCCTTATAAAAAGGAAATAATTTTATTAAATTTCATCAAATTTGCTCAAAATATTGACTTTAAAAAGCCATTTGGATAAAATCCGAGTCTCTTACACAAGTAAGAAGTGTCGTATGTTTGCGACAAGTTCTATTCAAAGGAAAGAAAATGGAAAGAATCAGGCTTAAGCTTAAAGCTTATGACCATAGAGTTCTCGACCGCACAGTTGCAGCCATAGTAGAAGCTGTCAAACGAACGGGCGCCGACGTCAGAGGTCCGGTGCCGATGCCTACGAAGATCAAACGCTACACGGTCTTAAAATCACCACACATCAACAAAGACTCACGCGAGCAGTTTGAAATGAGAATTCACGCTAGAATGCTAGATATCGTAGCGGCTACGCCCGATACCGTCGACTCGCTAACAAAGCTTGACTTAGCCCCTGAGGTTAATGTCGAAGTCCGCGCGATGGGCAAATAAAGGCGAGGTGAAAGATGGAATATATCGTAGAAAAAATAGGCATGAGCAGAACGGTAAACAACCCGAGTATCCCTGTTACGCTTCTAAAAGTCGTAAACGCTAAAGTTTGCGAAGTGAGCGAATGCGGCAGCGCGATAGTAGCTTATGCTAAAGGTAAAGCAAAAAATAAAGCCATAGAGGGTCAGCAAAAAAAATATAGCCTAACGGCGGAATTTAATAAATTCGCAACCCTAGAAGTCGCCAATAAAGAGGCAGGCGATCTTGATTTTAGTCCGCTTAGCTCGGCTAAAATTTTAAAAGTTAGCTTCAGCTCAAAAGGTAAAGGCTATCAAGGCGTCGTGAAAAGACACGGGTTTGCGGGTGGCCCAAAAAGCCACGGTTCTCGCTTCCACAAAAGACACGGCTCTATCGGTAACCGCGAGTGGCCGGGACGCGTTCAGCCTGGTATGAAAATGGCCGGACACACCGGAAACGAAAAAGTTACCGTTAAAAACGAAATCGTAAGCTTTGACGCCGAAAACGGAATTTTGGTTTTAAAAGGCAGCGTCGCTGGCTATAACGGCGCAATGGGCAGAATAAGGATAGTAAAATGAGTAAAGTTTGCGTATTAAACGAAAAATTTGAAAAAGCTAGCGAGCTTGATCTACCGGCTAATTACGCCCAGATTAACCCGCACAACCTATATCTTTACGTTAAGTCTTATTTGTCCGGTATGCGTTCAAATTCGGCTCACACCAAAACCAGAGCTTTCGTAAGCGGCGGCGGTAAAAAACCGTGGAGACAAAAAGGTCGCGGCGGCGCTAGAGCGGGCTCAACCAGAACTAACGTCTGGGTAGGCGGCGCAGTGGCGTTTGGTCCGAGCAACGAGCGAAACTATTTCCAAAAGGTCAATAAAAAGCAAAAAAGATTGGCGCTTGAGTTCGCGCTAAACGAAAAAGCTAACGCGGGTAAAATTTTCGCGGTAGATAGCATAGAGATCGCAAGCGGTAAGACTAAAGACGCTGCTAAAGTAATCAGCGCGTTAAATTTGAGAGATGCCTTGGTCGTAAAAGATCTGCTTGACGACAACACGCTATTGGCGTTTAGAAATTTATCAAACTGCTATCTAATCGATGCGAGCGAGATAAACGCTTACTTAGTGGCGACTTACGGTGCCGTCGTTATCGAGAAGGCCGCACTTGAATCTATAATAAAAGAGGGCTGAAATGGCAGATATAACTGATATCAAAACGATTTTATATACGGAAAAAACTCTCGGTCTTCAAGAGCAAGGCGTGGTCGTCATACAAACTTCGCCTAAGATGACTAAAAACAGGCTGAAAGAAATTTTGAAAGAGTATTTTGGAGTAACGCCGCTTCGCGTAAATTCGCTTAGAATCGACGGAAAAGTTAAGCGTTTCAAAGGAAGAGAAGGACAACGAAGCGAGATAAAGAAATTTTACGTTCAGTTGCCTGAAGGCTCAAGCCTAGAAAACACGGAGGCGTAAGATGGCGATAAAAACATATAAACCTTATACACCTAGCCGCAGATTTATGACGGGCTTATCAAGCGAGGACATCACCGCTAAACCTAGCGTGAGAAGCCTACTTGTAAAGATCCCTGTAAGCGGCGGTAGAAATAGCAATGGTAGAATAACTTCTAGACATAAAGAAGGCGGAGCGAAGAAGCTTTATAGAATCATCGACTTTAAACGCCGCAAATTTGGTATCGAAGGTAAAGTCGAAGCTATCGAGTACGATCCGAACAGAAACTGCCGCATCGCGCTTATCGCTTATAAAGACGGCGAAAAACGCTACATCATCAGACCAAACGGGCTAAACATTGGCGACGTCGTAGCAGCAGCCGAGGCAGGTCTAGACATAAAACCTGGCAACGCGATGAAACTAAGAAACATCCCTGTTGGTACTATCGTACATAACGTGGAGCTAAAACCGGGCAAGGGCGCTCAGATGGCTCGTTCAGCCGGCGGTTATGCTCAGCTAATGGGTAAAGAGGAAAAATACGTAATGCTTCGCTTGCCAAGCGGCGAGATGAGACAAGTGCTCGCAGAGTGCATGGCTAGTATCGGCGTAGTAGGTAACGAAGACTGGGCGAACGTAACTATCGGTAAAGCCGG
The DNA here is from genome assembly GCF_938039205.1 of uncultured Campylobacter sp. GTDB lineage: Bacteria > Campylobacterota > Campylobacteria > Campylobacterales > Campylobacteraceae > Campylobacter_A. Next base: position 16,936 of record NZ_CALHVM010000024.1, read on the forward strand.
ACGTAATCGCCACAGAGGTATCCGTCCTCAAACCCGCGGTTCTGCGATGAACCCAGTAGATCACCCGCACGGCGGTGGTGAGGGCAAGAAAAACTCAGGCCGTCATCCTGTTACTCCATGGGGTAAACCGACCAAAGGTGCTAAGACTCGCCGCAAGAAGGCTAGCGATAAGCTTATAATTTCAAGAAGGAAAGGTAAATAGAGATGGCAAGATCACTCAAAAAAGGACCTTTTGTCGATGAGCATGTAATGAAAAAAGTCGTTGCCGCTAAAAAAGCTAACGACAACAAGCCGATAAAAACATGGTCTAGACGCAGCACGATAGTGCCTGAAATGATAGGCCTAACGTTTAACGTTCATAACGGCAAGAGCTTCATTCCAGTATACGTTACGGAAAACCACATCGGATATAAACTAGGCGAATTTGCTCCTACGCGCACATTTAAGGGTCACAAAGGCTCAGTGCAAAAGAAAATCGGTAAGTAAGGGGATAAGATGAGCAAATCAATTATTAAATTCGTAAGATTATCTCCGACTAAAGCCAGACTAATCGCAAGAGAAGTACAAGGTATGAACGCAGAATTTGCACTAGCTAGCCTTAGCTTTATGCCAAACCGCGGCGCCAAATTTATCGCTACGGCTATCAGCTCTGCGGTAGCTAACGGTGGATTTGAGCCTGAAGAGGTTATCGTGACAAGCTGCCGCGTGGATGCAGGCCCAGTATTAAAAAGATTTAGACCGCGAGCGAGAGGAAGCGCAAGCAGAATCCGCAAACCGACTTCTCATATCTTAGTAGAAGTATCTAAACCTGAAAAGAAGGAAGCGTAATATGGGTCAGAAAGTAAATCCGATAGGTCTAAGACTAGGAATAAACCGCAACTGGGAGTCAAGATGGTTTCCTGCTAAAGGAACTTTGGCTGAAAATATCGGCGAAGACTACAAAATTCGCGCTTTCTTGAAAAAGAAACTTTACTACGCGGGCGTTTCTCAAATTTTGATCGAGAGAACCGCTAAGAAAATTCGTGTAACCGTCGTAGCAGCTCGCCCTGGTATTATCATCGGCAAAAAGGGCTCTGACGTAGAGAAGCTTAAAGAGGATATCCAAAAGCTGATCAACAAAGAAGTAAACGTAAATATCAAAGAAGAAAGAAAAGCTCAAGCTTCGGCTCAGCTAGCTGCGGAAAACGTAGCTATGCAGCTTGAAAAACGCGTTGCATTTAGACGTGCGATGAAAAAAGTTATCCAAGGCGCTCAAAAATCAGGTGCTAAAGGTATCAAAATTTCAGTTGCTGGACGTCTTGGCGGCGCTGAGATCGCTAGAACCGAGTGGTACTTAGAGGGTCGCGTTCCGCTTCACACTCTAAGAGCTAAGATCGATTACGGCGTTGCCGAAGCGCATACGACTTATGGAAACATAGGTATAAAAGTGTGGATATTTAAAGGTGAGGTTCTTCAAAAAGGCGTTCAACCTGAAAAGAACGAAGAAGAAAAAGCCGATAAAAAACCGCGCAGAGCAAGAAGAGGTAAATAATCATGTTGATGCCAAAACGAACTAAATTTCGCAAACAGATGAAAGGCAGAAACCGCGGTAAAGCTACTCGCGGCGCTGATCTTGCTATGGGCGAGATCGGAATAAAAGCCGTAGAAGCAGGCCGCGTAAATTCGCGCCAGATCGAAGCGGCTCGTGTGGCTCTAACCCGCCACGTAAAACGCCAGGCTAAAACTTGGATCAGAGTTTTCCCAGATAAGCCGTTAACTAAAAAACCTCTACAAACTCGTATGGGTAAAGGTAAAGCCGGAGTCGAAGAGTGGGTTATGAATATAAAACCAGGTCGTATAATAGTTGAAATGGCGGGCGTAGATGAGGAATTAGCGCGTGAAGCTCTAACTCTAGCCATCCACAAACTTCCGTTTAAGACTAAAATCGTAACGCGAGAGAGTGAAAATGAAATATACTGATATTAAAGACAAAAGCGTTGCAGAACTTAACGCGTTATTGAAAGAGAAAAAGGTGCTTTTATTTACTTTAAGACAAAAGCTAAAAACTATGCAGCTAAGCAACCCTAACGAGATTAGCGCCGTCCGCAAGGAAATAGCGCAAATCAACACTGCAATTAGCGCTTCAAAGTAAGGGGTGAGAAATGGCATTAAAAAGAGAAATTCAAGGTGTCGTTTTACAAAAGGCCGGCGATAAGACGGCTACGATTTTGGTTGAGAGACGCGTTATGCACCCAAGATACCACAAATTCGTAAAACGCTTTAAAAAATATATGATTCACGACGAAAAGAACGAAACAAAAGCGGGCGATACGGTCGTGGCTATCGAATGCAGACCGCTAAGCGCGAGAAAATCTTTCCGCTTAAAGACTATTTTAGCGACGGGGGTTGAGTAATGATACAATCTTTTACGAGGCTTACGGTCGCCGACAATAGCGGCGCGAAAGAGCTAATGTGTATTAAGGTTTTGGGCGGCAGCAAGAGAAGATACGCGACGCTTGGCGACGTTATCATCTGCTCGGTCAAAAAGGCGCTTCCAAATGGTAAGATCAAAAAAGGTCAAGTGGTAAAAGCGGTCGTCGTTAGAACTAAAAAAGAGGTTCAAAGAGATAACGGCTCGCTAATCCGTTTCGACGAAAACGCAGCCGTCATCCTAGATAACAAACGCGAGCCTATCGGTACTCGTATCTTTGGACCGGTCGGCCGTGAGGTTAGATACGCTAACTTTATGAAAATCGTTTCGCTTGCTCCGGAGGTGTTATAATGGCTAACGTTAAATTTAAAGTAAAAAAAGGCGATACCGTTAAGATCATCGCAGGCGACGACAAAGGTAAAACAGGTAAAATTTTATCCGTCCTAGCCAAAAAAGGACAAGTCATCGTCGAGGGCTGCAAGGTAGCTAAAAAAGCTATAAAACCTAGCGAAAAGACCCCAAACGGCGGCTTTATCAATAAAGAGATGCCTATTGATATCTCAAATGTTGCAAAAGTTGAGGGCTGAAAATGAATAGATTAAAAGCTAAATATAACGAGGTCGTAAAGCCTGCTTTGGCTAAAGAATTCGACATCAAAAATCCTATGCTAATCCCTGCGATCGAAAAGATCGTGATAAGCGTAGGCGCTGGCGAATCTGCTAAAGATCAAAAGCAACTTCAAAATATCGCCGATACTATTTCGCTAATCGCTGGACAAAAAGCCGTAGTTACCGACGCTAAAAAATCGGTTGCGGGCTTTAAAGTGCGCGAGGGTTTCCCTGTCGGCGTAAAAGTAACGCTTAGAAAAGAGAATATGTTTGCGTTTTTAGACAAACTAATCTCTATCGCGCTACCGAGAGTTAAAGACTTTAGAGGCCTTCCAAAAGACGGCTTTGACGGACGCGGAAACTACAACTTCGGCCTTGACGAGCAGCTAATGTTTCCAGAGGTCGAGTACGATAAGATTTTACGCACTCACGGTATGAATATAGTTATAGTCACGACGACGAACAGCGACAAAGAGGCATTCAAATTGCTTGAGCTATTTGGTTTGCCGTTTGCGAAAGGAAAGTAATATGGCGAAAAAATCAATGATAGCAAAGGCTGCCAGAAAGCCTAAATTTACGGTTCGCGGCTATACGAGATGCCAAATTTGCGGACGTCCGCATTCGGTTTATAAAGATTTTGGAATTTGCCGCGTATGCCTAAGAAAAATGGCTAACGAGGGACTAATCCCGGGTCTAAAAAAAGCAAGCTGGTAAGGAAGAGAAATGTTAAACGACTTAATTTCAGACGGACTAACTCGCATTAGAAACGCCGCAATGAGAAGACTTGAAACTACAAAGCTTCTTCATTCAAACGTCGTCGAGGCTACTTTATCTATCCTTGCGGCTAAAGGCTATATCGAGAGCTACAACGTCGTAGAAGAAGATAAAAAGAAATTTATAAACGTAGTTTTAAAATACGACGAGCACGGTAGAAGCGTGATTAACGAGCTTAAGCGCGTATCAAGCCCGGGTCGCCGCGTTTATAAGGGAAAAGACGAGATCAAGAGATTTAAAAACGGCTACGGAACGATCATCGTTAGCACCAGCAAGGGCGTTTTAAGCAACGAAGACGCTCACAAAGCTGGCGTAGGCGGGGAAATCCTCTGCTCTGTGTGGTAATTGTCTAAAACGCTACGGGGCAGCGTTTTAGATTACTTTGAAATGAAATTTGACTAGGCATCTTTTTGTAGTTTATAAAATTTACAAAAAATTTTCGCCGTCAAATTTATAAAATTTAAAAACGGAAGCTTAAATTTAAAAAGCTTCCCAAATTTAGCTTGGCTTGCAAATTTACCCAAATTTGCCAAAGCTAAATTTAAAAACGACGATGTCAAATTTGACGTTAAATTTTGGAAAAAAACTCCAAAAAACAAGTCAAATTTGATGAGAAAATTAAAGTGTTTGAAGCGGTTCTTTATCGCTTCGATTCATTTCTATTTTTATGGTATTGCGGTATCCATTCGTAAAAGTAGACATACCCTAGACAAGTAAAAAAGGAAAAAAATGTCACGTATAGGAAAACAGCCGATAGCTATTCCAAGCGGAGTAGAGGTCAGCGTAGAAGGCAACGTCCTTAAATTTAAAAAAGGCGCTCATTTAAAAGAGCTTGACACAAAAGGGCACGTAGATGTTAAAGTTGAAGATGCTCACATAGTATTTTCTCCAAAGAGCGACGAGAGACAAGATAGAGCCTACTGGGGCACCTATAGAGCGCTTGCAAACAATATCGTCATCGGCATCACAAAAGGTTTTGTTCGTCAGCTTGAGATCAACGGCGTCGGCTACAAAGCCGCTGCTAAAGGCCAAGTACTTGAGCTTACTTTAGGATTTTCTCACCCGATAAATCACGAAGTGCCAAAAGGCGTTGAAATCAGCGTAGAGAAAAACATCATCACTATAAAAGGCGACGATAAGCAAGTGGTTGGTCAGATCGCAGCTCAAGTCAGGGCGTATAGACCGCCTGAACCATATAAGGGCAAAGGCGTTAAATACGTAGAAGAGCGCATCATCCGCAAAGCCGGTAAGACATCTAAGAAGTAAGGGATAGATAATGACAGCAAATGTATTAAAAAGAAAACTCGCTCTTAGAATCAAGAGAAAAAGAAGAATCAGAGCCAAAATTTCCGGCACTGCGGTATTGCCTAGAATTTCTATCTTCAAGTCAAACAGAACTCTTTACGTCCAAGCTATCGATGACGTAGCAGCCGTAACTCTAGCGGCGGCAGACGGCAGAAAACTAGGCGTAAAAGCAAACAAAGAAGGCGCCGTAACTTTGGCTAAAGAATTTGCAAAAACTCTAAAAGCTAAAAAAATAGAAGCGGCATTATTCGACAGAAACGGCTATTTGTATCACGGCGTTATAGCGGCTTTTGCAGACGCATTACGTGAAAACGGTATCAAACTATAAGGAAAATCGCTATGGAAAAATATAACAGAGAAGAATTCGAAGAAGTAATGGTTGATATCGGCCGCGTTACAAAGGTCGTAAAAGGCGGTCGTAGATTTAGATTTACGGCTCTTGTCGTAGTAGGAAACAGAAACGGCCTAGTGGGCTTTGGCTTCGGTAAAGCAAAAGAGGTGCCGGACGCTATGAGAAAAGCCGTCGACGACGCGTTTAAAAACATCATCGAGGTAAAAAGAAAAGGCTCGACTATACCTCACGACATAGAGGTTAAATTTAACGCTAGCCGCGTTTTGCTTCGCCCTGCTAGCGAAGGTACGGGCGTGATCGCGGGCGGTAGCGCTCGTCCTATTTTAGAGCTTGCGGGCATCAAGGATATCCTAACGAAATCGCTTGGCTCAAACAACTCGGCAAACGTCGTTCGCGCTACTTTAAAAGCGCTAAGTATGCTTAAAGGCTAAGGAGAAGATATGGGACTAGAAAATTTAAAACCCGCCGAGGGCTCGACTAGACAAACCAAAAGACTAGGTCGCGGTCAAGGTAGCGGTCAAGGTAAAACCGCAGGCAAAGGACACAAAGGCCAAAGAGCTAGAAAAGGCTACAACGAGAAAAGAGGCTTCGAGGGCGGTCAGCAGCCGCTTCAAAGACGCCTTCCGAAAGTAGGCTTTACGTCCAAATTTGAAAAACCTTACGTAATCAACGTAGAAAAAATCGTTGCGGTAAAAGAGCTAAGCGAGATCACCATCGCTACTATCGCTACCGTACACAAAATTTCAAGCAGCGTCAAGAAAATCAAATTGATCGGAGTGAGCGCGAAAGATTTGGCTTCGAAAATCAAAGACGAGAACGTAACCGTTAGCGGACGTGCGTAATGAATAAGACATTGACCAACAAGATTTTAATCACGTTGGCATTTTTATTTGCTTACAGGATACTGGCATACGTGCCGGTTCCTGGCGTAAACGTCAATGTTATTAAAGAGTTTTTCGATTCGAATTCCGCAAATGCGCTTGGACTATTTAATATGTTCAGCGGTAAGGCCGCAGAGCGCCTCAGTATCATCTCTCTAGGCATTATGCCATATATCACGGCATCTATCATCATGGAGCTTTTAGCGGCTACTTTCCCAAATTTAGGCAAGATGAAAAAAGACCGCGACGGCATGCAAAAATATATGCAAATCATCCGCTATGCCACTATCGGTATCACGCTTGTTCAAGCAGTGGGCGTTAGTATGGGGCTTCAGAGCCTTCACGGTAGAGGCGGAGAGGACGCGATAATGATAGATATGAATTTATTTATCGCGATTGCGGCAGCTTCGATGTTAACTGGAACTATGCTTTTGATGTGGATAGGCGAGCAGATCACTCAGCGCGGTATCGGCAACGGTATCAGCCTTATCATCTTTGCGGGCATCGTTAGCGGCATACCTTCAGCCATCGGCGGAACGGTAAATTTGGTAAATACGGGCGAGATGAACTTCCTCGTGGTTATCGTAATTTTGCTTGTTATCTTGGTCACGGTAGGCATAGTTATCTACGTCGAGATGGGCGAGAGGCGTGTACCGGTGAGCTATTCGCGTAAGGTAGTGATGGAAAATCAAAACAAACGCATTATGAACTATATACCTATCAAAGTAAATTTAAGCGGCGTTATTCCTCCGATTTTCGCCAGTGCGATTTTGATGTTCCCAAGCACCATTTTGCAGGCCAGCACAAATCCTTATATCCAAGCTATTCACGATTTTTTAAATCCAAATAGCTATTTTTTCAACTTTTTAACATTTTTACTGGTCGTATTTTTTGCATATTTTTACGCTTCGATAGCGTTTAACGCAAAAGATATCAGCGAAAATTTAAAAAGACAGGGCGGCTTTATTCCAGGCATTAGACCGGGCGAGGGTACGGCAGGCTATCTAAACGAGGTCGCATCAAGATTAACTTTTAGCGGCGCGATTTACCTCGGGCTTATCTCAACGCTTCCTTGGGTGCTCGTTAAAATTATGGGCGTTCCGTTTTATTTCGGCGGCACGTCTGTGCTGATCGTAGTTTCTGTTGCGCTTGATACGATGCGAAGGATAGAAGCTCAAATTTATATGAACAAATATCAAACTCTAAGTGCGGTAGGCTTGTAATGGCTATAACCATTATGCAACCAAACGACATAGAGAAAATGCGAGCGGCGAATAAAATCGTCGCTCAAACCCTCGACTACGTGGAAAGCGTGATCAAGCCCGGTATCTCACTGCTCGAAATAGATAAAATTTGCGACGACATGATAAGGGCTGCGGGTGCAAAGCCAGCGTTTAAGGGGCTTTATGGCTTTCCAAACGCAGCTTGCATAAGCGTAAACGAAGTAGTCATCCATGGTATCCCGAATGAATACAAACTACAAGAAGGCGACATCGTAAGCGTCGATATCGGTTCAAATTTAAACGGATATTTCGGCGACTCGGCGAGGACTTGGGGTGTGGGTCAAATTTCTCGCGAGGACGAAAAACTGATCGCTTGCGCTAAAGACGCGTTATACTTTGCGATAGATACCGTAAAAGCGGGAATGCACTTTAAAGAGCTTAGTTTTGAAATCGAGAAATTTATAAGAGCTCGCGGATTCGTTCCGTTAACTGGATTTTGCGGTCACGGCATCGGTAGACGCCCGCACGAAGATCCGCAAATTTTAAATTATTTAGAAGGCGGGAGCCCAAAATCCGGACCAAAAATCAAAAACGGAATGGTATTTTGCGTGGAGCCGATGATCTGCCAAAAAGACGGTACTCCGGTGATCGGTCCTGACAAATGGAAAGTAACCAGTAAAGACGGACTAAGAACCAGCCACTACGAGCACTGCATGGCAGTCGTGAACGGACGTGCGGAGATTTTAAGCCTAGCGTAAAATTTTAAAATTTACAAGTTGTTTGTGCGACTTGTAAATTTTAAAATTTTAATTTGTGGTGAGTTAAAATTTTAATTTCAAACTTCCGTCAAACGGCGAAAGTAAATTTAACAAAAAGGAGTTAAGTGGCTAAAGACGACGTCATAGAGATTGACGGAAACGTCATCGAGGCGCTGCCAAACGCGACGTTTAAGGTCGAGCTCGACAACAAACATGTGATTTTGTGTCATATTGCGGGCAAGATGAGGATGCATTATATTAAGATAATGCCGGGGGACCGCGTAAAGGTGGAACTAACGCCTTACAGTCTAGATAAGGGTAGGATAATTTACCGCCATAAGTAAATTAAAAGCTAAATTTGGCTATACTCAACCCTTTGCGACAAATTGCTGTATGAAGAATTGTTTTCAAAGCCCACCACTTGTTTTGAAAATAGTTGGTTTAAAATTTCGTTAAACCTGATGCAGCCTAAAAGTGGAATAAATTTTTAGGAGACTAGAATGAAAGTTCGTCCTTCTGTAAAGAAGATGTGTGACAAATGCAAAATTGTCAAGCGCCAAGGCGTAGTTCGCATAATCTGCGAAAATCCAAAACATAAACAAAGACAAGGATAAAGCATGGCACGTATCGCAGGTGTAGATTTACCAAAGAAAAAGAGAATCGAATACGGTTTGACCTATATTTACGGTATCGGTCTTCACAAATCTCGTCAAATTTTGGATGCTACCAAAATTTCTTACGATAAAAGAGTAAACGATCTAACCGAAGACGAAGCTGCGGCTATCCGCAAAGAGATCCAAGAGAACCACGTAGTGGAAGGCGACCTTAGAAAAAGCGTCGCTATGGATATCAAGGCTCTTATGGACTTAGGAAGCTACCGCGGTCTAAGACACAGAAAAGGTCTTCCGGTGCGCGGTCAAAAGACTAAAACAAACGCTAGAACTAGAAAAGGCAAGCGCAAAACAGTCGGCGCTGCGACTAAATAAGGATAAGCGATGGCAAAAAGAAAAGTAGTTAAAAAGAAAATTGTAAGAAAAAGTATCGCTAAAGGTATCGTTTATATAAGCGCGACTTTTAACAATACGATGGTAACGGTTACCGATGAGATGGGAAATGCTATCGCTTGGAGCAGTGCTGGCGGACTAGGCTTTAAAGGAAGTAAAAAATCAACTCCTTATGCAGCCCAACAAGCAGTCGAAGACGCTCTAACTAAAGCAAAAGAGCACGGTATAAAAGAAGTAGGCATCAAAGTACAAGGTCCTGGCAGCGGCAGAGAGACCGCAGTCAAGAGCGTAGGCGCGGTAGAGGGCATAAAAGTAACGTTTTTAAAAGATATAACTCCGCTTCCGCATAATGGTTGCAGACCGCCAAAACGCCGCCGCGTATAATTAGAAATTTAGGAGAATTATTATGGCTAGATATAGAGGACCCGTTGAAAAATTAGAAAGAAGACTCGGCGTTAGTTTGGCGCTAAAGGGCGAGCGTCGCTTGGCAGGTAAGAGCGCGCTTGACAAAAGACCTTACGCTCCGGGACAACACGGACAAAGAAGAAGCAAGATAAGCGAATACGGCTTGCAGCTTCGCGAAAAACAAAAAGCTAAATTTATGTACGGCATTAGCGAGAAGCAATTCCGCCGCCTATTCCAAGAGGCCGCTCGCCGCGAAGGAAATACCGGTGCGCTTTTGGTGCAGCTTTTAGAGCAAAGACTAGATAACGTAGTTTACAGAATGGGCTTTGCAACTACTCGTCGCTTCGCTCGCCAACTAGTTACTCACGGACATATTTTAGTAAACGGTAAGAGAGTAGATATTCCTTCTTATAGAGTCCAAGCGGGCGCTAAAGTAGAGGTTATCGAAAAATCTAAAAACAATCCGCAAATCGTTCGCGCGATCGATCTTACGGCGCAAACTGGCATCGTAGCTTGGGTCGACGTCGAAAAAGATAAAAAATTCGGAATTTTCACAAGAACTCCGGAAAGGGAAGAAGTCGTCATTCCTGTCGAGGAAAGATTCATAGTAGAGCTTTATTCGAAATAATAAGGGGTATAACGATGAGAAAAATTACCACATCAGCTTATATGCCTACCGAAATTTCAGTAGAGAGTATAAGCGAGAATGTCGCCAGAATAACCGCGTATCCGTTTGAGACGGGCTATGCGGTCACTTTGGCTCATCCGCTAAGACGACTTTTATATAGCAGTACCGTTGGATTTGCAGCTACGGGCGTCAAGATAGAGGGCGTATCTCACGAATTTGATTCGATGAGAGGCATGCTCGAGGACGTAGCGCAGTTTATTATAAATTTAAAAAACATCCGCTTTAAGCTAAAAAACGAGTCTGAGCGCGAGGTGGTCGAGTATTCGTTTAAAGGTCCAAAAGAGATAAAAGCCAGCGATCTAAAAAGCGATGTCGTAGATGTCGTAAATCCAGAAGCTTATCTTGCAACCATAAACGAGGACGCGGAGCTTAAATTTTCCGTAATCATCCAAAAAGGTATCGGATACGTCCCGAGTGAAGAGATAAGAGACAATACCGAAGAGGGTTATATAGCTCTTGATGCATTCTTTACGCCTGTTAAAAAAGCAGTTTACGAGCTAGAAAATGTCCTAGTAGAGGATAACCCCGACTATGAGAAGATTATTTTCACGGTCACGACGGATGGACAAGTGGGTGCGATCGAGGCGTTTAAACACGCGATTGAGGCGATGTATCAGCAGATGTCGGTGTTTAAAGGTGTTTTAAATATCGATGTTTCTGCAGGCTTAAACGCTCAAACTTCAGGCAGCGAGCATGCGAAGTTGTTACAAAGCGTAGAAGAGTTAAATTTGAGCGCTAGAAGCTTCAACTGCCTTGATAAAGCTGAGATTAGATTTATCGGCGAGCTTGCTTTGATGGATGAAAACGAGCTAAAAGAGCTTAAAAATTTAGGCAAAAAATCTCTCGACGAGATCAAAGCCGTTATGCAAGAGATCGGATATCCGGTCGGCGGCGACCTAGGCGGCGGCAAAGAGCAACTCAAGAAAAAAATCGCCGACCTAAAATCACAAATGAGTGCAAAAGAGTAAAAGGAAGATAAATGAGACACGGTCACGGATACAGAAAACTAGGTAGGACGTCGGCTCACCGCTCGGCTCTACTTAAAAATTTAGCTATCGCTATCATCAAAAGCGAAAAGATAGAGACGACCTTGCCTAAGGCAAAAGAGTTGAGAAGCTATATCGAAAAGCTAATCACTAGAGCTAGAAAAGGCGACAGCAACGCTCACAGAGCAGTTTTTGCCAGCTTGCAAGATAAAGAAACTACGAATAAACTAGTAACTGAGCTTGCTCCAAAATTCGTAGGCAAAAACGGCGGATATACGCGCATCGTTAAGACTCGCGTTCGCCGAGGCGATGCTGCTGAGATGGCTTATATCGAGCTAATCAAAGAATAATTTTTAGAGAGCTTCGGCTCTCTTTTTCTTTTTCAATTTACATATTTTAGTTACCTTAAAGCCCCTTTAGTCTTTCATATCAGTTAAATTTATTTACTAGCCTATTTTATTGTTTGTAATTCTGTATATATACGGAAAATACTAAAATTTATAGCTAGTTTTATTTTGACTTCTGCCACAATCCTAAGTACAAATTTACTTTTTGGAATTAGCTTGTACTAGATGCTTAATATACTAAATTTATATAATATCTAAAAGCGGTTTTTTGATTATGCAACAGCCGTTTGTATAGTTGTCTTGAGGTTTATTTTGTAGACTTGAGTCTTGCCGCTATTTTGTTTTTATGTCTATGGCCATCTTTTAAATTTGACTCACTTATACATAGAATCGCTTAAAGCTCCAAATTTATCCAAGTCAAAAATAGCCGCCAAAACGTCAAACTCATAGCGTATTTAAAATTTTATCTGCTATAATATCTCAAAAATTGAAAAAGGTTAAAAATGATCCCATTTACCGATGAAGAGCTTCTAAAGCCCGTAAAAGCCAGCCTGCAAAAGGTTTTGCCTATGCTTGAAAACGACGGCGGAGGCATGGAGCTGCTAGGCATCAAAAACGGCAAAATTTACGTTCGCCTTACCGGCCACTGCCATGGCTGTGCGGCTAGCTCGACTACGCTAAAATACGGTATCGAGCGCCAGCTCCGTATGGATATCCACCCTGAGCTAGAGGTCGTAAACATCCCTATCAGCGAGGAAGTTAAATTTGATTGATTACAAAAAGGCGGGCCTAAAAGCGTTTAACAAGGGCGAATTTGACGCCGCAGCGAGCTATTTTTCACTTGCCTACGACAAAAAACCGGACAAAAAGCTACTTTTCCTCATTATGCTTTGCTCGCTTGCTAAGACTCGCCGCGACGAGGCGATGACGCTTTTTGAGATATTTAAGCTAAAAGATAAGCTTGGTATGAGCCCGGACGAGCTGGAGGAAATTTTAGGCGCGCTTGAGGCAAAATTTGGCGACGACGAGAGCCTTGAGGAGCAAAACGCCATCAGCTACGCCGATTTTATGGATGCGGTTAGGCGCGGCGGGTTCAAAAGCGTCTTTGAGGACATCATGTTTTCCACGCGCGTGATGATCGATAACCGCGACGATTTCCTCGAGTTTTTGCAAAATCTTATCAAAAACGACTTCATCGAAATGGGGCTAAACTACATCGAGACCGCGGCTGTGATGTTTGCCGGTGACGAACGGCTAAGCGCGCTGGCTCGCGAAATCAACGAAAAGGCCGAAAGTGAAAATTTACGTTAAAGAGGGCTTTGTCACCGACAACTCGAACGAATGCGAGGCGGGTTGCTATTTCGTTAAAACGTCGACGAACGCTAAATTTGAAGCCGCCGCCGAAGCAAAGGGCGCAAAAATCATAAATTTGGCCGAGTGCAAGCGACTGCTAGGTATCGACGAGAACATCAAAATCATCGGCATCACTGGAACGAACGGCAAGACCACGACCGCGGCGGTTATCTGCGCTACGCTGTTAAATTTAGGCTACGGATGCGGCCTGTGCGGTACTCGCGGCGCTTTTATAAACAATGAACGCATCGACGACAAGGCGCTAACGACGAGCGAAATTTTACGCACGCTTAGCTACCTAAAAGCCGCTAGCGAGCGCGGCTGCGAGTACTTCGTGATGGAGGCTAGCTCGCACGCCATCGCTCAAAAACGCATCGAGAGCTTGGATTTCGCGATGAAAATTTTTACGAATTTAACCCAAGACCACCTCGATTACCACGGCACGTTTGAAGAGTACGCGCGCGTAAAGAGCGAGTTTTTCGCAGACGACGCGCCAAAGCTCATAAACATAGACGACCGCGGCGGGATCAAATTTAACCCAGCAAACGCCCTAACTTACGCGCTTCATGCGGACGCGGACTTTGCGCCTGGCGAGTATTCGCTAGAAGGTGGCATACGCGCGACGCTAAAGACTCCGCGCGGGCAAATGGCGCTAAGCTCAAATTTGCACGGCGAATTTAACCTCTACAACCTCATAGCAGCCGTCTCTTGCGTCGCGACGCTGACGGATAGGCCACTAGATGAGATCGCGCGCGCCGCGGCAGAATTTGACGGCGTCGAGGGGCGCATGGAGGTCGTTAGTCGCGAGCCGCTCGTGATCGTAGACTTCGCGCATACGCCTGACGGTATCGAAAAGGTGCTAAACGCGCTGCGTCATCGTAAAATCGTCGCGGTTTTTGGCGCCGGAGGTGACAGGGATCGCACCAAACGCCCTAAAATGGGCGCAATAGCGCAAAAATACGCGCACAGGCTCGTCGTCACCAGCGATAATCCCCGAAGCGAAGAGCCGGAAAGCATCATCGCCGAGATCTGTGGCGGCCTAGAGATGAACGAGCGCGTAAAATGCATCGCAAACCGCAAAGATGCGATAAAATACGCGCTTGAAAGCCTCGCACGGGATGAAATTTTGGTGATTTTAGGTAAGGGCGACGAAACCTATCAAGAGATCAAGGGCGTAAAATATCCGTTTAGCGATAAGCAAGTCGTACGCGAACTTTTGGACGGTCGCGCCTAAATTTACGGACAAAACGGCGACGAAATAAGGGTAAATTCGAGTAAAATTTACCTTTGTTTGCGTCTAAATTTCTATTTTTATCACCAAACGGCGTCAAATTTATCGCATTTTTTATCGCTCGCGCAAATGCCTCTAAAATCAAATTTAATCACAAATTTAACTCCGAATTTTATCGCGTCAAGCAAGCAAAAACGAATCGCCGCGGCTATATAAAGTTGCTTTTTGCGGCTAAATTTATAGTATAATTTTCCCAAAAACACAAAGGACTGCCGATGAAAATCGAAATTTTATCAAGCAAAATCCACCGCGCGCGCGTGACGGACGCCAATCTAAACTACGTGGGCTCGGTCACGATTGGACCCGAGCTAATCGAGGCTGCGGGGCTTTGCGAGTACCAAAAAGTCGAGATACTAAACGTCAATAACGGCGAGCGCTTCGCTACATACGTGATTCGCGGCGAGAAAAAGGGCGAGATCTGCCTAAACGGCGCTGCCGCGCGCAAAGTCTGCGTCGGCGACGTCGTCATTATCGTTGCTTACGCGCTTCTTAGCGCCAAAAAAGCAAGAGATTTCGAACCAAAAATCGTGCAGGTAAACGAGCAAAACGAGATCGTAAAATAATATACGCCCAAATTTGCCGTCTCTGCGGCGGTAGGTTTAAATTTACGTTTTATGGCGACGAGCTAAATTTGCGGTAAAATTTAGGCTAGTGCGACGCGACGGTCATTTGCAAACGGACGAAAGGCGAACGTGCTAAATAGTAGTTTGTTTAAATTTACCGTCGTTTGGCGTTAAATTTGACGCGGTCGGCAAAATTCGGCGAAAATGGGCAAAATTTAGCGCCTGAATTTAAAAGGATTCGCAAAATGATAGCGATTTATTTTAGCTCCACGGGCAACACGAAGCATTGCGTAAAGAGATTTATAGAGCGTCTGGGCGGCGATATCCCCGTGGTTTCGATCGAGGATGAGGGCTGCGGCGAGCTACTAAAGCACCACGATGACGTGATCCTCGCCTATCCCGTTTACTTTAGCGACCTGCCGCAGATCGTGCGCGAGTTTATTTACGAAAATAGCGCGAATTTTCGCGGCAAAAACGTCTTTATCATCGCTACGATGGAGATTTTTAGCGGTGACGGAGCGGGCTGCGCGGCTAGGATTCTAAGGCGAGCAGGCGCGGAGATAACGGGCGGCGCGCACGTGAAAATGCCTGCGTTTATCCTCGACGTGGCGATTTTTAGCTACTCGGCGCAGAAAAACGAGCGCCTGATCAAAGAGGCAAACGCCAAGCTAGAGCGTGTCGCGGAGGCATTTGCCGCGGGTAAACCGCCGCAAGAGGGGCTAGGCGTGCTATGCCGTATCGCGGGGCTTTTGGGGCAGCGGCTATGGATGAAAATTTGGGACAAAACTCCGTTTGCCAGGCGCAAACCGAGCCTGGATACGGCGCGCTGCAGCGGATGCGGCGAGTGCGCAAAATCCTGTCCGATGCAAAATATAAAAATCACGCACGGCAAGGCGAGATTTGGCGAGCGTTGCACGATTTGCTACAGATGCGTGAACAAGTGCAGGCAAAAGGCGATAACGATCCTGGGTAAGGCGGAAAATCTGGAAAAATCGGTCGCGGCGGAGTTTAAAGATATCTGACGCGCGTTCGGGCGGTCTTGATTTATGAGCTTATTTTGTTTCGCTTTGCGCTCGGCTTTAAAATTTGCCGAAATGATCTAAATTTAGCGCCCGCCGCGCCCGCGCTACCTTAAATGCTCTTTTAGTTCTGCGATTTGCCGCTTAACTTCGTCTATTATCTATGGCAAATTTCTCAAATTTACAGAAAGCCCGTGCTAATACGCATACTGCGATCCAAAATAGATCAAAACGCGCGCAGTTCATTTAAAGCAAAATTTCATCGTCAAATTTGACGGCTTTTCGGGCCTAAATTTACTCACTCGCGCCCGTATCCGCCGCAAATTTCAAGGCGGGAACGAAACTTGCATTGCAGGCTTTAAATAAAGTAAATTTAGCTTAAATTGGCTAAAATAACGCGAAATTTGAAAGGATGTTTATGTTTGAGGGGATAGATTTTTCAAAAATGGGACAGATGCTCGAGGAGGCGCAAAAAAAGGCGCAGGAGATCGAGCAGGAGAGCCAAAAGCGCGAATTTAGCGTAAAAAGCGGCGGCGGGCTCATCAGCGTCAGAGCAAACGGCAAGGGCGAGGTGCTTGATATCAGCATCGACGATAGCTTGCTAGAGGACAAGGAGAGCTTACAGATCTTGCTCATCAGTGCCGTAAACGACGTACTAAAGATGATCGAGGACGACCGCAAAAACGCTGCGTCAAGGATGCTAGGTGGCTTTGCTGGCATGGGGCTAGGGCAATGAAACGCGCAGCTTTTTCGCGCCGTTTGGACGCGGTTTTTGGGCTTGCGCGGTTAAATTTTGGCGGCGCACGGGACGGTGCGACTGCAAATTTGAACTCAAATTTAGCCCGCAAAATTTACTCTCCACTTTTTGCGGTTTTTGTGATTTGCGCATTTGCTGCGTCGCTTAGAGCCGAGCCGCGCCCGACGCAGGATGATTTTAACGCTTGCTTTGAGAAAAACCTGCCCGCCATGGTAAACGTTGCGGGTAACGGCGGTATCGCGATCGCGCCGAATTTAATCGCCGTGCCTAAAGGCGAAATCCCAGTGAAAAACTACGTCAAATTTGATCCATATCTAGGCCTCTATCTGGTCGCCTCGGACGTCAAACTCGAGCCTGTAAAGATGTCTGACGATAACGCGACGAAAAAAAGCGACTGGGTTAGCGTCACGCGCGATCTAAACGCGACCGTCTACGGCCACGTAAAGGCGCAGGCGCAGGCGCTAGGCGAGCTAGACGTACTCACGTTTGACGTAAACGGCACGGGCGCCGTGCTAAGTCCGTGCTGCAAGCTACGCGGTATCGCAGTGGGCGGGGATAAATTCGTCCCGAGCCGCTATCTAAGGCACTTTGCGGCGTATAAAGACGTTTACTACGGCGATGTGGGCGCGGTTTTTGAGGAGCGAGATGGCAAGCTCTACGTAAAGAGCGTCGATCCGCTCGGACGCGGCGCGGCGCTAATGGTGGGTGATGAAATTTTGAGCGTAAACGGCGAGAAATTTGAGAGTTTGCGCGAGCTAAACGAGAGGATTTTGTTCGCCAAAAAGGGCGAGCGGCTCAAATTTGAGATCAAGCGCGGCGACGAGGTTTTGAAATTTGGCGTGGCGGTCTCTGACGACGCGGCCAAGAAAGAGCAAAAAGCGCCGATGAAAGCGGATAAAAAGGCCGCCGCTAGCGACGCAAAACCTCAGTCCATGCCTCAAAGCAGCGATGCCGCGAGCGTGCAAAAGCTCTACGGCATGACATTTGACGAGAAACTAATAGTAAAAAGCGTCGACGCGAACTCGGGCGCGGCCAAATTTGGCGTCAGGGTCGGCGACAAGCTGATGCAAGTGGGGCAAAAGGCGGTCTCAAGCCGCAAAGAAGCGCTCAGCCTGCTCGCTAAAGGCGGCGGTCAAAATTTGCTATTTAGACGCAACGGCTTTGACTTTTTTTACAACGCGCGGTAGTCGCGGGCGGCAAATTTGACGCCTTTGTAGGCTAAATTTGAGAAATTTAGCCTACGCTTGGAGCCAGCAAAAACAAAACGGAGAATAGATGCAAAATCAAAATTTAGCGGTAAAATCAAAATTTAGCGGCAATGATCAAATTTGCCTTCAAAGCGCGGCGAAATCGTCAAATTTGAGCGAGTCACAGGCGCTGCCGAAGGATCAAATTTTAGCTCGTAGTTCGCGCGCGAGCTTGTCTCAAAATCGTTCTCAAATTTTAAACTCGACCAAAGCCAAAACTAGCTCCGAAAATCCGACTCAAAGCCCGAAATACCGATCAAATTTGATCTCGCTAAACGCGGCAAAAGGCTCGTCTTTTACTTCGGGCGCCAATTTACAGCAACCAGCGGCCAGCGCCGCCGATCAGGACGCGCTTTTGGCTGAGTTTAAGGAGTTTTTGAGTGCGCATTTACCGAGCTCGCCTAGCTTTCATCCGTGCTTTGACGAGGCGCTCTCGTACACGCTAAAATCGGGCGGCAAGCACTTTCGCGCTATGCTGGTTGCAGGCGTCGTAGCGGCGGTGCGTCCCGAGCGCAAAGAGGCGGCGTTTCACGTCGCGCTGGCATTTGAGACGATGCACAGCTACTCGCTCATCCACGACGATCTGCCTGCGATGGACGACTCGGATCTGCGCCGCGGACAGCCTAGTTTGCACGTCAAATTTGACGAAGTGACGGCGATTTTAGCAGGCGACGCGCTAAACACTCATGCCTTTTATCAGATAGCAAAAGCTCCGCTGGACGCGGACGCGCGCATAAAATGCGTCGAGATCCTAAGCCGAAACGCAGGCATCTACGGCATGGCGCTGGGGCAGGCGGTGGATTGCTATTTCGAGAATCAAAAGCTAGGGCTTGAGGAGCTAGAATTTCTGCACATCCACAAGACCGCGCGCCTCATCGCAGCAAGCTTGCAGGCAGGCTGCGTCGTAGCGGGGCTAGACGAGGCGGAGGCTACGCGCATATACGACATCGGGCTTGATCTGGGACTAGCGTTTCAGATCGCAGACGACATCATCGACGCGACGCAAAGCGCCGAAACGGCGGGTAAGCCGACGCATAACGACGGCGCGAAAAACTCATTTACCAACCTTCTTGGCGTGGAGGGCGCGGTGCAGGCTAAAAACGAGCTCATCGCAAAGATAGAGCGCGAGCTAGGCGGCGTGCATGCTGGTATCCGCGCTATCGTAACGGGCCTCATCGACAAGCATCTGCGGTAAATTTGACTTAAATTTATGCTTAAAGCGGTCAAATTTGAGCAGTTAAATTTGCCATCAAATTTCGCAAAATTTATCCTTAACCACAAAACGCTATCTGCGCGCTATAAACAAACAACCTCGCAAACCGTGCCGATCCCGCCGTAAATTCGGCAAAATTCGGCGTCCTTTTTTATGCTATAATCTTTTAAATTTATCAAAAGGAGAGATAATGAAAAAAATAGCCTTATCGCTTGCGCTTTTGTGTGCGGCGGCGTTTGCCAAAGAGTGCGACTACATGCTAGCTAGCACCGCGCAAAAGACTTTTGAGGAGCCGACTTCTAGCTACGAGACCAAGCAAAGCTACGACGCCAAGGCTCGCCGCCTAGAGCTGGTGAGCAGCTCCGAGCTCGCAGACGGCCTAAAGGGCAAACACAAAGAGATCAGCTACTATAACAAAGCCGGCGAGATGACGAAATTTGAAGCCTATAGCTATGATTTTACCGCGAAAAAATGGATCAAAGTAACCGAATACAAAGCCGATTATAAAAAAGGCGTTCTCACGCAGGAGTCTAGTTCGTTTATCAGAGGCGTGCCGGAAAATGCTAGCAAAATCATCACAAAGTACCTAAAAAACGCTAGCGAGGAGATCAGATACGAGCTGGTAAAGGGCAAATGGCAAAAAGCAGCGCTAACTAAAACCGTCGAGAACGCATACGGCGAGAACGAGCTCATCGTGCTTAGCGTCTGGGACGGCAAAAGATGGCAGCCTAAGTCAAAAACTCAGCTACTCTACGGCGCGGACGGACAGACGCGCGGCTATGAGAGCTGGGACTACGAAAACGGCGCGTGGCAAAACCGCGAAAGAAGCACTGTTGCGGGCGACGTTAGGGGCAAATACGAGCAGGTAAGAAGCGTGTTTGAGGACGGCGCGTGGTGCTACGCCGAGATGTCTAGGCACGACTACGACGCCTCTAGCGGCAAAGATGTGACGATAAATCTCATATGGAACGCCGAGCAAAACGCATGGGAAAACAACAGCAAAAGCGTCTCGGTCGTAGGGGGCGCGGGCTTTGAAACGGCGGCGTTTTTGTGGGATAAAGAGCGCAAAGAGTGGAAGCAGGAGTACTCCAACCGCAGCATCTACGACAAGAGCGGCGAGCGTCTGCTAACGCAGCGATACGACACGATGGACGGCAGCGAGAAGTTCGTCTACGGCTACAACGAGCGCGGCGATAACGTGAGCGTGGATATCTACGAGCTAGTTAGCGACGAAAACGGCAAAAGATGGGTGCAAAATAAGCGCCTGGAGACGACCTTTGATCCGAGTATATTAGCTGACGACATCGGACACGGCGGCTCGCTGATGTCCTTTGAGATGCCTAGCAGATACGCGGTGACTAGCTTTAAGCAGTTCGTCGCGGCGGACGGTAAATTTAAGCTCGCTTCAGAGCAGACGTGGAAATATAAAAGGGTCAAATGATCTTTTACTAGCGGCCCAACTGCGGTAAATTTGACGCTTTGGATTTGGTCAAATTTAATGAGTGCCCGAGCGTCAAATTTAGCTCGTTAAATTTTGCTTTCACATCAAATTTGACGCCGTTTGGGCGGCTAAATTTAAAAAGGAGCGAATGTGAGATTTTTTTGGAAAGCAGCGGCGATGGCTGTGATTTGGGCCTTGCCGCTAGCTGCGTCGGGCGAAATTTGCCTAAAAAAGACGAGCTACAAGACGGAGGGCGACGCCGTGCCGCACTACAAATACGAAACGAGCCAAGCTTACGACGCGAAGGCTCGACTACTAGAAAAAATCTACGACGAAATCAGCGATGAGGGCAGGCGCAGGACGAAAAGCATTGTCAAATTTGACGAAAGAGGCGAGCGCGAGATAGGCAGCACAGAGTACGATTGGGACTTTGGCGCCGAAAAATGGCGCAAAGCAGGGTTCTCAAAAACAGAGAGGACAAAGGACGGCGCGTTTGTTTATATTGATACTCGCGGTCAAAACGGCAAACTAAACCAAGGTCAAAAAACCATCGAAAAGCGAACGGGCGCGACGGAAATCTCTCAAAATTTCACTCTAAAAAACGGCAAATGGACGCCGACGTATCTAATCAAAAGACTTTATGACGAAAACCATAAAACTACGCTCGTAGCGACCTTTGAGTGGAATACCAAAGCAAAAAAATGGACTCCGTACGAAAAAATGATATACCGCTATAAGAGCGACGTCTACGCTAGCTCCGAGGGCTATAAATGGCGCGGCAAATGGGTGCCGCAGACGAAGCATTCGGCCTTTACGGCTGCGGACGGAGCGCGTACCGAGATAAATTTTACGTGGAGCCAGGACGCGTGGCAGCCGCAGGAGAGGACGGTGCAAAAAATAGAGCCAGAGTTTAGGCGTTTTACCGATCTTAGATGCCGCTGGGACGCCGCAAAGAGCGAGTGGAACGGCTGCTACAAAAACGTGCGCGAGGAGACCGAGCAAGGTCGGCTAAAGTACTCCGCATCGTCGTTTTGGCAGGGGGAGTCGCAGCGCTGGGGGGTTGTGTTTGAAAACGAGCTTAGCTACGACGCGCGTGGCAACCTGATAAAAAATCGCGAGATGTCTGATGGCGAGCGGCGCGAGTACGTCTACGCCTACGACGAGGCGGGAAATAACGTATCTTCGGCGCTTCGTGAGCCCGATGAGAGCGGCAAATGGCGCGAAACGCAAAAGACGGTAAATGTATTTGAACGTGAAATTTTAGCACGCGACGTCATGGACCGCGGCTTCATCGGCGACTACGTGGCCGCGGGCGAAAACGCGATCAAAAGCAGCAAGCAGTATTTTTTAGACGGCGATGAGTTTAAGCTAAACGAGACGCTCGAGTGGTTTTACGAAAAATGCGAGCCGTCTCGTGAATGAGCCCTATATCGTTCAAATTTCGCGCGGCGACGCGATGATATTTGGCTGCGAGGCGGATTTTGGCGTCTAAATTTGACGAGCGGCGGAGTATGGTTTTTAAATAAAATTTAGGAGAAAATATGAAAAATTTGGATGAAATTTTACTCTCTTTCGACGAAAGTACACAAAATGTTTTATTTCTAAACGGCAATGGCGCTAAACACCCGGTTTGGGACGATGCGGACGAGGTTTTCGCAAAGGCGGTGGAGCAAATTTTAGATAAAAGCCTAGGGCTGAAAAAGGGCGTGGACTATAGCAAAACGCCTAAATTTTATGGTGCCCGGCCGCTCGCGTTTATCGGCGTGCATGCGCAGATGATCGGGCGAAAAAGCATAGGATTTTTGCTCACGAGCCGGCATCTTTTGGTTAAATTTGACGCGTCGGCCGTAAATGTCGATGAGGTAGCGGCTGCGTTTAGGCTCGGCAAGTATCTGCAAAACGAGCTGGAAACTCTCGCTTGGCAAGAGCTGGAAAAATGCGAATTTGAAATCGACGGCGAGATGAAAGCGGCGATGAAAAGGGCGCTAAAAGCCGTTTTAAATGCTATTTTTGAGGACGGAGTCCAAAACGACGAGGCAAAAATTTCGGATAAACTTTTAGAGTTAGGTCTTGGCGAAGCGCTAAAAACGCCGCTTGACGAGAGTAAGTTATTATCCAAATCGCTCGGCGTTTTTAAGCCTAGCTCGCCGATTTTTCATAGCTTAGATAGCGCGCTTTTTGGACTCAGTAAACCTTTTGGCGTGATTTTGGACGAGCGCGGGCTCATTAGCCGTGACCTTATGGAAGAGCCCGTTTTTAGCTCGTGGGATGAGATCGCAGACGCGTCCATAACGGTAAAAGAGGGGGAAGAAGACGTCATAATAATCGGCGAAAAAGAGCACCAGATACCTCTTGAGCTAAAAGAGAAAAAGGAAAATTTCGCCGAATTTTTAAAATTTACGGCGGCGCTAAAAGCGTAAAATTTAAGCCGAATTTTCGTATAATCGCATAAAAACTAAGGAGAAAAAATGCTAAAAAAGATGGCTGATACGATAAGGTTTTTGTGCGCTGATATGGTGCAGCAGGCAAACAGCGGGCATCCGGGCGCGCCGATGGGGCTAGCGGACGTCATGGTCGTGCTGGCTAAATTTCTAAATCACAATCCTAAAAATCCAAACTGGCTAAACCGCGACAGGCTCGTATTTAGCGGCGGTCACGCAAGCTCGCTCGTGTATAGCTTTTTGCATCTTAGCGGCTACGATCTTAGCCTTGATGATCTAAAAAACTTCCGTCAGCTAGGCTCCAAAACCCCAGGCCACCCGGAGATCCACACCAAAGGCGTCGAGGTTGCGACCGGACCGCTAGGGCAGGGCGTAGCAAACGCGGTTGGCTTTGCTATGGCGGCAAAATACGCGGCTAATCTGCTAAACGAGCCTGAAAACACCATCATCGACCATAAAATTTACTGCCTCTGCGGCGACGGAGACTTGCAGGAGGGCATCAGCTACGAGGCCTGTGCAGTTGCGGGCAACCTGCACCTAGACAACCTCGTGCTGATCTACGACTCCAACAATATCACGATCGAGGGCGACACGAGTATCGCTTGGAGCGAGGACGTGAAGGCGAGATTCGAGGCGCAGGGCTGGGACGTCGCGCGTATCGACGGTCACGACTACGATCAGATCGAGTTTGCGCTCGAGCAAGCCGTCGAAAAGGAGCGCCCGTATCTCATCATCGCAAACACTCGCATCGCAAAGGGCGCTGGCGAGCTAGAGGGTAGCCACCACAGCCACGGCGCGCCGCTTGGCGAGGAGATCATAAAGGCTGCTAAAATCGCAGCCGGCTTTGATCCTGAGTGCAAATTTGCTATTGGCGAGGACGTGCTGATCCGCTTCCGCGCCGCGCTAGAAAAGGGCGACCTGGCCGAAGCTCAGTGGAACAAAAAGGTAGAAAATCTAAGCAGTGAAAGCAAAAATATGCTAAATGCGCTGTTAAATCCTGATTTTAGCAAGATAAATTTCCCTGATTTTAGCGGCAAAAAGCTAGCCACGCGCGACAGCAACGGCATCATCATGAACGAGATTGCGCGCGCGATGCCCGGCTTTATCGGCGGTAGCGCAGATCTGGCGCCGTCGAACAAAACCGAGCTAAAAGGCATGGGCGACTTCCCTAACGGACGCAACATCCACTACGGCATCCGCGAGCACGCCATGGCCGCGATAAACAACGCGGTCGCTAGATACGGGCTTTTCTTACCGTTTAGCGCGACGTTTTTTATCTTTAGCGACTACCTAAAGCCGTCTGCGCGTATAGCCTCACTGATGAGCATTAGGCACTTTTTTATCTTTACGCACGACAGCATCGGCGTGGGCGAGGACGGCCCGACGCACCAGCCTATCGAGCAGCTTAGCACATTGCGCGCGATGCCAAACTTTTACACTTTCCGTCCGGCCGACGGCAACGAAAACGTACTTTGCTGGAAAGCTGCGTTAAATTTACGCGCTCCAAGCGCCTTCGTGCTGAGTCGCCAAGGCCTAGCTCCGCTTGAAAAAGGCGAATTTGGCGGCGTGGAAAACGGCGCGTATCTGCTAAAACGCGCACAAAACGCCAAAATCACGCTAATAGCTAGCGGCAGCGAAGTGGAGCTCTGCGTCAAGGCGGCTGAAATTTTAGCCGCTCGCGGTATCGGCGCAAACGTCGTCTCTGCACCGTGCTTTGATCTGCTTTGCGAGCAGCCGCGCGAGTACATAGATCAGATCATAGATCCAGCGACCAAGGTCATCGCCGTCGAAGCCGCAAGCGCGCTGGAGTGGTATAAATTTGCCGATGAGATCTACTCGATGAAGAGCTTTGGCGAGAGCGGCAAGGCGGGCGCATTGTTCGAATACTTCGGCTTCACGCCTGAAAAGATCGCGGAATTTGCGCAGGAAGCGGCGAAGTAAAATCTAGCTTTAAATTTGACGGTTTTGATTCCGGCCGGATCCGTTAAATTTAAGGACTCGCGGCGAGCAGACTCGCATCAAATTTATGCGGCTTGCTTGCAGACGGCTAAATTTAAATTTTAGCGTCGCTCGCGGTAAAATCAAAATTATAAAAAGGGAAATATTGCAAAGATATAGGCAAGAAACAGGGCGATTCGCCGACGAAAATTTCATCTTAAATTTGGCTCGCGGCGCAGGTAAATTTAACGCGCAAAAAGGCTTGAGCGAGCAAATTTGCGCTAAAGATAAAATCAAATTTAGCGCGCAAAATTCGTTTAAATTTAACCAAAAGGTCGCGTGATGGAGCTTTCTCATATCATCGTTTTAGCCCTAGTTCAGGGCATTAGCGAGTTTTTGCCGATCTCTAGCTCGGCGCATCTCGTACTCGTACCAAAGCTGCTTGAATGGGCTGATCAGGGGCTAGCATTTGACGTCGCCGTTCACGTAGGCACGCTAGCGGCGATACTTTTTTATTTTAAAGATAGACTTGCGGGGCTCGTGCGTGATTTTTTCGCGTCTATCGCGCGACGCGAGAAGGTCGGCGACAGTACGCTCGTGTGGTCGGTCGGCTTTGCGACCGTGCCGGTGGGGCTTTTTGGTCTAGCGTTTAGCGACGCCATCGAGCAGTACGCTAGAAACGGGCTCGTAATCGCGGCGATGACGATAATCTTTGGTATCGCGCTCTACGTCGCGGACAAAAAATCAGGACTAAAAACCGAATACGAAATGACGATCAAGCTCGCTCTAATCATAGGTCTAGCGCAGGCGATCGCGCTGATACCCGGCGTTTCGCGCTCGGGCGTGACGATGACGGCGGCGCTGATGCTTGGCTTTAGTCACAGCGCAAGCGCGAATTTCTCATTTTTGCTTTCGATCCCGGTTATCGTACTAGCAGGCGGACTCGAGGCGGTAAAGCTGATAAAAACCCCGGACGCGCTGCCTTGGAGCGACCTTGCTATCGGCGCAGCGGTTAGCGGCCTTAGCGCGTATCTTTGCGTGCGGCTGTTTATGGCGCTGATCGCGCGCGTGAGCATGCTACCGTTCGTGATTTACCGCATGATTTTGGGCGTGTTTTTGTTTGTGATGTTTTTATGAAAATAGCTAAATTTGGGCTCAAATTTAAGATTTGAAGCCCAAATTCGCTTTGTAAATCCAAAGCGCAAATTTGACTAAGACCGGTCAAAATTTAGCTTTTCTAAAACCTCTTTTATCCTTGCGCTTCTACTCTCTACGCTATCTTCTTCGCTAAACATCCTGTGTTTGCTATACTCAAAAGGCGGCAGGTCTTTAACGAGATCATAAATTTCCTCAAAGCTTAAAATCTTGCCGTGCAGGTCGTAGCTGGCGTTTAGCGCCTTGCCTTTTACGTTTGCGATATTTGCGTGGATGTGGCCGTAGAGCTGGATAGAGCCGTGGTGACCTGCGTTCCACTCGGCTAGCGGATAGTGAAAGAGCACGAGATGAAATTTATCCTGCCCGTGCTGCACGGTGATCTCTTTGTATTTGCAAATTTCATCAAACAGCGCGTTGCCGTCTTGTTTTTTTATAGCTAGTAGCTCGTCTTTATGCTTTTTTATCGCTTCATCGTGATTGCCCAGTACTAGGACGTGCTTGCCGTTTAGCTTGCTAAAGATGGATATATTGGTCTGCATATCCTTATGAAAGCTTAGATCGCCCATATTATAGACCGTGTCGCAGGGATTTACCCTCTCGTTCCAATGACGAATGAGCGCGCTATCCATCGCCTCTACGCTAGAAAAAGGCCTAAAGCACGGATGAAATCTCATGATATTGCTATGTCCGAAATGCAAATCGGAGGTAAAATAAATCATTTTTGCTCCTTTAAATCCACTTCAAATTTCTCGCCGCTTTTTATTTCCGTGATAACTAGGCGCTTGAAAAACACGGCCCCTACGTCCATCGAAAAGACGTTATTTGCGCGTCTGGTTATCCTATTTTCTTCGCTTGCGACGTGCCCGTGAAATATCCTCTTGCCCGTATTATTGCCATCCCAAAAGGGCTCTATGCTCCACAGCACGTAGTCCTCGTCCTGCTCCTCTTCGCTTTTATCGCCGTCAAAGGCCGCGTGGACAAATATGCTTTTCTCCGAGCTCACGACGTGAGGCATATCGCCGATAAAATCCTTTAGCCACGAGAGCGCGAAGCTGTTTAAATTTCGCTTGTAGATTGACCTTTGGTTTTATCGCCGCCGTTTCTAAGCCAAATTTGATGATCTAGCGAGTCGCCGCCGAAATACCCGTCCATCATCATTTTTTCGTGATTTCCCAGTACGTGGATCAGCGCGTATCCGTTTCTAACGAGCTCGGCGTATCTTTTGTATAGCCCAATCGTATCCTCGCCGCGGTCGCAGCTGTCGCCTAAAATAATAACCAAATCCTTTTTGGTCAAATTTATCTTTTTAATCATCAGATTAAAAAGCCCGAGGCAGCCGTGCATATCGCCGAATACGAAAATCCGCGCGTAATCATCTTCGTTTATGTGTTTTATTTTTATCATTTTTTGTTCTTGTGCGTAAATTTGTGGAAAATTTTTGGGTTAAGTTTTATAAGATTATGGCAGATGGGAAGGGATTCGAACCCTCGAAAGCTTGCACTTTACACGCGTTCCAGGCGTGCTCCTTCAACCACTCGGACACCCATCTATGAAGCCTGGATTATAGCTAAAATTTAATAAGCGCAAACTTATATTTGAGTTTGAGCGCGTCTTATGGAGGCGTCAAATTTGAGCACGCATAAGGTTTTAGCGTCATAAAGGTGCGGGTTAAGGTGCAAAACCGTCAAATTTGCCGCCAAATTTGGCTTAAATTTGAGCGAATTACCCGCGCTTACCCAGAGCGAAAACAAACATCCTGCACGCCTCGCGAAACGGCTTTATGTGGCTAAGCATACGCGCGATAAGCCCCCAGCGGTGTTTGTACATATTTGTCATGGTGCCGATTTCTAGGCACTTGATGAGCTCTTTATCCCACGCCTTGACCTCGCCCGCGCCCTCTACGCTCATCTTAAATTTCACGTCTCCTTTCATAAATTTGAGCACATCGTGCTTGCGCGTGTTTGATTTTGCGGCAAATTTGTTTATCAAATCGGTGAGCAAAAGTCCCTCGAACCGCTCGCTCAAATTTAGCACAAACTCCCGAAATACTGCCTTTTCAAAATACATCGCCACGCCCTCTAGCACGAAAATAAACTTCGCGCCTGCGTGCTTTTTTGCTAGCTCGTCCATCCACGCGGTTTCTAGCATCGAGCACGCTAGGCTGTAGTTTCGCGGCGCTTTTGGCACGAGCTTATCGCGAAGCGCGATGACGTCTGGCAAATCAAGGTCGTAAAAGGTCGCCTCGGGGCAGAGCGGAGCTAGCCGCGAAGGCCTGGTATCAAGCCCGGCGCCTACTTGAACGATGACGGCGGTCGGGTGCTCGCGGGCAAATTTAAGTATGCAGTCGTCAAAAAACCTCGCTCGTATCACTGTGCCGACCCTGCTTAGCGTCGAGCGGTCAAATTTAGCGAAATCATAATCTATCTTGCTCACGACGTCTCCCGAAAACGCGTCTTTTAGTATAGGTGTCGTTTCTTGGTTTTCCTTGCTTCTAAAGTATAAATTTATAAGTAGCGTCTCGGAGACCGTGCCCTCAAATTCGATCTTTTCCATACGGCTTTTCCTTTTTATTTTGATAATCTTTATAGAAATTGTAGTGCAAACGGCTTTAAAAAAATATAAAATTTAGCGTTTAACTCGCCGTTAATGCAATGTCGTTTATAATACGGCTTTTAAAAACGAAAAAAAGGTAAAAAATGAAAAAAATCCTCATCATCGCAGGCTCATGCAGCAACGGCGGCGCGGGTCTACAAGCCGACATCAAGGCGTGCGCGCACTTTGGCTGCTATAGCGCGACGGCGGTCACGGCGCTAACGGCCGAAAACACGGACAAGATCAAAAATATCGTCTCGCTTGATCCCTCGTTCATCGCCGATCAGCTGGAGATGCTCTCGGCGGAGTTTAGCTTCGATGCCGTCAAGATCGGCATGCTCTTTAATGAGCCTATCATGGACGTCGTGCAGAGCTTTTTAGAAAAAAACTCCGCCCCCGTGGTGCTAGATCCCGTCTGCGTCTCGAAAATGGGGCACAAACTCATCAAAGATAGCGCCATCGAGCGGCTAAAAGAACTAATGAAATTTGCCGCCGTCACGACGCCGAATCTGCGCGAAGCCGACGTGCTTTTCGGCGATGATTTTACGAATCTACCGTGCGACGTGATCGTGAAAAAGCATATCGTCGCTGGCAAAAGCATCGACACGCTCTACCGCAAGGACGGTAGCGTGCAAAACTTTGAGACGCCGTTAGCCGACCCGCTGGTTATCATCGGCGCGGGCTGCACGTTTTCTAGCTCGCTAGCCTGCCTGCTCGCAAGAGGCGAAAGCCTAGAAAGCGCCATCCAACAAGCCAAAGAATATATTTATAACGCCATAATCGCCGGCATCGACACGAATCTAGGCGTGAGAAAACTGCTAAATCACGGGGTTAAATTTTAAATTTAGCGTGCTTGACGCCGTAAATTAGACTAAGAATAAAAGAATTTGCGAGGATTTATGAGTATAAGCTACAAAGCGTCTTTTATTATTATTTTTCTAATCGCGGCGACGGCCGTCTACTTAAATTTATATGACGGACGAGAGTTAGCGCGAAACTACGAAAAAAATCGTATCGAGATTTTAGCATTGCGCGATTTTGCGCGCGAGATTAGGCCTCGCGGAGTTTGGTTTGACCTGCGCTTGAACGGAGCCCAGGTTGAGACGTTTAGCGCCGTGAGTGCCGATAAAAACAAAACCGCGAGCTTCATCCGCGTAGATAAGCGAACGAGCGTGCAGGAACCGCTGCGGATACTGGGCTGGGACGAACAGACTTTTGGCGAACTAAAAGCCAAACTAAAAAGCGCAAACGTCATAGGCATAAGAATTTGGGGCAACGAGGCGTTTGGAGGCGAGCGCAAGACGACGATTTATTATCGCAATGAGGGCTTTGGAGGCGCGTATTACGAGATTTTTGCCGACCTTTCGGACGAGATACTGCGAGGCGACAAAGAGGTGGGTTGCGACGATAGATTTCATTTAGACGGCGTAGCTTTGATTTATGACGGCGGGGCTACCGTGGATTTTATGTGCGTAAATAAAGACGGCAAAAATATAAAACGTAGATAAAAACCTAAATTTTAAGATTTACGCTTTAAATTTGGGGTTTGGTTTGGCGGCTAAATTTGACCCGAAGCGAGGAGAGATAAATTTACGGGGGTTTTGTTAAATTTGACTACCGATGAGCTGATTTCTCGGCCTACTCGTTAAATTTGGATACGGATAACGGCGGCAAATTTAACCTTTATGCTTCTTATTATTTATCGGTTTTTTCCAAAGGTATTATAAGATTTATTTGCCTTTCTATCTCGTCTGCTTGTTTGTGCGTGAGGCCTGATATTATGGTCATCTTGACTATACGATGTTGCGTCCTTTGCGCTATTTCTACGTGCGCCGGTAAAAAAGCGCGTTCAAAGATACGACAGTGTATTATATTTTCTGGTTTTATAATCTGATTTCCAAATATAAATCTATCTATAACAATCTTGTCTCTATAAATTTCAACGTAGTTAAAAAATATCACCGAGTATAGCAGCCAGATCAAAAGTGTGGAGCCCAAAATCCCAAGTATGCGCATCCAGCCGTCGTAATATATCACAGTAGGCAAGGCGGGCACGAGTAGGAAAAAGCTGTACGAGATAAAGTCGATCATTACCATGAGCGGATTTCGTTTGTCTAGTCTGTAAAGTAGCTCCGGCTCTTTATTTTCTTTGCCGAGAGTTTCGCTCATATCCTCCGCCTAAAGCCAAATTTTAAATTTATCCAGCCTAGTTTTATGCAAACGGCGAGCGGTTAAAATCGTCAAGTTGCGCTGCCGTTTAAATTTACGCCGACCTTCAAATTTGACCCAAATTTGCGGTCAAATTTAACCTGCACTCCCGCTTGGTCGCCGTCAAATTTACCTAAAGCTTATCTGCGCGTCGTCCGTGCCGTCTTCGAGCGAGATGTTGTAGCCGCCGGTATTTGGCGGGCGTTTATAGATATCTTGCGGGCGGATATCCAGCACCTCGTCGCTGAAAAATACGCATTCGCGCTCGCCCGTATCCACGTCGCGCACCCAGATTTTGCCGTCGTCTACGATCTCCTCGTCAAACTCTATCACGCGGTTTTCGTAAATTTTGCCCAGCAGCCGCTCGTGCAGGCGGTTCTCGCGCTCAAACTCCAGTTGCGCTTGCAAGCACTCCGCCTCGTCGATGAAAATAGGCTCCAGTGCGATCTTGTTGCCGTCTAGCACGCACTCGAATTTCTCCAGCGTAGAGCAGTCGACCTCGCTGCCGCCCAGCCTCACAACGTCCTTGTTGCGCATTAAGTAACGGTTAGTGAGGTTGCCCATCAGCGCCTCGTACGCCGTGCCACCGATCGCGCGCTTAAGCAAAAACTCGTTTTGAAACGCCAGCACCAGCTCCACCTCGCACTCGCGCAGGATCTCTTCGTTTAGCTCGGTGTTTTCGCTCAGCAGCTTCGCCGACTCGTCGAGAAATAGGCTAATGGGCCTTTTTTGCTTCATCGTTACGCGCTTTAAAAGCTCGGGCAGAAAGCTGTTTAGCAGGAAGCTCAGCGCGCTTTTGTCGCAGCTTGCGGCGTTAAATATCACGATCTTGCCACTATTTAGCAGTCCTGCGATACTCGCGTCATCGCGCGTGCCGTCTCCGTCGCCGTTTAGCGAGTCGTCGTTCATGAGGCCAAGAAACGGTGACATCATCATCGAGTAGTTGCGAAAATCGTCTCTCGTGCGCTCATCGCCGATGTCCTTGTAGCGGCTCGTCGCGTCCAAAAACTCGTCCGCAGTGGCCAAAAACGCTCGGTTTATCATTATCGTCTCGCGGGTGAAATTTAGCGTCGAGGAGTCGAGATTGTCGCAGATTAGGCTCAGCGCGTCTTTAAACTCGAGCATCTTTTCCAGGTCTTGCGATAGGCGCAGTATCGTCGCCACGTCAAAGGTAAAGTCCCGCGCGAGCGTGCGCACATCGGCGTAAAACGCGTCGCCGTAGCAGTCGTTTAGCGGCGTGATTTTTTTAGCGAAAATTTTAAGCGCTTTTAAAACCTTAAAAAACTCCGTCGCGATGCTCGAGCCAAACTCTTCCCAAAACTTCTCTCTTGATTCCATCGGCTTTTTCACGCAGTTTTTAAAGTCCCGCGGCTTCATCGAGGCGATGAGGTTTATCGGCGCGTCTAGCCTGGCGCCCACGCTCACGACGTCTTTTAGGCGGCCGGCTCTGCGCGCTAGAGCCTTGATCTTGGCGCTCTCGCCGCCCTTATAATCCACGGCAAACACCGCGTAGCCGTTTTGCATGCGGTCAAGCAAATTTGGATATATCATCGCCGTCGTCTTGCCGCTGCCGGTCTCTCCGATGATGGCCGCGTGCGTGAAGTCGCTAGGTATCAGCACGCCTTTTTTCTCCGCGTTCTCCCGCGTTCTCGTAAATCCCATTATTTTTTGCATATTTTTCCTTGTCGGGGCGATTGTAACGAAATTTGGTTTAAAGATTTAAATTTGACGAGGCGGCGGAGGCGTCAAATTTGAGTTAATAAAAACGAGCGCGGATTTGCTAAAATAATTGCGGTAAATTTGGCTCAAATTTGCCAAGAGCGAGTTAAATTTACTCGGCTTTTTTGCAGACGGCGGCCGAGTGCGTGAGCAGATCGTGCAAATTTAGCGCGTCCTTGCGAAAAAAGCAGAGGCAAAGTCCGACCACGCTAACGCCTGCGAGCAAGAAGCAGATGTAGCGTAGCAAAACGCGTGCAAAGCCCAGCTTGCGGCCGCTGCGTAGGTCGATGAGGTAGATGTTTTGCGAGCGGTAGCCGGGCGTCTGGGCTTTGATCGCAAAAAAGGCGCAGCAGATAAGACCGACTGCGAGATTTGCCGCAAATATCGCAGTTTGGTTGCGCAAAAATTCGTCCTTACCACCTAAGAAAACATAAGTCGTGAGGTAATATATCGGCATGCCGATCAAAAAAAGATCGGTGATAAAGGCCTTTACTCGCGCGCCGATACCGGCTAGCCGCGCTTTTTGTTTCGCCAAATTTACTCCTTTTGTTTTTATTTTCGGGCGCGCGTTTTGGATTTGAGCGTCAATTTGATCGCTACCGCCTAAATTTATGCTCTTTTACTTTTGTTGCAGCAAATTTACGCTCTGCTTTTATGCGTCGCCGCTTTGGTGCGGTAAATTTTACGGCTCGTTTCCGCGTGAGCGCCGCTTGGTGCCGTTTTATCCAGCCGATCTTGCTCCGCTCATAAACGGCGCTTTGTTTGCCGCCCGATTATGCGTTTTGCCTGGCGTAATCTTTACGATATCTGCCGTCTTTGTTTGTCTTTATCTGAACGCCCGTTTACGGCGATTAATAATTTTCGTCCCGCGCATTTTTTCATCAAGCCTGCTTACGCTTGATTTATTATCAGCTCCATAAAATTTATCAAGTGCTGGTTTCAAATTTACGGCGTTCATCTCGCACCAAATTTTAAATTCATAAATTTCAGGACACTCTTTTGCGGGCGTAAATTTGCCTAAATTTGACGGTTGCCGTCAATTGCACAAAAACGGCAACGTAAATTTAATCCAGCTCCGATCGCGACTTATAAAACGCAACGGCCGATTTTACTTTATCGTCAAATTTGTCGCCTAAAATACTGCACAACCTAGTCAAATTTGATCCATGCTTGGTTTGCTTTGGTTGGCACCTGCAAAATCCATCCAAATTTCCACGGCTATATCAAGCCAAGCCGCGAAATTTAGCAAATTTAGTTACCTCTGCTGCCGGGCTTTATCGCCTTGCTTCCATCGGCGCAGAGTGGACAGTTTGCGGGCTCATAAATCTCAAACTCAAAGTTTCCAAGCGCGAAAAACAGCTTGTCGGCAGGCAGTTTGGCGCTAGCTTTAGCGACGCTGCCCGCTAAATTTGCGACCTTACAAAAGCCGCGATTAGCAAGTGCGGCAAATGCCACGACCTTGCCGCCTAGGTTCTCGATCACGCGTGCTGCCTCTAGCGCCGAGCCGCCCGTGGTTATGATGTCCTCGCAAACGACGAATCGCTCGCCTTCCCTTACCTCAAAGCCGCGCCTTAGGCTCATCACTCGCTCTACTCGCTCGGTAAAGATGAAGCGCTTTTTTGCTGCGCGAGCTAGCTCATAGCCCGCCAAAATACCGCCTAGAGCGGGCGAACAGACGCTGTCAAACTCTACGCCCGATTTTTCGATGACGGCGGCCAGCTCGTCTGCTAGAGCGCCTGCTAACTGAGGATCCTCGAGTACTTTGGCACTTTGCAGATAAAACTGCGAGTGGTTGCCGCTACTAAGTAAAAAATGGCCCTGCAAATACGCACCCGCGTCCTTGTAAATTTTCTCTAAATTCATCGTTTTTCCTTTGTAAAATTTGAGCGAATTTTACCCTAAGCGCGCTTAAGCTACTATTTTTTGAGCTTTTGACGGGTTGCGATTTTGCGTTATTATAAGCCTCTGCCGAGCAAAAAACGGCTAGCAATTTTAAATTTGGATATAAATTTTGGTAAAAGCGAGTATGGCGTGATAAATTTAAAATTTGGGCGAAATAGATAAACGCGCTTTAGGGTGTAGCAAAAGCGGACTAAAATTTATGCTAAATGCGAAATAGCGGAAGGTTTTTATAAAAGAAATGGCTCGTCAAATTTAACGAGCCGTACGTATTTTAAACTTTTAAAAGTTCGCTCTCTTTTTCTTTTACGAGCGAGTCGATCTTTGACGTGTAGCTGTCGGTGATCTTTTGGACTTCGTCTTGCCCTTTTTTGCTCTCGTCTTCGGTGATTGTTTTATCTTTTTCTAGCTTTTTAACCTCGTCGTTAGCGTCTTTTCTGATGTTTCTGATGCTGACTTTCGCCTTTTCGCCAAATGCCTTAGCGTGCTTTGCGTTTTCTTGGCGTTGCTCGACCGTCATCGGAGGGAAAAATAGCTTCACGCTCTCGCCGTCGTTGTTCGGATTTACGCCGATATTTGCCGCAGAGATCGCTGCGGTGATGGTTTTTAGCATTGGTTTTTCCCACGGCGTGATGCTTATGGTGCTAGCATCGCTAGCTAGCACGGTGGCGACTTGGTTTAGCGGAGTTTGGCTACCGTAATAATCCACGTAAATATTATCGACTATGCTTATATTTACCTTGCCCGTGCGAAGCGTGCTAAAGTCGCGTTTTAGACCCTCGATGCACTTATCGCTATGCTCTTTTTGTTTTTTGTAAATTTCATTCAGCATTTATATCCTTTACTAAAATTTTTGTCGTCGTTTTGCCGTTTACCTTGAGGCTCATTCTCACTTTATAGCGGTCGATCGGCTTGTTAAATTTAAGCGTCATCTGTCCGTTTTCAAGCTTGACTTTTTTCGTTTTTTGTCCCGTCATCGAAAAGTAGCCGTGAGTTGCGTTCTCTTCGGTTTTGATGATTATCTCGCTGATTTTATTGTCTTTCGGGTAGTCTTGCGGCAGTATCCATTCGGCTTTTAAAAATTTACTCGCAAGTGCAGACGGTAGGTGAGTGCCGTTCATCGCAGGGATTCTGTCTAGTTCGTGCAGATCGCTGTTTGCCGCGACTGCGCCGGAGTTTTGGCTTAGTATCACCTCGATGCCGTGCTCTATCGCGACATCGCGTACCCTGTCGTTATATTCGCCGAAAGGATAAGCAAAATAGCGCGGCTTGTAGCCCATATTTTTTTCAAATTTGCTTATGCCGTCCTCAAAGTCGTTTTTTAGTTTCTCTTCGTTAAGCCCGACCATATGTAGGTGACCGTAGGAGTGATAGCCGACTTCGCCGTATTTTTCCATCTCTTTGATCTGCTCAAAGGTCATAAAGTCGCCGTATTTTCGCGCGGTGGCCTCGACGTAGATCATCAGCGCAAACGGATATCCGTACTCTAAAAATACCGGCAAGCCCTTTTCGTAAAAGCTTTTGTAGCCGTCGTCTACCGTTAAAACGACCCAATTATCAGATACTGGCTCGCCGTTTTTGATAGCGTCAACGAGCTTTGAAAGAGGGATGATCTCATAGCCTTTTTCTTTAAAATAATCAAACTGCTCGCGTAAATTTTTAATAGAGACGTTAGTGCTCGGGTGTCTGTCGTCGTCAAATCTGTGATAGTTAAAGATATGCGCGTCTGCAAACGCAAACTGCGTCGCCGCAAACAATGCAAGCGCGGAAACTAATTTTTTCATTGACGCTCCTTATTTTTGCTCGCTTGCCGGAGCTTCTGGAGTCGCAGGAGCATTAGGAGCTTGCGGAACGATTGCCTCAGGAGCTGCAGGTAGCGACGAAGTATCGACGCTATCTATGAGAGATTTACTGCTTTGCGTGTTGTAAACGTAGCTTAACGCTAGAGTGTTTAGGATAAATAAAACGCCCACAACGAAAGTAAATTTAGCCAAAAAGCCAGCCGGTCCTTTTGCGCCAAACAGGCTTTCGTTGCTACCGCTATACGCACCTAGGCCGATAGAGGAACTCTTCTGAAGCAAAACGGCGATCGTCAAAACTACCGCGAAAATAAACTGCAATAATAAAAAAAGCGAATCCATAAAAATCCTTTTAAATTTTCAAAATTAGTCGCGATTATACTAAAAAAGTTTTGAATTTGGGTTAAATTTCTTTTTCTATCTCATAAAGTTCGTAGCGTATGGTTTTAAAAATCTCGGAAATTTTAACGTCGACGAGTTTAAAACACTCCTCTAAAACCCTTGCACTTTCCTGCGCTCGTTTGATGTTGGCAGTTTGCAAATCGTCCAAATTTAGGCGAATTTGCTCCTCTTTTAGGCTTGGTTTTAGCACGTCGTTTGCGGCGTCGCGAAATTTTATAAATTCCTTTTGCGGGATTTTTGCTTTGTGGCGGAGAGTTTTTATTTTTTTAGCGAGGGCTAGGTCGTCAAAGCCGTAACGTCTGATGTCCTCGACGACTCTAAGCCCTTCTTTTAAGCGGTTTAAATTTGCGTCTATTACGCGGTAGAGCCGCTCCTCGTTAGTCATCTCTACTAAAAATGCCTAAAATTTGAAGTAAAGAAACGAACAAATTCACAAAATCAAGATAAAGAGCGACTGCACCCTCGATTGGAGTTTCGTAGTTGCCGCGGATGATATTTTGCGTATCATAAAGGATATATGCGCTAAATAAAACCGCGCCCACGCTAGCGATCGCAAGCTGTAAAACCGGGCTGTGGAAAAATATATTTATAATCGCAGCCACGAGCAAAACGATAAGCGTGATGAAAAGCATCTTGCCCCACGTCGTAAAGTCGCGTTTGGTGTTCATCGCAAATACGCTAAGTCCGCCAAATGCTACCGTCGTAAGCGTAAAGGCCTGAGCTACTATCGCTGCGCCTCCGGGCATCGCAAAAGTGCGCCCCAAAATAGGCGTAAGCGTAAGTCCGCTAACGAAAGTAAAGGCAAAAAGCAGAATCAAATTTAAGCCCGCCTTGCGTTTGGCAAACATTAAACCGACCAAAAGTCCTAGCTCAAGTATCACAAATAGCCAGTAGTTGCCCGCTACCGTAGCTCCTAGCGAGCTATAAAGCCCGACGTAAGCTCCGACGCTGGCGGCTAAAAGCGAAGCCGCGAAAAGCTGATAGGTTTGCTTGATAAACGTGCTAAGCGCGCTTTGCGAATATTCGCTCGCAACCTCGTGCTCTCTTGAGTTTGCATAGTTTCTGTCATATAAACTCATTTTTTCTCCTTTTTTAAATTTTGACGCAAATTTAGCCAAAAATAGGTAAATAAAATATAAAAAATCGCTGAATTTGACGCGCGAAAAGCAATTTAAAATTTTTTGACGAAGTTTGAAACGTTTTTGATATAATATTTTAAAAAATTATCGGGAAAATATAATGCAAGAAATTTTAGACGGCGCCGTCAAATTTATGGAAGAAGATTTTTTAGAGCACAAGGAGCTTTTTGAAAGCCTAGGCGAGAAACAGACGCCGCATACTCTTTTTGTCGGCTGTATCGACTCGCGCGTCGTGCCTAGCCTCATAACAAACACGGTTCCGGGCGACCTCGTCGTCGTGCGAAATATCGCAAATATCGTGCCTCCGTACCGCAAAAGCGAGGAGTTTTTGGCTACGACGTCGGCGATCGAGTACGCCTTGCAAACGCTAAACGTGCAAAACGTCATCATCTGCGGGCACAGCAACTGCGGCGGCTGCGCGGCTTTATGGATGGATGAGGCTAAATTTAGCAAAACGCCAAACGTAAAGCGCTGGCTTGATCTACTTGAGCCGGTAAAAAAGCGCGTGCAAAAGCTTTTCGGCGACAATATCGCAAAAAGAGAGTGGCTAACCGAGCGCTTAAGCCTCGTAAATTCGTTTGAAAATTTACTGAGCTATCCAGACGTCAAGGCTAAATTTAAAGACGAGGAGCTAAAAATTTATGCCTGGCACTACATAATAGAAACGGGCGAAATCTACAACTATAACTTCGTAACAAAGAGCTTTAAGCTGCTAGGAGTCGAGAAATGAGAAAAATTTTAGCCACCGTTTTTGCGCTGTGCTTTAGCTTAAATTTGCTCGCAGATACTTCAAGCGACGATCTAAACGCGACAGGCATCCTAAACGTCGTAAACCAGATCAACGAAGCAAATGCTCAAATCGCCGCTATCAAGGCGCAGTCTGCCGAAAATAACGAAACCGCCGACAAAAACGTGCTTTTTAGAACGGTCTTAGAGAAAAAAGAAAAACTGATCGAGCAGATCCCCTATCTCGTCATGCAAATCGAAATCGACGAGGAGCAGGTACAAAATTTCAAACAAGAGATGCAAGAGTTAGAGACGAAAACCAAAAAGCTAAAAAACTCTAGCAATCAAAATTTATACGTCAAAAATATGCTCGAGCTCGAGCGTATGCGGCTTGATGAGCTATTTTACTCCTCGCTTTTAAATTTGGAAAATATCTTTAAAGAGGGCGGCAAAGCCGTAAACGTCAAACTTGCCGTCGAGAAGACGCTGCTTAGCTTTCAGACGGAGTTTTACGCACAGTTTAAGGCTTTTAAAGACTCGCTAAGCGAAGAAGTAGCCTTGGCACATAAAGGCGAATTAGACGCGCTAGAAGCACACAAAAAGACGCTGGAAGAGATACTCTACTATCTGCGCGATAACGCCGAGCTGCTCACGTCAAACTACATCATCTCCGAGCTAAATTTAAAAACCGCGATAGATTTTATCAACGAAAAGGCCTCATTTACGAGCAAATTTAACGTTGGCAAGGCTGCGATCATATTCGTCGTATTTTTGTTCTTCGTCTCGTTTACGACGCTACTTAGTAAGCTCACGTTGTGGGTGCTGATGAAATTTTTCGTCAAGCACGATTCGGATAGATATACGAAAGGGCGTATCGTCGAGATAATCAAGCGTCCGATGCTACTCACTCTCATAGCCTACGCGATAGATATCTGCGTCTCGATCGCGTACTATCCGGCTCCTATGCCGATAAAATTTGCAAATTTCCTAGCGATCACTTTCGTTATCGCCGTTACCTGGCTCATACTTAGCGTACTAAACGGCTACGGCATGGTACTCATCAACGAACTCACCAAAAAAAGCGGGCGTAAAGAGGTGATAAATTTGATCCTAAAGATCATCTATTTCATCATCTTCGTTATCGCGCTGCTTATCGTGCTTAGCAAGCTCGGATTTAATGTTAGCGCCATCATCGCCTCTCTTGGTATCGGCGGCCTTGCGGTGGCTCTTGCGACTAAGGATATTTTGGCGAATTTCTTTGCTTCCGTCATGCTACTCTTTGACAACTCGTTTTCGCAAGGCGACTGGATCGTGTGCGGCGACATCGAGGGAACGGTCGTGGAGATCGGACTTAGGAAAACGACCGTGCGAACCTTTGACAACGCCCTTATCTTCGTGCCAAACTCCAAGCTAGCTAGCGATCCGATCCGAAACTGGAGCAGGCGAAAGATGGGACGACGCATCAGGATGCTAATCGGATTAGAATACAGCGCCACGACCGAGCAGATCAAAAAGTGCGTCGAGGAAATCAAACAGATGCTAATCGACCACCCAGATATCGCAAAGGGCGACGATATGGGCTCAAAAAAGGCTAGCCGATACGACCGCGGTATCGTCTCGATCGACGATCTAGCGGGCTATAAGTCAAATTTATTTGTCGTCGTGGACGAGTTTGCCGATAGTTCGATAAATATCCTCGTGTACTGCTTTTCAAAGACGATAGTTTGGGGCGAGTTTTTGGCAGTCAAAGAGGACGTGATGCTAAAAATAATGAATATCGTAGAGGCCAACGGGCTTGGATTTGCCTTCCCTAGCCAGAGCCTATACGTCGAAGAAGTGAAAAAATAATTTTAAAGGAGAGAAAATGAGTGAAGAATTTGACTACGAAGAGGAAGATTTGGATGAAGAATACTCCGAATTTGACGACGAGAGATCCGAGCGATATAGCTACAACTACGATGAGAACGACTACGAATACGGCGACGAAGACGAAGAGGATAGCTACGAGATGTAAATTCGGTGCGTTAAATTTTAGCTTGGCGGGTTAAATTTACCCGCCAGAATTTGGAGCGTTTAATTTAGCTTTTGCGGATAATTTTTGTCAAAATTTAACGTCGGCGAGCCTTGGCGGTTTGCTTTATTTTTAGTTCAGGGTAAATTTAGGCTTTAAATTTAGCCCTACGCTTTTGCTTTTACTAAATTTTACGCATTGATATCTAGCTTTCGGATTTTATTTAGAACTTCTAAAAGCTTGGTTACGTCCGTTCCTTTTTCTTGTTCGGCTTTGATAAATTTCTCGAAAAATTCGCGCTTTATATCCTTGTAAACGTAGGTTTGGCTTTTACTAGTAGCGTGGATAGGTTTAAATTTCTTTTCTTTTGCGGCGTATGCGTGCGCTTCTTCTTTGACCGTTTCGTCAAAATCGCCTTTTTTTAGTGCGATTTTTTGCAGCACGCCTCCGATACTCTCGCCGTTTTTAAATACGTCTTTTAGAAATTTAAAAAACTCTTTTTTGCTCGCTTCGTCCGCGTAGCGCACGCGATCTTCTATATCTTGCCCCAGAAGAGTAATGCGCTCTTTTGCGGGCGTTTGGTCGAAATTTAGCGCGCCGTCCTTGAGCGAAATTTTGACGTTTGCGTATTCGCCTAGGATTTTATTTGCCGCGTACTCGAGCCATTTATCTTTAAACTCCTCCTCGCTCATATCAGAATCCAGTAGCTTCGAGGCCTTGGCGTCCATTATCAGGCCGCTGCCGCTACGCATGCCAAGCCCTGTGCCAAACCCGCCCAGATCGACGTTAAATTTACTCAAAAACTTATCCACGCTAAAGGCGTCTTGTCTAAATATATCGGACTGATCGCCCGCGTGCGCGATCAGAGCTCGCGTGCTATCTACGAAGCTTTTTAGCTCGGCGGCTTTTTCTTTGTCGGTACTCGGATCAAGCCCGTTCATCTTGCCCCAAATGCTGATTTTATCGTCTCTCGTGTAGCCGCTTAGAGAAAATATCCTCCTAGTAAATATGGGCTCGTCCGGTTTTAGTCCGAGCTCCTTGCGCCAATCATCCACTACCTTTTCAAATCCCATTTTTACGCCCAGCCACATGCTTAAATCCTTACCGGCTAGCTTTTTCGGATCAACCCTATCCGCCCAAATTTTGAGCTGATCTCGGTCTAGTTTATCCGGATCAAGAGCGTCATAATCAATCAGTGCCGTTAAATTTGGCTGTGCCAAGCTTAAATTTGAGGCCGAATCGGCAGATTCTTTTTCCTTGCGCGTTTTTAAATTTTG
Source organism: uncultured Campylobacter sp. (assembly GCF_938039205.1). Lineage (GTDB taxonomy): Bacteria > Campylobacterota > Campylobacteria > Campylobacterales > Campylobacteraceae > Campylobacter_A. The sequence goes on from NZ_CALHVM010000024.1 coordinate 58,867, forward strand.
CCCGCGAGCGCCGTTAAAATCAAAATTTGCATTTGCGTTAAATCCGTTTACGCCGCCTATCATTTAAAATCCTTTTAAAATTTGGCTTTCTAACGATATCGGCAAAATTTGAATAAAATTTAGAGTAAAAGATAAGAAGCGATATCAAATTTACGGTCAGCCGCCAAACCGCATGAACGCTAACGAGCCGCCGTAAATTCGTGCCGCATAGCTACCGACCGGCAAACGCTAGCGTAAATTTATTTTTGCTCAAAGTCCTCCCAGGGATTTACGCAGTAGGTGCCGCGGCCCGCGTGTTTAGCCCTATAAAGAGCATCGTCGGCGCGCTGAAGTAGCAGGTCAAACGAGCCGTGCCCGATCTGTCCTTCTGCTATACCCGCACTCACGGATAGTCCGCTAAATAGCGGATTTTCTTGACAAATTTTAAAAAATCGGTCAATCAAAATTTGCACGCGAGGCGCTATGCTTTGCATGTTCGCGCCGTCGGTAAATATCGATATAAACTCGTCTCCGCCGATGCGTACGTTCATCGCGTCGTTAAAAATCTCCTTTATCAACTCCGCAATTGCAACTAGAGCCTTGTCGCCCGCCTGATGTCCGTGCTCGTCGTTTACCTGCTTAAAGCGATCTAAATCCATATAAAGTATGCTCATATGCGTGGTTTTTAGCTTGTCTAAAAATGCGTCCAGCTGGTTGCGATTTGCTAATCCGGTGAGCTGGTCGTAGTGAGCTAGATGCTCGATGTTTTGCAGATATTCGTACTCTTTCGTCACGTCGCGGGCGATGCCGACGGTACCGATGATCGTCTCGCCGTCAAATATCGGCGTTTTATACGTTTTTAGCTTGCTTAGTTTGCCGTCCGCGCGCATAACCTCCTCGTCAAAAAGGCAGGTCTTACGCGCAGCTACGACGTCGTCCTCGGTCTGGACGCAGACGTAGTCCGTTTGCTCGTAGACTTCTTTTGGGATATCCCAGATGTAGTAGTGATCCTTGCCCCGCACGAGCTCTTTTGGCTTGTTTACGACCTCGCAAAACTCGTCGTTTACCTCTAGATGTAGTCCGCCCATATCCTTAAACCATATCATATCGGGAGACGAGTTTATCAGCGTTTGTAGCCAAGTTTTTTGTAGCCATGCTTCTTTTCGCTCGGCGATCAAATTTAGCGCTTTTTCAAAGTAGAAGTCGTCTAAATTTGCAGCTTGCGGCCAAATTTCATCTGCGGCCTCTTTTTGCTCGCTCGTTATCTTTGCGGTATCCTTTGCGTAAATCGCCAAAAAGCCGTTTTCGCCGATACGTTTTTTTAGCTCGGTTAAATTTAACCCGCAATCTTCGCTTGCGATGATTAGGTATTGGTGCTCGTCGGGGATGGGCACAGGGATGTCGCAGGCGCTTTTTAGTATCTCAAATTTATGTTCAAAGCACGGTCTGGGCGGGATCTTGCCGTACTGCTCAAGCTTATTTTTTATATCCTGAGTTAAACAAATATGTAGTTTGACGCGGTACATGAATTCCCCTTTATTTTTTAGTTATGGTACAGCAGGATAGCTTTAACGAGGCTTTCGGGTGGATTTAAGGTATGGAATCAAAAATATCGACGGTTAAATTTGGGGGCAAATTTTATGAAAAGAAAGTGGCAGGCTTTGCTAAATTTACAAAATTTGATAAAGCCAGCCGTAACCATAAAAACATCAAAAAATTAAGCCCGAATGAATCTGGGCAACTAAAGGAGCGTATAATTTACGGACCGACCGCCGAGCCGTATAGGCCCGTGCGGCGCCGTAAATTTGCAAATTTAAATCAGCCTCCGTACATCAGCCTCGGTAGCCAAAGCGAGATTTCCGGGATGTATGTCACCAGGACGAGACCGACAAATAGCGTCAAAGTCCACGGCAAGCATGAGACGATGACGTCTTTTAGATTCATACCCGTTAGGCCGCTGGCGACGAATAAATTTAGTCCGACCGGCGGCGTGATCATGCCGATTTCCATATTTACGATTAACAGGATACCAAAGTGCACTGGATCCACGCCTAGCGCAGTGGCGATCGGTAGTAGCAGCGGCACCATGATCATAACGACCGATGATGGCTCCATAAACTGTCCCATGATGAAAAGCAGGATGTTTACGATGATTAAAAAGCCTATCTTGCCGATATTTGCGGCTAGGATGCTATCTGCTATCGTTTGCGGGATGTTTTCGCTAGTTAGCAGGTATGCAAATACGACCGCGTTTGCGATGATGAAAAATATCATCGCCGTCGTGATGGCAGACTCTAGGCAGATGTCCCACAGGTCTTTAAATTTGATATCTTTATAGACAAACAGCGAAATAATCAGCGCATATATGGCGCTCGCCGCGGCAGCCTCTGTTGGTGTGAAGATACCGCCGTAGATACCGCCGATAACGACTACTACGATTAGCAATGCCCAAAATGCTCTAAAGAATTTTTTTATCCGCTCGCTCCAAGGCTCTGGCGTAGTAGCTTTAAATCCAAGCCTCTTTGCTCCGATATAAGTCTGCGCTATCATCATACCGCCTAGCATCAGCCCCGGCACCACGCCCGCCATAAATAGCTGCGCGATACTGACCTCGGCCGTCACGCCGTAAACGATCATAACGACCGAAGGCGGGATGAGGATGCCTAGAGAGCCCGCGGTTGTGATGCCGCCCACGGCGTATTCTTTTGGATAGCCTGCTTCTTTGATAGCGACAAACATGATGGAGCCTATCGCTACGACCGTAGCAGGCGAACTGCCGGAAACCGCGGCAAATATAACGCACGCAAATATCGCGCTCATCGGCAAACCACCCGGTAGATGTCCGACCATGGATTTAGCAAAATCTATAATACGTCTAGCAGAACCGCCCTTGCTCAGTAAATTTCCGGCTAGGATAAACATCGGGATCGCCATGAGGGCAAATTTATTGATACCGTCAAAGATGAGCTGAGGTATCGTCGCGACGTCAAGATCCGTGAAAAAAAGCATCGTGATAACCGTACTAGCTCCAAGTGAAACGGCGACGGGAACGCCTATAAGCATGAGGCCAAACAGCGAAATAAACAAAAATGCGATGGTCATAGGCTCTCCTTAGCTTTTCTTGACCGAGTCGCGTATCATCTCGGCTTCGTTGTTTATGATGACTTTATCTGAAGGCGTCATAGCTATCTGATAAATTTTCTCTCCGGCGCGGTAGCTAGCGCCCAGAAACGCTATCGGAAGCACTAGCATCGGCACCCACTGCGGTACGCCTAGATCTACGCTCATAAAATCAAGCTCGTACATCACCTGCAGATACTGCACGCTATAAACCACGACGAACATCAAAAATACCGTTGTTAGGATGTTTGCGAAGATGAGGTAGGCCTTGGCGATAGGAGAGGGAAATCTCTCGATCAAAATCGTAACCGAGATATGAATGCCCTTTCTAAAGCCGTATGCTGCGGCAAAAAACGCCGACCAGATAAAAAGGTAGTTCGTTAGCTCGCCCGCCCACGACCAGCCCGTGTTAAAGCAGTAGCGCATAACGACGTTAATGAAGGCTAGCAGCGTGCCTGCGGCGATGCCTAGCACCGCTACGGTTTTGTTTACCGAGGCGATGCCGACATCTAAAATCTCAAAAAATTTACCCATAAAAGCCTACTTCGTATTTATCGTTTTTTCTATCAAATCTTGACCGATCGCGTTGTAGAAATTTGGATAAATCGGCTTCATCGCTTCCGCCCATTTGCCCTTTTGATCGGCGTTTAGCTCGATGATCTCAAGCTTTTTGCTCTCGCTTGCGTATTTTTTAAGCTCGCTTAAAATGTGCTCTTCCTCTTTAGCCGTCTCTTCGCGCTCAAATGCCGTAGCTTCTTTTAGAGCTTGCGTTACGTGAGCCTTCATATCATCAGGCAAACCTTTCCAAAATTTCTCGCTCATAACGACTAAATATCCCAAATATCCGTGGCTAGAGAGCGTTAGAGAGCTTTGAGCCTCGTAAAATTTGGAGTTGTAGAAGTTTGACAGCGGGTTTTCGGTCGCATCGACTACGCCTTGTTGAAGGGCCGGATAAACCTCTGAAAAAGGCAATACTTGCGGGTTGCCGCCGACTACTTTGATCTGCTCTTCAAGCACTTTTGAGCTTTGGATGCGGAATTTTTGTCCCTTAGCGTCCGCAGGCTCTACGATCGGTTTTTTGCTCGAGCTAAAGTGCTTAAATCCTGCGTCCCAAAAATCAAGCGCGATGAAGCCTTTTTTAGCGATCATATCTTTTAGAGCTTGTCCGACTTCGCCGTCTTGAACAGTGTAAAGATGGGCGTTGTCTCTAAAGATAAACGGCAGGTCAAAAAGCTGAAACTGCGGCACTATCGGCGTAAATTTAGAAAAACTAGGCGCCGCCATCTGTACGTTACCCAGCTTTAGAGCTCCAAAAACCCTATCATCGTCCATCAGCGATGCGGCAGGATATACCTCGACTTTGATCGCTCCGCCGCTAAGCTCGCCGACTCGTTTAGCAAAAAAGTCCGCAGCCTTGCCTTTTGGCGTAGAAGCTGCAACGACGTGGGCAAATTTGATCGTGTATGTTTTACCTGCGGCAAATGCGCTGCCCGCAAGCGCGCATGAAAGAAGCAGTGCGGAAAGTAACTTAATTTTCATCTGTGATCCTTTTTAAAAGATTAGCTAATTCAGCTAGGTGCAATTATAATTCATAAAAAAGCGGCTGCGTTAAAATGTTTCGACTTTTTGCAATAAATTTCAAATTTATGTGTAAATAAGTAACAATGTCTCAAATTTTACCGTCAAATTTGAGAGCAAGCCAAAGTAAAATATAACGCTAAAAAGACTAAATGTTACGAAAATACACATTATTTTTATTAAATTTGACCTTTTCGTGCGGCGAGACGAGTCAAATTTGATAAAACGGAAGCATCGGCGCGTTTGTTTGCGTGTTAATAAATTAATTACTTTTTTATTGCTATAATACGGATAAATTTTATTACAAAGGAAAAATTATGTTTGAACTTAGAAAACTGCCTTTCGATCCGAAAGCAAACGCCGTCGTCAGCGAGGAAACCTGTAGTTACCACCACGGCAAACACCACCAAACCTATATCAATAACCTAAATAATTTGATAAAAGGTACCGAGTTTGAGGGCGCTAGCCTCTTTGATATATTAGTAAAAAGCTCCGGCGGCGTGTTTAACAACGCGGCTCAGGTCTATAACCACGACTTTTACTGGGATTGCATCGCGAAAAAAAGCCAAATGAGCGACGAGCTAAAATCGCGCCTAGAAAAAGATATACCGAATTTTAAAGAGGAGTTTTTAAAGGCTGCGACTACGCTTTTTGGCTCCGGCTGGGCGTGGCTGGTTTACAATCCAAAAGAGGATAAGCTGCAAATCGTACAAACTAGCAACGCGCAAACTCCGGTAACGGACGGCCTCGTACCGCTTCTAGTCGCGGACGTTTGGGAGCACGCATACTATGTAGATCACAGAAACGCGCGCCCTGCGTATTTGGAGAAGCTGTTTGAAAACATCAACTGGCATTTCGTCTCAAGCGCTTACGAGTGGGCGCTAAAAGAGGGGCTAAATTCGGTTAAATTTTACGTTTCCGAGCTTCACGGCGGCGCTAAATCTTGCTGCGGTTGTGGCTGTCATTAATGCCGAGAAATCGCTGATTTTGCGAGCTTTTTAGGAGCGGCGATAAATTTGCGGCGGCTTATTTTTTAAATAAGCGTAAGCCCGCGAGTAAATTTAGCCTTGAGCAACGACTCCTTCTTGGCTAAGTTTACTTTATATAAACTATTTTGAAGTAATATTCGAGTCTCATTTCACAAAAAAGGACGAAAATGAAGAAGTTTTTAGTTTCATCTTTGGCGGCTTTTGCTGCAGTTGCTATGCTTAGCGGTTGCCACGCGCACAAAAGCGAGAGCACAAATAAAGCGCAAATCACCAAATCAGAAGCTGAAGTTATTAAATTTACGGGCGTAAACGACCCGAAATACGTCGTTAGACTAAGCTCTACCGATAAATTTAACACAGCCGTGCTAGAAGACAGCAAAGGTCACAAAATCAACCTTAAAAACGCAGTCACAGCAAGCGGCGTAAGACTAGCGAACGACGATATCGGCACAGAGATAACGTTTAAACGCGGCGAAGGTATCCTAAACCTTGCAAAAGGTGGCGAGGATATTTTCTTAAGATACGACGAATAAAAACTTTCCCGCCGAATTTTACGGCGGGACTTTCTCTCCCTCAAATTTACCAAATTTAACTCCCGCAAAATCTCGTCAAATTTGAACTTTAGCTTGTTTTATAGCTTTATTTTAAATTTGCTCAAATTTAATATCTCTTATCAAAAACAGCTTTGTATTAAATTTTAATAGCCCTTTATAAAATGCCCAAGTATACGCGGTTTAAAAGCGATTTTAAACTTAAAAATGACATTTTTAACTCAAATTTCGTCGCTAATTCTTAAGCCAATTTTCTTAAATTATTGGATATACTGCAAGGATTTTTATTTAAAAGTACTATAGGAGTTGGTAGGTATGAAATTTATTTTAAAAAGAGATGGAACAAAACAGGAATACCTACCTTATAAAATACAAGACGCAATCAAAAAAGCCTTTGAAAGCGAGTCTAAAGAATACGACGACAAGGTCTTTTTAGACGTGATGGGGCGCGTGTTTGACAGCGAAGTTTTGAGCGTCGAGGACGTGCAAGACTACATCGAAAAGGCGCTTTTTAACGCGGGACACTTCGACGTGATGAAGAGCTTTATGCTCTACCGCCACACGCACAAGCTTCAGCGCGAGCAAATTTTAGGACTAAACGAAGACACCACCTACATCAACTCCACCCAAACTATCAGCGAGTACATCAACGGCACCGACTGGCGCATCCTGGCAAACTCAAACACCAGCTACTCAAACGCCGGCCTCATCAACAACACCGCGGGCAAGGTCATCGCCAACTACTGGCTGGATAAGGTGTATAGCAAAGAAGAGGGCCTCGCACACCGAAACGGCGACTATCATATCCACGACCTAGACTGCCTCACGGGCTACTGTGCGGGCTGGAGCCTTAGGGCGCTACTAAACGAGGGCTTTAACGGCGTGCGCGGCAGAGTCGAGAGCAAGGCGCCCAAGCACTTCCGCGAAGCGCTATATCAGATGGCAAATTTCCTAGGAATTTTACAAAGCGAGTGGGCGGGCGCGCAGGCGTTTAGCAGCTTTGACACATATCTTGCGCCTTATGTTTTTCGCGACAAGCTAAGCGACAAAGAGATCAAAAAGGCGATAACGAGCTTTATCTTTAACCTAAACGTGCCGGCTCGCTGGGGTCAGAGCCCGTTTACCAACGTAACGATCGACATCACTTGCCCGTCCGATCTACGCGATCAGATACCTACGCGCGAGGATAGGCATATATTTAGCGATTTAGAGGATGTCGAGCTAGCGCAGGAGGCCGCCAAGCGCGGCTTTAACAAGCTAACGGATATGACCTACCGCGCATTTGAGCCCGAGATGAACCGCATCGACAAGGCCTTTTACGAGATCATGACCGAGGGCGACAAGTGCTCACAGCCCTTTACCTTCCCGATCCCTACGGTAAATATCACCGAGGACTTCGACTGGGATAGCGAGGTGGCGAAGGTGCTTTTTGAAAACACCGCGAAAATGGGTTCGAGCTATTTTCAAAATTTCGTCGGCAGCCAGTATACGACCGATGAAAACGGCAACCGCGTCGCAAACGACAAGGCCTATAAGCCGGGCCACGTGCGCTCGATGTGCTGCCGCTTGCAGCTAGATTTACGCGAGCTGCTAAAGCGCGGCGGAGGGCTGTTCGGTAGTGCGGAGATGACCGGTAGTATCGGCGTCGTGACGCTAAATTTAGCTCGCCTGGGCTACCTATATAAAGGCGATAAAAAGGGACTCTACACGCGCCTTGAGTATCTGCTAAATTTAGCCAAATCCACGCTCGAAAAAAAGCGCAAATTTATCCAGGATATGTACGAACGCGGCCTGTATCCGTATACCGCGCGCTATCTAAAACACTTTAATAACCACTTTAGCACCATCGGCATCAACGGCATGAACGAGCTTTTGAGAAATTTTACAAACGACAAGGAAAACATAGCGACCGATTTTGGGCGAGAATTCGCGATCGAGATGATCGAGTTTCTACGCGGTAAAATTCGCGAGTTCCAAGAGAGTACCGGCAACCTTTACAACCTCGAAGCCACGCCTGCCGAGGGCACGACATACCGCTTTGCTAAAGAGGACAAAAAGCGCTATCCGGACATCATCCAGGCGGGATTTGGCGAAAATATCTACTACACCAACTCCACGCAGCTGCCGGCAAATTTCACCGACGATGCGTTCGAGGCGCTCGATCTGCAAGACGAACTGCAAAGCTCCTACACGGGCGGCACGGTGCTGCACCTATACATGAAGGAGCGTATCAGCTCGGCCGAAGCGTGCAAAGACCTCGTGCGCGGCGTGATAAACAACTACAAGCTGCCATACATCACGATAACGCCGGTCTTTAGCGTCTGCGCCAAACACGGCTACATCAGCGGCGAGCACGAATACTGCCCGAAATGCGACGAGGAGCTTTTGGCTAAATTTAAAGCTGAAAATAGCGTAAAATAGGATAAATTTGAGCGGCGAAGCGTTGTTTGGCTTTGCCGCTTTTAAATTTGACTGCGTATTTATGTATAAAATCAAAATTTAACTAAATTTGACCCCGCCCGAGCCAAAATAAGCGGGGTAAATTTGATTATTTCTCCCCTAGCGGCCAGTAAACGACCGGTTTGGCTCCGAGCCTTGCCTCGCCGTGATACATGCCGAGCTTGTCTTTCGTCCACGCAAAGCCCGTGTGTCCGTGCTTGTCGATCGAGATGATGCCGCCGCTGCCGCCGAGCGCTTTGACCTGAGCTACTGCTTCTTCGACGGCCTTTTGCACGTCTTGCGTTTTGTATTTATAAAGAGCTGAGACCTCGTGCGCGGCATTTACGCGCATGTAGATGTCGCCCGTGCCCGGTGCATGAAACCGCCACCGAGTCGTTATCTGCGTAGGTTCCAGAGCCTATTATCGGGCTATCGCCGATGCGGCCGGTCATTTTGTTGGTCATGCCGCCGGTGCTGGTCGCTGCGGCTAGGTTGCCGTTTTTATCCAGCGCGATCGCGCCCACGGTGCCAAGATACGGGCGCTCGTATAAATTTAGCGATGTCTTTTTCGCCTTTTCGCTATCAAGTAGCAGCTTTTGCTTCTCTTTAGCTTTTTGCAGCGCGTCGTATCTAAACTGCGTGAAAAAATACTTCTGATCGACCATCTCCAGGCCGTTTTCTTTAGCGAGCTTGTCGGCTCCCTCGCCCGCAACCAACGTATGCCACGTCTTATCCATCACGAGTCTGGCGCCTAGGATTGGGTTTTTGATATGCCTTGCCATCGCGACTGCGCCCGCTTTTTTAGTCGAGCCGTCCATGATCGAGGCATCAAGCTCGTTAAATCCGTCGGCGGTAAATACCGCGCCCTTGCCTGCGTTAAAATTCGGATCGTCCTCAAGCACCATTATTGTCGCAGTTACCGCATCCATCGCGCTGCCGCCTTTTTCAAGCACGGCTTGACCCGCCAAAAGCGCCTTTTTCATCGGCTCCTCGCGGATTTTAAATTCCTCTTTGGTTAGATCAAGCCCGCTGGTGCCGCCGTGAATGACGATAACGGGGAAAATTTCTCCTGCGCATTCGCAGCCGTTAGCCCGAGCAGGGCCAGACTCGCCGCCATAAAAACGGCCTTTGAGAGTGAAAAGTGCTTCATAGGGTCTCCTTTGGAATAAAGTTTAAAATAATACTATAACTTTCTATATTAAGAATGAGTTAAAGTTTGCTTGCTTAATTGATAATATCTATAAAATTTACGGCGTAATTTTAGCTGTTTATATTTGCGCCAGAGCGTGCAAATTTAAGTCCGCTAAGTGTTAAAATCGGCGCGGTACCTGAAATTATTGGTAGCGCGATTGAGATGTAGCGTGGTAAAAGCACAGGTATTCTAATCTACAGGATCAAATTTAATTTACCCCAGTTTCTTGCCCAGTATCGTCAGACTCTCGATTTTGCCGCCCATATCGCAGACTTTGGGTAGTTCGTCCCAGCGCGCAAAGCCGAATTTTGCAAACAAATTTAGGCTTGCCGCGTTGCTGGAAAATATCAGCGCGACGACGTTTTTGATGCCAAATTTTGGTGCACTTTCGCGTATAAATTTTACGAGCCGTCCACCCAATCCTTTGCCGCGAGTGTCCGCTGCGATGTAGACGCTGATCTCTGCGGTGATGCGGTAGCCCTCGCGCGGATGATAGTAGCTGAGGCTGCCCCAGGCTAAGATTTCGCTTTTTTGGTTTGCGACGCCCGGCTTTTGCGCGCCCAAATTTTCGCCCTTTTGGTCAAATTTCCTCTCGCAATCAGCTTCAAATGTTTCGCCGTCTCCGCTCGTCAAATTTCCTTCGCAAATCTCGCGCAGCACGTATATCGGGCGATTTGCCGCCTCGTGCGCGTCAAACCATGCTTCGCGCCCCTCTATGCCCACGGGGTGCAGCGTGGCTGTGGCGTTTCGCTCTAAAACGCTTGCGTTATAAATGCGCGTGATGGCGGCGAGATCGGCCTTGACGGTGCGCGAGATTTCGTATTTTGCGGCGGCGAGATTTTCTTGCACTTTGAATCCTTTTTAAATTTAGCCGATTTTACGCCAAATTTGATTAAAAACAGCAACGAAAACGTCAAATTTGTACGTCGATAAAGGCGCGGATCTAGCCGCCCTAAAAAGCCAAATTTACGCCCAAAGGCGAAATCGCCGTAAATTTGAGTTATAATCTCTTTTTAAATTTAACCTTGGATAAAGATTTGAAAATAGCATTTTTTGACTCGGGTATCGGCGGGCTAAGCGTACTCGCCGAGGCTCTGCGGCGGTTTAGCGGAGCGGAGTTTTTGTATTTTGCCGACGAGGATCACGTCCCCTACGGCACGAAAAGCAGGGCCGAGATCGTGCGGCTAAGCCTCGATGCGGTCGGATTTCTGGTCGAGCGCGGCGCGGACGGGGTCGTCGTTGCTTGCAACACCGCCACTAGCGCGGCTATCTCGGAGCTTCGCGGCGCATTTAGCGTGCCGGTTATCGGCATGGAGCCCGCCGTCAAGCTCGCTGCGGACAGCTTCGGCGCGCGCCCGACGCTGCTCATCGCCACGCCGCTAACGATCGCGGGCGAGAAGCTAGCGCGCCTCGTGGGGCGGCTGGAGTGCGAGACGTGGAGCCTGGCGTTACCGCGCCTCGTGGAGTTTGCGCAGGATTTGGAGTTTGACTCGCCTGCGGTTCGGGCGTATCTGCGGGAGGAGCTAGCTAAATTTGATCTTGAGCGCCTCGGTTCGCTCGTGCTTGGCTGCACGCATTTTAACTATTTTAAGGACGTTTTGCGCGAAATTTTGCCGTCTCACGTGCGCATCATCGACGGTATCGACGGCACGCTAAACCGCCTAGCAAGCAAGCTTGGCGGAGGGCTAAAGCTTGCGCGCGGCGAGGATTTATCGGTACTGGCAGGTAAATTTAACGCGGACTGCGGCGTAAAATTTGATACGAATTCGTCGGTGCAAGCCCACAAATTTGGCGCGGAAGGACGAAGCGCGAGCAGCGAGCAGGGCGCGAAAGGGGGCAACGAAAGCTGTGTCGGCAAAAATAATGCAGGAGGGTGCGACGAGTGCGATGGCAAAATTTACTACCCAAACGGCAACAGCGTAGAGTATTTTTACTCGGGCATGGCGCTAGATGCGGCGCAGCTACGCAAGGTGGAGATATTTTTAAAGCGGCTTGATGCGATGCGGGAGATTGGTTAGCGATATATTTATGGCGTTTAACGGCGTAAATATACTATAAATTCGGTGCGGATTGTTAAATTTGGCTAGAACAGCAAAGAAAAAATCGCCCATGCGACATCACTCAAAAAGCGGCACGGCAAAATAAAATGATCGCGTCAAATTTTCGCAGACGCAGCGACTTTTACGAGGAGTTTTTCGAAAAGCAAAATCGCATAAAGCAAATTTGGCACGGACAGCGATCGTAAATTTAACGCCAACTATCGGCATGCGCGGGCAAATTCGACGTAAATTTATAAAATTACTAGCAAATTTGACGACCAAAAAAGACTCAAGCAAAAATCATAAGTAAAAATAAATTTGCCGCCTTCGTAACAAATCAAAAATTCGGCGGCAAATTTAAAATAAGAGTTCAAATTTTTAAGATACGGCGGACATTATCGGAGCTTGTTGCACTCCTCTATCCGCCTTACAAATCTACTTAAACACCGGTGCGGCCGCCTAAAACGGCCAACCGCAAGCGCTTAAAAGAGCCGCTAGGCGAGCTAAATTTTACTTTTTAGCTTGCAGATACACCGGCTCGAGCTTGGCTGCGACCTCGCGCAGATCGGCTATACGGCTCTCGTTTGAGGGGTGGGTGCTCAGTATCTCAGGCACGCTGCCGCCGTTTTTTTGCGACATTTTGACCCAGACGTTTACCGCCTCTTTAGGATCGTAGCCCGCGCGCGCCATCAGCTCCGTGCCGATGTGGTCGGCCTCGCGCTCGTGGGAGCGAGAAAATGGTAGCGAGATGGTGTACTGCGCAGCCATATTTATGGCGCCGGTAGCTAGATCGCCTAGCCCCGCAGCCTGCGAAACGGCGAAAATGCCGACGTTTTTGAGCATATCCGTGCTGGCCTGCTCGCGGCTATGCTCACGCAGCGCGTGTGCGATCTCGTGTCCCATGACGGCGGCTAGCTCGCCGTTTGTGAGCGATAGGTTTTTGATGATGCCGCTATACACGACGATGCGGCCGCCGGGCATACACCACGCGTTTATCGTGTTTTCGTCGATCACGTTTACTTCCCATTTCCACTTGAGCGCATCCTCTCTAAATGCTCCGACCTGCGCGATCAGGCGTTTGGCGACGTCTTGCACTCTTTTTGTCATCACGGGATCGATGTTTAGCGCTCCCTTTTTGCGCGCGCCGCTTAGCGTCTCTACGTAGGCTTTGGCCGCGGCCTCGTTCATCTCCTGTTCGCCGACTAGAAACATCTGGCGTCTGTTTTCGCCTAGCGCGCCGCCGCTAGTCGAGCTGGTGAAGCAGCCCGTCAGCATCGTCGCGGTAAACACGGCGAGCAAAATAATTTTCCTTATCGTCATTTTTCATCCTTTGCGAGATTTTGGCGATTATACCGCTAAAACAGCTATAAATTCGTAAATAGGCGTTTAAATTTGGCTTAACGGCGGCAAATTTGTAAAGAAACGGCGGGTAAATTTGGGTTTTGTAAATTTGGCGGCGTAAATTTGGCTTGGGTTTAGCGGCTTTAACGGATCTGCGTTAAATTTGTGCGGGTCAAATTTGGCAAATTTTCGTGCCTGAACCCGCTTTAGACGGCTCGGACGCGCAAACTAAAATTTAACCGTCTCCCTCGAGCCGTCAAATTTGCGTCCGAAATGCTAAATTTGAGCGGTCGCCGGCGCGAGCGCGAGCCAAATAAACCCGAGTCGCCACGCAACCAAAAGTTAAATTTGAAAGAGTCTGATTTACACGGGCTCGCTTTGTAAATTTTCATCGAGCTTAACGCGCTTGTACTCGATATTTTTCTCAAATTCCTTAAGTCTTTTATGGATAGAGCGCAGCTCCGTGATGACCGTCCAGTTGTTCATAAACACCGCAAGCGACCCGCGCACTTGAGAAAAGGCATTTACGACTTGCATCATCACGCCAAGCGTTATCGAGCCTGCGAGTACGCTAGGACCCATCGCGATGAGCGGGACGATAACCATGCTCTGGCCGAACATATATCTCCAGACATCAAAGTATCCGTAGTGCAAAAATAGCCTGTAGTAATTTCGTTTTAGGTCATTAAACAGTCCTTCAAGCTTCTCGGGCGCGCCGTAGTTTGCCTTGTCGTCCTCGGCGTATACGAGCTCTTTTCTAAACGCGGCTTCGACCTTTTGGTTGTTGTACTCAAGGCCCGGTAGCTTGATGCCGACAAACCACGAGATCGCGAGTCCGCCGATACTAACCGTTAGCGCGATCCATACGAGCGAGCCTTCGCTTTTGCCCAGTAGCGGTATATCGACCTGCCCGCTAAGCGCCCAAAGTATCGGTATAAAGGCGATGAGTGTCATCACGGCGTCGGCTACTTGCGAGCCTAAATTTTCCACGACTTTGGCAAAGCGGTAGATATCCTCTTGGATACGTTGTGAGCTGCCTTCGATGTCGATTTTGACGTTTCGCCAGTATTTTATGTAGTCAAACGTCATCGCCTCGCGCCACTTAAACGTCCAAAGGCGCGTGAAATAGTTCGTCATCGTCGCAAGCAGGACGTACGGGAAGGCGATCTTGGCAAATCTAAGCACGCAAGTCCAAAAATCGTCTATCGTGTGATCTTTGACGTTTTGCAAAATATCGTAAAAGTCCTTGTACCAATTGTTTAGAAGCACTATCATCTGTACTTGCGCGTAGGTCGAGATTAGCAGCGCCGCGAGCCCGAAATACGCCCATGCGGCCCATTTTTTATTCGCGAAAAACGACGAAAACATCTATTTGCCTTTAAATTTGAGATTTAGTCGCAAAGTATAGCAAAACCCAGCTAAATTTATGCGCGTTAGATTACTGTTATGCGTATTACGTTAAAATCCGGCGAATTTTTTACAAAGGATGAAAATGAAAAAGACTGTTTTGGGATTTGCGCTATTTTCAGCGCTTGCGTCGGCGGCTCTGGGCGGCGAGACGATCGAGGTTTATAAAAGCCCGGACTGCGGTTGCTGCGGTAAATGGGGCGAAGTGATGAAGAAAAACGGCTTTGAGATCGTAGAACACAAAACAAACGCGATAATCGAAACGAAAAACAAATACGGCGTTCCGCCGGAGCTATCTAGCTGCCACACCGGTATAGTCGGAGGTTACGCTATCGAGGGGCACGTGCCAGCTGAAGAGATAAAGGCGCTTTTGAGCGCTAAACCCTCTGACGTCGTGGGCATCTCGGTACCAGGTATGCCGCTTGGAAGTCCTGGCATGGAGCAGGGCGGCATCGTCGAGGACTATGATGTGATCGCGTTTAAAAAGGACGGCACGAGCGAAATTTTTGCCAGCTATAAAAACGGCAAAAAGGTAAAATAATTTAGTGAGTTCGGCGTAAAATTTATCAACGCCGCGGCCATCGTTTTACCGGGTTTCGCGGCGATTTTTACCGTGAGACTATTTTTTAAATTTGAGTGCCACATCTTGTCAAATTTGGCGCAAAATCAAGCTAAATTTAACCGTCGTCGCTGTATTATTAAGATAAATTTGCAAAGGAGCGGGCGTGGCGAGATTGATATTTATCCTGTTTATTTTGGGCTTTCTTGCGTGGCTTTATATGGGCGGGACGACCAAAACGGTGGCTGATTACAAGGGCATGAGCCGGGAGGAGCTCGAGACGTTGTGTCTTGAGAAAAAGGACAAAAAAGCCTGCCAGAAAATAGCGATCGACTTCGTAAACGGCGCGAAGGCAAACGGCGGCAAACCGCAGTTTTAGGATTTGACGCATCAAATTTAACGGCGTAAACTTGGTTTAAATTTTATAAATTTAACCGCTAGCATTTTTGCGGTGCGGGTCTAGGCGCGTCAAATTTGGACTCAAATTTAAATAATTTTCGTAAATTTGAGCCAAACGGCGCATAAAATAAGCAATATTTGTATTACAAGTTTAGCGCGGAGGTTAAATTTACGCTCAAATTTAAGCCGCAAGCAGGGCGCACATGCAACCAAAAGCGCCAAAACGCGGCAAAATAGCCTCCGCGGCGTTTGCTCGCGCTAGAGGCGGCAAAAATGCGCTTTCAGTTTAAAATTCCCGATTTTCTGCTATAATCGCCGCATTTCATTTTAATTTTTTAAGGATTTTAATTGCACCCCAGTAGCGCCGACTCGCTTTTTATGATCGCTCTCGCGTTTTTCTTCGTATTTCTAAACGCTTTTTTCGTCTTATCAGAATTTTCCATCGTCAAAGTCCGCAAGACTCGCCTAGAAGAGCTTGTTAAGGACAAAGTGCCAAACGCAAAAACCGCGCTTGATATGTCAAATAACCTCGATACCTACCTCTCCGCCACGCAGCTAGGCATCACGCTAAGCTCACTAGCTCTTGGCTGGATCGGCGAGCCTGCGGTTGCTAGACTGATCGAGGAACCGCTAAAAACATACTTTAATCTAAATGATATTTTAGTCCACACCGTCGCGTTTGCGATCGCGTTTACGCTGATCACGCTCATGCACGTGGTGCTAGGCGAGCTAGTGCCAAAGTCCGTCGCCATCGCAAAATCTGAAAAAGCCGTCCTAGCCATCGCGCGTCCGCTGCACGTATTTTGGGTTGTTTTCTCACCGCTTATCAAGACTTTTGATTTTCTAGCGGGCGTTTCTCTTAAAATTTTAGGCATCAAACCAGCCAAAGAGAGCGAGCTAGCCCACTCCGAAGAAGAGATAAAAATCATCGTGGGCGAGAGCCTAAAAGGCGGCGTTTTAGATAGCTTTGAGACCGAGATTATCAAAAATGCGGTCGATTTCTCCGACACGGTCGCCAAAGAGATCATGACTCCGCGCCGCGATATGGTCTGCATAAACAAACAAAAAAGCTACGAAGAAAATATCAAAGTGATCTTTGACTCCAAATACACGCGCTATCCATACATCGACGGCAGCAAGGACGCGATACTAGGCATGATCCATATCAGAGATATCTTGCAAATCGATCTGGGTAACAAAAAGCGCGAATTTGACAGCATCGTGAGAAAATTCGTCATCGTGCCCGAAAACCTCTCGATATCTAAAATCCTCGTGATGATGAACAAGCAGCAAATCTCCGCCGCTCTAGTCGTGGACGAATACGGCGGCACGGCTGGTCTGCTCACGATGGAAGACATAATGGAAGAAATTTTGGGCGACTTTAACGACGAGCACGACGACGCCGACCCGCACTACAAAAAGATCAACGAAAATATCTACGAGTTTCAGGGACGTTTTGATCTAGAGAGCGTCGAGGAGCTGATGGGGATTAGCTTTGCCGATGAGACCGAGGAGCTAACGATCGGCGGATATGTCTTTAATCTCATCGGTCGCTTGCCGGTCGTGGGCGACAAGATCGAGGACGAGAACTGCTACTACGAAGTGCGCAAGATGGACGGCGCTAGCATCTCAAGCGTCAAAGTGCGTAGAAAATTTGAGCAAAAAGAGGATGAGGACTAGGCAAATTTGCGCCTTGCCTTTGCGGGCCGGGCGTAAATTTGGTTTTAAATTTGAGGGCGGATTTGGCTTTTGAAATTTTAGGCGCGCAAACGGCTTCTCAAATTTAACCGATCTGAATTGAAAGACTCCGCTTTGTTCGTAAATCAGCTCAAATTTAAGCTATTGCGTCAAATTTGAGCATGCCACATCGCTTTAAATTTGCCGCCGTTTAACTGGATTTTGCGGGATTAGCGTTAAATTTGCCTTGCTAAATTTAAGCCGATTTTCTACTTTATCCTATCAAAGCCCGTAAATTTAATCTAACTTTTTAGCTTATTTTGATAAACTTCGCGAAATTTAACAAGAGATAAAAATTAAATTTTATATTTTGAAATTTATAAAACAAATTTAACACAGGAGGACAGATGAGAGTAGTTCAAGCGGAATTAATCTCCAAAACCGTCAGCGAGCTTTGCAAAGAGGCCTGTTACGTCGTGACGCCCGATATGAGAGCGGCTTTTGAAAAAGCTAGAGAAAACGAGAGCTCGCCGATAGGCAAGGACATCCTAGGCAAGGTACTCCAAAATGCCGATCTAGCCCAGAAGCGCGTCGCGCCGATCTGCCAAGACACGGGCATGGCGGTTGTATTCGTCGATATCGGTCAGGACGTGCATATCGAGGGCGGATTTTTAGAAGATGCGATAAACGAGGGCGTAAAAGACGGCTACGTGGGCGGCTACCTGCGCAAATCCGTCGTAAACGACCCGATTTTTGAGCGCAAAAACACGACGAACAACACCCCTGCCGTCATAAACGTAAGGATAGTAAAGGGCGATAAAATCCACATAAAAGTCGCTCCGAAGGGCTTTGGCAGCGAGAACAAGTCGGCTCTAAAGATGCTAGTGCCTGCAGACGGCCTAGAAGGCGTGAAAAAGGTATTTTTAGACACAGTTAAGCTAGCGGGACCAAACGCCTGTCCTCCGATGGTAATCGGCGTGGGCATAGGCGGCACGATGGATAAGGCCGCGCTAATGGCAAAATACGCAGCCGCTCGCGCCGCAGACAGCAAAAACCCCGACCCTAGATACGCCAAACTAGAAGAGGAACTACTGGAGCTCGCCTGCAAAACGGGCGTCGGACCGCAAGGACTAGGCGGCGACACGACCGCGGTAAAAGTAAACATCGAGTGGTATCCGACCCACATCGCGGGCCTACCGGTCGCTATCAACATCAACTGCCACGCCGCTCGCCATGCTGAAGCTGAAATTTAAGGAGAAAAGATGTCAGAAGTAAAAAAGATAACCGCGCCGTTTGATAAAGATGTCGTAAAAAGCCTAAAAGCGGGCGACAACGTGCTAATAAGCGGCACCATCATCGCAGCTCGCGACGCCGCGCACAAGGCGCTAACCGAGACTTTGGCTCGAGGCGAGGCATTGCCCGTAAATTTAGCCGGCGAGACGATCTACTACCTAGGACCAAGCCCCGCAAAACCGGGCGACGTCATAGGCGCTGCGGGACCGACTACTAGCGGACGCATGGACAAATACACTCCGACAATGATAAACGAAGTGGGCATCAACGGCATGATCGGCAAAGGATATCGTAGCGACGCCGTCGTCGAAGCGATGAAAAAATCAGGCTGCGTATACATGGTCGCTATCGGGGGTGCTGGCGCGCTGATTAGCCAAAGTATCAAAAAATACGAAGTGCTAGCCTATCCAGAGCTTGGCCCTGAGGCGATCGCGAGGCTCACGGTCGAGGATTTCCCGGCTATCGTAGCGATAGATAGCGAGGGCAATAACTTCTACGAAGCTGGACAAGCTCCGTATAGAAAAATATAAATTTATCGGCGCGAGTTATCGCTAGCTCGCGCCCTGATCTACGCGCCGCTTAGTTTGCGCGCTATTTGCGAAAGCGAGCAAATTTGAAACCAAACGGCGCGTTAAGCTCTCAAATTTTACACTCACTCTTTGAAAATTTTGCCGTAATTGCTCGGATACGCCGCTTTTAGAGGTTTCTTAATCTTAGCCTTTAACGAGCCTGCGTCGCTAAGCTTTACGCCGCCAACTAGGCAATCTTTATCGCAAATTAAGCGCAAAGTTATATCGCGTTTTTCGCCAAATAGCTCAAATTTGACTCGCGATTCGTTCTCTGAGACCGCTTTTACGCTAAAGTTTTTGAGCTCGTCAATCTCGTGCGAGTCTATAAAAGGGTCGAGATCTAGATCCGACGATACGTGTTCTACGTCGCTCAGACGTCCGAGCGCGGAGCCGAACTGATCGTAAATGAGTCCGTCAAGCTCGGACGTCAGCCACTCCTAGGTGATAGGCTGTATTTTGCCGTTGCCGTAGTTTGTTTGGTAAAATTCGTTTATCGTTTTTCCATTAGCGAGGCTTTCGTCGTTTGAGCGCTTAGATTTGCGCCGCCAATACCGCAAAAAATCACCGCCAAAAAGCAAAATTTAGACACATTTTTCATGGCTTTCCTTTAAATTTAGGTGTTTGAGTGATTTTGACACTATTTGGGTTAAAATTTGAGAAGTTTAAGATATGCAAGTAACGGCAGTCTGCTTTGGCGCATTTTCTCGTCAAATTTAAACGATACCGCGCTGATAAAATTTAGAGCGCAAATTTACATTGGACTTCGAGCCGTCAAATTTACTCGGACGGCTCGCTAAATTTAGCGGGATCACTCCGTAGTACTGTTTATGTAGCTGTTTTCGGAGATCTGCGTCCAGACTCTAGCCTTTTTCATAAAGGCCTTTTGCGAGTCCAAAATCTCCTTAAACGTCGCGTCTTTGGCTGAGAGCTCGTCTAGGATCTCGTCTGTGGCTTTGCGTAGCGCGGCGATGACCTCGGGCGGGAACGAGGCGATTTTTACGTCTGGATGCTCGCTTTTGATTTTATCAAGTACTAGCGAGTTTTGATAGACCGCCGACTCGTAAACATCGGCCGCTACGGCCTTGGTCGCAGTCTCTACGATAGCTTGAAGGTCGGCGGGTAGCTTGTCCCAGAGCTTTTTGTTGATGTAAAATTCATTTTCGCTAGCGGGTTCCTGCCAGCCTGTGTAGTAAAATTTAGCCACCTTTTGAAAGCCGAAATTTATATCGATCGCGGGGCAGACCCACTCGACGGCGTCGATCGTGTTCATCTCCATCGCCATGTATAGTTCGCCGATCGGGATCGTGTTGATGTTTACGCCTAGCTTTGCCATTATCTCGCCGCCAAGCCCGGTCATGCGCAGTTTTAGTCCCTTTAGATCGTCCGTGCTCTTGATCTCTTTTTTAAACCAGCCGCCCATTTGCATGCCAAAATTTCCGCCGTGAAAGGTCACGATGCCGTACTCGTTAAAGACCTTTTGCGCGAGCTCCTTGCCGCCGCCGTACGCGTACCATGCGTCCTGCTCGGCCTTGTTCATGCCAAAGGGCACCGTCGTAAAGAGCATGAGCTTGGCGTCCTTACCCTTATAAAAGTAGCTAGCGGTGAAAGCCGCGTCGTACTGGGTACTTTTGACCATATCAAGCAGCGCGAATGCCGCCTTGTGCTTGGACGGGTAGTCGACGCGCACCTCGATACGGCCGTCGCTCATCTTTTCCACGAGCTCTTTAAATTTCTTTGGAGCATCGCCCAGTACGGGTACGTTGCTCTCGTAGGTGGAGGCGAGCTTGATCTTATATTTTTCCGCAGCTTGCGCGCTAAACACCATCGCCGCGCACAAAGCCAGCGCTAAAAATAGTTTCATTTTTTCTCCTTTTGGTTTTAAATTTACCGATTATAGAGTTTTGAATTATATTTTTTGATTAATTTTAAAATTTAAGCTATAAAAATTTATGGCAAATGAGTAAAAATGTAAATAAATTTCTAAAATGTTACGAAAATTAAATTGTGCCGTTTGCGGATAAATTTGACGATTGTCGTCGCCGGATCGGCGGCGTTTAGGCGTACGACTCAGCTAATTTTGTTTGAGTGAGCGGTGGAAATCGACCTGCGGATACGGCTTTAAACTATTAAGTTATTTTTTCGCGACGCATCAAAATTTAGCGGGGAAAATTTACTCGTAATTTTTTGGTTGCAAGATTAAACATTGGCGTAGCATTAGGGTGCATTGCGGCGATTTTATAAGCCGTAAATGCTAAATTTGGGTAGCGCCGCTTGCGTTTGCAAAGATAAATCAGCAGGCAAATTCGCTGCGTGCTTTGGTGAATCGTCTGTACATTTTGAGCCGTATTTGCGCAGTTTCCGAGTAAATTTAAGCGGCAAATTTGACAAGACGACTTTTTCGTTAAATTTACTAGAAAAATTTGTAAAATTTAAGCCGCCGAGTACGAAAAAAGGCAAGCGAGTAGGTAAATTTAGGAAGAGCCGGGAACGTCGTTAGCGTATGGCGTATTTGGCTAGAGTATTTTTCGCGCGGCTTGTCGCTAGCTCCGGTCTTGTAGGCGTTTGCTGGCATTTTGACAAAAATATACGACAAAAACGACTTGATTAAATCCAAGCAAGCTTAAATTTTCGTTTGGATACCTGGCGTATTTTCGATCTCTTTGTCGCAAATCTCGCAAAAGCGCGTCAGCAGCAAAAAGAGTTTTTCGGTATTTTTCTCACCGAGCCTAGCAAATACCCGCTCGCCCAGCTCGTCGCTAGCGTGCACGATAGGGGCAGCTACGTCGTGCCCTTTTTGCGTGAGGCTCATCGCGCGCTCCCTTTTATCCGTGCTTTGCTCGCCTATCTGCACTAGCCCTTTTTGGCGAAAATCCTTGCAGACGTTAAAAACCGTTTGCTTGGGTATGAGCCACTCCTCGCTAATCTTTTTTTGCGTCGAGCGGCCGTCTTTTGCTAACGTATAAAGCACCGCAAATTCGCTGTAGCTAAGCCCCGTTTTAGCGATCAGCGCGTCTATGCGCTCGTCAATCTCGCTGATTTTTTTGCCTAGGTCGTCAAAGTTATACATCGTTTTCCTTTTTTATTTTGGGCGAATTTTAGTAAAATCCCAAAATATTTTCAAGGTTTTAGGATTGACTTTTAGTCCTAAATTTTGCTAATATGATAAATTTTAAGACTAATTTTAAGGGAAATTTTATGAAATTCGGCAAAATTTTAAAGGCATATTTTTTATCGTTTGCGCTGATTTTGACCGCGCAACAAACGGCGGCGGCGCAGGAAAATAAATCGGAGCAAGAAACGCTGCCGCAAAACAAGCAAACGGCTCAAGCGGACGTACAAGGCGGCGACGCTAGCAAATCAAACGTCGGTCAAGACGGCAGAAATTCGGACGCTAGTCAAAATCAAAACGACGAAGCTATAAAGCTCACGGTCGTCTCGCCCAAGGTCGCAAAATTTAGTCCAAAGCTAAATTTGCACGGCGAGCTAGTTGCTAGAGACGATGTTGCCGTGGGCTCGGCGCTGCAAGGCCAACAAATCGCCCAAATCTTAGCCGAAGTGGGCGAAAACGTGCAAAAGGGGCAAATTTTAGCCCTGCTAGACGGCGCCGGCGTAAAAGCGAAATTTGACCAGCAAACCGCCGCGCTAGAGGCCGCAAAGCAAAATTTAAACTCCGCCAAGGCCGCTTTTAGCGAGGCTAGCCCCGCGCTAAAGCGAGCTAAAGACCTAGCCGCAAAAAAGGCGATCAGCTCGCAAGAGCTCGAACAAGCAAGCGCGAAAGAAGCAAGCGCCAGAGCGAATCTAAACTCCGCAAAAGCCCAAATTTCGCAGATAGACGCGCAGATCGCGGAAGCTAAAGATCAGCTCGGCAAAGCTAGCGTGATAGCGCCCGTTAGCGGCGTCGTGACGGCCAAAAAAGCCCAAATCGGCGCGCTAACTAGCGGCGAGACTTTGTTTAACATCGCAAAAGACGGCGTCATCGAGCTATCTGCGGACGCGGACGCAGCCGAGCTTGCGCAGATAAGAGTCGGCATGAGCGCGCAGGCTCAAATTTACGGTGTAAAAGAGGCCGTAAACGGCAAGGTGCGGCTGGTGCCCGTGAGCGTGGATACGAGCTCGCGCCTAGGCAAGGTCAAAATTTCGCTAGACGGCGGGGCTAAATTTATCGGTTCGTACGCCAAAGCCGTCATCGACCTGCCCGAATTTAGCGCATTAGCGCTGCCCGCGCAGGCGATTTCGTTTACGGACGAGGGCGCGTTTGCGACGCTAATAAAAGACGGCAAGGCGCAGAAGCGAAAAATCCAAACCGGACTTAGAGCAAACGGGCTAGTGCAGGTGATTTGGGGCGTTAGCGAGGGCGATGAGGTCGCGCTAAAAGCCGCCGCGCTGGTAAATGACGGCGAAGCGGCGCAAAGTGGTGCGGAGTGAAAATTTCGTCTTGGGCGATCCGACATCCTATCCCTATCATCGTGCTTTTTATCGCGCTTAGTTTAGGCGGCGTAGCGTCGTTTTTGCGCCTACCGATAAACGCGAACCCAAACGTAAATTTCCCTATCGTTAGCGTCACGGTCACGCAGACCGGCGCGTCGCCTACTCAGCTGGAAAGCTCGACTACTAGGCGCATAGAAGACGCCGTGAGCGGGCTGGCGGACGTGAGGCACGTTAGCTCTACGATCTCTGAGGGTAGCTCGGCTACCACAGTGGAGTTTGCCATCGAGACGGACGTCGATAGAGCCGTAAACGACGTGCGAAACGCTATCTCGCAGATCAGAGACGAACTACCCGCCGGTATCGATACGCCGATAGTAGAGCGCGTGGACGTCGAGGGCGGCGCGCTGGCGTTTTATTCTATAGGAAGCGCAAATTTAGACCAAAGCGAGATATCGTACCTGATAGATAACGAGATAAAAAGGCGGCTGCTAGCAATCCCGGGCGTACAGCAGGTAAAGCGTCTAGGCGGCACTACGCGCGAGATTAGGGTGCTTTTAGATCCCGCCGCTCTTAGCTCGCTAAAGATAGACGCGGCTTATATCAGCAAGCAGCTTGCACAAAATAATGCCGATTTGCCCGCCGGCAGGACCGTTTTAGACGGCGCGGAAAACAGCCTGCGCGTAACAGGCGGCGCAAAGAGTATCGAGGAGCTAACAGACACCCCCATCCGACTAGAGGGCGGCGGTAGCGTCCGTCTGGGCGACATCGCTCGCGTGGAGGATTCGCACGGCGAGGTTAGGTCGCGCTCTAGGATGGATGGGCTGGAGACGGCGGGATTTAGCGTCTCGCGCTCAAAAGGCGCCAGCGACACGGTCGTGATGCAAAAGGTCAAGGAGGAGCTGGCTAAATTTACCGCAGAGCATGCAGAAGTAAAGATAGATGAGATATATACCTCGGCAGACGAGACTAAGCAAAGCTACGACCAAACGATCTGGATGCTAGCCGAGGGCGCGATACTGACGGTACTAGTCGTATTTGTTTTCTTGCGAGACGCGAGAGCGACGCTGGTGGCGGCCGTGTCGCTGCCTCTTTCGATCCTGCCGACGTTTGCGGCGCTTTATCTGCTGGACTACACGCTAAACGGCATCACGCTGCTGGCTCTCATGCTAGTTATCGGCATACTCGTAGACGACGCGATCGTGGAGATAGAAAATATCAAAAAGCACCTAGCCCTAGGCAAGCGCCCGTATCAAGCCGCCATAGACGCGGCTGATGATATCGGCTTTGCGGTGGTTGCCATTACGCTAACGATAGTGGCGATATTTTTACCAGTTAGTTTTATCGGCGGGGGCATCGGGCAGTATTTTAGGCAGTTTGGCATAACCGTCGCGGCGGCGGTTTTGGCTTCGCTTTTAGTCGCGCGTTTAGCCACTCCGCTACTAGCGGCCTATATCCTAAAGCCCGAGGCCAAAGAGGAGCGCGAAGCGGGCAAACTAAAGGCCGCCTATCTAAATTTGCTAACTTTCACGCTAGATCACCGCAAATTTACGCTCTTTATCGGCTTTTTGCTACTGCTTGGCTCGTTTGCGCTAATACCGCTTTTGCCGACGGGATTTTTGCCTCAAAGCGACGCCGGCAGAAGTAGCGTAAATATCACGCTAGCTCCGGGTTCCACGCTAGAGCAGACCGATGAGAGGCTTTTAAATTTAACGCGCGCCATCAAAGAAAATCCGGCCGTTTGGTCGGTTTTTGCTATCGCAGGAGGAGGTGGCGAAACGCACAAGGGCGAGCTGTTAATCACGTTAAAACCGCACAAACAGCGCGCTGTTACGCAAAAGGAGTTTGAAAACGAGCTGCGGGCGGAACTGGCTAAATTTAGCGATATGAGATTTGCCTTTGCTAACGATATGGCTGCGCGCGATATCTCGGTCATCCTAGCAGGCGACGACGCGGATGCACTCTCTCAAACCACCGCGCTGATAAAATCTCAAATGAGCGGAGTTACGGGCGTAAAAAACGCTCAAGTAAACGAACCGCTGCAAAAGCCGGAAATCCGCATAAATTTAATCAAAAAAGAGGCCGCAAGACTGGGCGTGAGCCATCAGACCGTTGGTGAAGCTTTGCGTATCGCTACCGTAGGCGACACGGACGCGGCGTCGGCGAAATTTGACCTACCTGATCGTCAAGTACCTATCCGCGTTAGCCTAGAGGAGGGTGCTAGAAACGATCTTGAAGTTTTGCGTAAAATTTACGTCCAAAGCGCGACAGGGACGGCCGTGCCGCTCTCTAGCGTGGCAGAAGTTTCGTATTCGCAGGGTGCGGCTAGCATAGAGAGGTTTGATAAACGTCGTAAGATTGCTGTCGAGGCCGATTTGCAACCCGGATTTACCATAGGCGAAGTTTTGGGGCAAATTCATGCCTTACCCGCGATGCAAAATTTGCCAAAAGGCATCTCCTCGCCCGAGTACGGCGATAGCGAGTATATGAGCGAGATGTTTGAGCAGTTTAGTATCGCGCTTGGCTTTGGAGTGACGATGTTTTTGCTGGTTTTGGTCGTGCTTTTTCGCGATTTTTTGCAGCCTGCGACGATATTTATCGCGCTTCCGCTCTCTATCGGCGGGGCGGCCGGAGGTCTGCTACTTTACGGCGGGGCGCTTGATCTATCCGCCGTCATCGGCATCTTGATGCTCATGGCTATCGTGGGTAAAAACTCCATTTTGCTCGTTGATTTCGTCATCGAAAAGCGCCTGCGCGGAAGCGGCGTCAGGCAGGCTTTGCTAAGCTCTGGCGCTGAGCGTGCGCGACCTATCGTGATGACTACGATAGCTATGATTGTCGGCATGGTGCCTGCGGTGTTTGCTAGCGGCTCAGGGGCCGAGTTTCGCGCGACGATGTCGGTAGCCGTGATTTGCGGGCTGGCCGTTTCTACGCTGCTTAGCCTTGTTTTCGTGCCGACGGTCTACTCTATCGTGGATGATGCGAAAAACTTTCTCGGTAGGCGTCTTTCTAAACTCACGTCCGTAACCGAGCAAGATAAGCAAAACGCAATAAAATAGGAAACTCGTTAAATTTAGCCTTAAATTTATCGATTTTTTCTGCGCGGATTAAATTTGAGCCGGGTTTTACGGCCGAATTTAGCTAAATTCGTAAGCCAAAAAGCCTAAATTTACGCGGTTTAATAATACCCCAGGCACATCGTTTCGGTTAGCTTTATGCGCTTTTCAAGCGGTTCAGGCGAGAAAAACGAGCATTTTTCGATGTAAATTCTATAGCCGTAGTCAAGTCCGAAATCGTCGTAAAATTTCTTTAAATTTATAAATTTTATCCCGCAAATTTCGCGTAGATCAAAAAGTGGATACAGCTTGGAGCTGTTTTTGGCGACGAGGTGCGAGGGCGCTAGAGTAGTAAACGAGCAAAACGCCGACGTGAGCACGAGTCCGGCTAGATCGCTGCAGCGCGCGGCGGCCTCGCGAAAACGCGCGGGAATGCATTTTTTATGCAGAAAAACGATGCGCGAGTTTTCAAATTTAGCGCAGATCGCGCCGCTCCAAAACAGATACGCATTGCCCGAAATTTCGGCATTTCGCGCAAATTCGCAGCCCAGAACGTAATCATCTAAAAACTCGTTTGGCGCAAGGGTTATTTTCATATTTTTCGTGCCTTTCTTGCGGGAAATTATAGCGAAATTTGCTTTTTTGGCCGTAAATTAGATAATATTCGCCCAAATTTTACAAAGGACGAAAATGAAAAAGGTTATCTCTACAAAAGACGCTCCACAAGCGATCGGGCCGTATTCGCAGGCGATCGAGGCAAACGGATTTTTGTTTATTTCAGGGCAGCTGGGCGTTACGCCGGAGGGCAAATTTGCGGGCGAGGACGTGAGGGCTCAAGCCGAGCAATCGATGCTAAATTTAAAAGCGATTTTGGCGCAGGCTGGGCTTAGCTTTGAAAATGCGGTAAAAACGACGATTTTTCTAACCAACATCGAGGATTTTACGGCAGTAAACGAAATTTACGCTAAATTTTTTAGCGAACCCTATCCTGCTAGAAGTACGATCGCCGTTAAAACGCTGCCAAAAGGCGGCCTAGTCGAGATCGAGCTTATCGCAGTGACGAAGTAAAATTTAAAATCAAGGAAAAAAAATGAAAAAGATTATATTTGCGCTCGCGGTCGTTTTGATCGCGGTTTTTGGAGTCGCGTTTTACGGCTCGTCTAAAGCTAAAGAGTCCTACGATAGGGGTGTGGCGAGGCTAACTAGCGAGACTTTGAAGCTTGGATTTTTTAATATAAAAGCAAACGCGGTAGAAAACGACTACGACAAAGGGCTGTTTAGCTCGCGCGCGGTGCTAAAACTCGAGCTCACCGACGGCAACGATCCGATCAAATTTGAGGCTAAAACGACGCTAAAACACGGATTTGCCGAGCTATTTAGCGGGTTTAAGGCTCATAGCGACGTCAAAGCGCTAACGCCCGAAGCCGCACTCTATCTAAAGAAAATTTTCGGCACGGACGAGTTTTTAAGCGTCGACGTGCTGATAAAATTTGATAAAACCCGCGACGTGACCTTAAATTTAGCCGATATCAAAACAAATGAAGATGACTCTAGCTTCGTAATCTCAAAGCCTTTTGCGAAGGCGCAAATCAAAGAAAATAAGATAAAATCCCTAGAAATCGGCGTCGGTAAAATCGGCGGCGGCGATACGGACGGCGTGGATAAGGTCGATATAGAAAACGCCTCCGCACTCATCGAGCTTAACGACTTTAAGAGCTTTAACGATCTCATCTTGTTTATAAATATACAAACCGCCTACGAAAATATAGCTAAAATCGGGGTAAAGGCCGATAAAATGAGCTTTAACAGCGCTAAGGGTTATGATTTTCCAAAATCGGTCGGCATTACGGGTATGTCGTTTCTAGCGCAGATAAAGCAAAATGCAGACGCAAATCTTCTCGATACGATTACCGACGCTAGTTTGGGCGCGCTTGACGTGGACGGCAAAAAGGTGCTCACGCAGCTAAATTTGAGCCTAAACGAGAAAAACGTAAACAAAGAAGCGATGGCGATGTACGTGAGCGATCCTCAAGAGGCGACCCTTTATAAGATTTTGATGAGTAAAAACTACGTGATGGAGGTTAAAAATTTTAGCTTTAAAAACCCAAACGGCAAGGAGCTTAAAATTAACGCCGTAGCCGATGCGTCGGACCTTGGCGCGGAAAGCAAAACGCTGCATGACGACGTAGATATCCAAACGGCGCTAAAAGCGGTCAAATTTGACGGCGAGATAAAGGTGCAATCCGCGTCTATAACGGAGTTTTTAAGCGCGTATAAGGGGCTAATGGCCGATAGCGACTTTAACCAGATGATGGATGGCATCAAGCCTTTTGAGGAGCGCGTAAATTCGCTTTTTGCCAAAGATGGCGAGTATATGAGCGCGAAATTTAAGCACGACATCGGTAGTGACGATCTGCTAGTAAACGATAAAATTTCGCTCAAAGAATTTATAATGAGCCTGATGGCAAACTAAATTTTCCTTATTTTTAGCGGACGATAGCGCTAAATTTACTGCTTCGTCCGCTAAATAAATTTTATTTTTTGCATATATATTAAGGTAAATTTCTGCAAAATAAAATTTGATAGAACCACCAACAAAAAATCTCTAAAATTTTTTACACCCCTCCTTTCCTTCAGCTTCTTTTAAGCATATTGCTTGTATAATTCGAGCTCACGAATTGAGAAACCACCTTTAACTTTCACGTTAATAAAGCCTTTTCTTTTAATATCGTAAGTTTTAATTTTGAGTTAAATAAACAATTCTCTAATTTTTGAGAGTTTTTGAAACTAACTCTTAAATTATGTTTTTTAAATTAACACTGTTAAACTAATTAGTCAATCTTTGAAATCTAAACAAGTGATCGATTGAGCCAATCTTTTATCAGGCTTTCCCTGGAAAGTAGATAAGAGATAAAACTAATTAATAAAATTAAAGTTTTTTGATTAAAAACTTCATAATAAAATCCTAATATCTTTATGATTTAGGTAATTTAATATGGAGAGTTTGATCCTGGCTCAGAGTGAACGCTGGCGGCGTGCCTAATACATGCAAGTCGAACGGAGATTAAGTAGCTTGCTATTTAATCTTAGTGGCGCACGGGTGAGTAATATATAGCTAACTTGCCCATTACTAAGGGACAACAGTTGGAAACGACTGCTAATACCTTATACTCCGCATCTATATAAGTAGATACGGGAAAGTTTTTCGGTAATGGATAGGGCTATATCGTATCAGCTAGTTGGTAAGGTAATAGCTTACCAAGGCTATGACGCGTAACTGGTCTGAGAGGATGATCAGTCACACTGGAACTGAGACACGGTCCAGACTCCTACGGGAGGCAGCAGTAGGGAATATTGCTCAATGGGGGAAACCCTGAAGCAGCAACGCCGCGTGGAGGATGACACTTTTCGGAGCGTAAACTCCTTTTGTTAG
>NZ_CALHVM010000025.1 GCF_938039205.1 uncultured Campylobacter sp.
TGCGCACCATTCGCGAGCGCCAAAAGGAGGGCGCCGTGCTCGTGCACTGCTATCATGGAGCCGATCGCACGGGGATTGTGGTGGCGATGTACCGCGTAATCTGATCGGGGCTAGATGCCGCGCGTAGCGAGATGATAGACGGCGGATACGGCTTTAACTCCATGTGGCAGGATATCGCGGGCTTTTTGACGCCGCAAAACGAAGCGCTTATAAGAGCCGAGCTTGGAATTTAGACGAAATTTCGCCCGTTAGGTCAGACGGCGTGAAATTTGTATTCAACTTTTAGCGACGCTATAAACCAAATTTGATGACGGTATCACTGGTATATCCGAAGTGAGATAAATTTAAAGTAAAAAATTTTTAATAGGCCTTAAAGCAATAAAACTTAAAAATTTAGCCAAAACGCATTAAAATTCGAGCATCAAATTTAGCAAAAGGAGCGATTGTGGAAAATTTATTGTTAGCGCAGCTGCGCGAGGCGCTACCGCAGGGCATGCGCGTGCCGAGCGAGACCCAGGCGCTTTATGCGTGGATCGAAGCAAACGGCTTTTATGACGACGTTGGCGGGCGCAGACGCGGCTATCTCTACCCACAGGATCGGCTGCAGCAGAGTTGGAGCGACGATGAGCGAGAGGGCGGCACGGACATTGTCTTTTTCACGGATGATCCGAAAAATCGCGACGAGGAGTTAAGGTATTGGTTTTACGGCGAGGATCGCGAGCTTGCCGCGGAGATCAAGCAGCGGCTTTGCGTGTTCGCAGGCAGCGGCTCGGAGGGCTCGATGTGCGCGCTGTGGCTGGGTGATGCGGGTGAAACGAAGATCGTACACATGGGCTCCGGCTCAGGCTCGATGATGACCTGCATTTTGGCTCATAGTGGACTTGATTTTTTGCGGTTGATTGCGATAGGATACGATGAAATCTGCTGGGACGAGGATTTTAGTGCTCCGCCAAACAGCGAGAATGACGACTTTATCGTGCATCCAAACGTGAAATTTCAGCAGTGGGTAACACAGACGTTTAAAACGACGATCCCGCAAACCGCGCTTGAGCTCGTCACTCCCGCGCATCTAGACGACGAGAACCCGAGCGATGAGTTTTTGATCTGGGCAAATCGCGTCGCGGAGTGAGCTTTAGTATAAATTTATGGTAGGTTAAAATGCACAATGTCGCCGCTTTTAGCGCCGCCAAGCACCCGCAAGTATAACTTATTCTTGGCAAAAAGCTCACTTGCAGGATCAAAAACAGCTGCAAATTTTATTAGCATAAGCCCGAATTTAATTCATTATAAAGCTATAAACGAGAGAAAATTTAGCCCACCAAAAAGCGAGCCAAAAGCTTAATGGCGGCAGTTTTTGCAGTCTTTTACAGTTACGAGCACATTCATCTTTTCGATGAAATTTCCGAGCTTTCTCTCCAAATTTTCCTTGTACTCGCTCAGCGCCTCGCAGAAGTTATAGTCCTCGACATGCCCGCAGCTCTCGCATACGACGTGGATGTGCGGGTAGCTAAAGATATCGTAGCGCGCCTTTTGATTTGGCATATTGACCTCGACGACGAGGCCTTCGTCCTTTAGCATATTTAGGTTTTTGTACACCGTCGCGAGCGATACGGACGGGTTTTCGGCGCAGATCTCCTCATAAAGCTCGTCGATCGTTGGGTGCGTGTGGCGGTCGAGGATTTTGAGCACGCTGAGGCGCTGCGGGGTGGCTTTGAGCCCGTGATTTTTGAGAAGTTCCATATAGTTCATAGTTTTTCCTAATATTTTTTAGCTAAATATACAAAAATTTTATTTAAAACTTCTTTATAGTTGGTAATATAAATTATTATTTACTAAAATTTGTGTCGTTTATGGTCAAATTTATACTTTTTACGAGTTTAAGCGCTATACTCAAGGTAAATTTTAGACCTTTGGGCTTAAATTTGAATGCGATTTAAATTTGATGGTTTGCTCGCCGAATTTAAATAAAAATCCTACTTTTTAATGCGACATAAATTTTGTTATCGATCGTTGCAACCGAACGCCGCTTATCATCACTACCGTAAAATTTATTTTTTGTCGGTTGCGGCGATACCGCAGCGTTTTAGATACGGCTACGTTTTTCAAGCAAAGGCGTAAAAATAGTTTTCGCTAATTGCGATTTTAAATTTAAACAAGCTTCTGTGCCTTGCTGCACGGCTAAATTTACGAGCAAAAATCTACTTAAATTTTACCTTTTTGATATAATCCGCGTCAAATCAAGCACCGGCGCCAAATTTAAGCATTATAAACGGCAAAAAACGAAAGTCTGTAATGTTTTTTAGCGATTTTATCCTAGGACACAGCGAGCAAAACAAACCTTAGCACAAAAGCCTATCGCGACTCAAATTTAACCCAAAAATTCGCTCGCAAGCCAGTCCGTAAAAAAGATAAACGAAGATAAAAATAAATAAAACCGGCTTGATGCGCACAAATTTGCCTGTGCCGTTTAGGAGTGGTAAATCAAAGTAATAGCGGCGGGACCGAGTATAAAAAGGTTTGTTTCGCTCAAATTTTTCGCCTTCTCCGCCTAAATGCGCTCGCCAAAATGCATAAAACCGAAACGCAAAAAAGCTTCAGCTTAAATTTGATCTGCCTTTTGGGCTAAAATTTTCTCGCAAACGCTCGCCGCATCGATACCAAGAGCCCTCTCGACATCGGCCGTAGCGCCGTGCGGGATAAACGCGTCGTCAAACTCAAAGCTAACGATGCGCACGTCAAAAATGCGCCGCTCCTGCAAAAACGCAGCCAAAATCTCGCCTACGCCGCCTTTTTTTGCAGTATCGGAAAAGACGTACCAAATTTTATGCTTGCGCGCGAGCTCTTGCAAAAGTTCGCCGTCAAGCGGCTTAACAAACACTAGATCAACGAGGCTCGGGTCAAATTTGCCGTCCGTTTTTTCTAGTAAAATTTTGCGCGCGGCGTTTGCCTTGCCCACGGCGTTGCCGTAAGCGATAAAGGCTGCTTCGCCGCCGCCCTCGACCAAAATCTCGCCCTTGCCGAGCTTTAGCTCTCGCACCTCAAATTCGCCCTGCGCCAGCGCAAAAGCTCCGCGCGGATAGCGAAGAGCGCAAGGCCCCTCGTGAGCGTAGGCGTAATGCATCGCAAATCTAAAACTATCGGCACAGCGAGGCGCGAAAATAGTTAAATTCGGGATCAAATTTAGATAACTAACGTCAAACGCGCCCTGATGCGTCTCGCCGTCCTCGCCGACGATGCCAGCGCGGTCCATCGCAAAGACGACGTTTAGATTCATGATCGCGCAGTCGTGTACGACCTGGTCAAAAGCCCGCTGCAAAAAGGTCGAATAAATCGCGATAAATGGCTTAAAGCCCTCTTTTGCCATAGCGGCCATCGAGGCGACGGCGTGCTGCTCGGCGATCGCTACGTCCCAAAATCTATCCGGAAATCTCTCCATCAAAGCGTCTATGCCCGTGCCCGTAGGCATCGCGGCGGTAACTCCGACGATATCCTCATGCCTACAGGCGAGGTCTAGTAAATTTTCGGCAAAGAGCGCTGTGGCCGATTTGGCGGCTGATTTTTTGATAGCTTCGCCGCTTTGCAAATCAAACGGACTCACGCCGTGCCAGCTTGCTAGATGCCCCTCGGCCTTTTCGTAGCCTTTGCCTTTTAGCGTCTGAGCGTGCACGACGACGGGCTTTTTCATCCCTTTTGCGACGCTAAAAGCCTCGATGAGCGCCTTCACGTCGTGGCCGTTTACGGGACCGATGTACTCAAGCCCAAGCTCCTCGAAAAACATCCCCGGCGTAAATATCCTGATGCCCTCCTCCATCCTGCGCGCCATATACGCGGCGCCATCTGGCATATAGCTCAAAAATCTCTCGACTCGGCTTTTAAACTTCTGATACAGCGGCCCTGCCATCATCTGCGAGAGGTAGTTACTAAAGGCGCCGATTGGCTTACTGATGCTCATTTCATTGTCGTTTAGGATGATGACGCAGGGATTTTTGATATCGCCTAGCTCGTTTAGCGCCTCGTACGCGATACCCGCACTCATCGAGCCGTCACCGATGAGGGCCACGGGGATGCGATCCTCGCCCTTTAGCTTGATCGCCTTTGACGCGCCGACTGCTAGCGAGATCGAGGTGGAGCTGTGGCCGGCGATAAAGTAGTCGTATTTGCTCTCGGAGGGCTTGGTGTAGCCGCTGATACCGCCAAATTTTCTAAGCGTGTCAAATTTATCCCAGCGCCCCGTGATTAGCTTGTGCGCGTAGCTTTGGTGGCTGACGTCAAATATAAACGGATCTTTTACGGCGTCGAAAACATAATGCATCGCGACGATTAGCTCGACCGCGCCGATGTTTGAGCTCAGATGCCCGCCGTTTGCGCTGACGGTTTGTAAAATTTTATCTCGGAGCTTTCCGCAAAGCGCTTCGAGCTCCTCCATGTTCATAGATTTTACGTCTATCATTGTCCTATTATCTTTTTGATTTTTTCTAGTCTAGCTTCGATCGTGCCCTCGAGGTTGCCCGCGTCGCTAAGCACGATCGCTCCGCCCGCGCTGATGGCTTCGTCGGCGGAGATTTTGACGTTTTGACCGGAGAAATTTTCTTTGATAAACTCGTAATCTTTCGGATTTACCTTTATCTGCACCTCTTTGGCGTCTTTTATCTCGCTAAAAAGCTCCTTACAGATAGCTGCGGCGATGTTTGCCGAATTTAGAGAAATCTCTTTTTTCACGACCTCTTTTGCGATCTCGATTGCGGTAGTCGGTAGCTGCGCTTCGCTAGATGAGATGAGGCTTTCAAATTTAGCCGCCTGCTCCTCTAGCTTATTTATAGATCCCAGATATCTGCTCTCAAGCGCCTTTAGCTCCTCGTCGAATTTAGCCGCCGCCTCGTCTCTACCCTGCTTTATGCCGTCCTCTTTAGCGCGCTGGATCTCGCTCTCTAGGCGTTTAGCAAATTCGTTTTCTTGGTTTTCGATTTGCATTTGCAGCTTTATCATACTGCCGCTCATCTCGTCGGTGCGCTTCAAAAGCTCCTCGATAAAGCTTGACTCAGGCTTAAAATGCCCGCCTTGCTCTTTTGCGTCGTTTAAATTTGAGCTCTCTTGCTCGCCGTTTAAGGCTCGCTCGTTATGCTCGGTCGTGCGGCCGGATTCGCTTTCGTGGGTCGAGCGTGTATCCTCGCTTCTTTTTTCCTGACCTAAAATTTTAAACCGATAGTTTTCTACGAAGTGCTCTTTTGAGCGCTCATTTGTTATTACGCTACTTTTCATTCTATCATCTCATCGCTTTCGCCTATTTGGAACGCCCCGCTTTCCGCTAAGGCCTGAACCTGCTCTACTATGCGGCGCTGCGCCTCTTCGACGTCTTTTACGCGCACCGCTCCCAAAAACTGCATTTCTTCTTTAAACGAATCGCTGGCGCGTTGAGACATACTGGAGAGAAATTTATCTCTCAATGCGTCGCCGCTACCTTTTAGGGCAATCATAAGGTCTTTTTTATCGACGTTTTTAAGTATTTCGCGGATAGCTGCTTGATTGAGGGTGTTAATATCCTCAAAGGTAAACATAAGCTCTTTGATGGTCGTAGCGAGCTTGTCGTCGACGTCCTCGATATATTCGATCGTAGCTTTGGATGCCTTTTGGCCGAGGCGGTTTAACACCTCCGCCACGGCCCTTGGTCCGCCGACTTCGACTTTGTAGGACGTGAGGCTCTCTAGTTTGCCTTCTAGCACCGTTGAAACGCGTTTGATTATAGACGGGCTGATGTCGCCCAAATTTGCCATTCTTACGACGACCTCGCTTCTAAGCTCGTTATTAAAAAACGAAAGCGTCTCGGCTGCGCTGGTTGAGTCCATATGCGCCAAAATAAGCGCGATAGTCTGCGGATGTTCGTTAACAATAAAGTCTGCAAGCTGCTGAGGCTTGACCTTGGTAAGATAACCGAAGCTCTTTGTGTTTTCCATGCTTTTTGCGAGCTTGTCGAGTATCTTTTGCGCAGCTTCCGGACCAAAGGTGCGGTATAAAATTTCTTTCGCGTACTCTAAGCCGCCGCTTCTCATATACTGATTTGACTGCATGAGAGCGTAAAATTCCTCTAAAACCGCAGCAGCTACGCTTTTGTCGGTACTCTTTGCGGTAGCTATATAGCGCGAAATTTCGGTTATGACGTCAACCTCCATATGAGAAAAGAGCAAAGTCGTAACGTCCTCGCCTAGCTGAATAAGCAAAATAGCGACCTTTTCGGGCATCGAAAGGTCGTCGTAAATCATCTTTTGTTGTTCATTTAACTTTATTGCCATTAAAAGTCCTTACGGTTGGTAAAGTCCGAATCGTTTTTTATCATATCTTGAAGCAATACGGCTATCTCTTCGCTGCGATCTTGAACGACTAGTTTCATCTTTTCTAGTAATACATCGTAGCGCAGGTCGTCCTCATTAAAGTTATCTCCGATACCCAGCTGCTCCTCAACCTTTTTCCTAGCTGCTTGAAATTTCTCCAGCGTATCTTCGCTATCCTCGAGCTGAACCTCGTTTTCGGATAGATCGATCTCTTCTTCTTTTACGTCCTCAAGCATTTTGGTCATAAACGGCGTAATGACTTTCTTGTAGAATACATATAGTAAGATCGCTACAAAAAGATACTTTAAGATAGGTAAAAACGGCACTACGTAAAGCTCGAAAAAGGACTGAACTTTGCTAGCCGGCGTCTGTCCGTCTTGACGCTGGAACTCAAAGTTACTAACAGTAACCTCGTCACCTCTGTTTGGATCAAAGCCGATAGACTGGCGAATAAGAGCGTCTATACGTGCTAGCTGCTCTTTATCAAGCGGTACGTAGGCTATTTCGCTAGTTGGATTTCCTTTTTCGTCTTTTTTATTTTCGTATTTTCCATCCACGACGACAGCGGCGCTTAGGCGGTTTATCTTAGCAAACTGATCCTTGACGCGCTCGACTTTTTTTGAGATTTCATAGTTTGTCGTAGATGAGCTTTTTGAATACAGCTCTTTCATTTTACCGTCTTGCAGGCCTTCGACCGGACCGATATTGCTCACAGCTCCCGGCACGCCTTGCACTTCGGCTTCTTTACTACCTTGGCGTTTTTCTTCGACGTTTTGTTCGCTTCTAGCTACAGAGTTTGGATCAAAGGTCTCGCTTTGGCTATCTTTTCTAGCAAAGTCAAAGTCTATCGTTACTTTGGCTACGACCTTATCCGAGCCACCAACGATAGGCGATAGGACGTTTATGATTTTTTCTTCGAGATTGTGCTCGGCGTCGCGTTTGTAGCGGATTTGTTGCGTGATCTGATCGCTATCGTATTCGCCGTCCTCCTCGCCAAGCGGCACTCCGTCCTGGCTCACGATTTTGACTTG
This sequence comes from uncultured Campylobacter sp., assembly GCF_938039205.1. Classification (GTDB taxonomy): domain Bacteria; phylum Campylobacterota; class Campylobacteria; order Campylobacterales; family Campylobacteraceae; genus Campylobacter_A. The sequence continues at coordinate 7,358 of NZ_CALHVM010000025.1, forward strand.
CTCTGGTTTTAAATTTGCCACCGCGGCCGCGACTAAATTTTTAATGCCGGTAATTTGTTTTAAATTTAAGCTCTGCCCGTCTTTTAAATTTAATACGATAGACGCACTTGGCGGCGTGGCTCGCTCGGTAAAAATCGTTTCTTTGGGTATCGCGATACGCACGATGGCTTTATTTATCGGCGCTAGACTTTCGATCGTGCGAGCTAACTCTCCCTCGAGCGCACGCTGAAATTTGACCTTTTGCTCGGCATCCGTCGCGCCGAATTCTTGTTTATCGAAAATCTCAAATCCAACCTTGCCGTCTTTTAAAATCCCAAGCGACGCGATCGAGATCCTCTCGCGGTAAACGTCCGAGTTTGGCACCAAAATCGTGCCCTCGTTTAAAATTTTATACTTTACCTTATCTTTTTCAAGTTGCTGGATTATCAGCGCAGAGTCTGCGGCGGAAGTGTTTTCAAAAAGTACGCTATAGCCGTCGTAGTTTTCGTTTGAGCTTTTGTGAATGCTCAAAAACACTAAAAAACCGACCACGAGCACGACCGAGCCCGCGGCGACTAGGCGCTGTCTTAACGAGAGGTTGTGATAGACCTGTCCGATTTGTTGAATTGCGGTTTTGAAATCCATTTACTTTAAATTTCCCCCAATTTGTTTTAAAACTACGTCGTTTTGACTAGGCAGTCCGATCGTTATGCGAACCGCGTTTAATCCGTAGCCTTTTAGATCACGTAAAATTATACCTTTTTTTAACAGATTTTGAGCAAGCTCGCTCGCGTTTTGACGCTCAAATTCAAAAACGATAAAATTTGTAAAGCTCGGCAAATGCTTTATACCATGAAGATCGGCAAATTTTTCATACTTTTTCATCTCCTCAAAGTTCGTCTCAAGCGTCATTTTTACGAATTCTTCGTCTTTTAGCGCCTCGATAGCCGCTTTTAAACTAAGCGTCGTTATGTTAAACGGCGCTCTTAGCTTACCCAGCTCGCTCATCACGCTTTCTTCGCCGATGCCGTACCCTACGCGCATGCCGCCAAGGCCATAAGCCTTAGAAAACGTGCCCAGGTATATCGCGTTTGGAAATTTAGCTATGAGTTCGCGCGGCCTTATCTCTTTTTTCGCGTCTTTAAATTTAGCAAACTCCTGATATGCGCCGTCGATAACCACGAGCGTATCGGCGTCAATCTGCTCTAAAAATTTATAAATTTCCTCGGCGTCTAGGCAGCCTCCAAGAGGATTGTTTGGTACACACAAAAATATAACGCCGATCTCGTCTTTTTTGGCCTTATAAATTTGCAAAAACTCGCCCAGGTCATGCTCTTTACTCTGAGTTTTAAAAACCTTCGCACCCGCTGCTTTAGCGTAAATTTCATACATCGCAAATGTTATGCCTGCAATCAAAATTCCCTTATTAGCGTTTGCCTTTGCGTGCACGGCAAATTCTATTATCTGATCGCTTCCCGAGCCTATTACGATAGATTTTTCGCCCACACCAAATTTACTAGCTAGCGCAGCCTTTAGCTCGAAGTAGCTGTCGTCCGGGTAGAGGTGCATTTTGTTTACTATCTCGCTGACTGCTTTTACTACCGCAGGGCTCGTGCCGTACGGGTTTTCGTTGCTGGCTAGCTTGATGACGTCTTTGGCGTCGATGCCGTATTCGCGCACGACTAGCTCGATAGGTTTGCCCGCCTCGTAGCTCACTAAATTTGCCAAATTTTCGTTAAATTTCATCTCATTCCTCCCACGCGACGTAGCTTCCAAGCCATGCAATCTCATGGCCGTAGCTTATCGCTTTTTGTATCGCTTTTTGGACGTTGTCGTCGTCGATGTGCCCCTCGAAATCTATATAAAAATTCGCCTTAAATTCGCGCTGTTTTATCGGGCGGCTCTCCAGTTTGGTGATATTTATACCCTCGTCTCTAAAGGCTAGTAGTAGCTCCACTAGCCCGCCGGGACGGTGCTCAGTCTTTGCTAAGATGGATGTTTTATTTCTTTGCGCTCGCTCGTTTTTAAAATCGCTTAAGATAAAAAATCTCGTGCGGTTTGCGGCGTTGTCCTCGATCGTCTCAAACAAGATCGGCACTCCGTAAAGCTTGGCAGCGATCTTAGAGCAGATAGCGGCCGAGTTTGGCTCGCTACTAGCTAGCTGCGCGGCCTGCGCGGTTGATTTTGCCGGGATAAACTCGACTGATGAAAGCATGTGATCGTCTAAAAATTTGCGGCATTGATTGTAGCCTTGCGGGTGCGAGTAGATGCGTTTGATATCTTTTAAATTTTCGCACTTGCTCGCAAAAATGTGATGGATATCCATGTAAATTTCAGCTACCACCTTGACGCTATCAAACCGTCCTAGGCAGTCTAGCGTCGCGCCTACCGCGCCTTCTGTGTTGTTTTCTATCGGCACGACGCCGTATTTGGCCTCTTTGTGCTTTAGTTTCGTAAAAACCGCCTCGATGCTAGCTAGCGGCAAATACGCGCTCATCGCGCCGAAACGACTCTCGGCGGCTTGGTGCGTGTAGGTGCCCTCAGGCCCCAGATAGGCGACTTTTTCAGGCATTTCGAGGTTTCTACTGACGGCAAAAATTTCAAGATAAATCGCCTCGATCGCGGCTTTATTTAAAAATGCTGAGTCTTGCCCCTCGAGGCGGTTTAGGATCGCTCTTTCGCGCTCGGGGCGGTAGATCGCGCTGCCGCTGGTTTGCTTTAGCTCGCCGATCTTTCGCACGAAATTCATGCGCTCGTTTAGGCGCCTTAGCACCTCATCGTCGATCTTATCTATCTCGCTTCTAAGGTCGTTTATGTTTTGCATTTTCGCTCCCTAGCCTAAAAATTCTCGCTCCAGCGCCACTACGTCCTCAAAACTCTCGCGGCGTCTTATCAAAAAGTCTTCGCCGCCTTTTACCGCAACCTCCGCGGTGCGCCCGCGAGTGTTATAGTTGCTACTCATCGCAAAGCCGTATGCGCCCGCTGATTTGATAACGACGAGGTCGCCCGGGTTTAGCGGCGGTAGATTTCGATCTTTTGCTAAAAAGTCGCCGCTCTCGCAGATCGGCCCGACCACGTCGCAAGGGCTAAATTTGAGCTCCCGAAGCTGCTCAGTCTTACACTCGCAAAGAGTCTTGCCGCCGCTAATAGCAAAAATTTTATGCCTAGCCTGATAAAGACTCGGGCGTATGAGGTCGTTCATCGCGCCGTCCACGACAACAAAGCGCTTGTTTTTATTAAATTTCTCGTAAAGCACGCTAGTTAGAAAATAGCCCGCGTTGCCGACGATAAAGCGTCCAGGCTCGCAAACTACCGTGACGTCCAGGCCGCTTAAATTTGCCAAAATGCCCTGTGCGTATTCGTATAGATCAGGTTCGCTCTCATCGCCGTAAACGATGCCAATACCGCCGCCGACGTCAAAAAATTTGATGTCGATTTGCGCAGCTTTTAGCTCTCTAGTCAAATTTGCCACGATCTTTGCCGCTTCGATAACGGGCTTTATGTCGGTTATTTGCGAGCCGATGTGACTGTGGATACCTACGGGTTCTAGATAAGGCGAGTTTTTGGCGTGTAGATACATTTTTTTTGCCGTTTGCAGATCCACGCCAAATTTATTTTCGTTTAGTCCGGTCGAGATGTAAGGGTGCGTCTTGGCGTCGATGTCTGGATTTACGCGGATGCTGATGCGAGCGGGCTTGCCCAGCTGTTTTGCGATATCCTCCAGGTGGTTCATCTCGGCTTCGCTTTCTAAATTTATCATCAAGATTTCATTTTCCAGCGCAAATTTAAGCTCGTCGTCACGCTTGCCTACGCCGCTTAGGATGATCTGGTAGCTTTTAGCTCCGGCTAGTAGCGCGCGCTTAACTTCGCCTACGCTCACGCAGTCAAATCCGGCTCCAAGCCCGGCTAAAAATTTCAAAACGCTTAAATTTGAGTTTGCCTTAACGGCGTAGCATACGAGAGATTTTCTAGCGTGAAACGCTTTTTTTAGCGCTTCGTAGCGGTGCGCCATGTAGTCAAAATCGTAAATGTAAAGAGGGGTGCCGTATTTTTGTGCTAAATTCGTAAAATCCATAACCGACCTTGTTTAAAAATAGTTAGATTTTACAAAAATTTTGCCTAAATCTCTCTTAACGACTCCCAAAACGCAGATAAAAAGCGTATGCGCTGAGTAAAATTATCGGCAAAAGCACGCCAATCTCGGGCGAGACGACGCCGTTTCTAGCAAACCTCATCATCACAAAAAGCGCACCCCAGACGCAAAGCGAGGCGATCGTAAAGATAAAGCTTTTTAAGGCGAGATTAAAAAATCGTCCCGTAACCGGCAAAAAATAGTAAATGATGAGCACCATAAACGGCGCAAAAAAAGGCGCAAAAGCGAGGTTATAAAGCGTAGTTTTGGTCGAATTTAACCCGACACCCTCGTCCTTAAACGCCAAAATGTAATCCACCGCATCGGGAATCGTGATCGCCGAGCTCTCCGCCGACGCGCTTTCTATAGTTTTTGGTTTAAAATTTTCAAGCGTTTTTAGCTCGCTTGGCGTTTTGATATCGAGTCCTTTTTCGCCGAGCTTAATATTTTGCGGCAAATTTACGATTTTAGCATTCTTTAAAAGCCACGCATCATCCACAAATCTCCCGCTTTCGCCAAAGGTCGCACTACGCAGATTGCTACCGTTTATGTCAAATATCCGCACGTCTTTAGCCTCGCCGCTAATAGGATTTAGGCTATCCATGTAGACAAATTTACCCTCGAATTTTAAGAAAATATCCGAGCTCGTGCGCGATAAATTCGAGAGTTTCACGATATTTCGCCCGTACTCGTAGGCGTAGGCAAAAGGCGTGAAATTTAGCCCGACGTAAATGAGCGTGATGGCAAGCGCAATGCAAAAAGGTGGCTTGATCAGGCGATTTTTATCGATACCAAGCGCATAAAAACTAACTAGCTCGTTGCTGCGAATCATACTAAATTTGCTAGTTATGAGCGCAAAAATGAGCGCAAGCGGTAAGACGTAGTTTACCGCCGTAAGCGAGGTAAGGCCAAAGTAAAGCAGTTTTAGATTCGCGCTTGCGGGCATATCTTTTAGGTTGGTTAGGATGTCGATGCCGACGTAAAAAAGCGTGAGCGCGATGAATAAAATCATGAAATATTTAAAATAAAGCCAGCCGACGTAACGCGCGTAAAGGTTCATTTATGGCCTTTTAAATCAAATTTTGCGTACGCGGGGCATCGGACAAGATCGAAGCTCTCAAAAATACTAAATTTAAACAGCTCTGTTTTTTGGGTGAAATTTAATAAAAATACGGCTCTGGATAAAAGGCGAGTCTGTGAAAAAACCGTTTTTTTCGTAAATTTTATAAATTTGCAGGTAAAGTTTTGAAGTAAATTTATAAAATTTACGGTAAGGAAAATTAGGCACAAGGCTTTAAATTTAGACTCTAAATTTAACCGATTTTTGAGCGCCTTTAAAAGCCTCAAAATTTGAGAAAATGCAAAAGTCGCAAATGCTAAATTTAACCCTCTCACAAAATGCCTTTTTTTGTTGAAAATTTTTGCGAAACGGTATCGATGTCGGTTTTTATTAGCTCATTTAGCGCGTTTTCGCAGTAGTCCAAAATTTTTTCCAGCCCCTCTTTTTCATCTGCGTTAAATTCGCCAAGCACATGGCCGGTTACCGCGCTTTCGCCTTTGTGCGCGCTTCTGCCGATACCGATACGTACGCGCTCGTAGTCTGCGCCCATTAAGGCATCGATTGATTTTAGCCCGTTATGTCCGCCGTTTCCGCCGCCTTTTTTAAATTTAACGACGCCGAAATTTAGATCAAGGTCGTCATGAATAACGATAATGCGCTCGGGTTTGTAAAAATCAGCAACGGCTTTTACGCTTCGTCCGCTTAGGTTCATAAAGGTCGTCGGTTTTAGAAAAAGTAAATTTTGAAATTTAAACAGCTCGCCTTGAAATTTAACTGAGCTTACGTCGGTAAAATTTGAGTTTTTGAGTCTATCTATCAGCATAAAGCCGACATTGTGTCTTGTTTTGGAGTACTCGGGACCGGGATTCCCCAGTCCAGCTATGAGTATCAAGGCTAGCCTTATTTAGCTTTTATTACGCCTAGAACCGCTACGCGGTCAGCATCGATCATAGTTACGCCCGCAGGAACGGCTATGTCACGCACTAGGACAGTGTTGTCTATATCAAGGCCGCTAACGTCTATGTCGAATGAATTCGGCAAATTTTCAGCCGTGCATTTTACGGCTAAGCGTCTTTTTGAGATGATCAAAACGCCTTTATTTTTTAGACCCACAGGAGTTCCGTAAGGTTTAACCGGAATCATATACTTTGAGACGACGCCTGGAAGCGCAACCTTTAAATCAACGTGTTTTAGCGCGTTTGTCACAGGGTCTTTTTGGTATTCGACTACTACGACTTTTAAGGTTTTTCCGCCTACTTTTACGTCAAACGCAAGGCTCTCTTTTTTGCGAACCTCTTTTATAAAATCGTTGATTTTAAAAGCGGCTTGCACGTTCTCTAATCCCTTGCCGTAAATGTTGGCGATTAGATAACCATCTCTTCTCAAGGCTTTTGACGCCTTTTTACCGATACTCTCTCTAACGATACCTTCTAACATCGTTTTCCTTTCTTGAAAAATAGAAGCCGATGATACCCAAATTTATATAAATTTCGCCTTACTTGATATCTTTGAGCGCAATAACTTCGCTTTGAAATTCTTTTAAAAGCTCGGCATCCTCTTCGATAGAGGCAACCATCGCTCGTTTTTTAGCAAGGTCGGCACTCTTGATTTTGATATCGAGGTTTTCCCTTCTGCTGGCGCTTTTTAGCGCTTCTTCTTTTGTTATAATTCCCGAAGCATACATATCAAGCAAATGCTGCTCAAAGGTCTGCATTCCGTAGGTATTTTTACTTTGTTCTATCGCGTCGTAAATTTCGCTATCTCTATCTTCTAAGATCATATCTCTTATTCTTATGTTTTTTACCATTATTTCGCAAGCGACGCGGCGTTTGCCGGTCGTAGTCACGACAAGGCGCTGAGATATGATAGCCTCCGCAACCGAGGCAAAGGTCATCCTTATGCGGTTTTGCTCCTCTTTAGGAAACATATTTATGACGCGGCCGATAGTTTCTTTAGCATCAAGGGTGTGAAGTGTAGCAAGCACCAAGTGTCCTGTTTCTGCTGCATTTATCGCGGTTCTAACAGTCTCTAGGTCTCTCATCTCGCCTACAAATATAACATCCGGATCCTCACGCAAAGAAGCCCTTAGCGCGTCGGCGAAACTATCTACGTCTTGGCCGATACCGCGCTGATTTATTACGCTTTTGTCGTCGTTATATATAAACTCGATCGGATCTTCGATAGTGACGATGTGGTAGTTTTTTGTGTGATTTAGGTGGTTTATCATGCTAGCTAGTGTCGTTGTTTTACCGCTACCGGTAGGTCCAGTTACTAGGATGATGCCTCTATTTACTTTATTGCAAAGCTTTTCAATAACAGGCGGCAATAAAAGCTCGGACATCGTAGGAATTTTCGTTGGGATCGTTCTAAATACTAAAGATACGCCATCCATCTGCAAAAAGACGTTTGAACGGAAACGGTAGTCGTCGTTTAATTTATATGTAAAATCCACACTCTTTTTTTTCATAAGATTGTAATAATTCGCCCCTAAAATCTCCTTTGCAAGTAGTATCGAGTTGTCGTAATCTAAAATTTTATCGCCCATCGTAAATATCTCGCCGTTAAATCTACCGCGAACTACTTTGCTGGATTTTACGTGCAAGTCGCTACCGCCAAGCTCGATAAGTTTTGTTAGATACCCATCCAGTATAACCTTCATTTCGGCTTTTTTTTCGTTCTCTTCGTCGCTCTGCGGCACCGTGGTTCTAATCGGCGTCCCGAAAGTTTCATCTTCCATACCGATGCCAAGCTCGGCTAAAAGCGCCGCCCTGTCCTTGTATTTAACCGGTCGCGCTTCAGGTTTTTTTAATGTATTTGTTTGGTTTTCTTGCTTATCATTTATAGTTTGCGCTTGCGCCGCAACTTTATTTGCGGCAGTTTGCATTTGTGCGAAATTCGGCTCTAAATTTTGCGCTTGCGATTCACGCAAATTTATGGATTCGTCGATATTTTTTTGCTCTTTATTTTGCCGATCATCTCCAAAGCCTACGTTTAAATTCGGCTGCACAGGGATTGCGTTTATCTCGTTTTTGTCGCTGGCGCCATCGTTATTGATTATGCCGATTTTATCCTCTATATCTTTATTTTCTTCATCTTGAACTATGCTAAATTCGTTTTGAAAAAAGTCTAAAATTTGATCCTTTTCGCTAGGGTGCTGTTGCATGCCGACCTCTTCTTGCGTAAATTTAATACCCAAATCATCCAAACTTACGTTATCTCCGCCAAATTTTATATCCGGCGTTTCATCGCAAATCGACTGTTCTTGCGCCGTAGCTTTCGCAGTCTCGTCAAACTCATCTTTTTTTGGCGGCATCTCGTCCAGTGCGTCTATTTCGCTCAGTGCTTCGTTGATAGCTTGGAGATTTTCGCTTAGCTCGTGTTTTTTTGCTTCCAGGTCACCGGGCTCGATAAAACCGTCAAATTTGACGGTTTCCACCGCTTCTTTGATTTTTGCGGGCTCGTCGTCTATGGGTTTGAGCGCAGGCAGGTTCTCAAAATCAAAATTTTGTCCAAATTTAAACACGGGCTCATGATCGCTCAAATTTTTATCTGCAACTTCGCCGATCTTCTGCTCATCTTTTTCAGATTTTAGCTCTATTATTTGCTCTTCTTGCGAATCTTCTTTATTTTTATCTCTTATTTTTTGTATATCGTTTTTTACCGCATTCGCTCTTAGATTTATGATGCGCTCAAGTTCGTCGTCTTGAGTGTCAAATTTAATACTAGAACCGATAGGCTCGTAGTCCATTGCATCTTCTTGCTGCGACGAAGTAAATCTCAAAGGCTTCATTTAAGCGCTTTCATTATATCTTCAAATGCCGTCACGAACTGCTTCAAGCCGTCGTTTAGCAAGTCTTTATAAACCTTCTCCATATCTATGTCGGCTCTTTTTACCACGCCGAAAAATTTCTCTATGCTGTCGTCGCTAACAGCTGTTTTTGGTTCGTTTTTGCCAGCGATAAAGGCTTTGATAGTATCAAGCGGAGCCGTATTTACCGCATTTTGATACATTAGTTCTTTTACGTAATAATCCTTTGCCAGCTCGTCGCCCTTCACGCCCGTGCTAGCAAACAGCGCGCGCGTTGTAGGCAAGTTTTTATTTTCTATGATTTTATAAATTTTAGTCGCATTCATGATGCCGATTTGGCCGGTCGGTAGCGAGTTTTCGCGCATTTTTTCATCTAGCAAGCGATCAAACCTGCTAACAAAAATACTAATCACGCTTTTTGGTAGCGGCGTTAGCGGAAATTTCTTCTCATAAGCCTTCACGCCCTCTTCAAAAGCATCCAAACATGCTACGGCTTGCTCCGGCGAGAAAATCAGCGTCGCATTTACTGCGATACCGCGCGCGGTTAATGCGCTCATAGCTTCAAAGCCCGCTTTTGTCGCAGGGATTTTGATCATGACGTTTGGCATGCCGATCTCCGCGTGCAGCCTAGCGCCCTCGTCCACCGTAGCTGCGGCGTTATCGCAAAAGCTAGGATCGACCTCGATGCTAACAAACCCGTCGTCGCCGTTTGCGTAGTGCCTCAAAAGCTTGGTCGCGGCTATCTTGATATCTTGCACCGCGAGCGCCTCGTAAAGAGCCTTTGGATATTTTTTGCCCATTTGGCCGATGACGTCTTTGTAGGAGTCCGATAAAAACGCGGCTTTAAAGATGGACGGGTTTGAGGTCACGCCGTTAATAGCGCCTATTTGTAGTAAATTTTTAAACTCGTCTTGCAAAAAGTCGCGCTCGATAAAGTCACACCACAATGAAAAATTTATATCGTTATTAAACATTTTTTCTTGCCTTTTTATATCAAATTTATGATCTCGCGCAAATCTTTTTTATCCACGCAACAAGTTGCCGCTTGCCTTAAAATTTGCTTCGCGCAAAACGCGATTTTTAAATTTGAATGCTCAAACATTGATAGGTCATTGGCGCCGTCGCCCACGCTCATCGTCTGTTCTTTTGAGATTCCAAGCAAATTTTGTAAATTTGCAAGCATCGCGCCCTTTGAAAAGCCAAACATCATCTCGCCGCCCACGAGTCCAGTTAAGACGCCGTCTTTGTGATGCAGGATATTTGCAAAGCTAGCGTCAAATTTTAGCTTCTCTTGCGCTCTATCGGTGCCCGAGTGAAATCCGCCGCTAAAAACAACGACCTTGATGCCTTTGCTTTTTAGATGTGCAATCAGCTCGGCAGCTCCTGGCATGAGCGGCAAATTTGAGCAAATTTCATATACTTTAGCAAGCTCAAGCCCTTTTAAAAGCGATACGCGGCGCGTCAAACTCTCGAAAAAATCAAGCTCGCCCGCCATCGCTTTTGCAGTTATTTCGCTGACCTCATCACCTACGCCTTTTGCTGCGGCTAGAAAATCTATCGTCTCGCCGTCCATCAGCGTTGAATCAAAATCAAATACGCAAAGCTTTATCAAATTTGATCCTAGAAATCGCGCTTTAGCAACGTTTCGACTTTTAAAATCGTAAGGATATTATTATCTCTTTTGCCGATACCGTAAATCATGCCTTTATCTTTTAAAAGCGTTTCAGGCGGCGGATCGATCCTGTTTTGCTGTATTCTGATGGCTTCCGTTAGTCTATCGATCACAAATCCCGCTACGTTATCGCCCTCTTTCATCACGATATATCTCGTGCTTGGGCTAGATTTTGCGGCATTTAGAGAAAATTTTTTTCTCAAATCGATTAGCGGGATGACGCTACCGCGCAGGTTAAACACGCCCAAAACATAGTCCGGCACGCTAGGGACGCGAGTGTATTCGATCGGCTTAATGATCTCTTGGATGTTTAAAATAGGTATCGCATACTCCTCGTCGCCCACGATAAAGCCGACTAACTGGACGATCTCTTCGCGTTCTTTTTCGCTCGGGTCTATCACCTGTCTTTTTTGTCTTTTTAGAACCTGATTTAGTTTGTCGTTCATGTTCTATCCTATTAGTTTGATATTTTTTCTAACTACGTTTTCGAGATACTCGGACGAATACGGCTTGGTGATGTACTCAGTCATTCCTACCTCCACGCCTCTTAGCCTGTCGGTTTTTGACGTTCTTGAAGTTACGGCTATTAACGGCAAATTTCTATATTTTGAGTACTTGCGAATTTCGCCCGCTAGCGTATAGCCGTCCATTCGCGGCATTTCGATATCGATTAGCATCGCATCAAGCGCATGTTCGCCAGATTTTACGATAGTTAGAGCCTCGACGCCGTTAGTAGCCTCTATCACCGTTACGCCAAGAGGCGCGAGCGATTTTTGCATTATGGTTCTATCCATCTTCGAGTCGTCTACGATTAGCACCTTATAATCGCTCGGTTTTTCTTTGACGCTTTTTGAGGATTCCATGCTAGCTTTTATGTCTACTTTTATATCTTTTGCCATCTCCATCATCATGCCCACGTCGATGATTAGCGTTACGCGGCCGTCGCCTCTTATCGTAGCGCCTGCGATTCCAGGAATGTTTTGTAAATAATCGCCCATTGATTTAATTACGATCTCTTCTTGTCCTACGAGACTATCTACGATGATGCCTAGCTTTGCCTCCGCTACGCCGATAACGACCACATAGGTCTGATCTCCGCCGTCAAAGACCTGCTTGACGCCGAAGATATCTGAGAGCTTAACCAGCGAAAGCACTTCGTCGCGTAGTCTAAGCACGTTTTTGCCGTCGATCGTGTAGATATCGTCGATCGGTACGCGCACGGTCTCAAGCACGCTTGCTAGAGGGATAGCGAAAAATTCCTCCTGCGCTCCGACTAAAAGCGACTGGATAATGGCTAGCGTGAGCGGGATTTTTAGCTTCATCGTCGTGCCCTTGCCCACTTCGCTTTCGATATCGATTATGCCGTTTAGCTTTTCGATATTGGTCTTTACGACGTCCATTCCCACACCGCGGCCGCTTACGTTAGTTACCTTCGCAGCAGTCGAAAATCCAGGCTTAAATATAAGCCCAAACGCCTCTTTATCACTCATAGTATCGGCTTCGCGCTCGGTGATGATGCCCTTTTCTATCGAGCGTGCCTTTAGCATATCGGCATCTAGTCCCTTACCGTCGTCGGTGATCTCGACTACGATATGGTTGCCTTCGTTGTAGGCTTTTAGCTGAATAGTACCTTTTTCCGGTTTGCCAGCAGCTAGCCTGGTAGCGCCGTCCTCGATGCCGTGGTCGCACGAGTTTCTTATCATATGCACGAGTGGATCGCCGATTTGCTCGACGATGGATTTATCAAGCTCCGTCTCCTCACCCGTGATCTCAAGGTCGATTTGCTTATTTAGCTCGCGGCTTAGATCGCGGATCATGCGAGGAAATTTATTAAATACCTTCGCGATAGGTAACATTCTCGTTTTCATAACGGCTAGCTGTATGTCGGTAGTTACTAGGCTTAGGCTAGATACTACTTGATTTAGCTCCTCAAGGAATTTCTCGCCCTCATATCTCTCCTCAACGTCGTCGTAAATTTTGAGTAATCTGTTTTTGCCAAGCACCAACTCGCCGATCAGGTTCATCAGGTGATCTAGGCGCTTAACCTCGACGCGTATAGTCTGCTCGTCCGCGCTAGCTCCGCTTGACGGAGCCGGTACTTTTTTGTCCTCTTTTTTGTTGGCAGGCTTTGCTGGGGCGGGCTTTGGAGCCGGAGCTGAATTTGACGGTGCAGAAGCTTGAGATGCGGCTGGTGCGGCGGGTTTTGGCGCTTCGCCTGCTGCTGCTTTTTGAGCCCGTCTTGCTTGATCCTCGGCCTTTCTTACTTTCAGCAGTCTTTCTATCTCAGCTTCGACTTCGTCGTCGCTTAAATTTGATAAATTCTCATCGCTAACAGGTTCGGGCTCAGGCTCTTTTGGCGCCTCTACTACAGGCTCTGGTACCACGGGGGCAGGCTCGCTAACGGCCGCGCTCGGGGCTTCGCCTTCGGATATCGCGGTTAGTCTTTTGCAGATATCTTCTATCTCTATGCCTACATCCGTATCGTTACCGCTATCTCTGATACCGTGCAGTAGCCCCTTCATCATATCTACGGACTCTAGTACCACGTCCATGATATCTGGAGTTATTTTTAGTTCATTTCGGCGAGCTTTGTTTAGCACGTCCTCCATATGGTGCGTAAGCTTAGTAAGAATATCGAAATTTAAAAAGCTCGATGACCCCTTTACCGTATGCGCAACGCGGAAAATTCTATTTAAAAGTTCTAAATCTTCGGGATTTGACTCAAGTTCTATAAGGTCATGGTCTATTTGTTCTACTAGTTCGAAGGCTTCAACCAGGAAGTCTTCCATTATTTCTCTCATATCATCCATGATTTTCCCCCTTATTTCTTGTGCGCTTCGATCACGCGAAGCACCTCGTTATAAAATAGCGATGCGTCAAATTTGGTTAGATATGCTGCGGCTCCGGCCTCTCTGCTTTGAGCTTCGCTGTAGTCGTTGCTTAAAGAAGAGTTAAATATGATAGGAATTCCCGTATATCTCGGATCGTCTTTTATCGTCGATGCAAAGCGGTATCCGTCCATCTGAGGCATCTCGATATCGCTCAAAATCACCCTTAAAAAGTTATTTAACTTATCGCCGTACATCTCGTAAAGATCCTCCATCCTAGCAAGACCCTCTACGCCGTCTTTTGCTTCGACTACTTTTAGTCCCATTTTTTCTAGCATATCTTTTACTAGTTTTCTTGCCGTCGAGCTATCGTCTAGCACTAGTGCTAAACCGCTTAAAAGCTTACTTTGATCGATCTCTACTTCCATTTTCGGGCTATAAATGCCAAGCTCTTCGACGACGCTTTCAAGGTCTAATATTAGCAAAACTTCGTCGTTTTCGATGCGAGTTACGCCTGTTATCTTGCCTTTATCTAGCGTTCCGGCATTTGAGGCGAAAGTCGCCGCCTCGATATCCGCCCAGCTTATGCGCCTGATTCGCTTTGCCTCGTGGACGATAAAGCCTATCAATATACCGCTAAATTCGGCAATGATGACGCGAGGCTTGATAGCTCCGCCCTTAGGCTCGTTTATCTGCATCCATTTGGCTAAATTTATGACAGGTATCACGACGCCGCGCAGATCAAAAATCCCCTCGATATACTCAGGTACTCCTGGAAGCTCGGTTAAATTTGGCATCTTGATGATCTCGCGCACTTTAGCGACGTTGACGCCGTATATGCCCTCATATACATTGTCTCCCGACTGCTTAAAGATACGAAAATCAACAAGCTCCATCTCATTTGAACCGGTTTTTAATGTGCCGTTGTTAAGCATTTTAAACCTTTACGCTCTTTCGAGCAAACTTGATATTTTGGTCGTATTCTACTACAAAATAGCTTTGCTCGCATGCAAAAGATGGAATATTTATATATTTTTGTTTACCTATCGTGTATTGTTCGCCTTGGTGATAGTGCCCCTCGATGACGACATCAGCCTCGCAAAATGCGTTATATCGGCGCATTTTTGCTTCGACTAAATTCTTAAAATTAGGTATTTTATAATCTAAAATTTTTCGTTTAAGCTTATTTAAAATTCGTTTCGAGAACCTAAAATTTAAAAATTTATCGAAAAAATTCATCGTTTTTAAAAAAATTTTAACGCGCAAAAATCTCAAAGCATATTTTGAAACAAAAGGCAAAAATATATCCCCGTGCGCGATAAGCACGCTCTGCCCGTACTCCGAGGCAAATTTAACCGGCTGGGCGCCGATAGGATAGGCTTTGACGTTTTTAAAAAGCCTTGCTAGGTTAAAATCGTGATTTCCCTCGAAATAGTAAATTTCCATTTCCTCGCCCAGCTCGTCGATCGCGTGAATATATCGCTCGTAAAATTTGACGAAAAACTCGCACTCGCTCGCCAAAAAATCAAACATATCGCCCATCAAAAACAGCTGTGGCGTCTTTAGCTCGCCGTTTTTTAACGCGCATAAAAAATGCCAGAAATTTTCGCGATTTTCATTTTCGTGCGAGTCGGCGAT
This sequence comes from uncultured Campylobacter sp., assembly GCF_938039205.1. Classification (GTDB taxonomy): domain Bacteria; phylum Campylobacterota; class Campylobacteria; order Campylobacterales; family Campylobacteraceae; genus Campylobacter_A. Next base: position 22,475 of record NZ_CALHVM010000025.1, read on the forward strand.
AAAGATCGCGCCGTTTTTTACGACGATTTGCTCAGGCATCAAATTTTACTTTTTGTGGCGCCGAATTTGCGGCTAAATATTTCAAATTTGACAAGCGCCGTAGTTAAATTTAACGAGTCAAATTTACCGGCCGAGCTCGTAAATTTAACGGTTTTAAACGCGTTCATCGGCTTTAAAATTTGATCGGTTTGTAGCTAACGGATACGATCTCGACGTCGCTTCTGCCGTTTGGCAAATTTAGCGCGACCTCGTCGCCCTCGCTCTTGCCGATTAGCTGTTTGGCTAGAGGCGAGTTTATCGAGATGAGCCCGCGCTCTAGGTTGCTCTCTGGCGTGCCCACTAGCGTATAAGTTTTTTCTAGCTCGGTTTCTACGTCCATGATGACGACCGTGGAGCCAAATTTTACCTTATCGTGCTCGTATTCGGCGGGATCGATTACCTTGGCGCGACTTACTATGTCGCTAAGCTCGGCGATACGGCTCTCGATAAATGCCTGCTTTTCGCGCGCGGCGTGGTATTCGGCGTTTTCTTTTAGGTCGCCGTGACTGCGCGCAATGTCGATCTCCTCGACGATATTCGGACGTTCGACGGTCTTTAAATTTTTTAGTTCGTTTGTGATTTTTTCATATCCAAAAAGCGTCATCGGTTCGGTCATTTTTTATCCTTTATTCGTTATTAAAATTTGCGCTACGTTGGCTGCAGAGCCGTGTTCTAGGTATTTTCGTAGCTTCTCGCAGCCTTTGATAAATTTCTCTTTATCGCAGCTCTCGTAGGCTTTTATTAGATTGCTTGGCATTACTTCCTCTTGCAGTAGCTCCTCGTGCAGCGCCGCTTCGCCCATAAAATCAAACATGATATTTGCAAGTCCGATGTGGCGCAACTTCACAAACATCCGCGCGATCATTATATCGATTGCTTTAGCTTTATAGGCTAGCACAAACGGCGTGCCTACTAGTGCAGCCTGAAGCGTCGCGGTACCTGAGCAGATAAATGCAAACTCGCTTTGCAAAAGCGCGCGCGGCGCGTCAGTAACTACGCTAAAGCCGCTCACGTCGCCGTAAATTTGCATATCGTTTACCAAAAAAGGCGGTACGACGAGCAGTTTTTCTTTATCTTTTATTTGGACGGCAACTTCGCGAAAAATCGGCATCAACCGCGAAATTTCGGCGCGGCGGGACCCTGGCATAAAGGCTATCTTACCGCTTTGCAAAAGCTCGTTTTTTCGCACTCGTAGTTCATCAAGCAACGGGTGCCCGACGTAGCGCGAACGGTTGTAGTACATCCCGTCAAACGGCAAAATCGAAGCCAAATGATCGCAGTACGCCTCGACTTTCGCCACGCGTCCGGCCTTCCATGCCCACACCTGCGGCAAGATATAGTAGGTCACCGGCGTTTTGATACCGGCTTCTTTGATCGCTTTGGCTAGCGGCAGGTTAAAGGCGGGGCTATCGATGAGTAGCACGGCGTCGCACTGCGCGGCTAGGCGAGTCATCTCTTTTATCGCGCGTTTTGCCTTAAAATAAAGCGGTAAAACCTCCACGAAGCCCATCGCGGAAAACTCCGAGCTTCGCATAAAAGGTTCGCCGAATTTTTCGTCAAAAATGCCCTTTAGTTCGCACTTTGGCAGATGCTCTAAAACCTGCTCGAAGTGCAAATTTGCAGAGGCCTCCAAACAAGAGATGAGTAGCTTCACTGATTGCCCTCAAAGTCCTCGGCTAAGTTTGCAAGCTCTCTTGCGCGCTCCTTAGTCATCTGCAGGTAACAATCAGCGGCCGTTACGGCATAAAGCGTACCCATAGGCGGCACAAACGGACATTTAGCCTCTTTATAAGCCACCCATTTACGCTGGATGTCTTTTAGCTTCTTTTTATTTTCGTCGTTTAGCACGCTCATGGCTTTCTTGTAATTTTGGTTTAGGAGTTTATCTTGGATAGCAAATTCGGCGTCTATGCACTGTATCATGCCGGCAGTTGAGCTATCTTTTTGCATGCACTCATCTACGCGCGCTTGCGATTCATCAAATTCCTCTTCCGAAGTTTCCTCGATGCTTGACGCAGGTTTTGCTTTGATCGCAAGATCTTGCGCACCAAAAACCAAACTCGCCGCAAGAGCAGCAAAAATAAATTTTTTAAGCATAATTTCTCCTTTAAATTTGATGAAGATTATCGCCTAAAACGGCTAAATAAACAATAAAATTTAAATTTATAAGTAAATTCGGATTTTGAAAATTGAAAGAAAAATGCGTAAATTTAAAAAACCCAAAGCCCGCAGGCCTTGGGTTTTGGGGTTTATTTAAAATTTAGGTTCTTAACGTCTTCGTCGGCTTTTTTCATAGCTTCGGTAGGCGCTACACCGATAGGATATTTATGTCCTAAAGAAGCAGGCGCAGGAACTGGAGTAGCTTCCTGGGTTAGCTTGATGCTGATGCCGTATGGCGCAAGCTCGTTAACTAGCTCGGTTTGTCCTTGGCGAGCAAATTCTTTACATTGACCTAGGATCCTAGCCGACTCTTCGTCTCCGTGGAAGCCGTAGCTGTTTTCGCTAAATGCGAAGTCCCAGCGGATGTGAGTTTTGCGGTGCAAGTAAAGAGTCTTTTCAAGAGCCTTACTGATAGCTTCTTTTCTCTCTTTTTCATCGGCGATCGAAGCAAATTTCTCATGCTTAGCTAGCTCGGCTCTGGCCGTTTTTATGTCCTGGATCAAAGAAAGTAGCGCATTTTCGCAGTTTCTTAGCTCGTAAGCATGGCGATTTTGTACGAATGAAATTCTATCTTTTAGCACTTGTTCGCTTTGCGGGTGGCAAGTTTTGCAAGCCGCGTTTATATCGGCAAGCGGAGTTAAAATTTCATGCTCGGTGATCTTTTGAGCTCCGGCGCGTTTATACGGCATGTGGCAGTCTGCGCACGTTACGCCGCTTCTTCCGTGGATACCGGTTGAGCTTAGCTCAGACTCTGAGTGCTGCATCTTGATAATTTTAGCGCCGGTATCTTTATGGATGTAGTCAAATTTAAATCCATCCTCTTTGGCTAACTGATCGTCGTAATACTGGTCGAAATTTTCGATCTTAAACGGCTGGTCTTTTTTCCAGAAAGTCCAAGGGAAAGTTAGTGTTTGGTCTTTACCGAAATAATACTCGACGTGGCACTGCATACAAACATAGTTTCTCATCTCCGCTCTAGTAGCTTTTATGCCGCTTTTAGCGTCAGCTTCGTATCCGCGTCCTACCATCGCATTTACAAATCCCGGTCTTGTTACTCTTAGGCTCATATCGTCCGGGTGGTGGCAGTCCGCACAGGTGCTGCCTAGATGCGACCCGTGGATACTCTCGCCGTGTTTAGCCGCGATTTTTTTCATGACGTCAAAATACGGAATAGAGTTCATCTTCGTCCAAGCCGCTTTTCTCTTCTGACCTTCTTCTTTTGGCATTACGTCAAAGAAAGGCATAGGTAAGCTAGCTGCCGGGGTCGGATCTTCGGTTAGTTTGTAGTCTGGATCTAGCTGAAGTGCGGTTAGATAGCCGGTGTGGCAGTTTACGCAAGCGCCCGGTTGGCCTTTAAACGCTGGAAGTCCGTGAGAGTTTAAAAACTCCTTGTCGTTTCTTTTGGTCTCGATCTGATCTATCTGCGAATAGTAGTGGGTTCGCGGTTTGCTGTAATCCACGCCGAACGCATAACCATTCCAAAACACCGTAGCCGCAGGCCAGCGAATAATCTTGCTATAAGGTAAATCGCCGCCGAAAGCCGTTTCTACGAATTCGCTTCCTTTTGGATTTGCGTCGCTTTTATGCTCCATTTTTTTGTAAGCATCGAGCTGATTTGGGAAATTTGCGCCCCATTTTTCAAAATCAGGCTCAAGTTCGCTTACTTTATTGAGCATTAGCGGATACATCTTTTCTTCGGCTTTTTTGGCGCCGATATCCGTAAAAAGCGCGAACATAGCCGCACCGAGTACGACAGCCACTAGGAAAGTAGCTACATACAACACTTTGTTTTTCATTTTATCCTCCTGTTAAATTTTAAAAGTTATGCGCATGTCCCGCTTCGCGGTGGCAAGATACGCATCTTAAAGGCTCGCTAGAATTGCCTTGATGCTCTTTGAGATTTTTGTCAAACGGTTTTGCGGTTCCTATGGCGCGCGGGTCGATAACGTTTGAAACGTACTCTTTGTGGCAGTCCATGCAGTTTTCCTGAACGACTCTTTTTGTTTTTTCGTTTGCGGTAAATGCATAAGGATTATCTTTAAAAGTAACGGCATACGCGTGTCCTAGGCCACTTTGAGCCTTCATGATCCAATATCCTATAAAATCATGCGGCAAATGGCAGTCGTTACAGGTAGCGACGTTTTGGTGTCCGCCTCTTGACCAGCTTTCGTAGACTTGATTCATCACGTGACAGTTTTTACAGGCTGCAGGATCCGGACTAAAGTATGAAAATCCCTTGGCATAGTAAAAAGTGTATAGTCCGTGACCGATAACCACTCCAAACGATAGCAACAAAAGAATGACCCAGATGGATGCTTTTTTCTTCGTGTTTTCCATGACGGGCTTTCTAACCTCCATTATAAATTTAAATAAAACTTAACTTTATTTATCGGTCGGTATTTTATTATTAGTTCGCTTAAATTCTCATTTATTTTTCTAATATAATTAAAATTAAATCTAAAGCTTATTTTTATACTGTGTAAATATAACAGTAGTTGTTATCAATTTATTATGATTGATTTCAATCTATTTCGGTATTATATAATATAATATATTTACTATCTTAAATTTGAATAAAATTTAAAAACTAAAATATAAAGTAAACAATATCCAACATAGGCCAAAACTTTAAATTTAAATAATAAAAGCTGTGCTAAAATCATTTCTTTAAAAATTTGAAAGCTATGGGCTCGTCAAATTTGCGTTAATAGTGATAAAAAGGAATAAATTTGAAAGAAATTTTAATTACAAACGACGACGGATTCGAGGCTAGCGGCCTGCACGCTTTAGCTAGCGCACTGAGGGAGCTACCCGATACGCGCGTTACGATCGTAGCGCCGAGTACCGAAAAATCAGCCTGCGCGCACTCTCTTACGCTCACTAGACCTCTTCGCTTTATCAAGCTTGACGACGATTTTTACAAACTCGACGACGCCACGCCCGCAGACTGCGTCTATCTCGCGCTTCATGCGCTTTACAAAAAACTACCCGACCTCGTAATCAGCGGCATAAACCACGGCGCCAATGTGGGCGAGGACATCACCTACTCGGGTACGTGCGGAGCGGCTATGGAGGGCGTTTTGCAGGGCGTGCCAAGCATCGCGTTTTCGCAGTTTTATAAAAACGATAGTATCGAAAAACTCGGTTTTTCGCTCGCGCAGCAAGCCGTCAAATTTATCGTTCCGCGCGTACTAAACGGCGAAATTTCCCTACCGCCGCGCCAGTTTTTAAACGTAAATATCCCTGCCGTTTCCGCCCGAGAATTTAGAGGCTACCGCATAGTTCCGGCCGGCAGACGCAGCTACGCCACGCACGCGATGCTTCACCGCAATCCGCGCGGCGTCGAGTACTACTGGCTCGGACAGCCGTCAAATTTAGACTACGAGCAAAACGGCGAGTCCGATATCAGCGTGCTTAGCGAGAGTTTCGCCTCGCTCACCCCGATCATGCTAGATATGACCGCGCACGCGAGCTTGCAGGGCCTAAAAACCGCGCTAAAGGATCAAATTTGAGCGAGGTGATTTTGGATCAGAACGACCGATTTACGAGGTCTCGCTGGCTGTTTGGCGATGATTTTAAAAAGCTTCAAAACGCAAACGTCCTAATCTGCGGCGTTGGCGGCGTGGGCGGAGTCTGTGCGGATGCGCTAGCTCGCGCGGGTGTGGGTAAAATCACCGTCATCGACAAGGATATTTTTGATATAACCAATCAAAACCGTCAAATTTACAGCGAAGCGGTCGGAGCCGTTAAAGTGGGAGAATTTGCCAAAAGATACGAGTGCGTAACGGCGCTGCAAGAGCTAATGACGCCCGAGTTTATCGCAAATTTCGACTTTTCGCCCTTTGATCTCGTGATCGACGCTATCGACGACGTACCCGCCAAGATCGCACTCGCGCTAAAAACGCACGAAAAGCTTATCAGCTCGATGGGCGGCGCAAAACGCATCGATCCGACGCAGATCAAGGTCGCCTCCGTCTGGCAAACCTGCAACGATCCGTTTGCTAAAAAAATACGCACCGAGCTTAAAAAAGCAGGCTTTAAAGGCAAATTTGACGTCGTGTTTTCGACCGAGTTGCCAAGATGCGTGAAACTGGGCAGCTTCATGGGCGTAACGGCGTGTTTTGGGCTAAATTTAGCGGCTTTAGCGGTTAGAAAAATCATCGGCGATAAATAATTTTAATTAGTCTGGGCGAGTTTAACCGCTCGCTTAAAACAAATTTATGCTATTATACCGCACTTAAATTTAAGGAAAAAAATGAAAACATGCGTTATCCTTGCCGGCGGCAAAAGCTCGCGAATGGGCCGCGACAAAACGCTGCTGCCTTTTGGCGGATTTGCGACGCTGGCGCACTACGGAGCGCATAAATTCGGGCGGATTTTCGAGCGCGTATTCGTTAGCTCCAAATTTGACAAATTTAACCCGCCCCTACCGCTCATAAAAGACGTTAGCCCAGAGGAGATCTCGCGGTCAAATTTGACCGAGGCGAGCTACAAAGAGGGCGCAGAGGCAAGCTCCGCTCAAATTTGCTCGCAAGATACGGCAAATTTAAGCCTTGACGCCTTTTCTCCGATGCTAGCGCTTTACAGTATTCTTAGAAATTTCCCAAACGAAAGCGTCTTTATCGTCCCTGCCGATATGCCGTTCGTTAGCGAAGAGTGCGTGCGCGAACTATATAAATTTACCGGTGAATACGATATGGTCATCGCCGCGGACGAGTCGCATACGCACTCGCTTTGCGGGTTTTTTAGTGGGGATTTAGCGGATGCGGCGGGCGAGCTTTTTGCCGCGGGCGAGCACAAGATCGGACTTTTGCGTAGCCGCTGCCGCTGCAAGATCGTAAAATTCGCGCGCGAAGACGAGTTTTTTAACATCAACTATCAGGCAGATTACGAACAAGCTTTAAAAGAAGGAAAAATATGAAAAAAATTATCGTTTTACTGGCGATTTTGTTAAATTTCTCAGTAGCCGGCGAATCTGCAACGGCGAAGCAAAATTTAGCCGGCCAGTCCGAAAATGCGGCTGAAAATTTAACCGAGCCGACCGCCAAAGACGAGGCCAAGCGCCTCTACGAAACCGCCGCAAAGCTCGAGCATGAAGGCGACAAAACAAGAGCCCTTCAGCTTTATAAACTGGCGGCTAAAAAGGCGATATTTACGGACGAGGACGGCGAAACGGCCGCCATGGAGCGCTCCGTGATCGCGCCCTCAGATAGCGTAGCGGACGCACCCGTGGAGGAGCAAAAAATCGCATCCAAAGAGCGCCCGAAAGCTAAATTTGAAAGCGGCGAAGCATACGACGTGGATGAAATTTTGGGCCTAAAAATGCACCACCTAAACTACCTGCTGCCCGCAACTTACGCGTTTAACGACGTTGAAGGTAGGCGTAGATTTGAGACTGCTTTTCAAATCAGCTTGCAAAAGCCGCTTTTTTACGACGTATTTGACATGAACGAAACGATCTCGGCGGGCTACTCGCAAAGCTCGTGGTGGCAGACGGCTAAATCCTCTACGCCGTTTCGCGAGACCAACTATCGACCTGAGATTTTCGTGACCGTCCCGATGAGATTTGAGGCGCTGCCGAGCCTTGACTACCTACGCGCGGGGCTTTTGCACGAGAGTAACGGCCAGGGCGGCGAGAAGTCGCGCTCATGGAACCGCGTCTATCTCGAGGCCAAACTTTACGCCGGTAGCCTAGTCGTGATCCCGCGAGCGTGGGCTCGCATCCCTGAGAGCAAGGGTAGCGACGATAACCCAGACATCGAAAAATACCTCGGAAACATGGATATAAATTTCGCCCTACCTTTCCGCGGCCACGTCTTTACGGCGATGGTGCGCAACAACCTGCATTTTGATAAAACAAACCGCGGCGCGGGCGAGCTTGGGTGGCTGTTTCCGTTTGGCAAGAGCGGCGTATACGGCTACGTGAAGTACTTCACGGGATACGGCGAGAGCCTCATCGACTACAACCGCCACACCGATAAAGTCGGTATCGGCTTTGCGATTTTGAAGTAAAAGGCTAGCGCGCTCAAGCGGCGCAGGCAAGGTAAAAATCGCGGCAAAACGACCCAAAGCAATAAGTCAAATTTGACCGAACCGACAAGCGCAGCAAATTTGACGAGCGGGCGCTTGTTTGCAAAATATACGCATAATAAAGCAAGGATCAAATTTGCGAATTTTAGGCGCGGCGCGATTCTTTAAATTTACGCCAAGTCGCAGTCAAAAAACCGCTGCCCTAGCACGAGCGCAAAATTCGTCAAATTTAGGGAGATAGATGAAAAATTTATTAAAGCTTTTTATCGTTTGACCTGCGCGACCTCGCTGCAAGCAGGCGGCAAATACGCGCACGAGCAACAAAACGACGAGCTAATCGCAACTTATGAGATATTTTTTAAGTACGACCTACGCAACGGCGAAAAGAACGCGAGCGGCAAAATACGCAACAGACTCTACCTCACCTAGCTAGATGCGAGCGGCGCGCAGCTAAATCGCTACATCATCGACGAAGCGGACGAGAAGTACAAGCGCAAGATCCCGGACGACCCCTCCACAAAGCTAAAAATCTCGTTCGCCGTCCGCAAAAACGAGCGCTGGGTGCTGCTAGAGGTCTACTCAAAAGAACACCGAGACGCGCCTGCGTTCACGGCCGAGAGATGCCTGTGGGGCGGGCTCGAAAAGGAGCTACTAGAGCTTTTTGACGCGGGCGAGGCGATAAAACTATACCGAAAAACCAAACGCTTCGACGCAAATTTAGGCTTTTTCGTCGAAAACAACATAGCCGAATACCGCAAAGACGGCAAGCCATCGTATAAAGAATTTACCAGCGTCCGAACCGGTAAAAAGGAAACGACATTTGAAAAGTACGACGAGAACGGGCGCCTGCATAGCCGCGCTTACCAGATGGGCGGTGAGTCTGCGTATTTTGAGTTTTTCTACCCGAGCGGCAAACTAAAAAGAGTGATAGACCAGCGCCAAACGATAGGCAAGCCGCTTAGCGAGGCGGTTAAAATACAAAAAGAATTTAACGAAAAAGGTGAGCTCGTAAAAGAGGTCGTAACCGAAGCAAAAACGGGCGCGGCGACTACCAAATTTTACGGTGAAAACGGCGAAATCATAAAAACCGAAACAAAAAATCTCAGATAAACTAAAAGCGGAGAAAAATATGTTTTTAAAGCTAGACGAGATCGCTCGCGAGCTAGACGAGATATGCCTGCCTCTGGAACAAGAGGGCATAACGGGCATGAGACTGCTAGCACAAAGCGATGTCGACGCGTCCACGCGGGCGCTAGAAAAAGCACAAGAGGCTCTAGGCGTCAAATTTCCGCCTGCGTTTTCACGCCTAGTTTGTAAATTTGACTTTGGCAAATTTGAGGTTTGCAACGTACGATTTGGCGCCAGCGGCGACTATGCTAGCGAGCTAGTGCGGCTAAACAGCACCGACGAATACGGCGGCAAATGGTGGCACGGCGATACGCGTCCTGCAAATTTGATAGTTTTTGCCGTGGGCGATCCGTGGATTTTTTTGCTTGATTGCGCGGACGGCGCGATTTATGCGTGGCTGCTCGGGGACGAAGAGCTTTGCGGCAGGCGCGTTGCGAGCGATTTCGAGATATTTTTTAGAGCGCTTGCTAGTATCGGTATCGCGCGGCTAAGCAAAAAGGCCGTGCCTTGCGCGGAAGAAATCTCTAAATTCGTCCAAGCTAGCGATGATATGGCGCTTGAGTTTTGGCGAGAAATGGCTGAAATTTGATAAATTGACGCTGGAAAGCTAGGTCTTTGCGCTAGCTTTTGCGGCAAATTTGGCTGATTTCAAAACTCTAAATTTGGCAACAACTTCCGTCAAATTTTAATCCCAAATTTACAAATTTTGCCCGCAGATCCGCTCAAATTTATATTATTTTTTGCATTCTGGTGCTAAATTTGAGCTCAAATTTGCCGTAAATTCGGCGTATAAATTTAAAAAGGCAAAAAATGATAACCGCAAAAGCTCTTTACGCATCCGCGCGGCTTAGATCGCTACCTCTTAGCGTCTCAGGCGTACTGCTTGGCAGCGGCGCAGCATACGGTGCGGGCGCGTTTAGGGCGGATATTTTTGCGCTGGCGCTACTTACGACGCTTCTGTTTCAGGTACTAAGCGACTATGCCAACGACTACGGCGACGCAGTAAAAGGCACCGACGACGACGGCAGACTTGGGCCGCGCCGCGCAATCCAAACGGGGCAGATGAGCGCGGCCGAGATGAAACGCATCATCGTCGCTACGGCGCTACTTTCGGCACTTTCGAGCCTCGCGCTAAGCGTTTTGGCATTCGGCGAGCGGTTTTACCTCGTTATGCTATTTTTGGCGCTGGGCGGCGCGTCGATATACGCTGCGATCCGCTACACCGTGGGAGCCGGCGCATACGGCTACAAGGGGCTCGGCGACGTTTTCGTGTTTTTGTTTTTTGGCCTTTTGAGCGTGCTGGGCTCATACTTTTTATACGCGCGTTCGCTTGATGCGGCGCTGCTGCTGCCTGCGTGCGCGTGCGGGATGCTAAGCACGGCGGTGCTAAATTTAAATAACATGCGCGATATCCAAAACGACGCGCTCAAGGGAAAGCGCACGATCCCCGTACGTATCGGACTGCGCACAGCCAAGCTTTACCACTACGCGTTGATCGTAGGCGGTGCGGGCCTTATGCTATGCTACTCGCTTTTGCGCGGAGATTCGGGCGTAAAACTACTCTACGTAATTAGCTTTGCACCGCTTATTTGGCACATCTTTTTCGTATCGAAAGTTCGGGAGTGTCGCGACTTTGACGGACAACTAAAGGTCGTCGCGCTCTGCACGTTTGCGATGTCGGCGCTGTTTTTCGTCGGGGAAATTTGGGGCTAAATTTAGCCTGATCGTTCTTAGCCTGCGATCAGCGGACGGCAAAAAAGTAATTCAAATTTTTCTCAAAATATTGCGAAAAAGTTATATATTTACTTTTTTAAATTACACTTTCAAACCTAAATCGTAAGGAGTAAAAATGAAAAAACTAATCAAATTTTCGCTAGCGGTAGCGCTAGCAGCAAGCTTTGCAAACGCCGCGGTATACGAGATCGACCCGGCGCACAGCAGCGTCGGTTTTAAGATAAAGCACCTAAGCATATCAAAAGTCAGCGGAAATTTCGGCAAATTTGACGCCGTGATCGACTACGACAAAAATGCCAAGGAGCTAAAAGCGCTAGAGGCTACCATTGAGACCGCCTCGGTAAATACGCAAAACGACAAGCGCGACGAGCACCTACGCAGTGCGGATTTTTTCAACGCAGCCAAATTCGACAAAATCACCTACAAAATGGTCAAATTTGAAAAAGAAAGCGACACAGAAGGCAAGGTCGTAGGCACGCTCACGATGCACGGCATCACTAAGCCCGTAGTGCTAAAATTTGAGCTCGGCGGCTTTACGGCGGATAAAAACGGCAAGGAAAAAATCGGCTTTAGCCTAGAGGGCGAGACTAAACGCAAGCTCTTTGAGATCGGGCTGGATACCTCCGAGATAACGCTATCAGACAAAGTCGAGCTAGAAATCGAGATCGAAGCGAAGGAAAAATAAGTCTGGTTAAAGCCCGTTTTCGGGCTTTTTAACTTTTTTGGCTTTTACCACATGTCATTAAATTTACTACGCCAAAGCAGCAGCGTTTAGGTTTGATCCGGGAGTAGGTTTTTATGTTCGCCAAAAAAGAATATAAATTCATACTCTTTTTTGGCAGTATAAACTAGCAAAGCAATTAAAAAAGTGTAAAAAAGTATCATAGAAGCTATTATAGCGTATTTTATTTTATGCTTATATTCTTGTTTAAAGTTTAGATTTGATACTGCTGCTCATCTAGCACTTGGTCCTCTGGGCTAGAAAAGAACTTTCCATAAGTGCCGCTGCACATCTTTTCAAGAGTGATGCCAGTGTAAATGTCGGCTCCATAGGCAGGGTCGACGTCAGCGGGCGTATTATCCAAGCTAGATACAATACTACTACAAAAAACAAAGCCGTAAAAAACTGCAAACGGTAAAGAGCCTATCTCTATATTTTTTACAAAAAAATGCTCAAACATATAGCAAAATATAAGCGAGGATAAGAAAGTAGTTATAATAATTTTAGTAGCCTTAACTCTTTTGATACTAAATTTTTGAATAGCTAAAAAAAAGAAGGACACTATCGCTAGATTTAGTGTAAAAGAAGTAATATATGTGGCAGTTGATGCGCTTATAGCCATTGTTGTCATGTAAAAGTTTTTTATGAACTGAAAGCAATCATAAAACATAGAAACCTCCTTAAATGCTAGCATAAATTATATATTTACTTCGTTTATCAGTCTACACCAATGTCGCACGGTATCATAAAGTCGGTATACAAATTTGGTTCTTTTGGAGGAGAGATGGCAGAGGCGGCTCCTACAAGAACTGTTGATGTCCAAAAAAGAAGTGTGTAATTTCCAGCTGAGGGCAATGTTAAGATGCCCTCTTTGTTAGCTGCAAAACTAGCCCAAACATATGATGTTGTGCCTATATAAAAAAGAACCAACAAAACCGATTGTCTAAAAAGGATAGCCACCGGTAGAGCATGAATAGCTCCTATAAACATACAAGCGTAAAAGGATGAAAAACCTACCTGCATTAAAAAATGGTATATGTTAAAAACTATTTCCGAATACATGGCTTTTGTCTCCTTACTTTTGAAAGTTAATATAGTATTTTTATGTTTAAAAGTGCATTAATCTATTTTTCAGCTACCTATTTTTATCTGCTTACAATAACAATTAAATTTTTACCCACTTTTAAGTTAGTGCTACCAAGCACATAGCCTATAAATAAACATTTGACGCTGTTAGTATCATAATAATTACACTCACACCCCCTCGCCAACAGACAAAACATGATATTCCTTTATTAAGAATGTCAGCTGACCAGTAAATATTATGTATTTATTTAAAGTAATCCCATAGCACTAGTAAATTTGAATAGCCTAAAATCAGCTTGCTTTTGTTTAAATTTATGAAACCATTTCTTGTCAGACACAACAAAACCGCAAAACATTCAACCGTATTTGTAAAATATACAGAGTACTAAGTACCGAATGACAAAGCAAAAGAAACCAAGCTGACGAATCGGCAAGTGTGCCCGCCGAGCCGTCGGTTGTAGAAATCGTAAATTTACCCTTTACGCCCTAGCAAATATAGCCTCAATGCCTGCTGGGCAGTCATTTTGAGGTTGCGCATCGCGGTTTGCTTATCCATCGCCTCTTCTAGGCTCACAGGCTCGTTTAATACGCTAAAAAACGCATCGATGCCGTTTTCGTTACAGCCGCCCGCGCACGGAGACACGCTACCTGCTAGCGCGATGATCGGCTTGCCGTATTTTTTGGCGATTTTTGCCACTCCGGTCGGGGTCTTGCCCATCGAGCTTTGAAAGTCCAGTCGCCCCTCGCCGGTGATGATCAGATCGGCGTTTTTCACGTCCTCTTCGAGGCGGATCTCCTCCATGATGATGTCGATGCCGGGCTTTAGTTTGGCGTTTAGGTAGCTCACAAACCCGTACCCTAGCCCGCCTGCCGCGCCCGCGCCCTTAAAGTTCCAAAATTCGCTCGAAAAGTGCTCGCTCGTCGCGCTCGCAAAGCTTATAAGCCCAGCATCTAGATCCTTTACCATCTGCTCGTCCGCACCCTTTTGCGGGCCGTAGACGTAGGCTGCGCCGTTTTTGCCAAAGAGCGGGTTATCCACGTCGCAAGCCACGAGGAATTCGCACTCTTGCAGCTCGGGCGCTACGTTTTTGTTTGAGATCTTGGTGATTTTTATGAGGTTTTCACCTTTACCCTCGAGCAGCTCGCCGTTTTCGTCAAAAAACTCGTATCCAAGCGCACTTAGCATACCCGTGCCCGCGTCGTTCGTAGCGCTACCGCCGATACCCACGATAAATTTACGCGCGCCCTTACCAATAGCATGCAAAATCATCTGTCCAAAGCCGTAGGTGCTAGTTTTCATAGGGTTTCGGCGCTCTTTTTCCACTAGCATGAGTCCGCTAGAAGACGCCATCTCGAGGATGCCCAGCTCGCCTGCTAGCGCGTATCTAGCGGGGATCTTTTCGCCGAGAGGATTTTGCACGATAACGTCGATAAACTCGCCATTTAGCGCGTCCGCTAGCGCCACCACGCTACCCTCGCCGCCGTCTGCGATGGGCTTTACCACCACCTCATCGGTCTTACTCGCTAAGGCTTCTATGCCCTCCTTTACGGCATTGCCGGCTTCAAGCGAGCTCAAAGAGCCCTTGAAAGAGTCGATTGCTATTAGAATTTTCATCATGTTTTCCTTTTTTTTGCAAGGCTTGTCTTTTGAGCGCTTTTTCAGTTGCGCTTCGCTCACTGCTTTGCAAGAAGCGGAGCTGGCTAAAATTTAGCTCGGCGTACTATCTTTGCTTCGTTGCACTCGCAACTGCAAGCAGAAGTCCAGCCTACTCTGCGCAACCCCAAAAATCATCTCAAAATACTTCGCCTTAAATTCTACGGTCTGATTTTATCAAATTTAGTTTTAAATCGCGAGCCGAATTTGGCTTCATTATAAATTTAAAAACGTGTCGCGCGATAGCGCCACATAAACCTGCACGCAGTGCAGCAACCTCTCACGTCGTAGGGGTGGGGGGGGATTGTTAAGGGAGAAGGGAGCTCTTTTGCTTCGGCTTTGCCTCGCAACTGCAAGCAGACCGTAATTCAAGCCCCTTCCCCCTTAGCAAAAAGCTTAGCGCGTAATGCCAAATTTAACCAAATCAAATTTAACATTTTCAAGATGCGGGTCTAGGCGGACAAATTTGAAAATTTACCGTTACTACCGTAAAAAGTGCTGTCTCGCCTCACCGAAACCGCACTCAAATTTAATTATCCCAAATCTCGCCGCTCAAATTTAGCCGTCAAATTTACAGCAAAATCAGCGACGCAACCCAAACCGTCGCCATACCTACGATACCCATTATAAAGGTAAGCATCGTCTGAGTCTTGTAGCCCTGCTCCGGCGACATCTTGCTAAAGTTCGTAACGACCCAAAAATAGCTATCGTTAGCATGCGAAACCGTCATCGCGCCCGCAGCGATCGCCATCACCGTTAGCACCGCGCCCATCTCGCTCGTGAGTCCTAGCGCGCTCATCATCGAGCCGCTATCGGTGAAAAGCCCCATGATAGAGGCCGTCGTCGTAAGCGCTACGGTCGAGCTGCCCTGAGCGGTCTTGATGATAGCCGAGATAACAAACGGGAAAAATATGCCCACAGTGCCGATGAGGTGGGCGTTTGCCTTCATAAACTCGACGAATCCGGCCTTAGCGATGACGTTGCCTAGCACGCCGCCCGCAGCCGTGATAAAGAGGATAGGTCCCACGATCTTTAGCGTTTCATTGGTTATGAGGTTAAATTCGCCCAGTTTGCCCGTTTCGGCCAGCAAGATAACGGCAAATAGCACGCCCACGCCAAGCGCGATGATCGGGTTGCCCAAAAATAAAACGAAATTCGCAAACGAGCCTTTTAGCTTTAGTATCGAGACGACCGAACCCAGCGCCATCAGCAAAATCGGCATAAAAATCGGCGCCAAGCTCAAAAACGCGCAAGGCAGCTTGCCGTGCTCTTTGATGATCTCGTCGTAGCTTTTGCCGACGTCTGCGAGATCCTCTTTTAGGCTCACTTTTGCGCCGATAGTTTTAGCAAAAAGATAGCCCGCGATGAGAACCGGTATCGAAACGACCGCACCCACGGCGATGACTAGCAGCAGGTTGTGACCTACGCCCACGAGTCCTGCGGCCGCTATCGGGCCCGGAGTCGGCGGTATAAACACGTGCGAGGTGTATAGGCCGCACGAGAGCGCGACGGCCATAGCTACGGGGTTGGCGCCGATTTTTTCCTTTATCGCGCGACGGATCGGATCTAGAACGACAAAGCCGCTATCGCAAAAGACCGGGATACCCACGATCCAGCCCATGATGAGCATAGCTAGCTCGGGGCGCTTATCGCCTACGCAGCGCACGACCATATCGGCCAGCTTTAGCGCCGCGCCCGTCTTTTCCAGCGCCATACCGATGAGCGCGCCCAGGATGATGACGATGCCTATGCTTTTAAATATCCCGCTAAATCCCTCTCCGATGATCGCGGGAACCTTGACTAGGTCGATGCCCGCGACGACGGCTAGAGCTAGCGAAACGAGCATGATCGCTATAAAGGGGTGAACCCCCAACTTTGAAATCAGCACGATCATAACGACGACCGCGATGATGAAGCAGACGATGAGAGCAATACCGCTCATAATAGCTCCTTTCGGATAAAATTTTTGTCTAGCGCAATATTACCGAAATTTGTTTTTAAAATATCTAAATTAGATTTGAAATTTTAGTTTCATTTTATAAAATAAGTGAATTTGACGGCCGATTACTTTTGTGGTAAATGTGCGGGCGGCTTTGGTGCGGTTAAATTTTGTTTTGAATTTAGGTTCGAATTTGGAGCAAATTTATCACAAAATATAACTTGCGAGGTTAAATTTTGTGATATTATAATTCGTAAAATAAGCGTCGAATTTGACTACTAGCGCTTGCCGAAGCTCAAATTTAACTCCGCCTTAAGCCTTACGGCACTATCATTTTATCAATGATTTGCAAAAGATACGAAGCGGTCAAATTTAAAACAGTTGCGGGTTTTATTGGCCCGCATATTTTAGGCACGAGGCAAAACGTACCGTCTCCGTTTTGCCGACAACTAAAAAGGATACGCTATGGGCATGATAATCTTACTTTTTTACGTTATTCCTTATATGGTAGTTAGCGCTATCATTATGCTTATTACCGTAAAATATATTAAGAGAATTTGGATCAGAGGCATTGTAGCGGCTGCACTATTTCTGATCCCCATTTATGACATCATCATTACAAATATTCTTGGAGTATATTACTGCGCTACCGCTCCAAAGGCTTTTATAAAGGAGACGGTAGAGTATCCGCAGAGTATTTATTTTGAGGATAATGTTCGTCCCTTTGAGGATGCGAACATAAACTGGATCAAGGGGAGGTTTGTCGACGGTGTCCATATAAAAACTTTGGCTTTAAATTTGTTCAACGGAAACGTGACCGTTTTTTCATTTAATGAGAATTCCAGCGAATTAAAAGAATATGAAGAAACCGAGAAAGAGCTTGATAAGGCCATGGGTATCTGCGATACTCTAGAAAAAGAAGTACGCAAAAAGCTTAAAGATGGAATAATAAAATATAAATCGGACGAGCATAGTAGGTATATAAATAAAATTGATATACAAAAAGAGTCGATATTTAAGCTCATGAATAAATCAAAAGAGATTCGGAATAAAATGATCATACAAACAACTACTACAAAAGATAAAATATCAGAAACGAACTATACCGCAAAATTTGACGAGATTAAGCTAGATAAATTTAGTTCAAATTTTCTCATAGCTACCGAATTTAAGCTGATAAACAATAAAACATCCGAGATAATCGCATACAAAAGGGAGTATCATAACTATTACTACAATATGTTTCCGAACCTATCGACGGGAGGCAGAATAAATTGGAAATCGTTTTGCGATCTCGAAAAGTTGGATAAAGAAATAGGAGTTATATTTTTGGATGAATATTTATAAATATCGCCTATCCAAACAAAGCGATTAAAATTAACATCCAACTCTCGACTCGAAATTTATTTGGCAAAGCCGAGTCGATAAATTTAATTGACAAATTTAGCAAACAGTCCGTACTTATCCGCCAAAAGATAAAGTCCTAAAAATAGCGCAGCGTATAAAACGGTTTTAAATATTTTTAGCAAGGCGTGCAAATTTGATCCTTTTTGCTTCGTTAAATTTGTGAAATCTTAGCCAAAGGGCGGTTAAATTTGAGTGAATTTGGATGGGAAATTTGAAAAACGAGAGTAATTCGAGTGGGTTACCTCAGCCGTTTTAAGCGCATTTTTGAAATTTTATATATTTTCGAGCTTGCGTTTTGGCTGAAATTTTGATCCACGACCTGATCCGCCGCCGCTTTTGCCCAGGCTTCATCGAAGTTTTGCCCGTTTAAATTTGCACTGCTAGAATACAGCCAGTCAAATTGCCTCAAAAACTCCTCATGAGCGCACTCTTTCACGATGCGCACGGCGGTGCCGTTCGGATATAAAAAGGTCGTTTTCCTTGCGAGACGCACTAAATTTTTAAATTTAGCGGGCACGCGAGCAAGATTTTTTAGCTCGCTAAGCTTTGCCGTCGTTATGAGGCAGGGCTTGTCCGCCGCTCGGCGTTTGAGCGCGTTTATCTCGCGAAAATCCTTACTCAAAAACCCGGCCGTCGTATCGGTCTGCGCTAAATAAATCATCTCTCCTCCAAATTCAGGCCTTTTTCCTATCTTTAGCTAGCAAAAATATGCACGAGATAATGAGCGTAAAGCCCGCAAAATCAAGAAACACGAACTCCGTCCCCAGCCAAAAATAGGCAAACGCCGCCGCGCTCACCGGCTCGATGCACGCGATCATGCTCGCCCTGCTTGCGCCTATTATCTTTAGCCCCGTCATATAAAAGCTAAACGCGCATATCGTGCCCAAAATCACCACTGCAGCAAGCGCTGCAAAGCCGTCCGCGTCGCTCACGCCGCCCAGCTGCCAAACCCGCGTATAAAGCGCGAGCGCGCCGCCGCCGATAACCATGCCCCAGCCTAAATTTAGCGCAATGGTATATTTTTGATTTAGCTTCGTTGGGATGAGGCTGTAAATCACGACGCCAAGCGCGCTAATCAGGCACCAAACCAGCGCCTCTGCGCTGATAACGAGCGAACCCAGATCGCCGTGAGTGGCGAGCAGCACGACGCCGAGCACCGCTAAAATAAGCGCGATAAGCTCGACCTTTTTAGGCGCGCGCCGCTCCAAAAAGCAAACGACGGCGAGGATGAGCGCGGGCGCGGAGTACTGGATCACGGTCGCGACGGCGGCATTTGAGAGCTCGATGCTGTAAAAGTACGAATACTGCGTCATCATGAGCCCAAAAAACGCATAGATGAGCAGCTGCGGCAACAGCGCGCGATCTTTTAGCGGCGCGAGGGCTACGTGCGGCGAACGCGCTAAATAATACGCCACCATCGCAAGCCCGGCAAGGCTCAGGCGGTAGGGCACGAGCCAGTCGGCGCTGACGCCCTTTTGCGTGAACAGATACTGCCCGCAAACGCCGCTAAAGCCCCATAATACGCCGCCAAGAAGCGTGATAAATACTCCGAAAAATTCGCTTTTGACTAGATTTTTCATTGCGCGATTATAGCTAAATTTCGGCCTAATCAATCTAACTTATTTATATCTAAAATCCTGCGCTTAAAAAGATCAAAATTTGCGTCGAGTTCGCTTTTGCGATTTATAGAAATTTCTATAAATTCCCGCTCTTTTTCGATGCCGACAAATTTCCGCCCAAGCAAATTTGCAGCGATGCCCGTCGTCGAAGAGCCGGCAAACGGATCGCAAATCACGCTATCTTCGTTGCTAGCCGCTAAAATCAGCCGCACCAAAAGAGCAAGCGGCTTTTGTGTCGGATGCTTACCGCATGCTTTCTCCCACGGCGCGATCGCCGGAAAGCTCCAAACGTCTTTCATTTGCTTGTCGTCGTTTAGCTTTTTCATCAGTTCGTAGTTGAAAATGTGCTTAAATTTCTCACTTTTTCTCGCCCAGATTATTTGCTCGGTGCTATGCGTGAGGTATCGGCAGCTAAAATTCGGCGGCGGATTAGTCTTTTGCCAAGTGATGACGTTTAAAATTTTATAGTCTAGCTTTTGCAGCGCCCGGCCGATCGAAAAAATATTGTGATACGTTCCGCTTATCATTACGCTGCCGTTGTCCGTGAGTGCATCTTTGGCAAGTGCTAGCCACTCGAGGTTAAATTTATCTATTTCGTCAATACCGTAGCTTTTGTCCCAATCACCTTTATTTACGCTTACGATTTTTCCGCTTTGAATGCTAAGTCCATCATTTGAGAGAAAATACGGCGGGTCGGCAAAAATAAGGTCAAACTCTCCCTTAAATTTAGGCAAAATCTCAAAACAATCGCCTTTAAAAAGCTTAAAATCATCGGATAGCTTAAACATTTTTAAGCTCTTTTACGAAATAATGAAGCGTAGAAAGATTATAAATTTTAACGCTTTTGTATGCCTCTTCAAGCTTGTTTTTAGCGGCACACCAGCCCTGTCCGTCCGTTATCCAAATAAATTTATATCCGCCGCAAAGCGAGATTTTTTGCGCTATTTCGATGTAAGATCTTGCGACCTCGTTTAGCTTCGAGCCGCCCGTGCTATAAAAATTCGCCTCTATCAGATACGTTATGCCGCCCGCGGTTATAACGAAATCAAAAATCTTTTGATCGCTTCCTAAATTTAGAGCGAATTTTTTGCTACTAACTTCGGTTTGAAAGCCGATATTTTCACTCTTAAAATACTCTGAAACCGTTCTAGAGAAATTTACGCCGCCTCGATTTTTCCGTGCGTTCGTATCGAGTCCGACTTCTACGCCAAATACGTAATCGTGTAAATTTTTTATCTTTGCATCCATAAAAATTTTATCCAGTCCGGTTTCTTTACAAAACTCGTAAATTTTATCGGGACTTTCAAAATACGCTTTCAGCTTCGTTAATTCGCCGCTTGTCGCGACTACATCCGTATTTTTATCTCGAACGGCTATGAGCAAATTTAGCGTATCAAAGCACTCTTTACTTTGCTTAAAAAGAGTGAAAATATCGGCTTTCAAACCGAAGTTAGTAGCAAAAAATTCGCTCTAAATTTAGGAAGCGATCAAAAGATTTTTGATTTCGTTATAACCGCGGGCGGCATAACGTATCTGATAGAGGCGAATTTTTATAGCACGGGCGGCTCGAAGCTAAACGAGGTCGCAAGATCTTACATCGAAATAGCGCAAAAAATCTCGCTTTGCGGCGGATATAAATTTATTTGGATAACGGACGGACAGGGCTGGTGTGCCGCTAAAAACAAGCTTGAAGAGGCATACAAAAGCGTTAAAATTTATAATCTTTCTACGCTTCATTATTTCGTAAAAGAGCTTAAAAATGTTTAAGCTATCCGATGATTTTAAGCTTTTTAAAGGCGATTGTTTTGAGATTTTGCCTAAATTTAAGGGAGAGTTTGACCTTATTTTTGCCGACCCGCCGTATTTTCTCTCAAATGATGGACTTAGCATTCAAAGCGGAAAAATCGTAAGCGTAAATAAAGGTGATTGGGACAAAAGCTACGGTATTGACGAAATAGATAAATTTAACCTCGAGTGGCTAGCACTTGCCAAAGATGCACTCACGGACAACGGCAGCGTAATGATAAGCGGAACGTATCACAATATTTTTTCGATCGGCCGGGCGCTGCAAAAGCTAGACTATAAAATTTTAAACGTCATCACTTGGCAAAAGACTAATCCGCCGCCGAATTTTAGCTGCCGATACCTCACGCATAGCACCGAGCAAATAATCTGGGCGAGAAAAAGTGAGAAATTTAAGCACATTTTCAACTACGAACTGATGAAAAAGCTAAACGACGACAAGCAAATGAAAGACGTTTGGAGCTTTCCGGCGATCGCGCCGTGGGAGAAAGCATGCGGTAAGCATCCGACACAAAAGCCGCTTGCTCTTTTGGTGCGGCTGATTTTAGCGGCTAGCAACGAAGATAGCGTGATTTGCGATCCGTTTGCCGGCTCTTCGACGACGGGCATCGCTGCAAATTTGCTTGGGCGGAAATTTGTCGGCATCGAAAAAGAGCGGGAATTTATAGAAATTTCTATAAATCGCAAAAGCGAACTCGACGCAAATTTTGATCTTTTTAAGCGCAGGATTTTAGATATAAATAAGTTAGATTGATTAGGCCGAAATTTAGCTATAATCGCGCAATGAAAAATCTAGTCAAAAGCGAATTTTTCGGAGTATTTATCACGCTTCTTGGCGGCGTATTATGGGGCTTTAGCGGCGTTTGCGGGCAGTATCTGTTCACGCAAAAGGGCGTCAGCGCCGACTGGCTCGTGCCCTACCGCCTGAGCCTTGCCGGGCTTGCGATGGTGGCGTATTATTTAGCGCGTTCGCCGCACGTAGCCCTCGCGCCGCTAAAAGATCGCGCGCTGTTGCCGCAGCTGCTCATCTATGCGTTTTTTGGGCTCATGATGACGCAGTATTCGTACTTTTACAGCATCGAGCTCTCAAATGCCGCCGTCGCGACCGTGATCCAGTACTCCGCGCCCGCGCTCATCCTCGCCGTCGTTTGCTTTTTGGAGCGGCGCGCGCCTAAAAAGGTCGAGCTTATCGCGCTTATTTTAGCGGTGCTCGGCGTCGTGCTGCTCGCCACTCACGGCGATCTGGGTTCGCTCGTTATCAGCGCAGAGGCGCTGGTTTGGTGCCTGATTAGCGCGCTTGGCGTCGTGATTTACAGCCTCATCCCAACGAAGCTAAATCAAAAATATACCATTGCGCTAAATTTAGGCTGGGGCATGGTTATCGGCGGCGGCGCGCTCGCGCTTTATACGCGGGTTTGGCAGCTGGGCGGCGTGAGCGACGCGGACGGCTTTGCAGCGCTTGCTGCAGTGGTGATTTTGGGCACGATATGCGCGTTTAGCTTTTATATGACGGGGCTAAAGATAATAGGCGCAAGCAGGGCGAGCATGATCGCGTGCATCGAGCCGGTGAGCGCGGCGGCGTTTGCCTATTTTTGGCTGGGGACGGAGTTCGTGTTTCTTGATTTTGCGGGCTTTACGCTCATTATCTCGTGCATATTTTTGCTAGCTAAAGATAGGAAAAAGGCCTGAATTTGGAGGAGAGATGATTTATTTAGCGCAGACCGATACGACGGCCGGGTTTTTGAGTAAGGATTTTCGCGAGATAAACGCGCTCAAACGCCGAGCGGCGGACAAGCCCTGCCTCATAACGACGGCAAAGCTTAGCGAGCTAAAAAATCTTGCTCGCGTGCCCGCTAAATTTAAAAATTTAGTGCGTCTCGCAAGGAAAACGACCTTTTTATATCCGAACGGCACCGCCGTGCGCATCGTGAAAGAGTGCGCTCATGAGGAGTTTTTGAGGCAATTTGACTGGCTGTATTCTAGCAGTGCAAATTTAAACGGGCAAAACTTCGATGAAGCCTGGGCAAAAGCGGCGGCGGATCAGGTCGTGGATCAAAATTTCAGCCAAAACGCAAGCTCGAAAATATATAAAATTTCAAAAATGCGCTTAAAACGGCTGAGGTAACCCACTCGAATTACTCTCGTTTTTCAAATTTCCCATCCAAATTCACTCAAATTTAACCGCCCTTTGGCTAAGATTTCACAAATTTAACGAAGCAAAAAGGATCAAATTTGCACGCCTTGCTAAAAATATTTAAAACCGTTTTATACGCTGCGCTATTTTTAGGACTTTATCTTTTGGCGGATAAGTACGGACTGTTTGCTAAATTTGTCAATTAAATTTATCGACTCGGCTTTGCCAAATAAATTTCGAGTCGAGAGTTGGATGTTAATTTTAATCGCTTTGTTTGGATAGGCGATATTTATAAATATTCATCCAAAAATATAACTCCTATTTCTTTATCCAACTTTTCGAGATCGCAAAACGATTTCCAATTTATTCTGCCTCCCGTCGATAGGTTCGGAAACATATTGTAGTAATAGTTATGATACTCCCTTTTGTATGCGATTATCTCGGATGTTTTATTGTTTATCAGCTTAAATTCGGTAGCTATGAGAAAATTTGAACTAAATTTATCTAGCTTAATCTCGTCAAATTTTGCGGTATAGTTCGTTTCTGATATTTTATCTTTTGTAGTAGTTGTTTGTATGATCATTTTATTCCGAATCTCTTTTGATTTATTCATGAGCTTAAATATCGACTCTTTTTGTATATCAATTTTATTTATATACCTACTATGCTCGTCCGATTTATATTTTATTATTCCATCTTTAAGCTTTTTGCGTACTTCTTTTTCTAGAGTATCGCAGATACCCATGGCCTTATCAAGCTCTTTCTCGGTTTCTTCATATTCTTTTAATTCGCTGGAATTCTCATTAAATGAAAAAACGGTCACGTTTCCGTTGAACAAATTTAAAGCCAAAGTTTTTATATGGACACCGTCGACAAACCTCCCCTTGATCCAGTTTATGTTCGCATCCTCAAAGGGACGAACATTATCCTCAAAATAAATACTCTGCGGATACTCTACCGTCTCCTTTATAAAAGCCTTTGGAGCGGTAGCGCAGTAATATACTCCAAGAATATTTGTAATGATGATGTCATAAATGGGGATCAGAAATAGTGCAGCCGCTACAATGCCTCTGATCCAAATTCTCTTAATATATTTTACGGTAATAAGCATAATGATAGCGCTAACTACCATATAAGGAATAACGTAAAAAAGTAAGATTATCATGCCCATAGCGTATCCTTTTTAGTTGTCGGCAAAACGGAGACGGTACGTTTTGCCTCGTGCCTAAAATATGCGGGCCAATAAAACCCGCAACTGTTTTAAATTTGACCGCTTCGTATCTTTTGCAAATCATTGATAAAATGATAGTGCCGTAAGGCTTAAGGCGGAGTTAAATTTGAGCTTCGGCAAGCGCTAGTAGTCAAATTCGACGCTTATTTTACGAATTATAATATCACAAAATTTAACCTCGCAAGTTATATTTTGTGATAAATTTGCTCCAAATTCGAACCTAAATTCAAAACAAAATTTAACCGCACCAAAGCCGCCCGCACATTTACCACAAAAGTAATCGGCCGTCAAATTCACTTATTTTATAAAATGAAACTAAAATTTCAAATCTAATTTAGATATTTTAAAAACAAATTTCGGTAATATTGCGCTAGACAAAAATTTTATCCGAAAGGAGCTATTATGAGCGGTATTGCTCTCATCGTCTGCTTCATCATCGCGGTCGTCGTTATGATCGTGCTGATTTCAAAGTTGGGGGTTCACCCCTTTATAGCGATCATGCTCGTTTCGCTAGCTCTAGCCGTCGTCGCGGGCATCGACCTAGTCAAGGTTCCCGCGATCATCGGAGAGGGATTTAGCGGGATATTTAAAAGCATAGGCATCGTCATCATCCTGGGCGCGCTCATCGGTATGGCGCTGGAAAAGACGGGCGCGGCGCTAAAGCTGGCCGATATGGTCGTGCGCTGCGTAGGCGATAAGCGCCCCGAGCTAGCTATGCTCATCATGGGCTGGATCGTGGGTATCCCGGTCTTTTGCGATAGCGGCTTTGTCGTTCTAGATCCGATCCGTCGCGCGATAAAGGAAAAAATCGGCGCCAACCCCGTAGCTATGGCCGTCGCGCTCTCGTGCGGCCTATACACCTCGCACGTGTTTATACCGCCGACTCCGGGCCCGATAGCGGCCGCAGGACTCGTGGGCGTAGGTCACAACCTGCTGCTAGTCATCGCCGTGGGTGCGGTCGTTTCGATACCGGTTCTCATCGCGGGCTATCTTTTTGCTAAAACTATCGGCGCAAAAGTGAGCCTAAAAGAGGATCTCGCAGACGTCGGCAAAAGCTACGACGAGATCATCAAAGAGCACGGCAAGCTGCCTTGCGCGTTTTTGAGCTTGGCGCCGATTTTTATGCCGATTTTGCTGATGGCGCTGGGTTCGGTCGTCTCGATACTAAAGCTAAAAGGCTCGTTTGCGAATTTCGTTTTATTTTTGGGCAACCCGATCATCGCGCTTGGCGTGGGCGTGCTATTTGCCGTTATCTTGCTGGCCGAAACGGGCAAACTGGGCGAATTTAACCTCATAACCAATGAAACGCTAAAGATCGTGGGACCTATCCTCTTTATCACGGCTGCGGGCGGCGTGCTAGGCAACGTCATCGCTAAGGCCGGATTCGTCGAGTTTATGAAGGCAAACGCCCACCTCATCGGCACTGTGGGCATATTTTTCCCGTTTGTTATCTCGGCTATCATCAAGACCGCTCAGGGCAGCTCGACCGTAGCGCTTACGACGACGGCCTCTATCATGGGGCTTTTCACCGATAGCGGCTCGATGATGAGCGCGCTAGGACTCACGAGCGAGATGGGCGCGGTGCTAACGGTGATGGCGATCGCTGCGGGCGCGATGACGGTTTCGCATGCTAACGATAGCTATTTTTGGGTCGTTACGAACTTTAGCAAGATGTCGCCGGAGCAGGGCTACAAGACTCAGACGATGCTTACCTTTATAATGGGTATCGTAGGTATGGCGACGGTTTGGGTTGCGTCGCTGATTTTGCTGTAAATTTGACGGCTAAATTTGAGCGGCGAGATTTGGGATAATTAAATTTGAGTGCGGTTTCGGTGAGGCGAGACAGCACTTTTTACGGTAGTAACGGTAAATTTTCAAATTTGTCCGCCTAGACCCGCATCTTGAAAATGTTAAATTTGATTTGGTTAAATTTGGCATTACGCGCTAAGCTTTTTGCTAAGGGGGAAGGGGCTTGAATTACGGTCTGCTTGCAGTTGCGAGGCAAAGCCGAAGCAAAAGAGCTCCCTTCTCCCTTAACAATCCCCCCCCACCCCTACGACGTGAGAGGTTGCTGCACTGCGTGCAGGTTTATGTGGCGCTATCGCGCGACACGTTTTTAAATTTATAATGAAGCCAAATTCGGCTCGCGATTTAAAACTAAATTTGATAAAATCAGACCGTAGAATTTAAGGCGAAGTATTTTGAGATGATTTTTGGGGTTGCGCAGAGTAGGCTGGACTTCTGCTTGCAGTTGCGAGTGCAACGAAGCAAAGATAGTACGCCGAGCTAAATTTTAGCCAGCTCCGCTTCTTGCAAAGCAGTGAGCGAAGCGCAACTGAAAAAGCGCTCAAAAGACAAGCCTTGCAAAAAAAAGGAAAACATGATGAAAATTCTAATAGCAATCGACTCTTTCAAGGGCTCTTTGAGCTCGCTTGAAGCCGGCAATGCCGTAAAGGAGGGCATAGAAGCCTTAGCGAGTAAGACCGATGAGGTGGTGGTAAAGCCCATCGCAGACGGCGGCGAGGGTAGCGTGGTGGCGCTAGCGGACGCGCTAAATGGCGAGTTTATCGACGTTATCGTGCAAAATCCTCTCGGCGAAAAGATCCCCGCTAGATACGCGCTAGCAGGCGAGCTGGGCATCCTCGAGATGGCGTCTTCTAGCGGACTCATGCTAGTGGAAAAAGAGCGCCGAAACCCTATGAAAACTAGCACCTACGGCTTTGGACAGATGATTTTGCATGCTATTGGTAAGGGCGCGCGTAAATTTATCGTGGGTATCGGCGGTAGCGCTACGAACGACGCGGGCACGGGTATGCTAAGTGCGCTTGGATACGAGTTTTTTGACGAAAACGGCGAGCTGCTCGAGGGTAAAGGTGAAAACCTCATAAAAATCACCAAGATCTCAAACAAAAACGTAGCGCCCGAGCTGCAAGAGTGCGAATTCCTCGTGGCTTGCGACGTGGATAACCCGCTCTTTGGCAAAAACGGCGCAGCCTACGTCTACGGCCCGCAAAAGGGTGCGGACGAGCAGATGGTAAAGGATCTAGATGCTGGGCTTATAAGCTTTGCGAGCGCGACGAGCGAGCACTTTTCGAGCGAATTTTGGAACTTTAAGGGCGCGGGCGCGGCAGGCGGGCTAGGGTACGGGTTTGTGAGCTACCTAAACGCCAAACTAAAGCCCGGCATCGACATCATCATGGAGGAGATCCGCCTCGAAGAGGACGTGAAAAACGCCGATCTGATCATCACCGGCGAGGGGCGACTGGACTTTCAAAGCTCGATGGGCAAGACCCCGACCGGAGTGGCAAAAATCGCCAAAAAATACGGCAAGCCGATCATCGCGCTAGCAGGTAGCGTGTCTCCGTGCGCGGGCGGCTGTAACGAAAACGGCATCGATGCGTTTTTTAGCGTATTAAACGAGCCTGTGAGCCTAGAAGAGGCGATGGATAAGCAAACCGCGATGCGCAACCTCAAAATGACTGCCCAGCAGGCATTGAGGCTATATTTGCTAGGGCGTAAAGGGTAAATTTACGATTTCTACAACCGACGGCTCGGCGGGCACACTTGCCGATTCGTCAGCTTGGTTTCTTTTGCTTTGTCATTCGGTACTTAGTACTCTGTATATTTTACAAATACGGTTGAATGTTTTGCGGTTTTGTTGTGTCTGACAAGAAATGGTTTCATAAATTTAAACAAAAGCAAGCTGATTTTAGGCTATTCAAATTTACTAGTGCTATGGGATTACTTTAAATAAATACATAATATTTACTGGTCAGCTGACATTCTTAATAAAGGAATATCATGTTTTGTCTGTTGGCGAGGGGGTGTGAGTGTAATTATTATGATACTAACAGCGTCAAATGTTTATTTATAGGCTATGTGCTTGGTAGCACTAACTTAAAAGTGGGTAAAAATTTAATTGTTATTGTAAGCAGATAAAAATAGGTAGCTGAAAAATAGATTAATGCACTTTTAAACATAAAAATACTATATTAACTTTCAAAAGTAAGGAGACAAAAGCCATGTATTCGGAAATAGTTTTTAACATATACCATTTTTTAATGCAGGTAGGTTTTTCATCCTTTTACGCTTGTATGTTTATAGGAGCTATTCATGCTCTACCGGTGGCTATCCTTTTTAGACAATCGGTTTTGTTGGTTCTTTTTTATATAGGCACAACATCATATGTTTGGGCTAGTTTTGCAGCTAACAAAGAGGGCATCTTAACATTGCCCTCAGCTGGAAATTACACACTTCTTTTTTGGACATCAACAGTTCTTGTAGGAGCCGCCTCTGCCATCTCTCCTCCAAAAGAACCAAATTTGTATACCGACTTTATGATACCGTGCGACATTGGTGTAGACTGATAAACGAAGTAAATATATAATTTATGCTAGCATTTAAGGAGGTTTCTATGTTTTATGATTGCTTTCAGTTCATAAAAAACTTTTACATGACAACAATGGCTATAAGCGCATCAACTGCCACATATATTACTTCTTTTACACTAAATCTAGCGATAGTGTCCTTCTTTTTTTTAGCTATTCAAAAATTTAGTATCAAAAGAGTTAAGGCTACTAAAATTATTATAACTACTTTCTTATCCTCGCTTATATTTTGCTATATGTTTGAGCATTTTTTTGTAAAAAATATAGAGATAGGCTCTTTACCGTTTGCAGTTTTTTACGGCTTTGTTTTTTGTAGTAGTATTGTATCTAGCTTGGATAATACGCCCGCTGACGTCGACCCTGCCTATGGAGCCGACATTTACACTGGCATCACTCTTGAAAAGATGTGCAGCGGCACTTATGGAAAGTTCTTTTCTAGCCCAGAGGACCAAGTGCTAGATGAGCAGCAGTATCAAATCTAAACTTTAAACAAGAATATAAGCATAAAATAAAATACGCTATAATAGCTTCTATGATACTTTTTTACACTTTTTTAATTGCTTTGCTAGTTTATACTGCCAAAAAAGAGTATGAATTTATATTCTTTTTTGGCGAACATAAAAACCTACTCCCGGATCAAACCTAAACGCTGCTGCTTTGGCGTAGTAAATTTAATGACATGTGGTAAAAGCCAAAAAAGTTAAAAAGCCCGAAAACGGGCTTTAACCAGACTTATTTTTCCTTCGCTTCGATCTCGATTTCTAGCTCGACTTTGTCTGATAGCGTTATCTCGGAGGTATCCAGCCCGATCTCAAAGAGCTTGCGTTTAGTCTCGCCCTCTAGGCTAAAGCCGATTTTTTCCTTGCCGTTTTTATCCGCCGTAAAGCCGCCGAGCTCAAATTTTAGCACTACGGGCTTAGTGATGCCGTGCATCGTGAGCGTGCCTACGACCTTGCCTTCTGTGTCGCTTTCTTTTTCAAATTTGACCATTTTGTAGGTGATTTTGTCGAATTTGGCTGCGTTGAAAAAATCCGCACTGCGTAGGTGCTCGTCGCGCTTGTCGTTTTGCGTATTTACCGAGGCGGTCTCAATGGTAGCCTCTAGCGCTTTTAGCTCCTTGGCATTTTTGTCGTAGTCGATCACGGCGTCAAATTTGCCGAAATTTCCGCTGACTTTTGATATGCTTAGGTGCTTTATCTTAAAACCGACGCTGCTGTGCGCCGGGTCGATCTCGTATACCGCGGCGTTTGCAAAGCTTGCTGCTAGCGCTACCGCTAGCGAAAATTTGATTAGTTTTTTCATTTTTACTCCTTACGATTTAGGTTTGAAAGTGTAATTTAAAAAAGTAAATATATAACTTTTTCGCAATATTTTGAGAAAAATTTGAATTACTTTTTTGCCGTCCGCTGATCGCAGGCTAAGAACGATCAGGCTAAATTTAGCCCCAAATTTCCCCGACGAAAAACAGCGCCGACATCGCAAACGTGCAGAGCGCGACGACCTTTAGTTGTCCGTCAAAGTCGCGACACTCCCGAACTTTCGATACGAAAAAGATGTGCCAAATAAGCGGTGCAAAGCTAATTACGTAGAGTAGTTTTACGCCCGAATCTCCGCGCAAAAGCGAGTAGCATAGCATAAGGCCCGCACCGCCTACGATCAACGCGTAGTGGTAAAGCTTGGCTGTGCGCAGTCCGATACGTACGGGGATCGTGCGCTTTCCCTTGAGCGCGTCGTTTTGGATATCGCGCATGTTATTTAAATTTAGCACCGCCGTGCTTAGCATCCCGCACGCGCACGCAGGCAGCAGCAGCGCCGCATCAAGCGAACGCGCGTATAAAAAGTATGAGCCCAGCACGCTCAAAAGGCCAAAAAACAAAAACACGAAAACGTCGCCGAGCCCCTTGTAGCCGTATGCGCCGGCTCCCACGGTGTAGCGGATCGCAGCGTATATCGACGCGCCGCCCAGCGCCAAAAATAGCATAACGAGGTAAAACCGCTCGCCGAATGCCAAAACGCTTAGCGCGAGGCTCGAAAGTGCCGAAAGTAGCGCCGTAGCGACGATGATGCGTTTCATCTCGGCCGCGCTCATCTGCCCCGTTTGGATTGCGCGGCGCGGCCCAAGTCTGCCGTCGTCGTCGGTGCCTTTTACTGCGTCGCCGTAGTCGTTGGCATAGTCGCTTAGTACCTGAAACAGAAGCGTCGTAAGTAGCGCCAGCGCAAAAATATCCGCCCTAAACGCGCCCGCACCGTATGCTGCGCCGCTGCCAAGCAGTACGCCTGAGACGCTAAGAGGTAGCGATCTAAGCCGCGCGGATGCGTAAAGAGCTTTTGCGGTTATCATTTTTTGCCTTTTTAAATTTATACGCCGAATTTACGGCAAATTTGAGCTCAAATTTAGCACCAGAATGCAAAAAATAATATAAATTTGAGCGGATCTGCGGGCAAAATTTGTAAATTTGGGATTAAAATTTGACGGAAGTTGTTGCCAAATTTAGAGTTTTGAAATCAGCCAAATTTGCCGCAAAAGCTAGCGCAAAGACCTAGCTTTCCAGCGTCAATTTATCAAATTTCAGCCATTTCTCGCCAAAACTCAAGCGCCATATCATCGCTAGCTTGGACGAATTTAGAGATTTCTTCCGCGCAAGGCACGGCCTTTTTGCTTAGCCGCGCGATACCGATACTAGCAAGCGCTCTAAAAAATATCTCGAAATCGCTCGCAACGCGCCTGCCGCAAAGCTCTTCGTCCCCGAGCAGCCACGCATAAATCGCGCCGTCCGCGCAATCAAGCAAAAAAATCCACGGATCGCCCACGGCAAAAACTATCAAATTTGCAGGACGCGTATCGCCGTGCCACCATTTGCCGCCGTATTCGTCGGTGCTGTTTAGCCGCACTAGCTCGCTAGCATAGTCGCCGCTGGCGCCAAATCGTACGTTGCAAACCTCAAATTTGCCAAAGTCAAATTTACAAACTAGGCGTGAAAACGCAGGCGGAAATTTGACGCCTAGAGCCTCTTGTGCTTTTTCTAGCGCCCGCGTGGACGCGTCGACATCGCTTTGTGCTAGCAGTCTCATGCCCGTTATGCCCTCTTGTTCCAGAGGCAGGCATATCTCGTCTAGCTCGCGAGCGATCTCGTCTAGCTTTAAAAACATATTTTTCTCCGCTTTTAGTTTATCTGAGATTTTTTGTTTCGGTTTTTATGATTTCGCCGTTTTCACCGTAAAATTTGGTAGTCGCCGCGCCCGTTTTTGCTTCGGTTACGACCTCTTTTACGAGCTCACCTTTTTCGTTAAATTCTTTTTGTATTTTAACCGCCTCGCTAAGCGGCTTGCCTATCGTTTGGCGCTGGTCTATCACTCTTTTTAGTTTGCCGCTCGGGTAGAAAAACTCAAAATACGCAGACTCACCGCCCATCTGGTAAGCGCGGCTATGCAGGCGCCCGTTCTCGTCGTACTTTTCAAATGTCGTTTCCTTTTTACCGGTTCGGACGCTGGTAAATTCTTTATACGATGGCTTGCCGTCTTTGCGGTATTCGGCTATGTTGTTTTCGACGAAAAAGCCTAAATTTGCGTCGAAGCGTTTGGTTT
Source organism: uncultured Campylobacter sp. (assembly GCF_938039205.1). GTDB lineage: Bacteria > Campylobacterota > Campylobacteria > Campylobacterales > Campylobacteraceae > Campylobacter_A. The sequence goes on from NZ_CALHVM010000025.1 coordinate 55,133, forward strand.
TTCGGTATAGTTTTATCGCCTCGCCCGCGTCAAAAAGCTCTAGTAGCTCCTTTTCGAGCCCGCCCCACAGGCATCTCTCGGCCGTGAACGCAGGCGCGTCTCGGTGTTCTTTTGAGTAGACCTCTAGCAGCACCCAGCGCTCGTTTTTGCGGACGGCGAACGAGATTTTTAGCTTTGTGGAGGGGTCGTCCGGGATCTTGCGCTTGTACTTCTCGTCCGCTTCGTCGATGATGTAGCGATTTAGCTGCGCGCCGCTCGCATCTAGCTAGGTGAGGTAGAGTCTGTTGCGTATTTTGCCGCTCGCGTTCTTTTCGCCGTTGCGTAGGTCGTACTTAAAAAATATCTCATAAGTTGCGATTAGCTCGTCGTTTTGTTGCTCGTGCGCGTATTTGCCGCCTGCTTGCAGCGAGGTCGCGCAGGTCAAACGATAAAAAGCTTTAATAAATTTTTCATCTATCTCCCTAAATTTGACGAATTTTGCGCTCGTGCTAGGGCAGCGGTTTTTTGACTGCGACTTGGCGTAAATTTAAAGAATCGCGCCGCGCCTAAAATTCGCAAATTTGATCCTTGCTTTATTATGCGTATATTTTGCAAACAAGCGCCCGCTCGTCAAATTTGCTGCGCTTGTCGGTTCGGTCAAATTTGACTTATTGCTTTGGGTCGTTTTGCCGCGATTTTTACCTTGCCTGCGCCGCTTGAGCGCGCTAGCCTTTTACTTCAAAATCGCAAAGCCGATACCGACTTTATCGGTGTGGCGGTTGTAGTCGATGAGGCTCTCGCCGTATCCCGTGAAGTACTTCACGTAGCCGTATACGCCGCTCTTGCCAAACGGAAACAGCCACCCAAGCTCGCCCGCGCCGCGGTTTGTTTTATCAAAATGCAGGTTGTTGCGCACCATCGCCGTAAAGACGTGGCCGCGGAAAGGTAGGGCGAAATTTATATCCATGTTTCCGAGGTATTTTTCGATGTCTGGGTTATCGTCGCTACCCTTGCTCTCAGGGATGCGAGCCCACGCTCGCGGGATCACGACTAGGCTACCGGCGTAAAGTTTGGCCTCGAGATAGACGCGGTTCCATGAGCGCGACTTCTCGCCGCCCTGGCCGTTACTCTCGTGCAAAAGCCCCGCGCGTAGGTAGTCAAGGCTCGGCAGCGCCTCAAATCTCATCGGGACGGTCACGAAAATCTCAGGTCGATAGTTGGTCTCGCGAAACGGCGTAGAGGATTTAGCCGTCTGCCACCACGAGCTTTGCGAGTAGCCCGCCGAGATCGTTTCGTTCATGTCAAATACGTCGTAAAAAAGCGGCTTTTGCAAGCTGATTTGAAAAGCAGTCTCAAATCTACGCCTACCTTCAACGTCGTTAAACGCGTAAGTTGCGGGCAGCAGGTAGTTTAGGTGGTGCATTTTTAGGCCCAAAATTTCATCCACGTCGTATGCTTCGCCGCTTTCAAATTTAGCTTTCGGGCGCTCTTTGGATGCGATTTTTTGCTCCTCCACGGGTGCGTCCGCTACGCTATCTGAGGGCGCGATCACGGAGCGCTCCATGGCGGCCGTTTCGCCGTCCTCGTCCGTAAATATCGCCTTTTTAGCCGCCAGTTTATAAAGCTGAAGGGCTCTTGTTTTGTCGCCTTCATGCTCGAGCTTTGCGGCGGTTTCGTAGAGGCGCTTGGCCTCGTCTTTGGCGGTCGGCTCGGTTAAATTTTCAGCCGCATTTTCGGACTGGCCGGCTAAATTTTGCTTCGCCGTTGCAGATTCGCCGGCTACTGAGAAATTTAACAAAATCGCCAGTAAAACGATAATTTTTTTCATATTTTTCCTTCTTTTAAAGCTTGTTCGTAATCTGCCTGATAGTTGATGTTAAAAAACTCGTCTTCGCGCGCGAATTTTACGATCTTGCAGCGGCAGCGGCTACGCAAAAGTCCGATCTTGTGCTCGCCCGCGGCAAAAAGCTCGCCCGCCGCATCCGCTAAATCCCCACTAAAAAACCCGCAAAGCGAGTGCGTATGCGACTCGTCCGCGGCGATGACCATATCGTATTCACCGGTAAATTTATATAGTTCGCGCACGCACTCTTCGCTAACGAACGGCATATCGGCAGGGACGATAAAGACGCTTTCGTTTGGGAAATTTCTAAGAATACTGTAAAGCGCTAGCATCGGAGAAAAGGCGTCAAGGCTTAAATTTGCCGTATCTTGCGAGCAAATTTGAGCGGAGCTTGCCTCTGCGCCCTCTTTGTAGCTCGCCTCGGTCAAATTTGACCGCGAGATCTCCTCTGGGCTAACGTCTTTTATGAGCGGTAGGGGCGGGTTAAATTTGTCAAATTTGGAGCTAACGAATACGCGCTCGAAAATCCGCCCGAATTTATGCGCTCCGTAGTGCGCCAGCGTCGCAAATCCGCCAAAAGGCAGCAGCGTTTTGTCGCGGCCCATTCGCGAGCTTTTGCCGCCGGCAAGGATAACGCATGTTTTCATTTTTTTCCTTAAATTTAAGTGCGGTATAATAGCATAAATTTGTTTTAAGCGAGCGGTTAAACTCGCCCAGACTAATTAAAATTATTTATCGCCGATGATTTTTCTAACCGCTAAAGCCGCTAAATTTAGCCCAAAACACGCCGTTACGCCCATGAAGCTGCCCAGTTTCACGCATCTTGGCAACTCGGTCGAAAACACGACGTCAAATTTGCCTTTAAAGCCTGCTTTTTTAAGCTCGGTGCGTATTTTTTTAGCAAACGGATCGTTGCAGGTTTGCCAGACGGAGGCGACCTTGATCTGCGTCGGATCGATGCGTTTTGCGCCGCCCATCGAGCTGATAAGCTTTTCGTGCGTTTTTAGCGCGAGTGCGATCTTGGCGGGTACGTCGTCGATAGCGTCGATCACGAGATCAAAGGGCGAAAAGTCGAAATTTGCGATAAACTCGGGCGTCATTAGCTCTTGCAGCGCCGTTACGCACTCGTATCTTTTGGCAAATTCTCCCACTTTAACGGCTCCGACCGCTTCGCTGTAAATTTGACGGTTTTGATTGGTTATATCAAAAATATCCTTGTCGATGACGGTGATTTTACCCACACCCGCGCGAGCTAGCGCATCCGCACAGACTCCGCCCACGCCGCCAACGCCGCAGATTAGGACGTTTGCGTTTTGAAGCTTTTTAAAATCATCGCCAAACAGCCAGCGAGACCTCGTAAATCGGTCGTTCTGATCCAAAATCACCTCGCTCAAATTTGATCCTTTAGCGCGGTTTTTAGGCCCTGCAAGCTCGCGTGCGCGGTCATATCTAGCATGATCGGGGTGAGCGAGGCGAAACTCTCGCTAAGCACGCTGATATCGGACTCGCCGTTTTGCTCGTAGTCTAAATTTGACGGCTGTCCGAGCCAGTAGTACTCGACGCCGCGCGGATTGCGGTGAAGCATCGCGTGCGTGGCGTAGCTGCGTCTGCCGGCCGGAACTATGCGGTAGCCTCTAAATTCTCGGGCGGAAACGGCAGGGATATTTACGTTTAAAAACTGGCGCGGCGGTAGGGAAATTTCGCCGTTTAGTACGCGCGGAACGATAAATTTGACGGCTTGCTGCGCGAGCGAAAAACCGAGTTTTTCGATACTATCGTTTTTATAAAACTGCGAAAACGCGATGCTTGGCACGCCCTGCAAAACGCCCTCCATAGCCGCTCCGCACGTACCCGAGTAGGTGATGTCCTCGCCCACATTGGCGCCGTGGTTTATGCCGCTGATTACGAGGTCGGGTAGTTTTTTGTAAAGCGCATGAAGCGCGAGATAGACGCAGTCTGCGGGCGTGGCGTCGTCGAGTTTGTAAAAATCGTCGTCAAGCTTGATAAAGCGAAGAGGTCTAGTGAGCGTAAGAGAGTGCGCGCAGGCTGATTTTTCGGTACTCGGCGCTACGATCGTAACGCGCGTATCGGGTAGCTCCCTCAGTGCGCTAGCTAAAGCGTGCAGGCCGCTAGCCTCGAATCCGTCGTCGTTTGTAATTAAAATTTCTTTCAAATTTATTCCTTTTTATCACTATTAACGCAAATTTGACGAGCCCATAGCTTTCAAATTTTTAAAGAAATGATTTTAGCACAGCTTTTATTATTTAAATTTAAAGTTTTGGCCTATGTTGGATATTGTTTACTTTATATTTTAGTTTTTAAATTTTATTCAAATTTAAGATAGTAAATATATTATATTATATAATACCGAAATAGATTGAAATCAATCATAATAAATTGATAACAACTACTGTTATATTTACACAGTATAAAAATAAGCTTTAGATTTAATTTTAATTATATTAGAAAAATAAATGAGAATTTAAGCGAACTAATAATAAAATACCGACCGATAAATAAAGTTAAGTTTTATTTAAATTTATAATGGAGGTTAGAAAGCCCGTCATGGAAAACACGAAGAAAAAAGCATCCATCTGGGTCATTCTTTTGTTGCTATCGTTTGGAGTGGTTATCGGTCACGGACTATACACTTTTTACTATGCCAAGGGATTTTCATACTTTAGTCCGGATCCTGCAGCCTGTAAAAACTGTCACGTGATGAATCAAGTCTACGAAAGCTGGTCAAGAGGCGGACACCAAAACGTCGCTACCTGTAACGACTGCCATTTGCCGCATGATTTTATAGGATATTGGATCATGAAGGCTCAAAGTGGCCTAGGACACGCGTATGCCGTTACTTTTAAAGATAATCCTTATGCATTTACCGCAAACGAAAAAACAAAAAGAGTCGTTCAGGAAAACTGCATGGACTGCCACAAAGAGTACGTTTCAAACGTTATCGACCCGCGCGCCATAGGAACCGCAAAACCGTTTGACAAAAATCTCAAAGAGCATCAAGGCAATTCTAGCGAGCCTTTAAGATGCGTATCTTGCCACCGCGAAGCGGGACATGCGCATAACTTTTAAAATTTAACAGGAGGATAAAATGAAAAACAAAGTGTTGTATGTAGCTACTTTCCTAGTGGCTGTCGTACTCGGTGCGGCTATGTTCGCGCTTTTTACGGATATCGGCGCCAAAAAAGCCGAAGAAAAGATGTATCCGCTAATGCTCAATAAAGTAAGCGAACTTGAGCCTGATTTTGAAAAATGGGGCGCAAATTTCCCAAATCAGCTCGATGCTTACAAAAAAATGGAGCATAAAAGCGACGCAAATCCAAAAGGAAGCGAATTCGTAGAAACGGCTTTCGGCGGCGATTTACCTTATAGCAAGATTATTCGCTGGCCTGCGGCTACGGTGTTTTGGAATGGTTATGCGTTCGGCGTGGATTACAGCAAACCGCGAACCCACTACTATTCGCAGATAGATCAGATCGAGACCAAAAGAAACGACAAGGAGTTTTTAAACTCTCACGGACTTCCAGCGTTTAAAGGCCAACCGGGCGCTTGCGTAAACTGCCACACCGGCTATCTAACCGCACTTCAGCTAGATCCAGACTACAAACTAACCGAAGATCCGACCCCGGCAGCTAGCTTACCTATGCCTTTCTTTGACGTAATGCCAAAAGAAGAAGGTCAGAAGAGAAAAGCGGCTTGGACGAAGATGAACTCTATTCCGTATTTTGACGTCATGAAAAAAATCGCGGCTAAACACGGCGAGAGTATCCACGGGTCGCATCTAGGCAGCACCTGTGCGGACTGCCACCACCCGGACGATATGAGCCTAAGAGTAACAAGACCGGGATTTGTAAATGCGATGGTAGGACGCGGATACGAAGCTGACGCTAAAAGCGGCATAAAAGCTACTAGAGCGGAGATGAGAAACTATGTTTGTATGCAGTGCCACGTCGAGTATTATTTCGGTAAAGACCAAACACTAACTTTCCCTTGGACTTTCTGGAAAAAAGACCAGCCGTTTAAGATCGAAAATTTCGACCAGTATTACGACGATCAGTTAGCCAAAGAGGATGGATTTAAATTTGACTACATCCATAAAGATACCGGCGCTAAAATTATCAAGATGCAGCACTCAGAGTCTGAGCTAAGCTCAACCGGTATCCACGGAAGAAGCGGCGTAACGTGCGCAGACTGCCACATGCCGTATAAACGCGCCGGAGCTCAAAAGATCACCGAGCATGAAATTTTAACTCCGCTTGCCGATATAAACGCGGCTTGCAAAACTTGCCACCCGCAAAGCGAACAAGTGCTAAAAGATAGAATTTCATTCGTACAAAATCGCCATGCTTACGAGCTAAGAAACTGCGAAAATGCGCTACTTTCTTTGATCCAGGACATAAAAACGGCCAGAGCCGAGCTAGCTAAGCATGAGAAATTTGCTTCGATCGCCGATGAAAAAGAGAGAAAAGAAGCTATCAGTAAGGCTCTTGAAAAGACTCTTTACTTGCACCGCAAAACTCACATCCGCTGGGACTTCGCATTTAGCGAAAACAGCTACGGCTTCCACGGAGACGAAGAGTCGGCTAGGATCCTAGGTCAATGTAAAGAATTTGCTCGCCAAGGACAAACCGAGCTAGTTAACGAGCTTGCGCCATACGGCATCAGCATCAAGCTAACCCAGGAAGCTACTCCAGTTCCTGCGCCTGCTTCTTTAGGACATAAATATCCTATCGGTGTAGCGCCTACCGAAGCTATGAAAAAAGCCGACGAAGACGTTAAGAACCTAAATTTTAAATAAACCCCAAAACCCAAGGCCTGCGGGCTTTGGGTTTTTTAAATTTACGCATTTTTCTTTCAATTTTCAAAATCCGAATTTACTTATAAATTTAAATTTTATTGTTTATTTAGCCGTTTTAGGCGATAATCTTCATCAAATTTAAAGGAGAAATTATGCTTAAAAAATTTATTTTTGCTGCTCTTGCGGCGAGTTTGGTTTTTGGTGCGCAAGATCTTGCGATCAAAGCAAAACCTGCGTCAAGCATCGAGGAAACTTCGGAAGAGGAATTTGATGAATCGCAAGCGCGCGTAGATGAGTGCATGCAAAAAGATAGCTCAACTGCCGGCATGATACAGTGCATAGACGCCGAATTTGCTATCCAAGATAAACTCCTAAACCAAAATTACAAGAAAGCCATGAGCGTGCTAAACGACGAAAATAAAAAGAAGCTAAAAGACATCCAGCGTAAATGGGTGGCTTATAAAGAGGCTAAATGTCCGTTTGTGCCGCCTATGGGTACGCTTTATGCCGTAACGGCCGCTGATTGTTACCTGCAGATGACTAAGGAGCGCGCAAGAGAGCTTGCAAACTTAGCCGAGGACTTTGAGGGCAATCAGTGAAGCTACTCATCTCTTGTTTGGAGGCCTCTGCAAATTTGCACTTCGAGCAGGTTTTAGAGCATCTGCCAAAGTGCGAACTAAAGGGCATTTTTGACGAAAAATTCGGCGAACCTTTTATGCGAAGCTCGGAGTTTTCCGCGATGGGCTTCGTGGAGGTTTTACCGCTTTATTTTAAGGCAAAACGCGCGATAAAAGAGATGACTCGCCTAGCCGCGCAGTGCGACGCCGTGCTACTCATCGATAGCCCCGCCTTTAACCTGCCGCTAGCCAAAGCGATCAAAGAAGCCGGTATCAAAACGCCGGTGACCTACTATATCTTGCCGCAGGTGTGGGCATGGAAGGCCGGACGCGTGGCGAAAGTCGAGGCGTACTGCGATCATTTGGCTTCGATTTTGCCGTTTGACGGGATGTACTACAACCGTTCGCGCTACGTCGGGCACCCGTTGCTTGATGAACTACGAGTGCGAAAAAACGAGCTTTTGCAAAGCGGTAAGATAGCCTTTATGCCAGGGTCCCGCCGCGCCGAAATTTCGCGGTTGATGCCGATTTTTCGCGAAGTTGCCGTCCAAATAAAAGATAAAGAAAAACTGCTCGTCGTACCGCCTTTTTTGGTAAACGATATGCAAATTTACGGCGACGTGAGCGGCTTTAGCGTAGTTACTGACGCGCCGCGCGCGCTTTTGCAAAGCGAGTTTGCATTTATCTGCTCAGGTACCGCGACGCTTCAGGCTGCACTAGTAGGCACGCCGTTTGTGCTAGCCTATAAAGCTAAAGCAATCGATATAATGATCGCGCGGATGTTTGTGAAGTTGCGCCACATCGGACTTGCAAATATCATGTTTGATTTTATGGGCGAAGCGGCGCTGCACGAGGAGCTACTGCAAGAGGAAGTAATGCCAAGCAATCTAATAAAAGCCTACGAGAGCTGCGATAAAGAGAAATTTATCAAAGGCTGCGAGAAGCTACGAAAATACCTAGAACACGGCTCTGCAGCCAACGTAGCGCAAATTTTAATAACGAATAAAGGATAAAAAATGACCGAACCGATGACGCTTTTTGGATATGAAAAAATCACAAACGAACTAAAAAATTTAAAGACCGTCGAACGTCCGAATATCGTCGAGGAGATCGACATTGCGCGCAGTCACGGCGACCTAAAAGAAAACGCCGAATACCACGCCGCGCGCGAAAAGCAGGCATTTATCGAGAGCCGTATCGCCGAGCTTAGCGACATAGTAAGTCGCGCCAAGGTAATCGATCCCGCCGAATACGAGCACGATAAGGTAAAATTTGGCTCCACGGTCGTCATCATGGACGTAGAAACCGAGCTAGAAAAAACTTATACGCTAGTGGGCACGCCAGAGAGCAACCTAGAGCGCGGGCTCATCTCGATAAACTCGCCTCTAGCCAAACAGCTAATCGGCAAGAGCGAGGGCGACGAGGTCGCGCTAAATTTGCCAAACGGCAGAAGCGACGTCGAGATCGTATCCGTTAGCTACAAACCGATCAAATTTTAAAGCCGATGAACGCGTTTAAAACCGTTAAATTTACGAGCTCGGCCGGTAAATTTGACTCGTTAAATTTAACTACGGCGCTTGTCAAATTTGAAATATTTAGCCGCAAATTCGGCGCCACAAAAAGTAAAATTTGATGCCTGAGCAAATCGTCGTAAAAAACGGCGCGATCTTTATCGCCGACTCGCACGAAAATGAAAATCGCGAAAATTTCTGGCATTTTTTATGCGCGTTAAAAAACGGCGAGCTAAAGACGCCACAGCTGTTTTTGATGGGCGATATGTTTGATTTTTTGGCGAGCGAGTGCGAGTTTTTCGTCAAATTTTACGAGCGATATATTCACGCGATCGACGAGCTGGGCGAGGAAATGGAAATTTACTATTTCGAGGGAAATCACGATTTTAACCTAGCAAGGCTTTTTAAAAACGTCAAAGCCTATCCTATCGGCGCCCAGCCGGTTAAATTTGCCTCGGAGTACGGGCAGAGCGTGCTTATCGCGCACGGGGATATATTTTTGCCTTTTGTTTCAAAATATGCTTTGAGATTTTTGCGCGTTAAAATTTTTTTAAAAACGATGAATTTTTTCGATAAATTTTTAAATTTTAGGTTCTCGAAACGAATTTTAAATAAGCTTAAACGAAAAATTTTAGATTATAAAATACCTAATTTTAAGAATTTAGTCGAAGCAAAAATGCGCCGATATAACGCATTTTGCGAGGCTGATGTCGTCATCGAGGGGCACTATCACCAAGGCGAACAATACACGATAGGTAAACAAAAATATATAAATATTCCATCTTTTGCATGCGAGCAAAGCTATTTTGTAGTAGAATACGACCAAAATATCAAGTTTGCTCGAAAGAGCGTAAAGGTTTAAAATGCTTAACAACGGCACATTAAAAACCGGTTCAAATGAGATGGAGCTTGTTGATTTTCGTATCTTTAAGCAGTCGGGAGACAATGTATATGAGGGCATATACGGCGTCAACGTCGCTAAAGTGCGCGAGATCATCAAGATGCCAAATTTAACCGAGCTTCCAGGAGTACCTGAGTATATCGAGGGGATTTTTGATCTGCGCGGCGTCGTGATACCTGTCATAAATTTAGCCAAATGGATGCAGATAAACGAGCCTAAGGGCGGAGCTATCAAGCCTCGCGTCATCATTGCCGAATTTAGCGGTATATTGATAGGCTTTATCGTCCACGAGGCAAAGCGAATCAGGCGCATAAGCTGGGCGGATATCGAGGCGGCGACTTTCGCCTCAAATGCCGGAACGCTAGATAAAGGCAAGATAACAGGCGTAACTCGCATCGAAAACGACGAAGTTTTGCTAATATTAGACCTTGAAAGCGTCGTCGAAGAGCTTGGCATTTATAGCCCGAAAATGGAAGTAGAGATCGATCAAAGTAAGCTTTTAAGCGGTTTAGCACTAGTGCTAGACGATAGCTCGACGGCAAGAAAACTAGTAAAAGATATGCTAGAAAAAATGGGACTAAAAGTAGTCGAAGCAAAAGACGGCGTAGAGGGTCTTGCTAGGATGGAGGATCTTTACGAGATGTACGGCGATAAGTTAAATAACTTTTTAAGGGTGATTTTGAGCGATATCGAGATGCCTCAGATGGACGGATACCGCTTTGCATCGACGATAAAAGACGATCCGAGATATACGGGAATTCCTATCATATTTAACTCTTCTTTAAGCAACGACTACAGCGAAGCTCAAAGCAGAGAGGCCGGAGCCGCAGCATATCTAACCAAATTTGACGCATCGCTATTTTATAACGAGGTGCTTCGCGTGATCGAAGCGCACAAGAAATAAGGGGGAAAATCATGGATGATATGAGAGAAATAATGGAAGACTTCCTGGTTGAAGCCTTCGAACTAGTAGAACAAATAGACCATGACCTTATAGAACTTGAGTCAAATCCCGAAGATTTAGAACTTTTAAATAGAATTTTCCGCGTTGCGCATACGGTAAAGGGGTCATCGAGCTTTTTAAATTTCGATATTCTTACTAAGCTTACGCACCATATGGAGGACGTGCTAAACAAAGCTCGCCGAAATGAACTAAAAATAACTCCAGATATCATGGACGTGGTACTAGAGTCCGTAGATATGATGAAGGGGCTACTGCACGGTATCAGAGATAGCGGTAACGATACGGATGTAGGCATAGAGATAGAAGATATCTGCAAAAGACTAACCGCGATATCCGAAGGCGAAGCCCCGAGCGCGGCCGTTAGCGAGCCTGCCCCCGTGGTACCAGAGCCTGTAGTAGAGGCGCCAAAAGAGCCTGAGCCCGAACCTGTTAGCGATGAGAATTTATCAAATTTAAGCGACGACGAAGTCGAAGCTGAGATAGAAAGACTGCTGAAAGTAAGAAAGGCCGAGGATCAAGCAAGACGGGCTCAAAAAGCAGCAGCAGGCGAAGCGCCAAAACCCGCCGCACCAGCCGCATCTCAAGCTTCTGCACCGTCAAATTCAGCTCCGGCTCCAAAGCCCGCCCCAGCAAAGCCTGCCAACAAAAAAGAGGACAAAAAAGTACCGGCTCCGTCAAGCGGAGCTAGCGCGGACGAGCAGACTATACGCGTCGAGGTTAAGCGCCTAGATCACCTGATGAACCTGATCGGCGAGTTGGTGCTTGGCAAAAACAGATTACTCAAAATTTACGACGACGTTGAGGAGAGATATGAGGGCGAGAAATTCCTTGAGGAGCTAAATCAAGTAGTATCTAGCCTAAGCCTAGTAACTACCGACATACAGCTAGCCGTTATGAAAACGAGAATGTTACCTATCGCGAAGGTATTTAATAAATTTCCTCGCATGATCCGCGATCTAAGCCGCGAGCTAAATAAGCAAATCGACCTTGAGATCACGGGTGAGGAGACGGAGCTTGATAAATCCATCGTCGAGCAAATCGGCGATCCACTCGTGCATATGATAAGAAACTCGTGCGACCACGGCATCGAGGACGGCGCTACCAGGCTAGCTGCTGGCAAACCGGAAAAAGGTACTATTCAGCTAAAAGCCTACAACGAAGGCAACCATATCGTAGTCGAGATCACCGACGACGGTAAGGGACTAGATGCCGATATGCTAAAGGCACGCTCGATAGAAAAGGGCATCATCACCGAGCGCGAAGCCGATACTATGAGTGATAAAGAGGCGTTTGGGCTTATATTTAAGCCTGGATTTTCGACTGCTGCGAAGGTAACTAACGTAAGCGGCCGCGGTGTGGGAATGGACGTCGTAAAGACCAATATCGAAAAGCTAAACGGCATAATCGATATCGAAAGCGAAGTGGGCAAGGGCACGACGATGAAGCTAAAAATCCCGCTCACGCTAGCCATTATCCAGTCGCTTTTAGTCGGAGCGCAGGAGGAATTTTTCGCTATCCCTCTAGCAAGCGTGCTTGAGACCGTGCGCGTACCGATCGACGATATCTACACGATCGACGGCAAAAACGTGCTTAGACTACGCGACGAAGTGCTTTCGCTGGTTAAGCTCTCAGATATCTTCGGCGTCAAGCAGGTCTTTGACGGCGGAGATCAGACCTATGTGGTCGTTATCGGCGTAGCGGAGGCAAAGCTAGGCATCATCGTAGATAGTCTCGTAGGACAAGAAGAGATCGTAATTAAATCAATGGGCGATTATTTACAAAACATTCCTGGAATCGCAGGCGCTACGATAAGAGGCGACGGCCGCGTAACGCTAATCATCGACGTGGGCATGATGATGGAGATGGCAAAAGATATAAAAGTAGACATAAAAGCTAGCATGGAATCCTCAAAAAGCGTCAAAGAAAAACCGAGCGATTATAAGGTGCTAATCGTAGACGACTCGAAGATGGATAGAACCATAATGCAAAAATCGCTCGCGCCTCTTGGCGTAACGGTGATAGAGGCTACTAACGGCGTCGAGGCTCTAACTATCGTAAAATCTGGCGAACATGCGCTTGATGCGATGCTAATCGATATCGAAATGCCGCGAATGGACGGCTATACGCTAGCGGGCGAAATTCGCAAGTACTCAAAATATAGAAATTTGCCGTTAATAGCCGTAACTTCAAGAACGTCAAAAACCGACAGGCTAAGAGGCGTGGAGGTAGGAATGACTGAGTACATCACCAAGCCGTATTCGTCCGAGTATCTCGAAAACGTAGTTAGAAAAAATATCAAACTAATAGGATAGAACATGAACGACAAACTAAATCAGGTTCTAAAAAGACAAAAAAGACAGGTGATAGACCCGAGCGAAAAAGAACGCGAAGAGATCGTCCAGTTAGTCGGCTTTATCGTGGGCGACGAGGAGTATGCGATACCTATTTTAAACATCCAAGAGATCATTAAGCCGATCGAATACACTCGCGTCCCTAGCGTGCCGGACTATGTTTTGGGCGTGTTTAACCTGCGCGGTAGCGTCATCCCGCTAATCGATTTGAGAAAAAAATTTTCTCTAAATGCCGCAAAATCTAGCCCAAGCACGAGATATATCGTGATGAAAGAGGGCGATAACGTAGCGGGATTTGTGATCGATAGACTAACGGAAGCCATCAGAATACAGCAAAACAGGATCGATCCGCCGCCTGAAACGCTTTTAAAAGATAAAGGCATGATTTACGGTATCGGCAAAAGAGATAATAATATCCTTACGATTTTAAAAGTCGAAACGTTGCTAAAGCGCGATTTCTAGGATCAAATTTGATAAAGCTTTGCGTATTTGATTTTGATTCAACGCTGATGGACGGCGAGACGATAGATTTTCTAGCCGCAGCAAAAGGCGTAGGTGATGAGGTCAGCGAAATAACTGCAAAAGCGATGGCGGGCGAGCTTGATTTTTTCGAGAGTTTGACGCGCCGCGTATCGCTTTTAAAAGGGCTTGAGCTTGCTAAAGTATATGAAATTTGCTCAAATTTGCCGCTCATGCCAGGAGCTGCCGAGCTGATTGCACATCTAAAAAGCAAAGGCATCAAGGTCGTTGTTTTTAGCGGCGGATTTCACTCGGGCACCGATAGAGCGCAAGAGAAGCTAAAATTTGACGCTAGCTTTGCAAATATCCTGCATCACAAAGACGGCGTCTTAACTGGACTCGTGGGCGGCGAGATGATGTTTGGCTTTTCAAAGGGCGCGATGCTTGCAAATTTACAAAATTTGCTTGGAATCTCAAAAGAACAGACGATGAGCGTGGGCGACGGCGCCAATGACCTATCAATGTTTGAGCATTCAAATTTAAAAATCGCGTTTTGCGCGAAGCAAATTTTAAGGCAAGCGGCAACTTGTTGCGTGGATAAAAAAGATTTGCGCGAGATCATAAATTTGATATAAAAAGGCAAGAAAAAATGTTTAATAACGATATAAATTTTTCATTGTGGTGTGACTTTATCGAGCGCGACTTTTTGCAAGACGAGTTTAAAAATTTACTACAAATAGGCGCTATTAACGGCGTGACCTCAAACCCGTCCATCTTTAAAGCCGCGTTTTTATCGGACTCCTACAAAGACGTCATCGGCCAAATGGGCAAAAAATATCCAAAGGCTCTTTACGAGGCGCTCGCGGTGCAAGATATCAAGATAGCCGCGACCAAGCTTTTGAGGCACTACGCAAACGGCGACGACGGGTTTGTTAGCATCGAGGTCGATCCTAGCTTTTGCGATAACGCCGCAGCTACGGTGGACGAGGGCGCTAGGCTGCACGCGGAGATCGGCATGCCAAACGTCATGATCAAAATCCCTGCGACAAAAGCGGGCTTTGAAGCTATGAGCGCATTAACCGCGCGCGGTATCGCAGTAAATGCGACGCTGATTTTCTCGCCGGAGCAAGCCGTAGCATGTTTGGATGCTTTTGAAGAGGGCGTGAAGGCTTATGAGAAGAAATTTCCGCTAACGCCGCTACCAAAAAGCGTGATTAGTATTTTTGTTAGCAGGTTTGATCGCTTGCTAGATGAAAAAATGCGCGAAAACTCGCTACCGACCGGCCAAATCGGCATCATGAATGCGACTAAAATTTATAAAATCATAGAAAATAAAAACTTGCCTACAACGCGCGCGCTGTTTGCTAGCACGGGCGTGAAGGGCGACGAGCTGGCAAAGGATTATTACGTAAAAGAACTAATGTATCAAAATGCGGTAAATACGGCTCCGCTTGATACTATCAAAGCCTTTATCGCTGGCAAAAACGAACCAAAAACAGCTGTTAGCGACGACAGCATAGAGAAATTTTTCGGCGTGGTAAAAAGAGCCGACATAGATATGGAGAAGGTTTATAAAGACTTGCTAAACGACGGCTTGAAGCAGTTCGTGACGGCATTTGAAGATATAATGAAAGCGCTTAAATGAAGCCTTTGAGATTTACTTCGTCGCAGCAAGAAGATGCAATGGACTACGAGCCTATCGGTTCTAGTATTAAATTTGACACTCAAGACGACGAACTTGAGCGCATCATAAATCTAAGAGCGAATGCGGTAAAAAACGATATACAAAAAATAAGAGATAAAAATAAAGAAGATTCGCAAGAAGAGCAAATAATAGAGCTAAAATCTGAAAAAGATGAGCAGAAGATCGGCGAAGTTGCAGATAAAAATTTGAGCGATCATGAGCCCGTGTTTAAATTTGGACAAAATTTTGATTTTGAGAACCTGCCTGCGCTCAAACCCATAGACGACGAGCCCGCAAAAATCAAAGAAGCGGTGGAAACCGTCAAATTTGACGGTTTTATCGAGCCCGGTGACCTGGAAGCAAAAAAACACGAGCTAAGCGAAAATCTCCAAGCTATCAACGAAGCACTGAGCGAAATAGACGCACTGGACGAGATGCCGCCAAAAAAAGATGAGTTTGACGAGACTGCGAAAGCTACGGCGCAAGAACAGTCGATTTGCGATGAAACGCCGGATATAAAATTTGGCGGAGATAACGTAAGTTTGGATGATTTGGGTATTAAATTTACGCAAGAAGAGGTCGGCATGCAACAGCACCCTAGCGAAAAGGATCAAATTTTAGACTTTTTTCAAAACGAATTTAGCATAGTTCAAGATGAAGAAAATAAAGATATAGAGGATAAAATCGGCATAATCAATAACGATGGCGCCAGCGACAAAAACGAGATAAACGCAATCCCTGTGCAGCCGAATTTAAACGTAGGCTTTGGAGATGATCGGCAAAATAAAGAGCAAAAAAATATCGACGAATCCATAAATTTGCGTGAATCGCAAGCGCAAAATTTAGAGCCGAATTTCGCACAAATGCAAACTGCCGCAAATAAAGTTGCGGCGCAAGCGCAAACTATAAATGATAAGCAAGAAAACCAAACAAATACATTAAAAAAACCTGAAGCGCGACCGGTTAAATACAAGGACAGGGCGGCGCTTTTAGCCGAGCTTGGCATCGGTATGGAAGATGAAACTTTCGGGACGCCGATTAGAACCACGGTGCCGCAGAGCGACGAAGAGAACGAAAAAAAAGCCGAAATGAAGGTTATACTGGATGGGTATCTAACAAAACTTATCGAGCTTGGCGGTAGCGACTTGCACGTAAAATCCAGCAAAGTAGTTCGCGGTAGATTTAACGGCGAGATATTTACGATGGGCGATAAAATTTTAGATTACGACAACTCGATACTACTTGCAAAGGAGATTTTAGGGGCGAATTATTACAATCTTATGAAAAAAAAGAGTGTGGATTTTACATATAAATTAAACGACGACTACCGTTTCCGTTCAAACGTCTTTTTGCAGATGGATGGCGTATCTTTAGTATTTAGAACGATCCCAACGAAAATTCCTACGATGTCCGAGCTTTTATTGCCGCCTGTTATTGAAAAGCTTTGCAATAAAGTAAATAGAGGCATCATCCTAGTAACTGGACCTACCGGTAGCGGTAAAACAACGACACTAGCTAGCATGATAAACCACCTAAATCACACAAAAAACTACCACATCGTCACTATCGAAGATCCGATCGAGTTTATATATAACGACGACAAAAGCGTAATAAATCAGCGCGGTATCGGCCAAGACGTAGATAGTTTCGCCGACGCGCTAAGGGCTTCTTTGCGTGAGGATCCGGATGTTATATTTGTAGGCGAGATGAGAGACCTAGAGACTGTTAGAACCGCGATAAATGCAGCAGAAACAGGACACTTGGTGCTTGCTACACTTCACACCCTTGATGCTAAAGAAACTATCGGCCGCGTCATAAATATGTTTCCTAAAGAGGAGCAAAACCGCATAAGGATGACCTTTGCCTCGGTTGCGGAGGCTATCATATCTCAGCGCCTTGTCGTGACTACGACCGGCAAACGCCGCGTCGCTTGCGAAATAATGGTAAAAAACATAAGAATAAGAGATATGATCTTAGAAGATAGAGATAGCGAAATTTACGACGCGATAGAACAAAGTAAAAATACCTACGGAATGCAGACCTTTGAGCAGCATTTGCTTGATATGTATGCTTCGGGAATTATAACAAAAGAAGAAGCGCTAAAAAGCGCCAGCAGAAGGGAAAACCTCGATATCAAAATCAAGAGTGCCGACCTTGCTAAAAAACGAGCGATGGTTGCCTCTATCGAAGAGGATGCCGAGCTTTTAAAAGAATTTCAAAGCGAAGTTATTGCGCTCAAAGATATCAAGTAAGGCGAAATTTATATAAATTTGGGTATCATCGGCTTCTATTTTTCAAGAAAGGAAAACGATGTTAGAAGGTATCGTTAGAGAGAGTATCGGTAAAAAGGCGTCAAAAGCCTTGAGAAGAGATGGTTATCTAATCGCCAACATTTACGGCAAGGGATTAGAGAACGTGCAAGCCGCTTTTAAAATCAACGATTTTATAAAAGAGGTTCGCAAAAAAGAGAGCCTTGCGTTTGACGTAAAAGTAGGCGGAAAAACCTTAAAAGTCGTAGTAGTCGAATACCAAAAAGACCCTGTGACAAACGCGCTAAAACACGTTGATTTAAAGGTTGCGCTTCCAGGCGTCGTCTCAAAGTATATGATTCCGGTTAAACCTTACGGAACTCCTGTGGGTCTAAAAAATAAAGGCGTTTTGATCATCTCAAAAAGACGCTTAGCCGTAAAATGCACGGCTGAAAATTTGCCGAATTCATTCGACATAGACGTTAGCGGCCTTGATATAGACAACACTGTCCTAGTGCGTGACATAGCCGTTCCTGCGGGCGTAACTATGATCGATGCTGACCGCGTAGCGGTTCTAGGCGTAATAAAAGCTAAATAAGGCTAGCCTTGATACTCATAGCTGGACTGGGGAATCCCGGTCCCGAGTACTCCAAAACAAGACACAATGTCGGCTTTATGCTGATAGATAGACTCAAAAACTCAAATTTTACCGACGTAAGCTCAGTTAAATTTCAAGGCGAGCTGTTTAAATTTCAAAATTTACTTTTTCTAAAACCGACGACCTTTATGAACCTAAGCGGACGAAGCGTAAAAGCCGTTGCTGATTTTTACAAACCCGAGCGCATTATCGTTATTCATGACGACCTTGATCTAAATTTCGGCGTCGTTAAATTTAAAAAAGGCGGCGGAAACGGCGGACATAACGGGCTAAAATCAATCGATGCCTTAATGGGCGCAGACTACGAGCGCGTACGTATCGGTATCGGCAGAAGCGCGCACAAAGGCGAAAGCGCGGTAACCGGCCATGTGCTTGGCGAATTTAACGCAGATGAAAAAGAGGGGCTGGAAAAAATTTTGGACTACTGCGAAAACGCGCTAAATGAGCTAATAAAAACCGACATCGATACCGTTTCGCAAAAATTTTCAACAAAAAAAGGCATTTTGTGAGAGGGTTAAATTTAGCATTTGCGACTTTTGCATTTTCTCAAATTTTGAGGCTTTTAAAGGCGCTCAAAAATCGGTTAAATTTAGAGTCTAAATTTAAAGCCTTGTGCCTAATTTTCCTTACCGTAAATTTTATAAATTTACTTCAAAACTTTACCTGCAAATTTATAAAATTTACGAAAAAAACGGTTTTTTCACAGACTCGCCTTTTATCCAGAGCCGTATTTTTATTAAATTTCACCCAAAAAACAGAGCTGTTTAAATTTAGTATTTTTGAGAGCTTCGATCTTGTCCGATGCCCCGCGTACGCAAAATTTGATTTAAAAGGCCATAAATGAACCTTTACGCGCGTTACGTCGGCTGGCTTTATTTTAAATATTTCATGATTTTATTCATCGCGCTCACGCTTTTTTACGTCGGCATCGACATCCTAACCAACCTAAAAGATATGCCCGCAAGCGCGAATCTAAAACTGCTTTACTTTGGCCTTACCTCGCTTACGGCGGTAAACTACGTCTTACCGCTTGCGCTCATTTTTGCGCTCATAACTAGCAAATTTAGTATGATTCGCAGCAACGAGCTAGTTAGTTTTTATGCGCTTGGTATCGATAAAAATCGCCTGATCAAGCCACCTTTTTGCATTGCGCTTGCCATCACGCTCATTTACGTCGGGCTAAATTTCACGCCTTTTGCCTACGCCTACGAGTACGGGCGAAATATCGTGAAACTCTCGAATTTATCGCGCACGAGCTCGGATATTTTCTTAAAATTCGAGGGTAAATTTGTCTACATGGATAGCCTAAATCCTATTAGCGGCGAGGCTAAAGACGTGCGGATATTTGACATAAACGGTAGCAATCTGCGTAGTGCGACCTTTGGCGAAAGCGGGAGATTTGTGGATGATGCGTGGCTTTTAAAGAATGCTAAAATCGTAAATTTGCCGCAAAATATTAAGCTCGGCGAAAAAGGACTCGATATCAAAACGCCAAGCGAGCTAAAAACGCTTGAAAATTTTAAACCAAAAACTATAGAAAGCGCGTCGGCGGAGAGCTCGGCGATCACGATTCCCGATGCGGTGGATTACATTTTGGCGTTTAAGGACGAGGGTGTCGGGTTAAATTCGACCAAAACTACGCTTTATAACCTCGCTTTTGCGCCTTTTTTTGCGCCGTTTATGGTGCTCATCATTTACTATTTTTTGCCGGTTACGGGACGATTTTTTAATCTCGCCTTAAAAAGCTTTATCTTTACGATCGCCTCGCTTTGCGTCTGGGGTGCGCTTTTTGTGATGATGAGGTTTGCTAGAAACGGCGTCGTCTCGCCCGAGATTGGCGTGCTTTTGCCGATAATTTTACTCAGCGCATACGCTTTTTATCTGCGTTTTGGGAGTCGTTAAGAGAGATTTAGGCAAAATTTTTGTAAAATCTAACTATTTTTAAACAAGGTCGGTTATGGATTTTACGAATTTAGCACAAAAATACGGCACCCCTCTTTACATTTACGATTTTGACTACATGGCGCACCGCTACGAAGCGCTAAAAAAAGCGTTTCACGCTAGAAAATCTCTCGTATGCTACGCCGTTAAGGCAAACTCAAATTTAAGCGTTTTGAAATTTTTAGCCGGGCTTGGAGCCGGATTTGACTGCGTGAGCGTAGGCGAAGTTAAGCGCGCGCTACTAGCCGGAGCTAAAAGCTACCAGATCATCCTAAGCGGCGTAGGCAAGCGTGACGACGAGCTTAAATTTGCGCTGGAAAATGAAATCTTGATGATAAATTTAGAAAGCGAAGCCGAGATGAACCACCTGGAGGATATCGCAAAACAGCTGGGCAAGCCCGCTCGCATCAGCATCCGCGTAAATCCAGACATCGACGCCAAGACGCACCCTTACATCTCGACCGGACTAAACGAAAATAAATTTGGCGTGGATCTGCAAACGGCAAAAAAAATGTATCTACACGCCAAAAACTCGCCTTATCTAGAACCCGTAGGTATCCACAGTCACATCGGCTCGCAAATAACCGACATAAAGCCCGTTATCGAAGCGGCAAAGATCGTGGCAAATTTGACTAGAGAGCTAAAAGCTGCGCAAATCGACATCAAATTTTTTGACGTCGGCGGCGGTATTGGCATCGTTTACGGCGATGAGAGCGAACCTGATCTATACGAATACGCACAGGGCATTTTGGCAAATTTAAGCGGCCTGGACGTCACGGTAGTTTGCGAGCCTGGACGCTTTATCGTCGGCAACGCGGGCTATTTTCTAACTAGCGTGCTTTACGAGAAATTTAATAAAAACAAGCGCTTTGTTGTCGTGGACGGCGCGATGAACGACCTCATACGCCCGAGTCTTTATCAGGCTAGGCATAAAATTTTTGCTATTAGCGGCGGCAAGACTCTTTGCGAGTGTAAGACTGAGCAGCTTCGGGAGCTCAAATTTAGCCCTTGCGACGTGGTCGGGCCGATCTGCGAGAGCGGCGACTTTTTAGCAAAAGATCGAAATCTACCGCCGCTAAACCCGGGCGACCTCGTCGTTATCAAATCAGCGGGCGCATACGGCTTTGCGATGAGTAGCAACTATAACACTCGCGGGCGCACCGCGGAGGTTGCGGTAAAAGGCGGCGAAGACTTTTTGATAAGACGCCGCGAGAGTTTTGAGGACGTAGTGGCGCTGGAGCGAGAATTTTTAGGCTAGGGAGCGAAAATGCAAAACATAAACGACCTTAGAAGCGAGATAGATAAGATCGACGATGAGGTGCTAAGGCGCCTAAACGAGCGCATGAATTTCGTGCGAAAGATCGGCGAGCTAAAGCAAACCAGCGGCAGCGCGATCTACCGCCCCGAGCGCGAAAGAGCGATCCTAAACCGCCTCGAGGGGCAAGACTCAGCATTTTTAAATAAAGCCGCGATCGAGGCGATTTATCTTGAAATTTTTGCCGTCAGTAGAAACCTCGAAATGCCTGAAAAAGTCGCCTATCTGGGGCCTGAGGGCACCTACACGCACCAAGCCGCCGAGAGTCGTTTCGGCGCGATGAGCGCGTATTTGCCGCTAGCTAGCATCGAGGCGGTTTTTACGAAACTAAAGCACAAAGAGGCCAAATACGGCGTCGTGCCGATAGAAAACAACACAGAAGGCGCGGTAGGCGCGACGCTAGACTGCCTAGGACGGTTTGATAGCGTCAAGGTGGTAGCTGAAATTTACATGGATATCCATCACATTTTTGCGAGCAAGTGCGAAAATTTAAAAGATATCAAACGCATCTACTCGCACCCGCAAGGCTACAATCAATGCCGCAAATTTTTAGACGATCACATGCTTTCATCAGTCGAGTTTATCCCGGCAAAATCAACCGCGCAGGCCGCGCAGCTAGCTAGTAGCGAGCCAAACTCGGCCGCTATCTGCTCTAAGATCGCTGCCAAGCTTTACGGAGTGCCGATCTTGTTTGAGACGATCGAGGACAACGCCGCAAACCGCACGAGATTTTTTATCTTAAGCGATTTTAAAAACGAGCGAGCGCAAAGAAATAAAACATCCATCTTAGCAAAGACTGAGCACCGTCCCGGCGGGCTAGTGGAGCTACTACTAGCCTTTAGAGACGAGGGTATAAATATCACCAAACTGGAGAGCCGCCCGATAAAACAGCGCGAATTTAAGGCGAATTTTTATATAGATTTCGAGGGGCACATCGACGACGACAACGTCCAAAAAGCGATACAAAAAGCGATAAGCTACGGCCATGAGATTGCATGGCTTGGAAGCTACGTCGCGTGGGAGGAATGAGATGAAATTTAACGAAAATTTGGCAAATTTAGTGAGCTACGAGGCGGGCAAACCTATCGAGCTAGTCGTGCGCGAATACGGCATCGACGCCAAAGACGTCATCAAGCTAGCCAGCAACGAAAACCCGTACGGCACGAGCCCTGCGGTAGTAAAAGCAGTCAGCGAGATAGTAAACAAAATGCACCTCTACCCGGACGACAGCTACTTCGAGCTAAAGGCTGCGCTAGCTAGTAAATTTGGTGTGGGCGAAAAATCTATCGTAATAGGCTCGGGAAGCGATCAGATAATAGAATTTGCCGTGCACGCAAAGGCAAACGCTAATAAGGGAATTTTGATTGCAGGCATAACATTTGCGATGTATGAAATTTACGCTAAAGCAGCGGGTGCGAAGGTTTTTAAAACTCAGAGTAAAGAGCATGACCTGGGCGAGTTTTTGCAAATTTATAAGGCCAAAAAAGACGAGATCGGCGTTATATTTTTGTGTGTACCAAACAATCCTCTTGGAGGCTGCCTAGACGCCGAGGAAATTTATAAATTTTTAGAGCAGATTGACGCCGATACGCTCGTGGTTATCGACGGCGCATATCAGGAGTTTGCTAAATTTAAAGACGCGAAAAAAGAGATAAGGCCGCGCGAACTCATAGCTAAATTTCCAAACGCGATATACCTGGGCACGTTTTCTAAGGCTTATGGCCTTGGCGGCATGCGCGTAGGGTACGGCATCGGCGAAGAAAGCGTGATGAGCGAGCTGGGTAAGCTAAGAGCGCCGTTTAACATAACGACGCTTAGTTTAAAAGCGGCTATCGAGGCGCTAAAAGACGAAGAATTCGTAAAAATGACGCTTGAGACGAACTTTGAGGAGATGAAAAAGTATGAAAAATTTGCCGATCTTCATGGTATAAAGCATTTGCCGAGCTTTACAAATTTTATCGTTTTTGAATTTGAGCGTCAAAACGCGAGCGAGCTTGCTCAAAATCTGTTAAAAAAAGGTATAATTTTACGTGATCTAAAAGGCTACGGATTAAACGCGGTTCGCATAACGATCGGACTGCCTAGTCAAAACGACGTAGTTTTAAAACAAATTGGGGGAAATTTAAAGTAAATGGATTTCAAAACCGCAATTCAACAAATCGGACAGGTCTATCACAACCTCTCGTTAAGACAGCGCCTAGTCGCCGCGGGCTCGGTCGTGCTCGTGGTCGGTTTTTTAGTGTTTTTGAGCATTCACAAAAGCTCAAACGAAAACTACGACGGCTATAGCGTACTTTTTGAAAACACTTCCGCCGCAGACTCTGCGCTGATAATCCAGCAACTTGAAAAAGATAAGGTAAAGTATAAAATTTTAAACGAGGGCACGATTTTGGTGCCAAACTCGGACGTTTACCGCGAGAGGATCTCGATCGCGTCGCTTGGGATTTTAAAAGACGGCAAGGTTGGATTTGAGATTTTCGATAAACAAGAATTCGGCGCGACGGATGCCGAGCAAAAGGTCAAATTTCAGCGTGCGCTCGAGGGAGAGTTAGCTCGCACGATCGAAAGTCTAGCGCCGATAAATAAAGCCATCGTGCGTATCGCGATACCCAAAGAAACGATTTTTACCGAGCGAGCCACGCCGCCAAGTGCGTCTATCGTATTAAATTTAAAAGACGGGCAGAGCTTAAATTTAAAACAAATTACCGGCATTAAAAATTTAGTCGCGGCCGCGGTGGCAAATTTAAAACCAGAGCAAGTCAAAATCGTGAGCCAGGACGGAGTGCCGCTTGGCGAGGAGGACGGCGAATACGATAGCGATCAGATCACGCAACAAATCCGCTACAAACGCGACGCCGAGCACAATCTCGAAGAAAAAATCATAAACGTCCTATCGCCTATCGTTGGTGGCTCGGATAAGGTCGTAGCCAAAGTAACGATAGACTTTGACTTTGCTAGAAAAGATAGCCAAAGCGAGACCTTTGATCCAAACTCTGTAGCTAGAAGCGAACAAAACGTCGAAGAAAAACGCCAAGGTAGTAAAGAAGCCGAAGTGCAAGGCGTGCCGGGAGCTGTGAGCAATATCGGTCCGGTCGAAGGCCTGCAAGACGGTAAAATGAAAGAGCTGTATTCAAAAAGCTCATCTACGACAAACTATGAAATCTCAAAAAAAGTCGAGCGCGTCAAGGATCAGTTTGCTAAGATAAACCGCCTAAGCGCCGCTGTCGTCGTGGATGGAAAATACGAAAATAAAAAAGACGAAAAAGGAAATCCAACTAGCGAAATAGCCTACGTACCGCTTGATAAAGAGCAGCTAGCACGTATAGACGCTCTTATTCGCCAGTCTATCGGCTTTGATCCAAACAGAGGTGACGAGGTTACTGTTAGTAACTTTGAGTTCCAGCGTCAAGACGGACAGACGCCGGCTAGCAAAGTTCAGTCCTTTTTCGAGCTTTACGTAGTGCCGTTTTTACCTATCTTAAAGTATCTTTTTGTAGCGATCTTACTATATGTATTCTACAAGAAAGTCATTACGCCGTTTATGACCAAAATGCTTGAGGACGTAAAAGAAGAAGAGATCGATCTATCCGAAAACGAGGTTCAGCTCGAGGATAGCGAAGATACGCTGGAGAAATTTCAAGCAGCTAGGAAAAAGGTTGAGGAGCAGCTGGGTATCGGAGATAACTTTAATGAGGACGACCTGCGCTACGATGTATTACTAGAAAAGATGAAACTAGTCGTTCAAGATCGCAGCGAAGAGATAGCCGTATTGCTTCAAGATATGATAAAAAACGATTCGGACTTTACCAACCGTAAGGACTTTTAATGGCAATAAAGTTAAATGAACAACAAAAGATGATTTACGACGACCTTTCGATGCCCGAAAAGGTCGCTATTTTGCTTATTCAGCTAGGCGAGGACGTTACGACTTTGCTCTTTTCTCATATGGAGGTTGACGTCATAACCGAAATTTCGCGCTATATAGCTACCGCAAAGAGTACCGACAAAAGCGTAGCTGCTGCGGTTTTAGAGGAATTTTACGCTCTCATGCAGTCAAATCAGTATATGAGAAGCGGCGGCTTAGAGTACGCGAAAGAAATTTTATACCGCACCTTTGGTCCGGAAGCTGCGCAAAAGATACTCGACAAGCTCGCAAAAAGCATGGAAAACACAAAGAGCTTCGGTTATCTTACCAAGGTCAAGCCTCAGCAGCTTGCAGACTTTATTGTTAACGAACATCCGCAGACTATCGCGCTTATTTTGGCGCATATGGACTCAACCAGCGCAGCCGAGACGCTTTCGTTTTTTAATAACGAGCTTAGAAGCGAGGTCGTCGTAAGAATGGCAAATTTGGGCGACATCAGCCCGTCTATAATCAAACGCGTTTCAACGGTGCTAGAAGGCAAACTAGAGAGCCTCACGTCCTACAAAGTCGAAGTCGGCGGACCAAGGGCCGTGGCGGAGGTGTTAAACCGCCTCGGCCAAAAGGCATCCAAAGCTACGATCGAATATATCGAGGACGTCGACGACAAGCTCGCTACGACCATCAAAGAGCTTATGTTTACCTTTGAGGATATTAACACCCTCAATCAAGCAGCTATCCGCGAAATACTTAAAAACGTCGATAAAAAAGACCTTATGATTGCCCTAAAAGGTAGCGGCGACGCATTGAGAGATAAATTTCTCTCCAGTATGTCTCAACGCGCCAGCGATTCGTTTAAAGAAGAAATGCAGTTTTTGGGAGCGGTGCGCGTAAAAGACGTCGAAGAGGCGCAGCGCCGCATAGTAGAGCAGGTTCAGGCCTTAGCGGAAAGCGGGGCGTTCCAAATAGGCGAAAGCGATGAGATGATAGAATGAAAAGTAGCGTAATAACAAATGAGCGCTCAAAAGAGCACTTCGTAGAAAACTATCGGTTTAAAATTTTAGGTCAGGAAAAAAGAAGCGAGGATACACGCTCGACCCACGAAAGCGAATCCGGCCGCACGACCGAGCATAACGAGCGAGCCTTAAACGGCGAGCAAGAGAGCTCAAATTTAAACGACGCAAAAGAGCAAGGCGGGCATTTTAAGCCTGAGTCAAGCTTTATCGAGGAGCTTTTGAAGCGCACCGACGAGATGAGCGGCAGTATGATAAAGCTGCAAATGCAAATCGAAAACCAAGAAAACGAATTTGCTAAACGCCTAGAGAGCGAGATCCAGCGCGCTAAAGAGGACGGCATAAAGCAGGGTAGAGACGAGGCGGCGGCTAAATTCGACGAGGAGCTAAAGGCGCTTGAGAGCAGATATCTGGGATCTATAAATAAGCTAGAGGAGCAGGCGGCTAAATTTGAAAGCCTCATCTCATCTAGCGAAGCGCAGCTACCGACTACCGCAATCGAGATCGCAAAAGAGGTCGTGAAAAAAGAGATTTCTCTAAATTCGGCAAACATCGCCGCAGCTATCTGTAAGGAGCTTTTTAGCGAGATAAAAGACGCCAAAGAGGTGCAGATAAAGGTAAATCCGAAAGATTACGAGTTTATCAAAGAAAATTTCTCCGGTCAAAACGTCAAAATCTCCGCCGACGAAGCCATCAGCGCGGGCGGAGCGATCGTGCTTAGCGACGCGGGCAACCTCGAGGGCACGATCGAAGCTAGACTAGAAAAAATCAAAAAGATAATAGGACAATGATAGACGTAAAATCTATGAACATGGAGGAGCTCGAAGCGCTTTGCGGAAAGCTCCGAGATAAAATTTTACAAACCGTCAGCGCAAACGGCGGGCATCTGAGCTCAAACATCGGCGCGGTCGAGCTAATCGTCGCGATGCATTATGTTTTCGACGCCGTAAAAGATCCGTTTATATTTGACGTCAGCCACCAAAGCTACGCGCACAAGCTAATCACGGGGCGCTGGGATAAATTTGACACGCTTAGAAAATTTGGCGGTATCAGCGGCTACACCAAGCCCTCCGAGAGCAAATACGACTACTTTATCGCCGGCCACAGCTCCACCTCGATCTCGCTAGCAGTCGGCGCGTCAAAGGCGATCAAGCTAAAGGGCGAGGATCGCATCCCCGTGGCCCTCATCGGTGACGGCTCGATGAGTGCGGGTATCGCGTACGAGGCGCTAAACGAGCTAGGCGATATCAAAAATCCCTGCGTCATCATCCTAAACGACAATGAAATGAGCATCAGTAAGCCAATCGGCGCCTTTAGTAACTACCTCTCGCAGATGATGGCAGGGCCGCTGTATCAGAAGTTTAAAAGCCGAGTCGAGAGATTTTTGAGCTATATGCCAGATGGCGCCGCGTATATGGCGCGCAGGATGGAGGAGGGCATCAGGATATTTACGCCGGGGATGTTTTTCGAGGAGCTTGGGCTTGAGTACATCGGTCCCGTAAACGGCCACGACGTGAAGGCGCTCATCGAGGCTTTTAGCGTCGCAAAAGGGATGAAAAAGCCCGTCGTCGTGCACGCTCAGACGCTAAAAGGCAAAGGCTACGAAAAGGCCGAGGGGCATCTAGCAAGCTGGCACGGCGTGAGTCCGTTTGATTTGCAAAGCGGCGAAGCTATCAAAAAATCAGCCGCCAAATCGGCCACAGCGCTCTTTGCCGAAAATTTACTAGACCTCGCCTGTAGGCATGAGGATATCGTCGGAGTTACCGCCGCGATGCCTACGGGCACGGGCATAGACGCTTTGATGGAGAGATTTCCGGATAGATTTTGGGACGTAGCGATCGCCGAGCAGCACGCCGTCGCCTCGATGGCCGCTATGGCAAAAGAGGGCTTTAAGCCATTTATCGCGATTTATTCGACCTTTTTGCAGCGGGCTTTTGACCAGGTCGTACACGACTGCGCGATCATGAATCTAAACGTCGTCTTTGCGATGGACCGCGCTGGCATCGTCGGCGAGGACGGCGAGACGCATCAGGGCGCGTTTGACGTTAGTTATCTAAATTTGATCCCGAATTTAACTATTTTCGCGCCTCGCTGTGCCGATAGTTTTAGATTTGCGATGCATTACGCCTACGCTCACGAGGGGCCTTGCGCTCTTCGCTATCCGCGCGGAGCTTTTGCGCTGGCGCAGGGCGAATTTGAGGTGCGAGAGCTAAAGCTCGGCAAGGGCGAGATTTTGGTCGAGGGCGGCGGCGAAGCAGCCTTTATCGCTTACGGCAACGCCGTGGGCAAGGCAAACGCCGCGCGCAAAATTTTACTAGAAAAAACGGACGGCAAATTTGACCCGAGCCTCGTTGATCTAGTGTTTGTTAAGCCGCTTGACGGCGAACTTTTGCAAGAGCTCGCGCGCAAGCATAAAATTTGGTACGTCTTTTCCGATACTGCAAAAAAAGGCGGCGTAGGCGAGATTTTGGCTGCGTTTTTGCAGGAGCGGCGCATTTTTGACGTGCGCATCGTTAGCTTTGAGTTTGACGACGCGTTTATCCCGCACGGCGCTACGGCCGATGTCGAGAGGGCTCTTGGTATCGATGCGGCGAGCGTTTGCGAGAAAATTTTAGCCCAAAAGGCAGATCAAATTTAAGCTGAAGCTTTTTTGCGTTTCGGTTTTATGCATTTTGGCGAGCGCATTTAGGCGGAGAAGGCGAAAAATTTGAGCGAAACAAACCTTTTTATACTCGGTCCCGCCGCTATTACTTTGATTTACCACTCCTAAACGGCACAGGCAAATTTGTGCGCATCAAGCCGGTTTTATTTATTTTTATCTTCGTTTATCTTTTTTACGGACTGGCTTGCGAGCGAATTTTTGGGTTAAATTTGAGTCGCGATAGGCTTTTGTGCTAAGGTTTGTTTTGCTCGCTGTGTCCTAGGATAAAATCGCTAAAAAACATTACAGACTTTCGTTTTTTGCCGTTTATAATGCTTAAATTTGGCGCCGGTGCTTGATTTGACGCGGATTATATCAAAAAGGTAAAATTTAAGTAGATTTTTGCTCGTAAATTTAGCCGTGCAGCAAGGCACAGAAGCTTGTTTAAATTTAAAATCGCAATTAGCGAAAACTATTTTTACGCCTTTGCTTGAAAAACGTAGCCGTATCTAAAACGCTGCGGTATCGCCGCAACCGACAAAAAATAAATTTTACGGTAGTGATGATAAGCGGCGTTCGGTTGCAACGATCGATAACAAAATTTATGTCGCATTAAAAAGTAGGATTTTTATTTAAATTCGGCGAGCAAACCATCAAATTTAAATCGCATTCAAATTTAAGCCCAAAGGTCTAAAATTTACCTTGAGTATAGCGCTTAAACTCGTAAAAAGTATAAATTTGACCATAAACGACACAAATTTTAGTAAATAATAATTTATATTACCAACTATAAAGAAGTTTTAAATAAAATTTTTGTATATTTAGCTAAAAAATATTAGGAAAAACTATGAACTATATGGAACTTCTCAAAAATCACGGGCTCAAAGCCACCCCGCAGCGCCTCAGCGTGCTCAAAATCCTCGACCGCCACACGCACCCAACGATCGACGAGCTTTATGAGGAGATCTGCGCCGAAAACCCGTCCGTATCGCTCGCGACGGTGTACAAAAACCTAAATATGCTAAAGGACGAAGGCCTCGTCGTCGAGGTCAATATGCCAAATCAAAAGGCGCGCTACGATATCTTTAGCTACCCGCACATCCACGTCGTATGCGAGAGCTGCGGGCATGTCGAGGACTATAACTTCTGCGAGGCGCTGAGCGAGTACAAGGAAAATTTGGAGAGAAAGCTCGGAAATTTCATCGAAAAGATGAATGTGCTCGTAACTGTAAAAGACTGCAAAAACTGCCGCCATTAAGCTTTTGGCTCGCTTTTTGGTGGGCTAAATTTTCTCTCGTTTATAGCTTTATAATGAATTAAATTCGGGCTTATGCTAATAAAATTTGCAGCTGTTTTTGATCCTGCAAGTGAGCTTTTTGCCAAGAATAAGTTATACTTGCGGGTGCTTGGCGGCGCTAAAAGCGGCGACATTGTGCATTTTAACCTACCATAAATTTATACTAAAGCTCACTCCGCGACGCGATTTGCCCAGATCAAAAACTCATCGCTCGGGTTCTCGTCGTCTAGATGCGCGGGAGTGACGAGCTCAAGCGCGGTTTGCGGGATCGTCGTTTTAAACGTCTGTGTTACCCACTGCTGAAATTTCACGTTTGGATGCACGATAAAGTCGTCATTCTCGCTGTTTGGCGGAGCACTAAAATCCTCGTCCCAGCAGATTTCATCGTATCCTATCGCAATCAACCGCAAAAAATCAAGTCCACTATGAGCCAAAATGCAGGTCATCATCGAGCCTGAGCCGGAGCCCATGTGTACGATCTTCGTTTCACCCGCATCACCCAGCCACAGCGCGCACATCGAGCCCTCCGAGCCGCTGCCTGCGAACACGCAAAGCCGCTGCTTGATCTCCGCGGCAAGCTCGCGATCCTCGCCGTAAAACCAATACCTTAACTCCTCGTCGCGATTTTTCGGATCATCCGTGAAAAAGACAATGTCCGTGCCGCCCTCTCGCTCATCGTCGCTCCAACTCTGCTGCAGCCGATCCTGTGGGTAGAGATAGCCGCGTCTGCGCCCGCCAACGTCGTCATAAAAGCCGTTTGCTTCGATCCACGCATAAAGCGCCTGGGTCTCGCTCGGCACGCGCATGCCCTGCGGTAGCGCCTCGCGCAGCTGCGCTAACAATAAATTTTCCACAATCGCTCCTTTTGCTAAATTTGATGCTCGAATTTTAATGCGTTTTGGCTAAATTTTTAAGTTTTATTGCTTTAAGGCCTATTAAAAATTTTTTACTTTAAATTTATCTCACTTCGGATATACCAGTGATACCGTCATCAAATTTGGTTTATAGCGTCGCTAAAAGTTGAATACAAATTTCACGCCGTCTGACCTAACGGGCGAAATTTCGTCTAAATTCCAAGCTCGGCTCTTATAAGCGCTTCGTTTTGCGGCGTCAAAAAGCCCGCGATATCCTGCCACATGGAGTTAAAGCCGTATCCGCCGTCTATCATCTCGCTACGCGCGGCATCTAGCCCCGATCAGATTACGCGGTACATCGCCACCACAATCCCCGTGCGATCGGCTCCATGATAGCAGTGCACGAGCACGGCGCCCTCCTTTTGGCGCTCGCGAATGGTGCGCA
>NZ_CALHVM010000026.1 GCF_938039205.1 uncultured Campylobacter sp.
ATTTCTGCACAACATTCAAATCCATCTCAAAATACTTGCAAATCTTATTTCGTATCGCAGGCTAAATTTAGGATTAAATTCGAGAATTCGGCTTGCGATACTTTTAAATTTAAAGCATAAAATTTACCAAATTTCAAAATCAAATTTTGCCGGATAAAATTTGATTTCACATCATCTTTCTTAACCCAAATTTCGCTACAATCTCTCAAATTTTATCAAAGCTAGGAGCTAAATTTGCAAAATACTCAAAAACCCAAATTCCGCTGCGACTGGGCGGAGAAAAGCGATCTGGAGCGCGTATATCACGACCTGGAGTGGGGCAGGGTCATTAAAGATGATGCGAAATTTTTCGAGCTTATAATTTTAGAGGGCTTTCAGGCGGGCATCTCGTGGCATGCGGTGCTACTTAAGCGCGAGGCGATGCGAGCGGCGTTTGACGGATTTGACGCGCGTAAAATTTCGCTCTACGGCGAGGAACATACGGCAAAATTTATGCAAAATCCAGCACTCATCAGAAACCGCCTTAAGCTAAACTCTCTCGCCGCAAATGCCCGCGCATTTCTCGCCGTCGCAAGCGAGTTTGGCAGCTTTTACGACTATCTTTGGGGCTATCTTTTGCCTAAATTTGATCCCAAATTTGACGGCAAGCCCATCATAAATCACTATGAAAACCTAAAACAAGTCCCCGCTACCACGCCGCTTGCGGGCTTCGTCGCAAAAGATATGAAAAAGCGCGGATTTAAATTTCTAGGACCTACGAGCGTCTATGCGTTTTTGCAAAGCGCGGGCGTCGTGGACTATCATCTGGACGCTTGCTTTTGCAAAGGAGGCAAGTGATGCTCGCACAGAAGCGAGTTTTTGATTGCATTGAGGAGAAATTCGGCGCACAAGGCGAGCGGATATTTGACAAACACCCGGAATTTGCCGTATTTCGCCACGCAAAAAATCAAAAATGGTTCGCCGTTTTTATGCGCGTGGACGGCGGCAGGCTGGGGCTTAAAAGCGGGGAGACGCTAGAGATACTAAATCTAAAATGCAAGCCTGATCTCGCGGCGATTTTGCGCGACGACGATCAAATTTTTCCAGCCTATCATATGAATAAAAAGCACTGGATCAGCGTAAATTTAAGCTCTAAAATCTCGCCCGAGCAGGTAGAGGATCTGATCGATCTTAGCTTTGAGCTAACGCGGTAAAATACTCGTAGTAAACAGCTCTTTTCAATGCTAAATTTGACGACTAGGAAGCATACTAAGCGCTAGTTTATAGATGCGTAAAATCTCCTAATTTTACCGACGATTCTCTAGCTTACTTTACGTGCGCCTCTTTATGCTTGCGGCCCTATGTAAAGCCTGCTAAAATCCGCATAAATTTCATCTTTTCAGCATCTCAAAATTTCATTTTCGCTAAAATCGGGCTAATAAATTTAAGTAAAAATCGTGCGAACTTTGAGCATGGTCGGCGGCGCCTAATAGCGCAGAGCGGTATCGCGGCGAACGACGCAAAGAGTCTTGAAATTTCGCAAAATAGTGCAAAATGAATTTAGCGGCTAATATGCGAAAGGGGTTTATTTGCGCAAGACGGCCGGATAAATAACAAGCGGGCGAGTAAATACGAAAAATAACGAACGCCACAATAGAGCAAATGGCTACGACGTTGATTGCTTCATGGGCGACGTAAATATAAATACTTTAAGAATTTACAAGGAAAACGAGTGGAAAATTTAAAACAAGGAAATTTTAACCAAGCAAGCGGGCTTCACCGTACGGTAGAAGCGGGCTCAAATTCGGGTCGCGAAAATTTAGCGCAGTCAAATTTAAACGCACAAGCGACCCACGCCGACGAAAGAGAGCGCGCAAAGGAGCAAAACTTCGAGCGCAAAAAGGTCCATTTCATCGGTATCGGCGGCATAGGCATCTCTGCGATCGCGCGATTTTTGCACGAAAAGGGCTTCATCATCAGCGGTAGCGATATCAAAGAAAGCCCGACCACGCGCGAGCTGGCCGCACAGGGCATCGACGTCATCACGCCGCACAGCAAGGCCGCGATCAAGGATCAGGACTTTGTCATTTATTCGGCCGCGATAAAACCCGATAATGTCGAACTCGTCGAAGCGCGAAGCAAAGGGCTGCACTGCCTATCGCGCAAAGAGGCGCTGCCGATGGTACTAGAGGGCAAGCGCGTGTTTTCGGTAGCGGGCGCGCACGGCAAAAGTACGACCTCGGCGATGCTCTCTAGCCTCGTGGAGGGCTCGGTCATCATCGGCGCGATCAGTAAGCAGTTTGGCTCAAATATGAAATACGAGCCCTGCGACAACGTCATTTTCGAAGCCGACGAGAGCGATAGTAGCTTTCTCAACTCAAACCCGTATCTAGCCGTCGTGACTAACGCTGAGCCCGAGCATATGGAGCATTACGGCTATGATTTGGAGAAATTTCACGCGGCGTATCGAGGCTTTTTGGAGCGAGCCAAGGTGCGCGTGATAAATGCCGAGGACGAGTTTTTGGGTACGCTAAAGCTTGATGCCGTGCGCCTTTATCCAAGCGTCGATATCACCGAGCTTAGTATGATCGTGCGCGATTTCGTGCCTTATACTGCGTTTAATCTAAAAAATTTAGGCAAATTTGAAGTGCTTGGCATGGGCGAGCACATCGCCGTGGACGCGTCGCTTGCGATCTTAGCCGCGCTAAATGAAACCTCACTGGCGCAAATCAGGCAAAATTTGCTAAATTTTAAAGGCATCAAAAAGCGTTTCGATATCCTCACTGCGAGTAGAAAATTTGTGCTCATCGACGACTACGCGCACCATCCGACCGAGATCAAGGCCACTTTACAATCGGTCTTTGAATACGCTAAGTTGCTAGGTATCACCAAGATCACGGCGATCTTTCAGCCGCACAGATTTACGCGTCTGAGCGCAAATTTACAGGGCTTTAAAGAGTGCTTTGAGGGCATAGACGAGTTAGTTATCCTGCCTGTTTACGCCGCTGGCGAGACGCCGATAGAGATAAATTTAAAAGAGGAGTTTAAACGCTATAACCCAGTTATGACGCAAAAAGTCGCGCGCGAGGGCGAGGGGATCGTCTTTACGGATGAGTTTGGCGTGAAAAACTTGCTAGATGACGGCCTAGTGATCGGCTTTGGCGCGGGCGACATCACATATCAGCTGCGAGGCGACGCATGAGGGTCATAATCGTACTTTTAGGCGTGCTTGCCGCGATCGCGATATTTAGCGTGAGTGACGAAAAGCTAAGTAAAAAGGCGAAATTTATCATCACTTTTTCGGTGATTTTTATCGCGGCGGCGCTATACTTTTACGAGACCAGGCTAGAAAGCGAGCAGGGCAAAAGGCTGGAGCTAGTCGCGCTTTTTAATCAAGGCAAAACCCTAAAATGCGGAAATTTCGACGTAAATAACACTAAATTTAACTATGAGTTTGGCACATCCTCTTTTGTCGCAAAACGCGCGGCAAAGGAGCTAAACAGCGTCAAGATCGCGCTTGATGGTTGCGAATTTAAAGGCGAATAATTGCGAAATTTTAAAGATAATCAAAATTTGACCCAAGGCGGCGTTTGGGAGGCTGGCGGGCTGGAAAATAATGTCTTGCGCGAGCAAAGAAATGGCGATGTTTCAGACGTCGCGGCGCACCGCGAGCAAAAAGAATTTACAAACGCGGAAGGCTTTGAGCGGCTTATAAAAATTTTAGACCTACAAGGCTACATGGAGCGGTTTAACTCCTTTCTAGCGCGCCCAAAGCCGCTTTTTATGGCGGGCGACAGCAGGTTGCATTATGAGAAAATTTTAGAACTCTCGCAAAAGCAGTTTGATCCGCCCGTACCGGCTCAAAACCTAGACGACGCGCTCATTCGCCTTAGCAAGCAAGCCACGTTGCACGTGAGCGAGATTTTTGAGTTTGCTAAGATTATTAGCTACTTTATCTACCTAAAAACGCTCAAATTTGAAGGCAAACTAGGCGAGTGGCTCGCTAAAATCGAGATACCGCAGCCGATGTCAAAGCTCGCAAACTCGTTTGATAAAAACGGCGAGCTAAAAGACGAAGTGGACGAGCGCCTGGGCGGTATCAGAGACGCGTTTAGCGCCAAAAGAGCACAAATAGACGCCGATCTGCGCCGCCTCATCTACTCAAAATCCATCACGCCATACCTCGTCGATACGCAGGTGCACTACATTAGCTCCGTCGAGGCGCTGCTCGTGCGAGGCGGGTTTAACCACGTGTTAAAGGGCACGGTCGTGGCTAGAAGCTCGGGCGGATACTTCTACGTCGCGCCAGAAAACATCCAAAAACTCAAAAAAGAGCAAAGCGAGCTACTGGATAAAAAAGAGGAAATCGTCTATGAGCACTGCAAAATTTTTAGCTCCGCGATGCACAAGGGCCTCCTGTTTTTAAAATTTATAAACGGTGCATTTGACGTATTTGATGCCTACTGCGCGCGGGTTTTTACGGCAAAAAGCGCGGATTTTGAGTTCGTGCTACCAAGCGGCGGGTCAAATTTAAAACTTGCAAATTTCGCCCATCCTGCGCTAAAAAATCCAAAAAGCATCAGCATCGACTTTAGTAAAAAGGTACTGCTAATCACGGGCGTAAACGCAGGCGGTAAATCAATGCTGCTAAAATCGCTGATAGCCGCAGCTTTTCTAGCCAAATACCTACTTCCGATGCGCATAAACGCGCAAAAATCGCAGATCGGAAATTTTAAAGAATTTGACGCTATCATCGAGGATCCGCAAAACGTGAAAAACGACATCTCGACCTTTGCGGGACGTATGGTGCATTTTTCCAAGCTTTTTACGAAAAAAAATCTGCTCATCGGAGTCGATGAGATTGAGCTGGGAACGGACTTTGAGGAGGCGGCTAGCCTATATGGCGTGATGATCGAGCGGCTGATGAGTCAGGATATCAAGATGATCATCACCACCCACCACAAGCGCCTTGCTATGCTACTAGCCAAAAATCCGGACGTCGAGCTGGTCGCGGCGCTTTACGACGAGGAAAACTCGCGGCCTAAATTTGAGTTTTTAAAGGGTACGATCGGCAAATCATACGCCTTTGAGACTGCGGCTAGATACGGCATCGCGGCAAATTTGGTCGCGCAGGCAAAAAAGATCTACGGCGAGGATAAAGAAAATCTAAACGAAATCATCACAAAGACGCTGAATTTAGAGGTACAGCTCAAAGAAAAGCTCGAAAGCGCCGAGAAAAAAGAGCAAAAGCTAGACTCGCTAATCGAAAATTTAAAAGAGCAAAAAGAGCGCGCCGAGGCGGAACAGCACGAGGTTATAACGCGGCTGGAGCGGGAGTATTTTAAGGCGATAAATGAGGCTAGACGCGCGATAAATTTAGACGACACAAAAGAAAAACAGCGCGCCCTAAACCGCGCAAACGAGGCCAAACGCGCCGTGCAAAAGCCCGAAATCTCAGCCCCGCCCCAGCTAAAAGTCGGCGACCGCGTCAAATACGGCAAGATAAAGGGCGTCGTCGCAAGCCTAAGTAAAAACGACGCCGTAATACAAACCGATAACGTGAGCATGCGCGTGCCGATAAATCAGCTAAAAATCAGCGGCGAAACGCCCGCGCCGCCGAAAAAATCAGGCATAAATCTAAGCGTGCAAAAGCCGCAAAACGCCAGCGTCACGCTCGATCTGCACGGACTGCGCGCGGACGAAGCGGTGCAAAAACTGGATAAATTTATCTCAGATAGCCTAGTGATGGGCTTTGACGAGGTGCAGGTGTATCACGGCATCGGCACGGGCAAGCTCGCCTACGCGGTCAAAAATTTCTTACGCGAACATCCGAGCGTGAAGGAGTTTTTTGACGCGCCGGCGGGGCAGGGGGGATTTGGAGCGCAGATAGTGCGATTGTGAGTTTGAAGATTTGCGGCTTGTCTCGCGAGCGCTTTTCCGAGATTTCGCAAAATTTTCGCTCCGCAGGCTATATGCCTAGCGCACGCTCAATTTTGCTTCAAAACTCGAAAAATCATCTCACGATACTTCGCCTTATCTTTTTACGTTCAAATTTGAAGTCAAATTTTCAAATTTGAGTCGCCGAAACCCGCACCTTGAAAACGCAATTTTAAACCTGCGACGCTTTGCGCAAGCAAAGCTATGTCGCCACCATAAAAGCGTCGTAGGGGGAGGGGGATTAAAGGGGGTGGGGAGCGACTTCGCCATTCAAGCCCCCACCCCCTTTACAATAAAGTAAAAAACAACCTTAAACGGTTGTTTTTTACGCAAGGAAGCTCGGCTTGAAACACCAAATTTGACTAAACCAAATTTAGTACCTTAAAGGCGCAGGTCTCGGTGCGTAAAATTTCAAATTCCCAATTCAAATTTGCGTGTTCCATTAAAATTTAAATCCGCTTTTCGCGTCAAATTTAATGACCTCAAACCTTTCAAATTTAGGTAAAATCCAAAATACAAAAATAAAAAAAGGACAAAGATGAACGCGTTTTTGCAGGGACTGCTGCTGGGTTTTAGCGCGGCGGTACCGCTAGGACCAGTAAACGTGATGATAATGAGTGCTGCGGTAAGGTCGTTTTGGGCGGCGTTTGCTATCGGGCTGGGTGCTATGAGCGCGGACGTGGCGTATCTGTTGCTTTTGGCGTTTGGCGTGCTTGAGTATTTGCAGGGCGAAACGGCGGAAAAAATCATCGGGATTTTTGGATTTTGCTATCTAGCCTACATCTCCTACGCTATATTTAAAAACGCAGATAAGCCTATAACGGCGGACGCGCTGGACGCCGAGGTCAAATTTAGCAAAAACTACGCAAAAGGCTTTTTCGTCACGCTTGCAAATCCATATACCGTCGGATTTTGGCTCAGCGTCGCAGGCTTTGCAAAAAGTTTTGAAAACGCGGGCGCGGTCATAGCGGGGCTAGTCGCGGCGATATTTGTCTGGATCGTTTCGATGCCGTTTGCCGTGCATAAAAGCGCCAAATTTATCTCGCAAAACGTCGCGAAATGGCTAAACTACGTATGTTCGGTTATTTTGCTGGGGTTTGCTTTCTTCTTACTTTATAAACTATTTTTATAAAATTTAGCTTTTATAATTAACTTAAGTAAATAATGATAAAATGGCAACAAATTTTTAGAGAAGTTTAATGCAAAATTTTGATATTAAAAAATCGATGACGCAGTTTATCGTCCTGCCGATCGCCGTACTCGTGATCTGCTCGTGTCTGGCTATGGGTTTTATATTTTATAAAAAACTACAAGATTCCTCCAACTATATCTCAAACATCGATATACAGAGTAAGGCGGAGTCCTATATGAATATATTGCAAATGATTTATAAAGACGTGGCAAAGCGCGACGTAGAGGAGTTTCAAAGATATAGCGAATTGGCAAATTCTATCCCGTCGTGGATGGTGAAGCAAACAGGCGAAAAAAACGAGCTCATCATCCTAGCTAGCTCGCAACAACCAAGCTTAATCGGGGAAAATTTACCCTATAAATTTTGCGGTATGGACGCCAATGCGCATGCAGAGTTGGCTCGCAACGGAGCCTATAAAAGTATAAAACTAATCCCAGACAATAAAGCCGAGATCTGCTATTTTAAAAATATAGACGGCGCAATAATAGGCTACAATATGGTTCAAGGCGTTAAAATTTCCGGTTTTGACGATCCGCTTTTTGCGCAGTGGTTTATCGTGAATATGAAAAATACATTTATCGTAACGAGCGTAATGGTGCTTATTTGTATTTTTCAATATTTGCTTTTTTATAGAAGTATAAGAAATAATCAAGTCTCCCTTATGAAAACTAATGCCAAGCTCGTGGCCAATAATGCCGAGATGCAAAAGCGGCTTTATAGAGATTCTCTTACGGGTTTGCCTAATAAAACAGCTCTGGAGCGTGATCTGGAGGCAATGAAAAGCCCTAAAATCATCATTGTGGATATCGACGAATTTAGAAAAATGAATAACTACTTCGGTACTGCAGTTTGCGACAGAATTTTAGTACGAATGACGCAAATTTCGCAAAAATTCGCAGATGATAATAATATGGCGGTTTACCGAGTGGGGCCGGATCAGTTTGCGTTTATCGAGGATGCGGCGTTTTTTATCGATAGGTATGAGGATTTAGCTACCGAGCTTTTGGATAATATCAAAGGCCTAGTCGTCGATATCACCGCACTTGACGGCGAACAAAGCGAGATAGAGATACACTGCACGGTGGGCTTTGCGCTAGATGAGACCGATACGTTTAAAAAGGCGATGGTGGCGCTTGAGTTTGCTAAACAAAGCGGAAAGGACTATTTTTGCTACTTTAAAAACATCGACGATACGCCGCAATACGCTGAGCAAATCACTCGCTCAAATATGATACGAAACGCTATCATAAACGATAGGATCGTGCCGTTTTATCAACCGATATTTAATAAAGAAAAGCAAATCGTAAAGCACGAAACTCTAATCCGCATCCAAAACAGTAACGAAACCATCTCTCCAAGCGTCTTTTTGGAGGTTTCAAAGCGCATCAAACGCTATACAGATATCGAAAAAATGCTGATCGAAAAAAGCTTTAAACTAATCGCCGATAGGCCCGACGCCGTAATCTCTGTAAATTTATCCGGGCGCGATATGACCGACGGTGACGTGAGCGTGTTTATCATCGAAAAATTAAATAAATACAAAGTTGCCGGACGCGTAATATTTGAAATACTAGAGGATGAAAACGTCGAAAATATCGAGCGTATAGGAACATTTATCGAGCGCGTGCGCAGGATGGGCGTAAAGATAGCGATAGACGACTTTGGCTCTGGCTATAGCAACTTCTCCTACATCCTAAAACTAAAGCCCGACTACATAAAAATCGACGGCTCCATCATAAAAAATATCGATACGAGCGAGGACTCTCGCGCTATAGCAGGCGCCATCATCGCCTTTGCTAAAAAGCTTGATATCACGGTAATAGCCGAATTTGTCCGCTCAAAAGAGGTGTTTGATACATGCGTAGAGCTTGGCGTGGACGAGTTTCAGGGCTTTTATCTAGGAGAGCCTAGAGATAGCCTTTACGAGGATTAAAATTTAACTGCGACGCTATTTTGTCGGAGGTTTTGATCTTTTGCCGTCTTGTAAATTAGCCTTGATTTTTTGATGAATTATCGCCGATTTTTACATCATTTTAACTTTTAATAAAAACAATAATGCCTCTTGCGGAAATTTTAAAGCGGACCGGTTTTTGTAAACAAACTACCAAGTAAAGCTTTATAAAATTAAATCTCGTTGAGATAGTTGCCGAATTTACGCGCTTTAGGGCCTGGTTCATTAAGTTTTGTAATTATTTATGGATCAATTGCCTTCTTGTGTTTGTACTAAGTTTGGTTTAGACTTTTGTTTTTGCGACAACGGCGTCAAATTTGACTTTAATTTTTATTGGGTTTTGGCGCTTCCTGTTTGATTGCGAAAAAAGCATCATATCGCGCAAGGATAAGATTTGTCCATGCGCCCAAAAATAAGTATAATTGGTTTTTGTAGTTTGGCTCGCGAGCTTTGTATGGTTTAAATTTTATCAAGATTGATCGCCGAGTATTGTGATTATAAACTATCAAATTTCAAGATATTTTTTACAGAAATAAAAAAGCTAAATTTAGCGGCCTGCATCGTAAAGACGCAGGTTAATTCGACTTACAAATTTAGCTTAAATTTGCGCTTTGATTTTTTCGTAAAGCGATAAAATTTCGTCTTTTTTGATGATAAAGCTACTTTTATTTGCGATGAGGTGAGCGGAGCTGTGCATGATGGTCTCGGCGACTCTTAGCCCGTTTTGCTTCATCGTAGTGCCAGTTTCAACGACGTCCACGATTGCGTCGGCTAGCCCGACCAGCGGTGCTAACTCGATCGAGCCGTATAGTTTGATGATCTTTAGCGCGGTCGCCTTTGCGGCGAAATAGTTGCGCGAGATGTGCGGCATTTTGGTGGCGATCTTTAGCTCGGGAGCGTTTAAATTTAGCTCCTCGCCCTCTTTTATACCTACGCAGACGCGGCATTTGCCGATTTTTAGATCAAGTAGGCGCACGACGTCAGGACGGTGCTCTTCAAGTACGTCAAGACCCACCACGCCGATATCTGCAGCACCGTTTACGACGTAGGTCGGGATGTCTTGGTTGCGAACCATTAGAAATTTAAAATCACCCTCGCTCATCAACAGTTTTCTGTCCTCAAACTCAAACGAGCTTTGAAAAATTTTCCTAAAAATCGCGAGAGTTTCGTCAGCGATGCGGCCTTTTGGCAAAGCAACCGTTAGCATAAGATGTCCTTTTTTTGTTCGATTAGTTTTTGCATCCCGCGAAATACGAGCATGCGGTCGTAGATACTCGTGGTAAAAAAGCGCGATAAAAACTCGCCGTCGCCGCCCGTGAAGTAGATTTTCGAGCCGTTTGCCATGTTTTCTATGAGAAGCAGGATCGGTTTGATGATGCCGTAACTCACCGCGTCGGTCGTTTTTTGCGGGAGTGCGTCGAGGTCGATCTGCGAATTTAGCGAGATTTTTAGCCTCGGCGAAATTGCTTCGCAAGCTTTTAGGATGTGCGAAATACCGGGCACTATCGCGCCGCCAAGGTGCATAGAGTCCATCATAACGTCTATAGTTACGGCACTACCTGCATCGACAATAAGACCATTTTTTACAGCATAACAGCTAGCCACGCGGTCGATACCAAGGCCTTTATAGATAGTATCTAGTTCAAAATAGGGCTCCAAATTTACGAATCTAGGCGAATTTTGCAACCTTTTGGTTACTTCGTCGTTTACGCTGATAAAATAAATCTTCTCATCGCTTCTAAAATATTTAAAATTTTCAATCCTGATTTTGGTGATTTTACCGTTTTCAAAAAAGGTGGCGTTAGTATTGCCTACGTCACATAGAGTCATGTTTGTAGCCGTTTTCTTTCATTAAATTTGCAGTTTTTGAGCAGATATCAGAGCTATAAAAAATAGCTTTTTTTTTAAAATTTACTCCTGTTTGCTCGGC
This sequence comes from uncultured Campylobacter sp., assembly GCF_938039205.1. Lineage (GTDB taxonomy): Bacteria > Campylobacterota > Campylobacteria > Campylobacterales > Campylobacteraceae > Campylobacter_A. The sequence continues at coordinate 10,990 of NZ_CALHVM010000026.1, forward strand.
GATTTTGCTGGCTATTTCGTTGATTGTTTCAAACTCTTTGCTTAAAAATCTAGCCTTTGCGCTGCGAAAAAATAAAAGCGTATAAAAGCCTTTCATATCAACTCCCGTAAGCGCGGCAAGGGTCTTTTTTTTAGTAAATTTATCAAGCTCAACCCAGGTTAGATTTTTTAAAATAATCTTTTTGGCTTCCAGAACTTGATAAATTTCTTGCTTCGTCATTTAAGCTCTAAGCTGTAATCGTCGTAGAAAAATTCTTTCGCTCCGGCGAAAATTTGGCTCTCAACCTCGTCTGAAAGCTCGTAAATTTTGGCATTGTCGAGCGCTAGATCTGTCTTGATGAGATATCCTGTTTTTTCCATTATATAAAGCGAGCCGTTATAGACGGTGGCGCTTGAAAAGATGGCGAATTTAAAATATACGTCTTTGATTTGTTTCAAATTTAGGTCGCTAAGCACGATTTTGCCGTCTTTTAGCAAGATATATACATATTCGCCGTTTATGACGATGTCTTTTATCTCGCCGTTATAGTAAACCGTTTTTTCCGGATTTATCGAGACGATACGCTTGCCTGTGGCGGCTATCATCGTGTCGTTTACGACGTTGAGCGAGATGATGTTGTTAAAAAACTGCTCGCTACTCACAACCACGTCACGTAAAATTCGGCCTTGGTTTTTATCCGCGATCATGATCTTACCGTCAAGCGTAGGAAATATAACGAGCGAGCTCATAAATAACGGCGCAGCGACGCGAGAGTCCTGCGCATAGACGTTTGAGCTTTCAAACTCGAGCAAAGTATCGTTTGTTGCAATGTCGATGAGATATATGACATTGCCCGCGCTTAAAAGGGCTAGTTTATTATCTTCTAGAGCGGCTGAAACGATTGCTTCATTGAAGCTTCTTTGAAATAAAATTTCGTTTGAGCTGTTTGCAACGATCAAATTTCCATCCAAATCGGAGCTGATAAATTTACCGTCGGCGGAATTTAACAAGGTTGCACCCTTTGGCAGCTTTATCTCGGGCGAGAGTAGGCCGTTTTTAGTTATCGCCATACCGTTTTTTAGCACCGCTCCGTTTATGCTCGCCGTCGCGATGCTCGCCGGCAGCCTGTTTTCTGAAATTTTTTCATTTTGCACATCGGTCGGTTCGAAATACTGCCTTTTCGTACTGCATCCGCCGAGTACCGCGACGCAGAGCGCAGCCGCTAAAATAGCTTGAAATTTTCTCATTTTGCATTTCCTTGATAGTGTTCTAAATTTTTGACGATGGATTGAAGCTGAGAATTTAAAGGAACCTTTTTAAATTCGTTTTTTGCTTCGTCGATTTTATTTTCTTTCATTAGCTCATACCCTCTAACAACGGCCTTATATGAAGTCAAAATTTGACCGCTAGGCTCGTTTATCTGGGATTTTACGATATCTTTTAAAAGCGGATCTATTTGCTCGTTTGCTAGCGATTTTAGCGCGTTTGTGTCGTTGTTATCAAGTGCTCTTTTAAACTCGTAAAGCGCGTAGAGCGAGGCGTCTTTTTGCTTTAGTTCAGCCTTTGCTTGCTCGTCTTTTGGATTAAGTATCAGTTTTGCATATGCGGCGTTTGCGGCTTTAAACTCTTTTTCTTTTAAAGCGCCGTTTATATAGTATCCCGCCGCACCGATGACGCCTAAAGCGAGCGCACCGATGATAATTTTTTTATATTTTTTAAAAAATCTTTCGCTTTTGATTATGTTTTCTAAAAATTGTTCTTGAGTATTTAACTCTTCCTTTATAGAATCAATATCATCTTTGATGGCCAAGTTTGTTCCTTAAATTTTAGTTATTGAAAGTTCGTAATTGTAGCATAATAAATATAAAACAGCATAAAAATCAAGGCAAATTGTGTTATAATGCGGAAAATTTTAAAAATTTGACGAGGTTTTATGCAGATAGACGATACTTTATTAACCAAACTCGAAAAGCTTAGCTCGCTCAAAGTCGAGAGCGACAAGCGAAGGGAAATCGAAGGTCAACTCAGTGAAATTTTGAGTTTTGCGGGTATACTAGACGAGCTTGATTTAAGCGCTTCTCAAGCAGTAGTAAGCTCTAGAGAGGGCGGGACTCCGTTAAGAGAAGACGTAAGCGTGAGCTCTGACGTGATAGAAACTATACTTAAAAACGCTCCAATGAGTAGCGAACACTTCTTTGTCGTGCCGAAAATTATAGAATAAGGAAATTTTATATGGAGCAAATAAGGCAAGAAACTCAAAATGATAGCTTAGAGCCCAAGAAGATAGACGTAAGCTTGGAGACGTTATTAAAAACGGTCGTCCACAATAAGGCCAGCGACTTGCACCTTGTCGCAAGAAGCGAGCCGCAGATCAGAATAGACGGAACTTTGAGGCCGCTTGAGCTCGGCGTGCTAAAAGGGCACGATATACAAGATATCTGCTATGCGCTCATAACCGACGTGCAAAAAAGCGATCTTGAGGAAAATAGGGAGCTTGACTTCGCAATAGAGCTTCCCGGCGTCGGACGTTTTAGAGGAAACTATTACTATACTATGAACGGCGATTTGGCTGCCGCATTTCGTATTATTCCGACAGATATTCCGTCTCTTGACGACCTTAGAGCGCCTGCTATTTTTAAAGAAGTGGTAAAGCGCGAAAAAGGACTAATTTTGGTCACCGGACCTACGGGTAGCGGTAAATCGACGACGCTTGCCGCGATGCTAAACGAGATAAATTTAAATGAGAGAAAGCATATTATTACCGTAGAAGATCCTGTCGAGTTCGTACACACGAATAAAAAAGGTCTTTTTTCTCATAGAAACGTTGGCGTGGATACCAAGTCTTATGCCAAGGCGCTCAAAAGCGCACTTCGTGAAGATCCTGATATTATTTTGGTGGGCGAGCTTCGAGATAGAGAAACGATATCTACGGCTATTACGGCAGCAGAGACTGGCCACTTGGTATTTGGCACGCTGCACACAAACTCGGCTATTCAGACTATCAACCGTATTATAGATAGTTTTGAGGGCGGCGAGCAGCTTCAGGTGCGAAATATGCTCTCGGTTTCGTTAACGGCGGTTATATCGCAAAGCTTACTTCCAAAAATAGGCAGCGGACGACTTGCTATACACGAAATACTAATTAACAATAATGCTATCGCAAACCTTATTCGAGAAAACAAGGTGCATCAAATTTACTCCCAAATGCAGCTAAACCAACAAGTAACCGGCATGATGACGCAAACGCAGTCTTTAATGAAAGCTATTAGAGCAAATCAAATCACGAAAGAAATGGCGATGAGATATTCAACCAATCAGCAAGAACTCGCGCCATTGTTAGGTATGTAATGGATTTTGTTACTCTATTTGACGTAGTCGTCGTTTCATTGGTTTTGATACTGGGTATAAAAGGCGTGATAAGCGGACTGGTAAAGGAAATATTTGGCCTCATCGGTCTAATCGGCGGTATCGTGGTGGCTAGTAGATTCGGTATTAGAGTCGGTCATCTAATAAGCGATAATGTTTATAAAATAGAGGGCGATTCTATTTTATTTTTTGCTGGATTTTTAACGACGCTTATCGTATTCTGGATACTTTGCTTGGGTATCGGCGCATTTTTATCGAGATTAGTAGGGTTAAGCGGACTTGGATTTTTGGATAAAATGGGCGGATTTGTCATCGGAAGCACTAAAATTTTCCTAGTTTTTGCGGTTTTGATAGTGACTATTTCAAATATTCAAGTTTTAAACAACAAAATAGAGCCGTATTTTAGGGGAAGTAAACTGTACCCGATTTTGCTGGATACGGGCAAATGGATAATGAACGTGGACGTAAAAGGCATAGCAAGCGGAGTAGGAAATATCGAGACGCCGTTTGACGCATCTATGCAGGAGCAAAGACCAAATTTGGAGATAAATTCGACGATTAAGGAGTATAAATAATGATTGAGAATTTAGAATACGACGCGCTTCTTGAGAAATTTAAAAAAATTTTGAGAGATAATGGGCTAAAATACACGCAACAGCGAGAAGTTCTACTAAAGACGCTCTACAACAACGACGAGCACTTCACTCCGGAGAGACTTTATTTTTTCATTAAAGAGACCTATCCTGACTTAAATGTCGGCATTGCGACCGTTTATAGGACGCTAAATTTGCTCGAAGAGGCCGAGATGGTAACCTCTATCAGCTTCGGTTCGCAAGGTAAAAAATTCGAGCTTGCAACCAAGCCTCACCATGATCACATGATATGCCGCAGGTGCGGAACCATCATAGAATTTGAAGACGCAACCATAGAAAAAAGACAAGCAAACATCGCGAAAGAGCACGGCTTTAAGCTAACTGGACACATGATGCAGCTTTACGGAGTATGTAAAGAGTGTGTTGCTAAAGAGGCAAAGGGTGGCAAGTGATATTTGAAAATCAATTAGAAATACAAAGATTAGAGACGGCAAACGAACTAAGAAGCGCGGGCGTAAATCCCTATCCGCATTTTTTACGCCGCGATATGGATATAACTAAATTTAGACTTAAATTTAAACACATTATAGACACCGAAGAAAAGAGCGCTGAAGGTCAGCTAGTAAGCCTTGCCGGACGCGTTAAGCTCATTAGGGATGCTGGCAAAGCGATATTTGCCAATATCGAGGACGAGGATGGCAATCTTCAAATTTACTTTAGCAATAAAACTCTTGATCCAGACTGGTTTAAGGTCGTAAAGAAAAATATCGAAGTAGGCGACATCATATATGTACGCGGATATGCCTTCGTCACGCGAACGGGCGAATTTTCGATGCACGTTAGCGAGCTAACTTTGGCATCAAAGGCTATTTCGCCGCTTCCGGAGAAATTCCACGGACTAACGGATATAGAGACTAGATATCGCCAAAGATACCTAGATATGATAATGAACCCCGAGGTTAGGGCTGATTTTAAGCGCCGCTCTGTTATAGTTAGTACGATTCGCAGATTTTTCGAGGACAAGGGCTTTTTGGAAGTCGAGACTCCTATGATGCACCCGATACCTGGCGGAGCTAACGCTAAGCCTTTCGTTACGTTTCACAACGCACTTGGCGTCGAGAGATTTTTGCGCATCGCGCCCGAGCTTTATCTAAAGCGTCTCATCGTGGGCGGTTTTGATGCTGTTTATGAGATGAATAGGAATTTCCGCAACGAAGGTATGGACTTAACGCATAATCCCGAATTTACAAGCATCGAGTTTTACTGGGCATGGCATACCTATCACGATTTGATGGGGCTAACCGAGGAGCTATTTAACGTGCTTCTTGATAAACTCGATATGCCTAAAATCATCGAATTTGACGGTATGCAGATCGATTTTAGTAAACCGTTTAGACGTATAAGCTACAAAAAAGCGCTCGTAGAAATTGGCGGACTAGACGAAACTATCATTGACGATAAAGATAAAATTTTAGCTAAGCTCAAGGCGGACGGCTTTGAGGCAAACGCAAAGCTTGATTTAGGGCATTTGCAAGCCGAGCTTTTTGATAACTATGTAGAAAGCAAGCTAACCGATCCGACGTTTATCATAGACTATCCGATTTCGATCAGCCCGCTTTCTCGCAGAAGTGATGCAGATCCTAATATCGCGGAGAGATTTGAGCTGTTTATCGCAGGGCGCGAGCTAGCAAATGGCTTTAACGAGTTAAACGATCCGATTGATCAATACGGCCGCTTCGCTTCACAAATCGAAGCTAAAAATGCAGGAGACGATGAAGCTCACGAGATGGACGAGGACTATGTGAGGGCTCTTGGCTACGCGATGCCTCCGACTGCGGGGCAGGGCATCGGTATAGATAGGCTCGTGATGCTACTAACCAATAAAAAATCCATCCGCGACGTGGTACTTTTCCCGGCGATGAGACCGCAAAAAAACGAAACCAAGGAGAATTAATGAGTTTGCAAAGTTATGATAAAGAAATTTTTGATTTAGTAAATTTGGAATTAAAACGCCAATGCGACCACCTCGAGATGATCGCGAGTGAAAATTTTACCTATCCTGAAGTAATGGAAGTAATGGGCTCGATTCTAACCAATAAATACGCGGAAGGCTATCCAGGCAAACGCTACTACGGCGGCTGCGAATACGTCGATCAGATTGAGCAGCTAGCGATAGATCGCTGCAAAGAGCTTTTTGGTTGCGAATTTGCAAACGTACAGCCAAACTCAGGCTCGCAGGCAAACCAGGGTGTTTACGGCGCGCTTTTAAATCCGGGCGATAAAATTTTAGGCATGGATCTAAGCCATGGCGGACACCTAACTCACGGCGCAAAAGTAAGCAGCTCTGGTAAAATTTATCAGAGCTTTTTCTACGGCGTGGAGCTTGACGGACGAATAAACTACGACAAAGTGATGGAAATCGCGCAAATCGTAAAACCTAAGATGATCGTGTGCGGCGCGAGCGCATATACTCGCGAGATCGAATTTAAGAAATTCCGCGAGATAGCTGACGCCGTCGGCGCTATACTCTTTGCCGATGTGGCGCACATCGCGGGCCTAGTCGTAGCTGGCGAGCATCAGAGTCCTTTTCCGCACTGCGACGTGGTGAGCTCAACTACGCACAAGACCCTTCGCGGACCTCGCGGCGGTATCATTATGACAAACAACGAAGAGTACGCTAAAAGGATAAATTCGTCTATTTTCCCTGGCATTCAGGGCGGACCGCTCGTTCACGTTATCGCGGCAAAGGCGGTAGGTTTTAAACATAACCTTTCGCCTGAATGGAAAATTTACGCCAAGCAAGTTAAGGCAAACATCAAAAAACTAGCTGATGTTTTGGTAAAACGTGGCTTTGACCTAGTTAGCGGCGGTACGGATAATCACCTGGTTTTAATGAGCTTTTTAAATCGTGAATTTAGCGGTAAAGATGCCGACATCGCTCTTGGAAACGCAGGCATAACGGTAAATAAAAATACGGTTCCAGGCGAAACTAGAAGCCCGTTTGTTACAAGCGGTATCCGCATCGGAAGTCCGGCGCTTACGGCTCGCGGCATGAAAGAAGCGGAATTTGAGATCATCGCAAACAAAATCGCCGACGTGCTAAGCGATATCAATAACGCAGCGCTTCAAGAAAAAGTAAAAGCCGAACTAAAAGAGCTTGCGGGCAAATTTATCATCTATGATAAGGCGACTTATTGATGCAGAGCATAGACACCGCGCTAATCAAAATGAACACGAGCCACTACTGGATCAAACGCGATAATATCGTAAGTAAGATTGAGTACAAGGGACGGACGTTTTTCAACAAATTTGAGCTCATAAATGAGCCTCTAAGCTATCAGGTGATAAAAGATCACGACGAGGGCAAGATCACTGTCGCGCACTCGCTGATACTGCCTGGCGACAAGGTAGAAAATATCGTCTTTGACTACAACGGCAGGATGCCTGAGCGCTTTTGGCACCGTGCTCAGCTTTTGCTCCGCGAGGAGGGATTTATAAATTTTACCGCCTACGAGAGCAAGACACCGGGACACTTGCACCTTTATATACACAAAGGGCACACGACGCTAAATGAGGGCTATCAGATAGCGAATAAACTATCTATGTTGCTTAGTTCGCGTTTGGTTAAAGAGTGGAGAGTGTTTCCGACGATGGAGTTACCGAAAGAATTTAATATCTTGACGTTGCCGTACAAAGTTTATCAAAAAGAGCGCGGCGCAAGCTGGTCAAAACATATGTAAGGAGTGAAAATGGAATATAACGAGCTAAGAGATATCATGCTTGATAATAACGAGGATAAAAAGAGCAAAAGCGTTAAGAGGATACTAATCCTCATCGCAGTTTTTGTCATCATCTTTTTAGCTGTTCTCATCGTGATGAAATTTTTAAATTCCTCCGAAACTAACGATCAGATTGCACAAACTGATTCTAGGCTGGTTTTGCCGCCTGAGCCGGACAATACACGAAGTATCCCTCAGCAAGTGAGCGTGCCTGCTACGCCGCCTAACGAGCCTGCGCCGCAAGTAGCACAAGCTAACGTCCCGCCAGTCGCTCCGCCTCCTCCATCCGAACCTCAGGCGCAGCAGCCAAATCCTACCTTTGAGCAGGTGCCTATCGTGCCTGAAAACAAAGGCCAAGATAGCTTTGAGGATATGGTAAAAGCGCTTAAGGAAAAAGAGGATAAAAGGCAGCAAGATGCAGGCGCGACAGCTCCTACGCCGACCGAGTCTTCTACTATACAAGGTGCTTTAAAGCAAAATGACGCTCCAAGCGCTCAGCCAGGCGAACCAAAAGCCGAGCCTAAGCAACACGTAAACGTAGTAAAACAAAAAGAGCCTAAACAAGAAAAAGCTGCAAAACAGCCTAAAAACGATGCGGCCAAAGAAAAACCAGCAAAACAAAAGCCGGCCAAACAAGCTCCTGCAGCTAGTGGCGGCGATGCTCACAGCGGTAGTTACGTGCAAGTTTTCGCCGTTAAGCACTTTAATGAAAAAGCGCCTGAGCTTGGCAAACTAAAAGCCGCAGGATACACCTATAAGCTATACAGGACGAATGTAAACGGCAATGAAATCATCAAGGTGCTAGTCGGCCCTTACAGCGGCGAGCAGCTAAAAAGCGAGCTTGCTAAAATCAAGCAAAGTGCCGCTCCGAACGCCTTTATCGTAAATATAAAATGATGATTTTTGCCGTTTTCGGCAATCCTATCTCTCACTCCGTTTCGCCGAGGCTACACAACCTAGCCCTCGGCGAGCTGGGTCTATCTCACGAAGCCCTCTATACTCGTTACGAGCTAGCGGACGGCTCGCAACTCATCTCTAAATTTAAAGAACTAAAACTAAGCGGCGCAAACGTAACCGTACCTCACAAAGAAGCAGCGCTCGCGCAGTGCGACACCCCAGACGAAACGGCTGTTAAAATCGGCTCCGTAAATACTCTCGTAGCTCGCGGCGATAAAATTTACGGCTACAACACAGATGCACCAGGATTTTTACGAGCGATAGAGAGTTTTGGGCAGATAAATTCAGCTCTCATTTTGGGTGCCGGCGGAACGGCTAGAGCGGTCGCATATGCGCTAAAAAGCCGCGACGTGCGAGTTTGCGTGCTAAATAGAAGCGAGGAGAGGCTAGCAAATTTTGCCGAATTTGAAAAATTTAGCTGGGCGGATTTCGGCGAATTTAAAGGCGGCAAATTTGACCTCGTCGTAAATACGACCTCGGCGGGGTTAAAAGATAAAAATTTGCCCGCACCGATCGAGATTTTGCGTCCGATTTTTGATGAAAGCAAATTTGCCTTTGACGTTATTTACGGCAAGAAAACGCCTTTTTTAAATTTAGCCGCCGCTAGCGGGCTCGCGCATAAAGACGGCTCAGAGATGCTACTTTTTCAGGCGGTTTTAGCGTTAAATTTATTTTTTGAGGGCTCGCTTGACGAGGCTAAAATCGAGGCCTCGATGCGAAAAGCCCTCTATTTATCGGCTTCTTCTAGATAATAATCTATCTGAGCTTTTCTTAAAATTCTGATCAAGTCTGAGCTACCCGCCACTCCCGTCGGATAGCCAGCGGTCATGATGTAGCTTTTGTCGTCTTTTATGTAGCCTTTTTCGACTGCGGCTTTGATCGATTTAGCCATGAGCGTGTGCAGTCTTTCTTCTTTTTCTATCACGAATGCCGCCGTTATGCCCCAGCAAAGAGTCAGCCTATACGCGGCCTGCTCGTTGTGCGTTATAGCGATGATATCTATATCGGTGCGGTATCTGGCTAGTTTTGCTGCCGAACCGCCCGATGATGTTAGCGCGATGATGCCGTCAACTTTTAGCGCGGAGGCGAGCCTGGCGGTACTAGATGCGATCATATCGGTATCGTCGTAGCGGTCAAAATCAAATTTGTTAAAAGGATAAATTTGCTGCGTTTGGATTATGGTGTTGCTCATCGCTTCTACGACGGCTACGGGGTTGATGCCGACTGCGCTTTCTTCGCTTAGCATGACTACGTCGGTGCCGTCTAGTACGGCGTTTGCCACGTCGCTGATCTCGGCTCTAGTAGCTGTTTCGTGCTCGGCCATGCTTAGCATCATCTGTGTAGCGGTGATGACTGGCTTAACTGCTTCGTTTGCTTTTTTGATGATGAGTTTTTGGATCGTCGGTACCTTGTAGTAGGGCACCTCGATACCTAGATCTCCGCGAGCGACCATCACGCCGTCGCTCGCCTCTATGATCTCGTCGATATTCTCTACGGCGTCAAATTTTTCTATTTTGGCGTAAATTTGAGCTTTGGAGCCAAAGCCCTTTAGGATTTCTCTAGCTTTTCTTATGTCGTTTGCGTTTTGTACGAAAGAGATCGCGACGAAATGCACGCCGTTTTTTGCGCCAAATTCTAGATCTTTTAAATCTTTTGGCGTTATGACTTCGATATTAAGCTTGGTGTTTGGGAAATTTACGCCTTTGTTTGATCGGAGTATCCCGTCGTTTTCCACCACGGCTTCTACTTTTTGGGCGCTTGCTTCCGTGATTTTGGCTCGGATTTGTCCGTCGCATAGGTATATGTACTCGCCCGTTTTTAGAGCGGCTAAAATTTGAGGCTGGTTTATGCAAAGCTTATAGTGATTTTCGTCTATTTGCTCGCCGATTATTTCATCTTTTACAAAGATAAGTGTATCGCCGATTTTTAGTTTAAATTCGCTTCTGTCTAGTTTGCCGACTCTTATTTTTGGGCCGCAGATATCCTGAAATATGCCTATTTTCCGCCCGAGCTTCGCCTCTACTTGCCTGATTTTATCGATATTTGATTTGTGATATTCGTGAGTGCCGTGGCTAAAATTTAGCCTAAAAGCATTGACTCCTGCTAAAACTAATTGCTCCATAACCTCTATGGATTCGCTGGCTGGTCCGACCGTGGCTAGGATTTTGGTTTTTTTATTCATGGATGCCCCTTTTTTGCGCAATTTTACCAAATTTTTAAAAAAAATAAGTATAATCGGCCAATTTATTTTAAGGAGCAAAAATGAAAAAGTTTTTAGCGGTTTTGGCTGCTTTCGGTTTAGCGCTAAGCGCGAACGCAGCGGACAAAACCTATAAGCTAAAGCTAGCCAGCACCTGGGAGAGCACGACTCCGGTTTTGGGCGACGCAGCGAAAGAATTTAAGCGCGTCGTCGAGACGCTAAGCGATGGCAGACTAGAGGTGAGGATAGACTATCCCTCTAAGCACAAATCCCCGTTTGGTATCCTAGACTTCGTAAAAGGCGGCCAGTACGATATCGGCTACACGGCGTCTTACTACTACAAGGGCAAGGACGCGAATACTATGTTTTTTACCGCCGTGCCTTTTGGTATGACCGCGACTGAGCTTCGCGCTTGGTATGAATTCGGCGGCGGCAAGCAGCTAGAGGAAAAAGTTTACGACAAATACAACATCAAAGTTTTCCTTGCGGGGGATACCGGCACGCAAATGGGCGGCTGGTTTAAAAAAGAGATCAAAAGCGTAGATGATCTAAAAGGCCTAAAAATCAGGATCCCCGGCTTTGGCGGCGAGGTTATGGCGCGCGTGGGAGCGACGATAAACACTATCCCGACCGGCGAGCTATATATGGCGCTAGAGATGGGCACGATCGACTCGGTCGAGTGGGTTAGCCCTGCGTTTGATATGGGCTTAGGCTTTCACAAGATCGCTAAATACTACTACACGGGCTGGCAAGAGCCGAGCGGTCAGACTCAGTTTTTCGTAAATAAAAAGACCTATGAGAAGCTACCTGCCGACCTTCAGGCCGTGATCGAGGCTGCGGCTAACGAGGTAGCTAGCATGCTAAATAGCCGATCGTTCTTTGATAACGCCGAGTACTGGGCGAAGATGAAAGCCGAGTATCCCGATATCGAGGTTCGCTCGTTTCCGCAAGACGTCATGGATGCGCTTAGAAAAGCAAGCGACGAGATCCTAGACGAAGAAGCGGCCAAAGATCCGCTATTTAAGGAGATATTGGACTCTCAAAGAGCGTTTTTAGCTAAAGCTCGTGAGTGGACGAAAATTTCCGAGTTCTCATATATCCAAAAAACTACGAAGTAACTTCTCGTCGCTCGTTTCGTGCGGCTTAAATTTACGGCCTTCTGGTCGTAAATTTCTCTTTTTAAATTTTTCTTTTTATTCTTTATCGTGCTTGTAAAATTTGATTTTGAGGCTACGCGTCAAATTTGAGTCGTTGCAAATTTGATTAGCTTTGGCGGCGGGTTAAATTTGAGGAGGTGCCTGTGTGAAATGCGGTGTCAAATTTGCTTGAATAGTCTTAAATTTGAATTTGAGAGAATTTAAAAACGCAACGTAAATTTCCAAAAAGCTTTATGCGCCAGAGTTAAATTTACAGCTCAGTTCTGCTATCAAGCGCCTTCATAAGCGATAGAAGGTCGATATTTTCGAGATTTACGCCTGTTGGTACGCCTTGGGCTATCTTGCTAAATTTAACGCCCAAATCACTTAGCTTATCCTCGATAAAAACCATCACCGCATCGCTGCTAAGCCCGGGCGTTAGTGCAAAAATGATCTCAGTTACGCCGTTTTGGCGGATGACCTCGCGCAGTTTCTCGGTTTGCTCTGGCGTTATCTCCTCAAGCACGAAGTAGCGACCGCGGTAGATCGCGCTTTGCTCGAAAACTAGGATATCCTTTGGGCTTTCTACGACTGCTAGTAGCTCCTTATCTCGCGTCTCGTCGCTGCAAATGTCGCAAATCTCGTCCTCGCTAAGCCCGCCGCAAATTTGACATTTGCCCGTAAATCTCACGGCGTCCTCGATGCTTTGAGCGAGCTTTAGTCCGCCGAAGCTATCCTTTAGGCAGACGTGATAGGCGTAGCGCTGGGCGGACTTTTTGCCCACGCCAGGCAGTCGCTCAAAGGCCGCTACGAGCTCGTTAAATTTCTCAAGCCCTTTTTTCAACGCTTTCCTTTGGATTGGTGCAAATTTTAAATGAGTGGAAGCCATCCTCGTAGGAGTATTTTAGGCTAAATTTGTGCATGCGGCAGATGTGGTCGATGATGTAGAGGCCTAGCCCCATGCCGCTGCTTTTGCTGCCCTTTTCGCGGATAAAGGCTTGCATGTAGTACTCGATAGGATTTTGTAGCGGTTGGCCTAGATTTCTCACGACTATGCCGTCTATGTCGCAGATGACCTGTGCCTTTTTGTCGTCGGCGTATTTTAGGGCGTTATCTATGAGGTTTTTGATCGCGAGCGAAAAGAGTCCGAAATCCACGCGTAGCAATATATCTCGGCGGATATCTACGCTCACTTTTTCTTCAAATTTATCGAGCATCAGCATGTCGCGCGCCTGGTCAAGGATGTTTGAAAAGTACGACTCCTGATAGTTTAGCGCGTAGTTTTTGGATAGCAGCTGCTCGATCTTGCCAAACTCGTTTATGAGCATGTCAAGGCGCTCAAATATCGCTATCAAGCGGGTTTTGTGCGTAGGATTTTGCACCATTTCAGAGACTATGCGACCTTTGCCGATCGGCGTTTTTAGCTCGTGCATGATCGTGCGCAAAAACAGCTGTCTAGAGCGCAAAAGCTCCCTGATTTTGCTAGCTGCGGCGTCAAATTCTATCGCGACCTTGGCGATCTCGTCGTCGGAGTCGGGTTTGGCGATATTTACGTCCATATTTCCGGCACCAAATTTCCTGATATCAGAGCTTAGTTTTTTAAGCGGTATCAGAGACTTCATTACCGAAACGTAAAGCGACACTAGAAGCGCCGTCGTGAGTATAAAGCCCACCCAAATCGGGTCATTTATGTTTTTCGTATCGTCGCTTTCGAGTAAAATTTGAAACGAAGGATTTTTGATCTGCAGATACAAAGTATCCTGAAAAAGCAGCGACTGAAAGAGTCCCAGCTGCGTTTGCTTGGCAAAGACTGTCTTGCCGGTGCTGATGACGTTTGCGACGGTTTTGTCGCTTTTAACATAGGTTAGTCCGAAATTTCTAAAATAATTAGTCAAATCGCTAGGCGGATTTGACTTTTCGTATGAGGCGATGAGGTAGTTTATCGCGTTTAGCTGCTTGTTTTTTATCTTTTCTAGCGCGTTATCTAGCTGTATGCTCGCAAACGTGTAGAATAAGATACAAACAAGCGAAAAGGCCAGCGCGAAAACTACCGAAATCTTCGTGGTTAAGGAGTATCTCATCCTATGAGTTTATAGCCTATTCCGCGTACCGAAAATATATGTTTAGGCGCTTTTGAGCTGTCGCCGATCTTGGTTCTTAGTCTGCCGATGATGACATCTAGGCTCTTTGAGTCCTTGTCTTTTAGGCTCTTGCAGTTATAAACTAGCTGCTCGCGAGAGACTGAAAAGCTGTGTTGTTTGATAAGATAGCTCAAGATCTCGTACTCGGCCGGCGTTAGCGTTAGGCTTTCGTTGTTGTAGTAGATTTCGTGTCTGCGCTCGTCTATCCTAAATAGCGTATCCACGACCTCTTCTTGCACTTCGTTGGTCTTTTTGTAGCGGCGGATTAGGCTCATTATGCGCGCGTACATTTCCTTTGGATCGTACGGTTTTGGTAGATAGTCATCTGCGCCTAGCTGCAGACCCACGACCTTGTCGCTGATATCGCTGCGAGCGGAGGAGATGATGATAGGGATGTTGTATTTGCTGCGGATCTCTTTGCACACTTCTAGGCCGTCCATGCCAGGCAAGGTAAGGTCTAGGATAAGCAGGTCGAAATTTTTTACTCCGGCGCTTAGTCCCAAATAAGGATCTTCGAAATTTGTTACTTTTATATTAAAATCGCTCAAGTACTCGGATAGGATTTGTGCGAATTCCGGATCGTCTTCAATCATTAAAACATTAATCATTTTAAGCCTTTCAAATAGATTTAACGAAAATGATTATAACCAAAAAATGTTAAATTTTTTTTCCGAATTTACTATCCTCGTTTAAAATTCTCCCCCGCTTTGAATTTTTATAAATAATAAGATAAAATCACCCTTTAAATTTAAAAAATTTAGGAGATTTTGTGGAAATAGACTACTACGAAATTTTAGAAATCAGCAAAAATAGCGACTCTGAAACCATAAAAAAAGCATTTAGAAAACTAGCGCTAAAGTACCACCCGGACCGCAATCAAGGCGACAAAGAAGCGGAAGAAAATTTTAAAAAGGTAAACGAAGCCTACCAAGTGCTAGGCGACGAGGAAAAGCGCGCGATATACGATAGATACGGCAAGGCAGGGCTTGAGGGCAGAGGCGGCTTTAGCTCTAGCGGGTTTAGCGCGGATTTTGATTTGGGCGACATATTTAACTCGTTTTTTGGCGGTGGATTTAGCTCAGGCGCAAGCAGTCGCAAAAGAAGCAGCGACAAATATCCGCTCGATCTAGAGATAGCTCTTAGGATCAAATTTAACGAAGCGGTATTCGGCGCCGAAAAAGAGATAGAATTTACGATCAAAAAGCCGTGCCAGACATGCAAAGGCAGTGGCTCGAAAGACGGCAAAACGCACGTTTGTCCGCACTGCGAGGGCAGGGGGCGGATATCGCAGCAGAGGGGCTTTATGAGCTTCGTGCAGGAGTGTCCGTACTGTAACGGCACGGGCGAAACGGTCAAAGATAGATGCTCTGATTGCGGCGGTAGCGGCTTTAAAGAAGAGCGCCAAAGCGTAAAAGTAAATATCCCCGAGGGCATCGACGACGGCATGCGTATGCGCGTGAGCGAAAAGGGCAACGTCTCATCAACCGGCGCCAGAGGCGATCTATATGTGCATATCGAGGTTGAAGCCGACGAGCATTTCGTACGTCACGAAAGCGACGTTTACATCGAGATCCCGGTATTTTTCACGCAGGCGATTTTGGGCGAGACGATCACGATCCCGACGCTAAAAGGCACGACCGAGCTAAAACTACCGGTCGGCGCAAAGGACAAGCAACAGTTCGTATTTGACGGGCTCGGTATAAAAAACGTAAATAGCAAAAGGTACGGCAGACTCGTGGCGCAAATCTCCGTAAAAACGCCAAAAGAGCTAACGGACGAGCAGATCTCCCTACTAAATCAGCTACAAGAAAGCTTTGGCATCAAAGCCGGCAAGGCGAGCTACGACGAGGAAGAGGACGAGGGGATCTGGGATAAGATAAAAGGGTGGTTTAAGGGCGAAGAACCTGGCGACAAAGGCAAGAAAAAAGGCAAAAAGGCGTAAATTTAGGCCAAATTTGCTTTTTGACGGGCGCAATATTTCGTCAAATTTGCCTAGTCGCTCGGACTTAAATTTGCGCTCGTTACAAAATGGCATGTTAAATTTGATATCGAAAATACAAGATGAATAAATTTATATTTTTAGCCGTTTTTACGGCGGTTTCTTTAAATGCTGCAAAATGCGATACGAGCGGACTGCAAAGGGGTTGCGACGCGGGCGATTTTGAGAGTTGCGATAACTTGGGTCTTGCCTACATCGGCGTCAAGCTTGAAGAGTGCGACCTGGACAAAAACTACGAAAAGGCGTTTGCGTTGTTTAAAAAAGCTTGCGACGCTGGCTATGTGCGCGCCTGCGTAAATTTGGGCGTAGCATATCGCAAAGGCGAAGGGGTTAAAAAGGACGAACCAAAGGCCGTCTTGCTCTATAAAAAAGCCTGCGATAGCGGCTATCTGCTAGGCTGCGCAAATTTAGGCTCGCTTTACGAACAAGGGCTCGGTGTCAAAAAAGACGCGCAAAAAGCGGGCGAAATCTGGCGCAAATCCTGCGAGGCGAAGGATGGGATGTCTTGCTTTAATCTGGGCGTACTCTACTACAACGCAATGCTCGGCGAAAAAGACGTAACTAGCGCAAAAAAATATCTGCAAAAGGCGTGCGCTTACGGCTGGAGCGAGGGCTGCGAAGCGGCGGAAGCGATAGAAAAAGCCGCGAAACGCTAAATTTACCGAAGCAGACCTTGGCGGCGGTGCGGAATTTAAATTTGCGCTACGTAATCGCTCGCGTAAGTTTTGAGTTTAACGCTCAAATTTGATTTTATTTTACGCCAAATTTGACGGATTGACTTGCAAATAACCGCGGCGAAATTTACCCAAGAGCGGGGAGTTAAATTTGCGCTTTCAAATTTAACGAAAACAAATACGTCAAATTTAGCTCAAATTTCAGGGCAAATTTTACAGAATAAGCTTCAAATTTCACCCTCTTTTAGTTGCTCGATTTTAGCCGCCACGCTCCTATTCGTCACCTTTTCTATTTCCTCGCTCGTTGCGGTCATTATCGCTTCAAAGCTACCGTAAAATTTAACGAGCTTTGCGATACTGCCCGCCGATATGCCCGCGTCTGCTAGCTTGCTAGCGCCCAGATCCTCCTTGCGCTTGGTTTTTTGATGAAAGGTAATCGCAAATCGGTGCGCCTCGTCGCGAAGTCGCTGGAAAAATTGTAGCCGCCTGTCGCCCGTTGGTAGCGTAAAAACGCCGCCTGGAGCGTAAATTTTATCCTTCGCGCCGCCTTTTGCGCGGTGGGCTTTGGCGTCTATTTTTTCTTTTGAGATGGCGAGTATATCGACGTTTGCGCCGCTGCTAGCGATGATGTCCGAGGCGAGGTCTAGCAGCGCCTGACCGCCGTCGATGAGCCATAGATCGGGCGGACTAAGCTTGTCAAACCGCAAAGCGCGCCCCTCTAGCATCTGGCGCATCTGGTCGTAATCGTTTGCGTGAGAGAGGTGCATGTGACGGTAGTGCTCCTTGGCGAAGTTGCCGTGCTCAAAGCGCACCATCGCGCCGACTGCGGCCGCACCGAACATGTGCGAGTTGTCGAAGGTCTCGATGACATGCGGCGCGCATGCGAGGCCGAAATACTCCTTTAGCTCGTCCAAAAATGTGTCGTCGTGGGTTTTTAGGTATTTTTGGATAAAGACTTGCGCGTTTGTTAGCGCCATCTCGCAGATGCGCTTTTTCTCGCCAATTTTAGGGACTGAGATGCTAAATTTACGGCCGTGACGAGCGGTCAAGATCTCCTCTACGAGGCTAGCGTCCTCAAAGGCCTCAAGCGCGTAAATTTTCGCGCTCACGACGGGCGCACCTGCTGGAAAACTCTCTAAAACGATCTGTTTGTACGCGTCGTTTAGGTCGCCTTGCGAGCTCATTTTGGCGTTTGTTATATTTTGATACACGCCGCTGATTTTACCGCTGTGCACGCTAAAACGCACCGCGCAAAGCAAATTTTGCTCCGCTCCCACGGCAAAAACCTCAAAATCTTCAAGCTTGGCTAGATCGACCTCGATTTTGACGTCTAGATCCTTGATCGCGTTGATCTTATCGCGCACGAGGGCGGCTTGCTCGTAGTTTTCGTTTTGGGCGTATTTGCTCATCAAATTTACGAGCTTTGGCAGCATAGAAAGGGGATTATTTAGCGCTGCGATCGCGCCCTCTACGACCTTGGCGTAGTCGGCGGGCGAAATTTTGCTGATGAGAGGAGCTTCTGAATAGCCGATCTGGTAGGGCAGATAGGCGCCAGTGGCTTTGAGCGCGCTTTTGCTTTGCACGAGTTTAAAGCTTAGCCTAAGCGCATCCAAAAGCTCGCGTGCTCCGCGAAAATACGGGCCGAAATACTTGACGTTTTTGCCCCGGACGATCTTGCGCGTGATCTCAAAGCGCGGGAAATCCTCGTCCAAATTTACGTAGATATACGGATAGGTCTTATCGTCGCGCAGCAAGATGTTGTATTTGGGCCTTAGCTGCTTGATGAAGGAGTTTTCTAGTATCAGCGCGTCGGCTTCGCTGGGAGTAACGATATACTCGAGGTGTACGGCCTCGCTGATCATCTTGTGTATGCGCGGGCTGACCTTGGGCGAGGGGGCGAGCTCGGGCGTAAATGAAAAGTAGCTTTTGACGCGGTTTTTTAAAATTTTAGCCTTGCCGACGTAAAGTAGCTTGCCGGCCTTGTCGAAATACTGATAAACGCCGGGCTTGGCGGGCAACGAGCGGATCTCGTCGATTAGCAAATTTTAGCTCCCGCTAGTAAATTTGAGCTTTGGATTAAATTCGGCCAAATTTGATTCATCGCGCCCCGCTTGATTCTTTGGCTAAATTTTGCTTTATGGCAAGGCGAATTTTTTCAAATCCCTCAAAAATCCGCTCGCTTTTGGCTAAATTTACAAACTCGCCCTTGGCCGGCTCGGCGTAGGTAAAAATTCGTTTTTTTTCGTATGGGTCGGTCGCTTTTTTAAATTTTAAATGCTTTGTCACAAAAAATTTAATATCCGTCACGCGAGCGAGCCTGCCGTCAAAATTTACGCTAGAATAGATTTTTAATAAGCCTTTTAACATTTTTATACTACTATCGCTTTTTAATTCCTGAAGTCCTAGCGGATGAAACAGGGCAAAAAACAAAATGCCGTTTTTCTCGTAGCAAAAGGCGATGAGCCTGCGATGATTTAGGCTTAAAAGCTGTAAAAATTCTCCGCATTCGCTACGGTTTTTTAACTCTTTATAAAAAGGATTATCAACAATATGTCGAATAATAGTCTTAGCCTCTTTCATAAGGCGATTTTAGCATTTTTTTTGTTAATTTTTATAGCAGGCTGCGGCCACAAGGGTGATCCGTTCTACGAAGCGCCGTCCGAGCCGTCAAACAGCAAAACCGAAAAAATAAATAAACTATAAATCAAGGAGAACAAATGAAGATCGTCGGACTTTTGAGTCTGTTTTTCGCTTTGGCCTTCGGTAGCGGCGACGCTGCGGGCGAGGCTTTAAATTTAACGACTACGTGGGTGGGTATCGCGAGCCTCATCATTTTCGTCGTGGGATATTTTTTCATCGCTACGGAGGAAAATTTTCACATCGATAAGGCTAAGCCGGCCATATTTATCGGCACTTTTATGTTCCTACTTATCGGCTTTTATATGCTGGCAAACGGCCTAGACGTGCATTTGTTGCAAAATGAGGTAAATCACCTGATTTTAGAGATTTCGCAGATCGTATTTTTCCTCATGGTAGCTATGACCTATATCGAGGCGCTCATCGAGCGTGACGTGTTTAACGCGCTAAAATACAACCTCGTCTCAAAGGGCTATACATACAAAAGACTCTTTTGGCTAACGGGCGTTTTGGCGTTTTTCATTAGTCCTGTCGCTGACAACCTAACCACTGCTCTTATCCTCTCCACTGTACTTTTAACGATAGATAAGAACAACACGAATTTCCTAGTCGCAGGCGCGATAAACATCGTCGTAGCCGCAAATGCAGGCGGCGCATGGAGTCCGTTTGGCGATATCACGACGCTAATGGCGTGGGCTGCGGGCAAGGCGCCATTTATCGACTTTTTTGCACTTTTTCCTGCTTCTGTTATCGGCTGGCTAGTTACAGCGTTTTTGCTAGTGCGCATAGTGCCCGCTGGGAGCCCGCACTTTGATCCGGCCGCAGAGCCGAAAGTAAGCATCAAAAAAGGCGGTAAAGTCGTTATCGGGCTTGGCGCATTTACGATATTTTCGGCCGTTATGATGCACCAGCTTTTCCACTTGCCTGCGATGTGGGGCATGATGTTTGGCTTCTCGCTTCTTAGTATTTACACCTACATCTACAAAAAAACAAACAAAAACGAAGAGCCTATGCATGTCTTTCACTATATGTCAAAGATCGAAAACAACACGCTTTTATTCTTTTTCGGTATCCTTGCGGCCGTGGGCGCGCTACACTTCGTCGGATTTTTAAACTACGCCGTTTCGCTTTATGATAAATTCGGCGCCACTGCTGTAAATATCGGCGTCGGCTTCCTATCTGCTATCGTGGATAACGTCCCTGTTATGTCTGCCGTGCTAAAAGCAAATCCTATGATGGGTGCTGATGCGGGCGAAAATTTAAGCCAGTGGCTGCTAGTTACCTTGACTGCCGGTATCGGCGGCTCGATGATTAGCTTCGGTTCTGCAGCAGGCGTTGGCGTCATGGGTAAACTAAAGGGTATCTACACCTTCGGCGCACATATGAAATACGCTTGGACCGTGGTTGCCGGCTATATCGTATCTGTCGTGATCTGGTACATACAGTTTGAAATTTTTCATTTATATTTTTAAAGGGCAATCATGAATAACACGATAATAGTTTTGGATTTTGGCTCGCAGTATACTCAGCTCATCGCTAGACGCCTGCGCGAGCAAGGTGTTTATACCGAAATTTTGCCTTTTAACGCTAAGGTCGAGGAGATCAAAGCAAAAAAACCAAAAGGCATAATCCTAAGCGGCGGTCCTGCTAGCGTTTATGCTCCTGATGCATATTTTTGCGATGAGGGCGTATTTAAGCTAAAGCTGCCGATTTTGGGCATTTGCTACGGCATGCAGCTTTTGGCGCATAAATTTGGCGCCGAAGTCGCTCCGGCTTCTCACAAAGAGTACGGCAAGGCAAGCCTTAGCGTCTTAAAATCTCATCCGCTTTTTACCGATACGCCTGAAAAGCAAACCGTCTGGATGAGTCACTCCGACCTCGTAAAAAATTTACCAAACGGCTTTGAAGCGATCGCGACGAGCGAAAATTCGCCTTATTGCGTATTTGGCGATGAAAAGCGCAAATTTTATGCTTTGCAGTTTCACCCGGAGGTGCAGCACAGCGAGTTTGGTACTCAAATTTTAAAAAATTTCGCCAAATATATCTGCGGATGTGGAAGCACGTGGAATATGGGCAGCTTTGCTAAAACCCAGATCGCTAAAATCAAAGAAACCGTGGGCAATAAAAAAGTCCTTTGCGCCGTTAGCGGTGGTGTAGATAGCTCCGTTACCGCCGCGCTTTTGGCTGCTGCTATACCGCAAAATTTGATCCTGGTTTTTGTCGATAACGGACTACTCAGAACTGGTGAGCGCGAGCAGGTTGAGGCGACTTTTAGGACAAAGCTCGGAGTCGAGCTAGTTAGCATAGACGCGAGTAAAACTTTCCTAGAAAGGCTCGCGGGCGTAACCGATCCAGAGAAAAAACGCAAGATCATCGGCGAAACTTTCATCGAAATTTTTGAAAAAGAGGCCAAAAAGCACGATAACGTCAAATTTTTAGCTCAGGGTACGCTCTACACCGATATCATCGAAAGCTCGGTCGCGGGCTCTAGCAAGACGATCAAAAGCCACCATAACGTGGGCGGACTGCCTGATTGGATGAGCTTTGAGCTAATTGAGCCTTTAAGAGAGATTTTTAAAGACGAGGTGCGCCAGCTAGGCCTTGAGCTCGGTCTTTCGCGTGAGCTCGTGTTTCGTCATCCATTCCCTGGACCGGGCCTTGCGATCCGCATAATGGGCGAGGTAAATACGCCAAGCCTTGAGCTACTACGCAAAGCCGACGTGATCCTGCGCGACGAGCTAAAATCAAGCGGTTGGTACAACAAAACGTGGCAGGCGTTTTGCGTGCTGCTAAACGTGCATTCCGTCGGCGTCATGGGCGATAACCGCACCTACGAAAACGCCGTGTGCATACGCGTAGTGGACGCTAGCGACGGCATGACGGCTAGCTTCTCACGCCTACCGTACGACCTGCTAGAAAACGTATCTCGCCGCATCATAAACGAAGTAGACGGCATCAACCGCGTAGTTTATGACATCTCGAGCAAACCGCCTGCAACGATAGAGTGGGAGTAAAAGGAAGAGATTTTCGGTGATATTATGAAAAATATGTTGAGTTGATAATTTGAAAATATTGTTAAGGTTTCTGATATGGATTATGGAGTAGAAATGAATAATACGAAAAATAGATATTCGGAAGTAAATTTATTAGAGAAAATAGATTCAACTGACATTGATTTAGAGATGGAAACAGAGTCTGAAGTTGACCTAAACGAAGATGATAAACGAAAACTTTATGTTGATAAAGTTGATAAGTCTACTTCAGATTTATTTAGAATGATAGTTGAGGGCGAACTAAATTTGCAGCCCGACTACCAAAGAAGATTTGTTTGGGATAAAAGAACAATGTCTAAGTTTATTGAATCTCTATTGCTGTCAATACCGATTCCAACTATTTTTTTAGCGGAAAATGGCGATGATACATTCGAGGTTATTGATGGGCAACAGCGACTTACCACTATATTTTCTTTTATGAAATCCAAATTGGTTGTCAATGAAATTGAAAAGTTGCCAACTAATTTACGCGATTTGGATACTTTGGTGCTAAATGGCTTAGAAACTTTAAAGCAATTCAATAAAAAAAATTACTATGATATGGTTGAAATGCAAAGAAAATTTAATAATGTTTCACTCCCAGTTGTAATCATAAAAAAGGATTCGACAGAAGATATTAAATACGATATATTTTCAAGAATAAATAGCGGTTCGATAAAATTAAACAACCAAGAGTTGCTCAACGTTATGTATCGTGGAAAATTAATAGACTCATTAAATACTGCATCGCAAGAAAAAAGTGTTGATAAACTATTCGGAAGCAGACCGGTTCTCAAAAAACGATTCGGATACCACGAGATTCTACTAAGAGCCAAAGTTATGGAGGGTTTTGTTGATGGTTTTGATTGGACATTAAAGGAAATAAAAGTAGAAAATAAAAATTATTTAAATAAAGAATACCGTACTTACAATGGTAGACTTAATACGGCAATATTGGAATATCTTAAAGAGTATAGAAATGATATGAAAGAAGCCTTAAATTTAACAAACTTTATTAAAGATTCTATAAATAAAGTTAATACTGTATTTGGAAATGATGCTTTTATTAGAATCAATAAGATCGGCTCTACAAGTATTAATAAAACAATTGCTGAGCTACAATTGGTAGTTTTATCGAAATTTAGTATGGACGAAGTAGTAAAAAATAAGAGTAAGATAAAAAAATCATTCGAGGATTTTTTAAAAGATAGTGATGAAAATATTTTCTTGAGAGCTACAAATAATACAACAAATGTTGAAAAAAGGTATGAATGGGGAAAAAATCTTTCTAGTATTTTAAACGAGGCGTAATTCGTGCTTTATGAAATTAATGAAAAATATCAATCATATAAGGATATATACAATAAGATTCTGCCTAGCTTGGATGGGGAAATAAATTCAGAGTTGGCAAAAAATTTATTGAAAAACTCATTATACTTGTCTGTTTTTACTACATTTGAAAACTTCTTAAAAGATCTTATAGATAATTATATTTACAATAAAGAAAAGGTAGGTGTAAAATTTACAGATCTATCGGAGAGAATTGCTCATTTAATATTTTCCGATAACGAGTCGCAAATTAAGTTTATATTTGAAGATAAAAATAAAGATAAGAATAAGTCTTTTGATGCTTTTTTTAAATTACTAAAAGAAAATATTAACAAGAAAACGTTAGAAAGACATATACATTTTGAATTTTTACATAAAGATAAACTAAATGGATATTATAAGGATTTATTTCAAGAAATCTTGGGTGACAGTGAGTTTTTAAGCAATCTAGAGCTTACGCAAAATATTGATAATTTTGATGGTTCATTAAGTAGAAAAATTGAAAGTGATGCGGCTACTTTTTTACATGAATATACAGACAAAATAAGAAACAATATAGCTCATGTAAATGAAAAATTTAAAGTTGGTGAATACTCATCGTTTGAAGATATTGTAGATGCTTTTTATTATATTATTGTAGCAATCAATAAAAAGTATAAAACTAATACCGGATTTGATCTAGAAGAAAAAGTTAAAGTTAATATTTTAGATAATGTGTGGAATGAATAAATAGGCCATATTTCGCAATATAAGGTATTTGTTTTATGTAGCGTGCATAAAACAACATTAATAAATATAGCAAGCTGGTGTAAGATTTAGGCGTTTTCGCACCTAAATTTTGTTTAAAACCGATTCAAAATTTACTAAAAAGAGATAATCTTTATCAATAAATCGTCCGAAAATTTTAGCTACAATGACACGTAAATTTACGAAAGGAAGAAAAATGAGTAAAATTTACAATCTAAACGCCGATACGAAAGTGATCGCAAAAAGTGTCGTTAGCAAGAGAATTTTTGACTGCGAAAACGCTCACGTCGACGTGTTTGCCTTTGATACGGGCGAGGAGCTAGATCACGAGATGCTATTTTGCGACAGCCTCGCGTGGGTCGTAGAGGGCGGCGCGAGCCTGCACTACGGCGAAAAGCAGATGCGCTTAGGCGGCGAACAGGCCTGCCTGATAGAGAAAAAAGTATGGCGAAAACTAGTTTTTAACGAACCGACGAAATACGTCTCAATCGATTTTAAGGAGGACTTAATGATAGATCATTTACCTAAGGCGGCTATTTTTAGCCTAGTGGATGCGGTCGAATACGAAGAAGGCAAAATCGTAAGCAAAACGCTCGTCAAAAACGAAAACGGCTCGATGTCGTTACTATCGTTTTCAAAGGACCAACAGCTATCTACTCACGCAGCTCCGGGCGACGCTCTTTTGGTTGCGCTTGATGGCGAGATGAAGCTAACTATCGGCGATGAGCATTTTGATATCAAAAAAGGCGATACTATCGTGCTTCCGGGTAAAATCCCGCACGGGCTAAAGATCCCGGAAAAATTTAAAATGCTGCTTATCGTGACAAAAGATAAGATGTAGAGTTTCGGGGCGCTTGCCCCGACTCGTTTAGGAAATATATGGCAAGATTTATAATAGATGACGAAAACATAAGCGTAGATAATCTAGCGACGCTAAAAAAGCTAGACCGAAAAGATAAAATTTATATCGTAACTAACGATAGACAAAAGCTAAGCATCTCCGTTTTGGCGTGGTTTCTAGCGCGAAAAATCAAAATAAAAATCATACTTTTACAAAGCGCTCACAAGGACTATGCCGATAAAATAATTACGTTTTTAATGGGCAAACTCTCACATAAAAAAGACAAAATTTACATCGTCAGCAATGATAAATTTTACGACGACGTGATAGATTTTTTTAATAAACAAGATAAAAACGGCGGCAAATTTCATAAACTCAAATTTGACTTTAATCGTTCGCACACGGCACAGCTCATCGAAGAAAATCAAGACGAAATCGCGATCTTGATACGAAACTCGGGCAGCCTCAGCGAGCTTCATATGAAATTTATCTCAAAATTCGGCAGCAAAAACGGCGCGGGCGTGTATAACGCGCTAAAAGAGGACGCGAGGAAAATTTACAAAAAACCTCAAATTGAAAACTCGCAAAAAGGCGAAGTAAAGCGTATCGCAGCGCCAAATTCCGCAAAATCTAGGCCGGCGACGCAAGGCGACGAGCAAAAATTTGACGAGCGAGAAAAACCGCAAACAGAGTTAAATTTAAGCGGCGAGGCTCTACATACCCAAAGCGTTCAGACAAAAGAGCAAAATTTAGAAAATCGCTCGCAAATAGTGCAAAGTTCGGAGTCCGAAAAATCGCAACCCTTAGAGAGCGAAAACGGCGTAGCGACAAATAATGAAAATTTACAAGAAACCAAAGCCGTAGAAGCAAATTTGAGCGATGATCCGGGTCCTACCGAGCAGCCAAAAGATGCGGAGCAAAATTTTAGCGTCAAAGCTTCTAGCGAGGGTCTTAAAGCTGATGGGAAAGGGCAAAATTTATCAAACAAGCGTCCGCCGCAAAAATCAAAACAAGCTCCCGCGCTGCAAAACGAAGTAAAAAATAAAGCTGAAAATACGGCAAAAGCGCAGCTCTCGATCAAGATAGACGAGGTTAAAAAACAAGAGATTAGAAAAATCGCGTTTGAGAGTAAAAATTTGGGCGATTTTCACAACGGACTGGTTAAAAAATACGGCGCAGACGATGCCGGCAAGCTGTATAAAGCGCTAAAACAAAAGGCAAAAGAGTATCTAAGCAGGCGCGACGCGGCGAAATAAAATTTGCTTTTTGGCCGCGGACAGCGACTTTTAAAATTTGAGGATTTGCGGTAAAATTCGGCCGCAAAATCATAAATTTAAGGGCGAAAATGATCTATCTAGTCGGGTCAAATTTGGAATTTGAGGGCGTAAAGACGCTGGTTTTAAACGAGATAAAATTTAATAAATTTAGCGTGAATTTAGCCGAATTTGACGCTCTGGTTTTGACCTCCAAAAACTCCGTAAATGCGCTAAAATTTAATCAAATTTCGCCCGCTAGTTTACAAATTTACTCCATCGGCGACGGCACTAGCCACGCGGCTAGCGAGTTTGGCTTCGCTCAAATTCACACTGCAAAAAACGCTCACGGAAACGACTTTGCCGCCGAGATCGCACCGTTTTTAAAGGGCAAAAAAACGCTATTTTTAAGAGCGCGCGAGACGGCTTCGAGCGTGGGTGAAATTTTGCGGGATAGCGGCGTAAATTTGACGCAAATAATCGCTTACGAAAACGTTTTTAAACCGCTTAACGAGGAGCAAAAACCGCCCAAAAACTCTGCGATTATTTTTACGGCTCCCTCGGCGGTGCGAAATTTTACTCGAAATTTCGGCTGGGATGAGAGCTATAAAGCCGTCGCTATCGGGCTTACGACGGCAAAAGAGCTGAAAATTTTTACCTCGCCCGCAGTGAGCGCTCAGCAAAATATAAATTCCTGCGTAAGCCTCGCAAAAACGCTACTTTAAGCTAAAATTTTATATAATAACCTTGCCTGAGTGATTTGGCAGCGTATTTTTATAGGGTCCAACACATTAGTTTTGGCGAAGATGTGCGGCGACCGTGCGACGCGGCTTCGTTTGAGCGTGCGAGCGCGAGAAGTTGCGACCTAAAGGAACCGCCTATTTGCAAGGTTGGCTTTGAATTTTCGGGCCACTTATATGCGCACCGCTCACTTGGGTTTTTTATTTTTGGAGAAATTATGAAAATTTTGATAATCGGAAGCGGCGGGCGCGAGTACTCAATAGCTCTAAAACTTCAAGAATCCTGCAAGCACGAGCTTTTCTTTGCTCCAGGCAACGGTGCCACCTCAAAGCTCGGCACGAATCTAAACTCCAAAGACTATAATCAGCTCGCAGAATTTGCTAAGACCGAGCAAATAGAACTAACGATCGTCGGCCCCGAAGCACCGCTAAATGGCGGCGTCGTGGATATCTTTAAGGTGCGAAATTTAAATATTTTCGGACCGAGCAAGGCTGCGGCTAGACTCGAGGGCAGCAAGGCGTTTATGAAGGATTTTTTAGCTAGAAACGCTATCCGAACCGCTGCTTATCTAAATACCGATGATTACGATGCTGCGGCTAAATTTATAGACTCTCTTACCGCTCCCGTCGTCGTTAAGGCCGACGGACTGTGCGCTGGCAAAGGGGTGATAATCGCCCAAAGCCGCGATGAAGCAAAAGCCGCGGCTCGCGATATGCTAAGCGGTGAGAGCTTCGGCGAGGCAGGTAAACGTGTGGTCGTGGAGGAGTTTTTAGACGGATTCGAGCTTAGCTTTTTTGCTATTTGCGACGGCGAAAATTTCGTCAGCATGCCCGTAGCGCAGGATCATAAACGCCTAAGAGATAACGACGAGGGACCAAATACGGGCGGCATGGGTGCGTACGCTCCTAGTCCGCTAGCAAGCCAAGAGCTAATAAAACAGGTTGAAGAAGAGGTCGTAAAACCGACTCTAAAAGGCATGAAAGCCGAGGGAAATCCTTTCTGCGGCGTGCTTTTTGTAGGGCTTATGGTGGTTAAGGGCGTGCCGTACGTACTTGAGTTTAACGTGCGTTTCGGCGATCCTGAGTGTGAAGTGCTAATGCCGCTGATTGATGGCGATCTGGGTGAAATTTTACTAAACGCGGCAAAAGGCGATCTAAAACCGGTAAAACTAAAGGACGAATTTGCTGTCGGAGTCGTGATGGCTAGTAAAAACTATCCTTTTTCAAGCTCGCCTAAGGCTAAAATCAGCGTAAAAAACGTTCCGGAAAACTCGCACATAGCATACGCAGGAGTGAGCGAGCAGGGCGGCGAGATCTATGCTGACGGTGGACGAGTACTCGTGTGCGTGGGGCTTGGCAAAAGCATAAAACAGGCGCAGCAAAAGGCCTATGAGCTTTGCGAAAACGTAGAATTTGACGGCGCGCAGTACCGAAAAGATATTGCCTGGCAAATGCTAAAAGGACGCGAATGAGCAGGAGCGTCATAGACAAGCTCGAAAATGAAAATATCACGCTCGCTAGCGTCGGTAAAAGAGCCGTCGCGTGGGGGATAGATAAGTTTTTAATCTCGGTTTTGTTTTATGCCGTCTACTACGAAAAATTTGATGGGCTGGACTATGAGCAGATCAGTGCGCTAGCTATGGAAATGATACCGCAGATCGTTTTGCTCGAGGTTATTTATCAGACGTTTTTTACGTGGTACTGCGGCGCTAGTATCGGCAAGGTCGCGATGAAGATCGTGTGCGTGGATATCGATCTGCTCGATAAGCCAGGCTTGCTAAATTCTCTCACTCGATCTTTGGTTCGCATCATCGGTGAAAACGCATTTTTCCTAGGTTTTGCATGGGCGTTTTCAAATCCATTATTTCAAACGTGGCAAGATAAAGCCGCGAAAACGGTAGTTATAAATGTTTACTAGAATTTTTTTGTTACTAATGTTTGGGGCTTTTAGTTGCTTTGCGGCTCAAAATTTCGAGCTTTTGGCTGATGACGTAAAACGCGATAAGGGTATAGTTACTGCAGATAAAAACGTACTTGTGTATTCGCAAGATTATTTGATGAGCGCAGACAGAGCTGTTTACGATCAGCAAAAAGAAATTTTGGAGCTTTTCGGTAATGTAAATTTAATAAGAAACAAAGACGAAATCTCGCACTGCTCATACGCAAAGATCGACCTAAATAGTAAAGATAGTAACTACGAAACGCTATTTATGATGAACCGCGACATGGAAGTGTGGATGCAAAGCGACGAGAGCAATAGTACTTCTAAATTTTACGAGGTAAACGGCGCGGTCGTATCGAGCTGTAACGTCCAAGACCCTGATTGGAAGATCAAATTTAGCAGCGGCAAGCTAAACCGCGAGAGTAAATTTTTACACCTTTTTAATCCCGTGTTTTACGTAGGAAACGTCCCCGTATTTTATCTGCCGTATTTTGGCTTTTCTACAGACACTCGCAGACGCACAGGCCTTTTACCGCCTGAGTTTGGTTACGGCAAAAACGACGGATTTTACTACAAACAACCGATCTATATCGCCGAATACGACAGCTGGGACTTACAGTTTGATCCGCAAATTCGCACTAGACGCGGTACAGGCATATACGGTACGTTTAGATTTGCCGATTCACCTTATTCTAGAGGCTCTGTGACATTTGGCGCATTTAGAGATACCGAGGGCTACCGACAAAGACAGATCGAGAAAAACTCGCTAAGACTCCCGTTAAAAAATAAAACGCACAAGGGTGCTGACGTAAAATATGAGCGCGATAGACTCGTTAAGCACCTGATAAACGAGGATTTGCAAGAGGGCTTGTGGCTCGATGCGACGGCTCTAAACGATATCGACTATATAAATTTGAAAAAGCGAGGCTCAGGTAGCGACGATAACCCTCTCGTGACCTCAAAACTAAACTATTTCTTAAGCAGTGACAAGCATTACTTCGGCGCATATGCGAGGTATTACACGGATACGTCAAAGATCGGTAGTCCGAACGAAAATAAAGACACGCTTCAAGAGTATCCGAGCTTTCAATATCATAAATTTACCGATAGCTTTATTTTGCCGAACGTGCTTTACTCTGTCGATCTCCACTCGCACAACTACACGAGAAAAATTGGCGTAAAGGCGACGCAGTACGAATTTAACCTGCCGGTTTCATTTCATTTGCCTTTAGCGGACGATTATCTGAAATTCTCGTATTATCACTATTTATACGCTACCCACGTGGACTATGCAAAGAAAATGTACCGTCCGACCGGAGACGAGGATAGGAGCGCAAACTACATAGAAAATTATCATAAATTTTCGCTCCAGACCGACTTAGCTAAGGCTTACGAGAGCTTCTATCATAGTTTAAATTTGGGCGTGGATTACGTAGTTAAAGCTTATAATGAAGGTGACCTGCCAGATAGATATGAGACAGCCGAAGATGACGGCAACGTATACGTCTACGATATGCTTGGACGAAAATATCAGAGCTTTATCAATCCTCAGCACACTAGAGACGAGGTTTCGGCCAGAGCGACGCAGTATTTCTTTAACGAAGACGGAAGAAAATTTTTGCGCCATACGATTTCGCAGGGTTATTACACCAAAGAGAACAAACGCTCAAATTTGAAAAACATCATCGGCTGGTATCCGCTACCGAATTTGTCTTTTTACAACAGGCTTGAGTACTCTTATAACAATAAATACTTTGAAAAAGTTCAAAGCGGTGCGAGCTATACGCATGATAAATTCGGCGCTAGCCTCTGGCACACAATGCAAAGAAAAAATGCACAGGAAAAGCAAAACTATCTGCACCTAAACGGCTACGTCGAGCTTCCGCATAACTATAGGCTATTTAGCGGTACTCAGTATGACCTTGAGCGCGACTATAATAAGCAGTGGCAGCTAGGCGTCTCTCACCGCAGAAAATGCTGGAACTACACGTTTGTCTACGAAGAGGAGCTTGAACCGACTACGACTACCAGCGGAACGGCCGCCAAAAAATCAAGAGGTGTTTACTTCTTTATAAATTTCTATCCGATGGGCGGCGTACATTACGACTTTTCGGTAGGACAGACGACGCAAGGTAGCTGATGAGCAATTACCGGGATCTTATGTTTGAAAACCAGCTCGAAGCAGCCGAAAAGTTGCTCGAAATTTTGCCCAAAAAAGAACTGGTTGCAGGTGAATATCTGATAATATGTGGCTCTATAGACTCTGTTATCATGGTCGATAGCGTGGCTCGCGGGCTAAATTTGAGCTATGAGATGTTGTTTTGTGAACGTATTCTTGCGCCGAATAACCCGGAGTGTGAGATCGCGATGGTTAGCGAAAAGGATGACGTGGTGCTAAACGACGAGCTTATTAAGAGCTTTGGCATTAGTTACGACTTCGTTTACGGCGAGGCCGACCGTAAGTACGACGAAAAAATCCTAAAAAACGTATATAAATTTAGAAAAGGAAATTTAATCGGCGATCTAAAGGATAGAAATATCCTGCTCGTCGACGAGGGCTGTGAGACGGGTCTTACAGCGCTAACCTGCCTAAAAACGCTCATGCGCGAGCGGGTAAAGTCAGTCACCTACGCTACGCCGCTCATCGCTACCGACGTCGCCGCAGCTATCGCGCCGCTGGTGGATGAAATTTATGCCGTGCACAAGATCGCGAATTTTATCGAAGTGGATTTTTACTACGAAAACAAAATCGAACCAAAACCAGAAACCGTGCTTTCAATATTAGAGGAGAGTCCATTTTATATACCATTACAAAAACAAGGAGATATTAGGGCATGCAGTATTCAATAGAAGTCAATAATCAAGTTGAAATTTACGATATAAACAAGGTCGCCAAACAAGCTAGCGGCGCGGTGCTTTTGCGCGTAAAAAACACCGTCGTTTTAGCTACCGTCGCTCGCGAAGACACGCAAGTTAGCGAGGATTTTTTACCGCTAACGGTGCAATACATCGAAAAAAGTTACGCTGCGGGCAAGATCCCGGGCGGCTACGTAAAAAGAGAAACAAAGCCTGGGGATTTTGAGACGCTAACTTCGCGCATCATCGACCGCTCGCTGCGCCCGCTCTTTCCAAAGGGCTACGCGTATCCGACGCAAATAGTCGTGATGGTGTTATCTTGCGATCCTGAGGTTGATTTGCAAGTCGTCGGTCTAAACGCCGCTTCAGTAGCACTCTATCTTAGCGACATCCCCGTAAATGCGCCTGTTTGCGGCGTGCGCGTAGGCTATATAGATAATAAATTCGTAATCAACCCTAGCAACTCTGAGCTAAAAACTTCGGCTCTCGATCTTTACGTAGCCGGCGTTAAAGACGAACTTTTGATGATCGAGATGAGAAGTATCCCGACCGAAAAAAACGAGATAGTGCCTATCGCGCTAGATCCTATGATGGATCCGAATTTAAGCGGCGCTATAGCGATGCAGGATATGAACGAATTTAGCGAGGATCTCATCGTGGAGGCGATCGCAGAAGCTGGCAAGGCGATACTTCGCGCCTCAAACGCTTATGAAGAAGCATTTAGCCAGCATAAAAAAGAAGACGCGCAACTCGAGCTAAAACCGGAGATCGAAAACGAGAGCGTCGCCGTCTATCTAAACGAATTTTACAAAAATGACGTAAAAGCCGCTATAAATCAGATGGCTAAAAGTGAGCGCGCCAGCGAGCTAACCAAGATCGCAAAGCAAATTTTAACCGACGAAGTAGCGCAAAAAGAGGGCTGGGAGGAGGAGGTCGTCTCTAACGTCCTGGCTAAATTTAAGAAAAAAATCGTCCGCGAGCAGATCATAAACGAGGGCGTGCGCGCCGACGGTAGGGAGCTTAAAGAGGTCCGCCCGATCAGCATCGAGACAAATATTCTGCCAAACGCTCACGGTAGCTGCCTCTTTACCCGCGGCCAGACGCAAGCTCTCGTGGTGGCGACTTTAGGTACCGACGGCGACGCGCAGATGTATGATATGCTAACGGAAAAAGGCGCCGTGACGGATAAATTTATGTTTAACTACAACTTCCCCGGCTTTAGCGTCGGCGAGGCTAGTCCGCTAAAGGCTCCGGGCAGACGCGAGCTAGGACACGGCAACCTCGCTAAGCGTGCCCTTGCGCCTAGTATCGACGTCAATT
Source organism: uncultured Campylobacter sp. (assembly GCF_938039205.1). Classification (GTDB taxonomy): domain Bacteria; phylum Campylobacterota; class Campylobacteria; order Campylobacterales; family Campylobacteraceae; genus Campylobacter_A. Next base: position 44,511 of record NZ_CALHVM010000026.1, read on the forward strand.
CGCCTTATACCATTAGACTTGTTTCTGAAATTTTAGAAAGTAACGGCTCAAGCTCGATGGCTAGCGTTTGCGGCGGCTCTTTGGCACTGAGAGCCGCAGGCGTCGATACGCCAAAATTAGTTGCGGGCGTTGCGATGGGGCTGATTTTCGAGGGTGAAAAACACGCCGTGCTAACCGATATCATGGGGCTAGAGGATCATGACGGCGACATGGACTTTAAGGTCGCAGGTAGCAAAGACGGCATAACAGCGCTTCAGATGGATATAAAGCTGGGCGGTATCAGCCTTGACGTGCTAAAAGAGGCGCTTTTGCAGGCGCGTGAGGGTAGGCTGCATATATTAAATTTGATGGAAAAAGCAAACGAAAATATCTCAGTAAATGAAGATATACTCCCTAAACTAGAGCTCTTTAGCGTTGATCCGGGCAAGATCGTTGACATCATCGGGCAAGCGGGCAAAACGATAAAAGAGATCATCGAAAAATTTGACGTCGCCATCGATCTAGATCGCGAAAAAGGCGAAGTAAAGATCGCCGGCGCGCAAAAATCAAGCGTTGACGCGGCTAAAGACTACATCATCCAAATCGTTTCAAAAGACAACGGCAAGGGCTTTGGCGGCAAAAGAGGTGGCAAAGACGGCAAGCCACAAAAGACGCCTGAGTTTAATATCGGAGACGAATTTGAAGGCGAGGTAAAAAGCGTGGTAGAATTTGGCGCCTTTATCGGACTTCCTGGCGGCGTGGACGGACTTTTGCATATCTCAAAAATCAAAACGCCTCTAAAAGCCGGCGATAAGGTTAAAGTAAAAATCAGCGAGCAAAAAGGGCACAAAATCTCCCTTTCTCTAGCGCAATAAATTTAAAGGAGAACCGATGCAGTATAAAAAAATATTTTTCCCAATCGGCGCGGGCGACGACGTAAAAGAGCGTATCAGGGGGGCTTTGCTGGTCGCTAAGCATTTTAACAGCCACATCGAGATTTTGGCTTGCCAGCTAGATCCAGGCGTCGTTTATAATATGAAAATGACGCTTAGGGGCGGAGTTCTTTACGATGAGTTTTTAAAGGCGGCGAAGGCTGAGCTTGGCGTCGAACACGAGCGTAACGAGACTATTTTTTATAAACTTTGCGAAGAGCTCGACGTGCAGGTTAGCGACGAGCCGATCGAGGGCAAGACGACGGCTAAATTTGTCACTAAAAGCGGTAAACGAAGCGTGGTGGTCGAGCAGGAGTCTAAATTTTGCGATATGGTAGTTGCCGCAGTACCGCTTGACGGTAAGATCACTGGCACGTTTGAGGCGGCGGTGCTAAAAAGCGGCAAAACGGCCATCACGATACCAAGGCGCATAACGAGCTTTAAGGCTGATAACATCCTAGTTAGCTGGAACGGCTCGACGCAAAACTCTCGCGCCGTGAGCAGCTCCATCGAGCTACTAAAAAAGGCTAAAAAGGTGCATTGTATCACTTGCATGCCGCATTCGGGCGACGGTAGCGCAGAGGAAAATCTAAAAAAACTAGAAGAGTATCTAAAACTGCACGGCATACAGGCGACTTACGAGGTTGTTAGCACGACTTCGGTACCGGGCGAAGCTCTGCTGCGAAACGCTAAAGATGGTGGATTTGACCTGATCGTGGCCGGTAGATACGGCGAAAACGGCTTTTTGGAGATATTTTTGAGCGGTACTTCGAGGTATTTCCTTAAAAATACGACGATACCAGTCTTTATGTAGGACACAGTTCGTAGCCAAATTTTTAAATTTGACGTTTGGCTCCGAGGTAAATTTAAGTGACTGGCCTTTTATAAGAGGTCGGTTGCTTTTTTAATTTTGTGACTGACTTCGGGCGCTTGCTGATTAAATTTTAGATTTTTATTTCATTCCTTATCGTTTTGCACTTATTTTTAAATTTAGATACTAGCAATAGAGGATTAAATTTATCTTGTTAGACTACTACTTTTTGACTATTTTTTAAAATCTAAATTTATTTTTGTGGTTATTCGAGAAGCTTATAAGCGGTAAAACTTAGTAAAAACTATTTCAAATTTTGCAAAAACTTCCTTTTAGATTTGGTTGTGCTGGTCTGCTATGTAAAGATGCGATTCGCTTCTTATGAGAAATGCAGTACCAAAGCAATCTCAAGTATTTTGAGTATTCGCAGCAAATTTGACTCTTTAGGGGTAATGGGAGACACTAGTGCAAGAACATGATTCTAGCGAATAATATCGACTTGTTTTGATGTAATCAGTGTTTTTGAAGTTGGAAAATCATTGATGGCTTGGAAGATTTTTGTTGGAATTAAATAAGAATTATGGTGCGACCTGCGAGATTTGAACTCGCACACCCTTCGGCACTACCACCTCAAAGTAGCGTGTCTACCGTTCCACCAAGGTCGCACGTGGATTAAAAAACATAAAGAGCGGGACGAACCCGCCCGATATTAAAACATTGGGTTTGCGTAAAGAACGATTAGCGCGATAACTAGTGCGTAGATAACTTGCGCTTCAATCATCGCAAGAGCAACGAACATCGTCGTAGTTAGCTTGCTACCCACGCCAGGGTTTCTAGCTGTTCCTGAGATTGTCGCAGAAGCGGTATTTCCCATACCAATAGCGCCGCCAAGAGCCGCTAGACCTAGACCGACTGCTGCTGCAAGAACAGAGTAAGATCTTAGCATCTCGCCGTCGCCCGCAAACGCAAAGCTAGCAAGAGCCATCATTAAGAAAACAACTTTTTTCATAAAGTCTCCTTGTAAATTTAAGCCATTTCGGATCAGACCCCTACTTTGAAGCTTTGAGAGCGCATTTTATAAAAATTTAGCTTTGAGTTACTTAAAACCGAGAAAAAATTTCATAAATTTTCTACTCGTCAAATTTGCCGCCGCGTAGTGCTACAAATTTACAAAAAATTTCAGCCGTGTTTCGTTTTTCTACGAATTTATTTAAAAATTAGAATTTTAAAAGCTTTTTTATGCTAGCCTCGCTTCTGAAATTTTAAATACTAAGGTTAAATTTGGCGCAGGATAAATTTTCAAAAATCGGCTTTATCTTAGCCGTCGCAGGCTCTGCGGTGGGGCTTGGAAACGCGTGGAAATTCCCGTATTTAGTCGGTCAAAACGGCGGTTCGGCCTTCGTGCTTTTGTATCTTTTTATGACTTTTTTTATCGGACTTGCGATATTTTTCGGCGAGATAGCTATCGGTAAGCTTTCCGAGTCTGACCCTGTAAATGCCTTTAAAAAGCTTGCTCCAAAACACAAAGAAACGTGGAAATTTGCGGGTTTTACGATGATAGGCGCGATCATCATCGCCTCTTTTTACACGGTTATCATCGGATGGATACTAAAATACGCAGTAATGGTAATAACAGAACTTCCAAAAGACGTCGAGGCTTCGGAGAAAATTTTCGGTAATTTCTACGCCAACGACGCCGCATCTCAAATTTTTTACTTCACGATCGTGTTTTTCCTTTGTATTTTTATCGTATCAAAGGGCATAAAAAGCGGCATCGAGCGCGTAAACGTCTGGATGATGCCTTCGCTTCTTATCTTGCTTATCATCATGCTTAGCTACTCTTTTACGATGGACGGCTTCGTGCAGTCGGCTAAATTTTTGCTGGTTCCGGATTTTTCAAAACTAGGCGTGAGTAGCATTTTAACCGCGCTTGGACTCGCGTTTTTTACGCTATCTCTAGGTGTCGGCGTTATCATCGTTTACTCTGCGTCGCTGCCTGATAATACGAATCTAGTTAGCTCCTCGATCATCATCGTCGTGATAAACGTCGTGATGGGCATTTTGATGGGGCTTGTTATCTTTACCTTCGTGTTTGAGTTTGGCGCGACGCCTAGTCAGGGCGTGGGGCTCGTGTTTATCTCGCTGCCTACGCTATTTGCGAAGCTGGACACGCTCGGACACGTGCTGGCGTTCGCGTTTTTCTCGGCTCTGCTTTTTGCGGGCATTACCTCGGCCATCTCGATGCTGGAGCCTTTCACGCACTATCTCATCCGAGAATTTGGCTTCTCTCGTAAAAAAGCCCTCGCGCTAATCGGCGCTTTCATCTACTGCATGGGCATTTTGTGCATACTTTCAAGTATCGAGGGCGTTAAAGAAAATTTGACGTTTTTTGGCAAGAGCTTTTTTGACTGCCTTGATTTTCTCAGCTCAAACGTCATCATGCCTATCGGCGGCATCACGGTGTCGATTTTCGTCGGGTTTGTCATCAAAAAAGACGCGCTTTACATACTTTTTGGACCGTATATGAGCAGGGTCGTATTTGAAATTTGGTATTTTATGATTAGATTCGTGGCTCCCATCAGCATCGTTATCATCACGATAAATGCGCTAAGGGACTAAGCGTGTCAAACGATAAATTTTCTAAAATCGGATTTATATTATCCATCGTGGGTGCTGCGATCGGACTTGGCAATGCGTGGAAATTTCCATACATGGTCGGCGCAAACGGCGGTTCTGCGTTCGTGCTTTTGTATCTTGTTTTTGCCGTTGCGGTCGGGCTTAGTATATTTTTTGCGGAGATGGCGATGGGTAAAATTTCAAACGCCGATCCCGTTAACGCCTTTCGCTCGCTCGCTCCTAAAAATGGCAAATTTTGGGGCTACGCCGGCGTCATAATGATAACGGGCGTTTTAGTCGCGTCATTTTATACGGTCATCATCGGCTGGGTTATTAGGTATTCGGTCTTATCTCTTGGCGAGCTTCCGCAAAGTATCGCGGTTTCGGGCGAAAATTTCGGCAAATTTATAAGCTCTGACATCTCGGGTCAAATTTTATACTTTAGTATTGCGTTCGCGGCCTATTTTTTCATCCTCTCAAAGGGCATAAAAGGCGGCATCGAGCGTATAAATTTATGGCTTTTGCCGACGCTTTTTTTGCTACTTATTTTTATGCTGATTTACTCGATGCAGATGGGCGGATTTTCGCAGGCGGCAGAGTTTTTGCTAGTGCCTGATTTTTCTAAGATCACGAGCGAGGCGGTATTTGTAGCTCTTGGGTTAGCGTTTTTTACGATGTGCGTGGGTATCGGCGCGATAGCTACGTATTCGGTTAGCCTAGATGACAAGACTAATCTTTTCACCTCTTCGCTCTACGTCGTCGCGCTGAACATCATCGTTAGCGTCGTCATCGGGCTTATCGTTTTTACCTTTGTTTTCGAGTACGGCGAGCAGCCTAGCCAGGGCGTAGGACTTGCATTTATCTCGCTACCGACGCTGTTTGCTAAGCTAGGAGGGATGGGAAACGTCCTAAGCTTTACGTTTTTTTCCGCGCTTATTTTTGCGGGACTTACGTCTGCTATCTCGATGGTCGAGCCGCTTGTTTTTTACCTCATAAACGAGTTTAAGATCCCTCGCCTAGGCGCGATCGCGATCGTTGGCGTCTGCGTTTATTGCCTAGGCACGCTTTGCGCGCTTTCAAACATCGCCGAATTTAAAGACGCGCTCACGTTTTTCGGCAAGGGATTTTTTGACGTTTTAGACTATCTTAGCTCAAATATCATGCTGCCGCTGGGCGGTATCGTGATCGCGGTATTTGTCGGTTACGCGATGAAAAGAGGCAGCCTAGAGGAGCTATTTTTGCCATATATGGGTAGGGCGGTTTTTGAAATTTGGTATTTTTTACTGCGATTCGTCGCGCCGATTTGCATTTTAGCTATAATGATAAGACAAATTTTGGGGAGTTAAATGGAACGAAATTTAAAAAAAGTAGAGCGATTTTTCGGTAAATTAGGCGACGTCACGGGCTACGTCTGTATACTCGTGATGTTTTTGATGATCGCGGACGTTTTTTTTAATGTCACGGCGAGATATTTTTTCAAATACGGCAACGTAGGCCTGCAAGAGCTTGAGTGGCATTTTTTTAGCATCATAATCCTGCTTGGCATGAGCTACGCGCTAAAAGACGACGCGCACGTGCGAGTGGATATATTTTATGAAAAGATGAGCGTAAAGAAAAGAGCGCTCATAAATATGGCTGGCGTTATCCTTTTTATCCTGCCGCTTGCGCTTTTAGTCGCGTGGCTGAGCTGGGACTACGTCGTGGAGGCGTATGAGAGCGGCGAAGGTAGCGCGGATCCCGGCGGCTTGCCGTATCGCTGGGTTATCAAGGCCTTTATCCCGTTTAGCTTTTGGCTGCTTATATTTTTTAGCGTCGGCTACTTTATAAAGTGGCTAAACGTCTATCTGGACGCTCGTTCAAATTTAAGCGAGGCGGGCAAATTTGACGCAAATTTAAACCAAACTGCGCAACAAGGAGAGGGAAAATGACCGGTATCGTAATGTTTTTAGCCGCGCTTTTTATGCTTGCTATCGGCTTTAGCGTCGCATTTACATTTGGCGCGATAGCCGTCATTTTCGGACTCATCGGCGGCATGGTCGAGAGCTTTGGCGACGGCAACGGCTTTATAGGCGGGCTTGAGATATTTAAAGAGACGTTTAACTTCATGCCTTACCGCATCTACTCGATAATGGAAAATAAAATCCTCATCGCCGTGCCGCTTTTTGTTTTTATGGGCATTATTTTGCAAAAGACCAAGCTAGCCGAGAGATTGCTCGAGTCTATGGCGTTTTTATTCGGCGAGATTCGCGGCGGCGTGGCAATTAGCACAGTTTTGGTGGGCGCGCTGCTAGCCGCATCTACGGGCGTTGTGGGCGCTAGCGTCGTAGCCATGGGCGTTATGAGCCTACCCGTGATGCTAAAGTACAACTACAACAAGGCTCTAGGCTGCGGCACTATCTGCGCTTCGGGAACGCTTGGACAGATCATCCCGCCTTCTATCGTTCTAATTATCCTAGGCGACGTCTTTACGGTGCCTGTGGGCGATCTTTTCCGAGAGGCGATATATCCGGGACTTGCGCTAGTTGGTGCTTATGTAGCTTATATTCTCATCGTAGCTTACGTGAAAAAGGACTACGCGCCGCCCGTCGTAGTAGAGAGCGATGTGCCTAAATCAAAGCAAATTTTAAACGCTATCCTTGCGATTTTGCCGCCGCTAGTACTTGTCGTGTTGGTGCTCGGCTCGATATTTGAAGGCATCGCTACGCCGACGGAGAGCTCGGCGTTTGGCTGCGTGGGTGCGATCTTGCTTTCGGTTTTTTACAGAACTTTTTCGTTTAAGATGCTAAAAGAAGCACTCGAAGAGAGCGTCAAAACTACGGCCGTCGTCTTTACTATCCTTATCGGCGCGACAGCATTTTCGATGGTGTTTAGCTACACCGGCGGCGACGAGATAGTTGAAGAAGTGATGTCTAGTTTGCCGGGAGAAAAATGGGGCTTTATTATCTTAGCCATGATTACGATTTTTGCGCTAGGATTTTTTATAGACTTCGTCGAGATTTCGTATATCGTGCTACCGATCTTGGCGCCGATTGCCGTAAATTTAGGCATAAATCCGCTATATTTCGCCATCGTTATCGCGATGAATTTACAGACTTCGTTTCTCACTCCTCCGTTTGGCTTTAGCCTCTTTTATCTAAAAGGCGTGGCGCCGGCAGAGGTCAAGACGTCCGACATCTACCGCGGCGTGGTGCCCTTTATCGCGATACAAATTTTAGTTCTGATCATCTTTACGATCATCTTGCTAGGCTAAAATTTATCTTTGTAAGGCTATAATCTCTTAAATTTACCCAAAGGAGAGAAAATGAGAGAGATAGCCTTAGTTTCGGCGTTTGCGCTGATAGCGAGCGCCGAAAGTAACCTGATAGAAATCTACAAAAACGCCTCATTTATCCATCAAAACTTCACCGACCAAAAAAGCGAATTTAGCCTAAATTTGCCCGATTTCGTCGGGCTTGAGGATATCGACGTGGCTGCGTCGTGCGAGCTTCTAAGTCTAAATTTAAACGAAGCAAAGCCCGCAGAAAACGAGGCCTACGCTAAATTTAAGCAAAACGAAAAAGAGCTTGAGGAGCTAAACGACAAGCTAAACGCACTAAATTCCAAAAACGCTTTTTTAAATAATTTTCCGGCCTTTAAAGAGCAAAGCGTCGCAAATTTGGACGCCGACGGCGATAAATTTTACGAAGCGGTGCTAAAAAATCTAGCTCAAATTTCGCAAACCAAAAAGCAAATCGACGAGCTGAAAAAGAAAATGAACAAGGCTGAGGTTAAAAATTTTCAAAAGCTTGATTTGAAATTTGAATGCGACCCAAAACAGGTCAAGATCTCCTATCCCGTGAGCGTTAGCGTAAATTTGAAAAATAAAATCCATGCCGACGTCGCAAAAGGCAAGGTCGAAATCTCGCAAAATTTAACCGTGACAAATCCTCTGGGCATCGATCTAAACTCCCTAACCATCGCGCTTTATCCGTTTTACTACTCGTCAAATTTGACGCCCGCGCCGTTTTATCCGCGCTACGAAGGCAAACCGGCGCCGCGAAATATGATGCCGCTAGCAGCCGCGCCGATGATGGAGGCTAGTGCCGATATGGCGCCGCGAAAGGCATACGCAAAGAAAAATAGCGTCAAAGACGTGCAAGCCAACAACGATCAAAACGCGCTCGCAAACGCGTGGCGAATCGAGGGCGTGAGTCTAAAAGCGGACGAAACGGCGGACTTTGCCTACGACAAGCAGAGTCTGGATGCTAAATTTGACCTCGTGATCGACGGCTACGGCAGCGCGGGCGCGTTCGTTAGGGCCGCGTTTAAGCCCGAGAGAAGCATAGAGGGCGCGCAAAGCGAGTTTAAGATTGACGGTATAAATATCGGCAAAAGATACGTAGGATACGCCGCTGGTGAGGAGGCGAAGGAGTTTTTCGGCAAAAACGAGCTTGTTAGCGTGAAAAAAGAAGCTAACGGCGAATATACGAAGGAGTCGTTTTTCGGCTCGAAAAACAAGATCTCGCGCGGGTATAAATACAGCATCAAAAACGGCTCGAAGCTCGCTTGGGACGTGGTTTTAGAGGAGCAAGTGCCCGTCAGCGCGCACGAGAGCGTAAGCGTGAGCGTGAAAAACGACCCGAAAGAAAACGAGATAGGTAAAGACGGCAAGGTAACGTGGAAATTTGCGCTTAAGCCAAATGAGAGTAAGGAAGTAAATTTCTCATATGAGTTAACCAAGCCGAGCGAATAAGATTGTAAATTTCTTGTTGCGGCTTGTCTTTTGAGTGTCTTTGAATGAGCTAGAAATTTTCTCCCTCGATGAACTACATGTTCTATCTTCGGCCGAAAATTTCGTCGCAACATTCAAATCCATCTCAAAATAAGCGTAGCGTTTTTGCGAAGCAAAATGTTTCTACAAAATACTTCGCCTTATCGTTTTACGTTCAAATTTGCGAATTTCGGCTTCAAATTTTATCCACCGAGACCCGCATCTTGAAAATGTAAATTTAAAATACGCGGCACGTCAGCGCCAAATTTAACCTGCACGCAGTGCAGCAACTTCTAACGTGCAGTGGGGTTAGAGAGGGCATGGGAGAGAGTCTGCTTTGCAGTTGCGAGGCAAAGCCGAAGCAAAGGAAGGCGACGCTCTACTTTGCTTCGCTCGTAGCTGCAAGCAGACCGTAAGTAGAGCCCCTTCCTCTCCCAAAGAAAAGAAAACAGATAAATTGCTAAGGAGCTCTTTTGCTTCGGTTTTACCTCACTTTGCGCTTGCACTTCCTTTGGGGGTTGCCAACAGAGCGCCATCCACCCCCCCCCTCCATCTCTTTTACATGAAGCAAAAAACCTAAAATTAACCAAGCCAAATTTACTATCGTCGAGATGCTGGTCTCGGCGAGTAAAATTTGCTAAATTTATCTCGGTCAAATTTGCCAAATTTATCCATAAAATTTAACCTGCAAAAGCTAAAAACCAAACTCAGCGTAAAATTCGTTCAGGTAGTCAGAGTAGTAGGTATTGCCGTTTCTGGCGTCAAATTTGCCCGCCAGCTCCAAAGCCGTTTTGTAGTCGTTTTCGTCGCCAAACGCGCTAACTGCGATGAAAAATCGCAGGTCGTTTAGATCGTCGTTGCCCTCAAGGATCGCCGCAGAGTGCTTGCGCGCTAAGTTTAGCGCCGTCTCGCGCTCATCTAGCCTAACGGCGATCTCGATGAGCGGGGCGACCATGTTTATAACGCGCGGATTTGACTCGATCGTCGCCGCGGCCTTTGGTAGCAGGGTTTTTGCCTCTTCTATCTTGCCTGTTTTAATCATGCTAAAAAGTATCGGCGCGTAGGTCGTGTGAGGTACTTCGGCACAAGTTAGCTCGCCTGAGAGTATCGGCGCGGCAAGCTCCAGCGCCGCTGCGTGCTCGCCGGCAAAATTTAAATAGGCGATCTCACCCGATGCCTCGCATGCTTCGCAGTCGGCCATATCGTCTTTGGCGAGCTTTTTCCACAGTTCGTAGTTTGCCTTCGCCTCTCTAGCATCGCCCATGTCGATGTTTTGATTCATCAAGGCCTTGTAGTAGGCAGCCAGCGAGAGCTCCATGCGCTCGTAGTAAAACAGCATCGCTTCGTTTGCCTCGTCTATGAGTTTCTTTTCGATCACGGAGCTTTGAGCGACGCCCGAGACGATCCATTTAAATTTCCACAGGCAGTCTACAAAGTCGTCGAAATTTGGATATTCGCTCTCGTTTTCTTTTAAATTTTGCACGATATAGTTCGTGAGCCACATTAGCGCCCTCGTTCTTAAAAATGCGCCGAATTTTTCAAAATCGCCGTTTAAAACAAAGTCGCAAATTTGCGCGGCAAACGCCAAATCCTGCGCCTCTACGGCGTCTCTTATCTCGTCAAACAAAAACTCTTCTTTATCCGCTAATCTATCAAATTCTTTTAGCTTTTTATAAAGTTCTTCTAGCGTGCGCTCTTGCATTTGCTTCCCTCGTTAAACATTTTTGTGATAATGCTTTGATTTTATTATATCCACTTAATCTAAAACTAGGTAAAATTAGCACGATTTTGAAATTTGACAAGGCGGCAAAATGGCGAAAAAATTTATAGACGTTATGGATACTACCTTTAGAGACGGCTTTCAGTCGGTTTTCGGCGCGCGCGTGGCGATGGCTGATTTTTTGCCCGCGGTTAGCGCGGCTAAAGAGGCCGGTATAACGCACTTTGAGTTCGGCGGCGGGGCGCGGTTTCAGAGCCTTTATTTTTATTTGAACGAAGACGCGTTTGCGATGATGGATAAATTTCGCGAAACGGTCGGACCTGAGGCAAATCTGCAAACTCTAAGCCGCGGCGTAAATACCGTGACGCTAGATACGGGCAGCCGCGAGCTGGTTGATCTGCACGCAAAGCTCTTTAAAAAACACGGCACGACCACGATACGAAACTTCGACGCGTTAAACGACGTGGAAAATTTAAAATATTCGGGCGAACGTATCGCTCATCACGGACTAAAGCACGAAGTGGTCGTCACGATGATGGACCTGCCTGCGGGCTGTTCGGGCGCGCACGACGTGGCGTTTTACGAGCGGATTTTGCGTGAAATTTTAGACGCGGGCATCCCGTATCACAGCGTTTGTTTCAAAGACGCCAGCGGCACCTCTAGCCCGCAAAAAGTGTATGAAACTATCAAAATGGCTCGCAAACTCCTCCCGCAAGATACTCACATCAGACTCCACACCCACGAAACCGCAGGCGTTAGCGTCGCTTGCTATATGGCCGCTCTAGAAGCCGGAGCAGACGGCATCGATCTAGCCGCAAGCCCGGTTAGCGGCGGCACCAGCCAGCCAGATATCCTAACTATGCTGCATGCCGTTAAGGGTAAAAACTACGATTTGGGTGGGCTTGACGTGGAGAAAATCTTAAAATACGAAAGCGTGCTGGGTGAATGCTTGAAAGATTATTTCCTGCCGCCCGAGGCCGTGCAGGTTAGCCCGCTCATCCCGTTTAGCCCGATGCCAGGCGGCGCGCTAACGGCAAATACTCAAATGATGCGCGATAATAATATCTTGGATAAATTTCCAGAAGTCATCCTAGCGATGCGCGAAGTCGTGCAAAAGGGCGGCTACGGCACGAGCGTGACGCCTGTGAGCCAGTTTTATTTTCAGCAGGCATTTAACAACGTAATGTTCGGTCCGTGGAAAAAGATCGCCGAAGGCTACGGCAAAATGGTACTAGGCTACTTCGGTAAAACGCCTGTGGAGCCAGATAAGAGCGTGGTTAAGCTAGCTAGCGAGCAGCTAAATTTAAAGCCGACCAAAGAGCACGCCATGGATATCGCGGACAAAGACGAGAGCAAGTCGCTTAAATTTACGCGCGAGCTACTCAAAAAAGAGGGCATCGAGCCTAGCGAGGAAAATATCTTTATCGCTGCGGCGTGCAAGGAAAAAGGCATCGCGTTTTTAAAAGGCGAAGGCAAAGTAAATATCCGAAAAAAATCGACAAACGCGGGCGAAACGAGCGTGCCGACCCCTCGCGCGAAAATTCCGATAAACGAAAAATACAGCGTCACCGTAAACGGCAAAAAATTTGACGTCGAGGTCGCGGACGCTGACGGCAAAGCCGAGATAAAAAGCGTAAAACCCGCAAGCGTAGCGCACATGCCGCCTCCGGAGCTCTCTCCGGCTAAAACGACCGGCGGCAGCGGCGAACCGGTAAAAAGCACGCTTCCAGGAAACGTGTTTAAAATCCTAGTCGCAGTGGGCGATAGCGTGAAAAAGGGACAAAGGATGTTCGTGCTAGAGGCCATGAAGATGGAAATAGACGTAAACGCTCCAAAAGACGGGCTGGTAACGTCTATCGAGGTACAGCAAGGACAAACCGTGGCAAACGGTCAAATTTTAGCAAAAATTTAATCCAAAAAAGGAAGAAAAATGGTAAACGAAATAGAAAAATTAGGTCTTAAGGATATCAAAAAAATCAACCACAACCTAAGCTACGACGAGCTTTTCGAGCTTGAAAAGGCCATGGGCGAGGGACGCGTTAGCAGCAACGGCACTTTTATGGTGGATACCGGCATCTTTACGGGTCGCAGCCCAAAGGATAAGTACTTCGTAAAGCAAGATCCGAGCCAAAAATACATCGCCTGGGGCAAGGTAAATCAGCCTATCTCAAAAGAGCTTTTCGATAAGCTTTTAGCCAAAGCTAAAGCCCAGCTAAGCGGCAAGGAAATCTTTATCCAAGACGCATTTTGCGGCGCTAGCGAAAAGAGTAAAAAATCGGTCCGCTTCGTAACCGAAGTCGCGTGGCAGGCGCATTTTGTTAAAAATATGTTCATCCGTCCAAGCGAGGCGGAGCTAGCTAAATTTAGCCCTGATTTCGTCGTTTATAACGCGTGCAAATGCAAAAACGAAGAGTGCAAAGAGCAGGGGCTAAACTCCGACGTTTTCGTTATCTTTAACGTCGAGGAAAACGTCGCGGTTATCGGCGGCACGTGGTACGGCGGCGAGATGAAAAAGGGCATTTTCTCGATGATGAACTACTGGTTGCCGCTTGAGGGCAAGCTAAGTATGCACTGCTCGGCAAACGTGGGCAAGGACGGCGACACGGCGCTATTTTTCGGTCTAAGCGGCACGGGCAAAACGACGCTCTCGA
>NZ_CALHVM010000027.1 GCF_938039205.1 uncultured Campylobacter sp.
TTATTAGGCTCAAAGGCGAGGGGTTTTTGCATAAAATTTTACCGCCCGTGGTCGTCGGCCCCGTCATCATGACGATCGGCCTCATCCTCTCGCCCGCGGCCGTAAATATGGTCATGGGCAAGGGCAAAGAGGCGCTCTATACGCAGGGGCAGTCGCTTACTATCGCGCTTATCTCGCTCTCGGCGGTTATCGTCGTGATGATGTTTGGTCGCGGTATGCTGCGCCTAGTGCCGATACTTTGCGGCATCGCGGCTGGATACTGCGCGTCGCTGTTTGTCGGGATAGTGGATTTTACGCCGATTCTAAACGCGCCTTGGTTTGCGCTGCCAAATTTCACCGCGCCGGTTTTTAAACTTGAAGCCGTGATCTATATGGTGCCTATCGCGATCGCCCCTGCGATCGAGCACATCGGCGATATGCTCGCGATCAGTAACGTAACAAAGGAAAATTTCCTCAAAAACCCGGGGCTTAAAAGCACGCTGCTAGGCGACGGGCTCGCGACGTCGCTGGCAGGCTGCTTTGGTGGACCGCCGAACACCACCTACTCCGAGGTCACGGGCGCAGTCAGCATCACGAAAGCCTACAATCCCGCCATCATGACCTTTGCCGCGCTTGCGGCGATCTTGCTAGCCTTCGTAGGCAAGCTCGGCGCCGCGCTCTCCACGATCCCCGCTCCCGTCATCGGCGGCATCATGCTGCTGCTTTTCGGTATCATCGCTAGCGTGGGTATGGAAACGCTCATAAAAAACAGCGTGGATCTCGCTGAGCCGCGCAATATGATCATCGTCGCCCTCATCTTCGTCTGCGCGATCGGCGGCATGGTGCTGGACTTCGGCGCGATGAGCTTTAGCGGCGTGGGGCTTGGCGCACTCATCGGTATCACGCTAAATTTGGTGTTGCCAAAGACCAAGCATTTTGACGGATACTGAGTTAAATTTGCGCGGAGCTTGCGTCGTTTCGCGCGAATGCGGGTAAATTTGAGCTGAGGCTTTGCCGTCAAATTTGATAAGGTTTAAATTTACCCGCGGCTTTTCGCCGTCAAATTTACCGCACTCTAAATTTTAAAATTTCCCCCGCAAACGCTTTTAAATTTCTAACGTTTTAAACTAGCAAGATATATAATTGCCTTATGAAAAAGGCGAATAACTTAAGCAAATTTGATAAAAAGGCGCTAAAGCTCCTCTTTGCTGTACTTTTTGTGCCGATGTTCGTCTCGCTCGTTTTTATCTATGAGCTATCGGTGTATGACCGCTCGCGCGAGCTGCCCGCGGACGCGCAAAAGATCGGGGGTTACTACAACATCGGCAGCAAAATTTACCTACGCTCTTGGAATCTCGCTCCTTACGAGCTAGAGAGCGACGCGGACGCGGCGAGTTTTCGCGCGCTTGATACCGGCAGATACTCCTACACAAACGTCGGCATGGACGCTA
>NZ_CALHVM010000028.1 GCF_938039205.1 uncultured Campylobacter sp.
CGTTCGGGGTTTTTTGTGATTTATTGGAGTCGGATTCGTCTACGTCAAATTTAACCCGCTCAAAAGTAAATCCCACGGCCTCCAGCCAGTAGCCGATATACTCAAGCGGGTCGCACGGACGGTCGAAGAAGTCCTCCGCAAGCGCGAACTCGCAAGCAAATTTTACATTTCGAGGATCGCGGGTTTGCAGCAGGCAGCTAAAAATTTTTTGTTTGTCATCTTTGCTTGCCTGAGGATCCGCAAGCCTCTCGCGCCAGATTTGTGAGCTCTCGTAACTAAGCCCGCGCCACGGATACTCCGCATAATACGTGCTCTCGTTCGGCTGCAATTTAAAAAGCTCGCCCAGATATGGGTGCAAAAACGGCGCAAACTCAAGACTCGCCGCGGCGATGACCTCTTCGGCGTTTTTCCAGCGCGCGCTCTTTTCATCTCTGCCGCGTTGCCGCGCATTTTTGCTTGCGCTTTCGTCCGCCCGCGCCGAGCGTGCATTCTCTCCCGTCTGTGCCGCGCTTTCATTCTGCTGCGTTTCGCGCTCCTCTGCCGCCTCCTCGCGCAAAATTTCAACCGCCGTAGCGATCAAAGCTTTAAAATCCTCCTCGCCTACGTAACCCATAGCGTCCTTTAGCAGCGTGCCGCCCTCTTGCCGCCCGCGTAGCAGGCTGTCCGCTAGCGCAAAATACGCTGCCGTATCCCCTTGCAGCCGCCAAAACCGCTCGTATAAATCTGGCACTCTAAAGCCGTCACGTTCGAAATCTCGCGCTAAATTTAGCGCCTCGTCCCGCTTGCCCATACTTATTTTCCTTTATAGTTTTATCGCAAATTTTACCAGGATTTATCTTGCTTTTACGCCAAATTTAAAGCCATCGGTTGCGGAAAGATTAAGCATTAAGATAATTCAAGAATCATGCGGATTAGGCGATACGAAAACCAAATTTCATCTCGCAAAACCGCAAATCAAACCTGCTTAAATTCGACGCCATAAAAGCAGGTTTAAATTTACGGTTCAAAAACCGACCTTGTGCCGCCCTCTTAAATTTTCGTCGCACTCCCGCCAAACTCCACGCGAAACTCCGTCAGCCCGCCGCCGCTTTTACACGAGATTTTAAATCCGAGCTCTTTGCAAAAAGTTTTAACGATATGAAGCCCGATGCCAAAGCCGCCGTTTCGCTCGTCAAACCGCGTATAAAGATCAAAAATCCGCGGCAAATTTTCCTTCGCGATACCTGCACCGCTGTTTGAGATCGCGAGCGCACCAGGGGTTAAATTTACGCTTACCGAGCCGTTTTCATCGCAGTATTTTATGGCGTTACTTAGTAGATTGTCGATGATTTTTCGCGTTTTTTTATAGGATGAGCGTAGCTGCACTTCGGCGATTTGCGTGCTTAGTTTTATATTTTTTTGCTCCAAATTTAGTCCAAAATACCCGATCCTCTCGCGCACCAGCTCGCTCAGGCTAAAACTCGTCGCCGCGCCGTCCTCTTTGCCGCTAAGCTTTACTAGGGTGAGGTCCTCGTATAGCGTCGAGATAGTTTTGGAGGCGGTTTTTATGTTATTTAGGTATTTTTTCGGATCGGTTTCAAACATCTCTATACTCATCAAAATGACGCTAAGAGGCGTATTTATCTCGTGCGTCGTATCCCTGATAAAGCCGTTTAAAAAGTCGATGCGGCGGTAAAGCGGACGCAGCGAAAGACGGATGATAAAATAAGCTATGATTAAAATAGCAAGCAGTATCATAAACGAGAAAAATATTATCTTGAGTTTTAGCGTGAGAATCGTAAACTCCGGATCTGCGACCTTGACGGCGACGTAGTACTCCTCCTCGCCGAGCCGATTTTTGAGATAAAACTGCACGACAGAGTTCGTTCCGTCCTTATACCTTTGCGGCATGCCCTCGCGCGGCTCAAAATCATCCTCAATCTCCTCACCCGTTTTTAAATTTACGGCAAAAGCCTCGACGTCGTCGAAATCATCGTCGTCTATCTCGCCGTTTTTTTGCAGTTTATTTTGCAGGTGATGCTGCAAATCTCGCACGATAAACACGTCGCGATCGAGTATAAAATGCTTCTCGCGCTCGTAAAACATCTGCGCGAAAAAGACCAAAAATGCGGCGCTCGTGATAAAATAAAGCAAAAATATAGGTAAAATTTGACGGTCCGAAAGCGCTAGAAAGGCTTTTTTAATGGATTTTAGAAGGGACATTTGCCGCCTTTTGGATTAAACTTACGGGTATTTTGCGGATGTAAAATTTGAAGCCTAAAGCGGTAAAAGCTCTGCGCAAATTCGGATGAAAATTTAGACCGATACCTTACTCTTTGTCTCCTAGCGACCGCGAAAAGCTTAAACATATTTATAGCCTAGCTTTGAGGCGCTGACGATTCGTTCTTTGCCTAAAATTTTACGTAGCTCTGCGATATAAACGCGCAAACTAAGCTCGCTAGGACTCTCGTCGTAGTCCCAAATTTGAGAATAAATCTCGTCTCTACTTAAAAATCTATCCTGATTTTTTAGCAAAAGCGCAAGTAGCCTGGACTGCTTTTTAGGCATCGAGACAGCCTTGCCGTCACGAAATAGCAAGCCCTGATTCATATCAAAGCCCAAATTTTCGCCGACATTTACCAGCTCGTTTTTATTGTGCACAAAGGTGCGTTTTAGCAGATTTTGCACGCGCAGATGTAGCTCTTTTAGCTCAAAAGGTTTTTTTATGTAGTCATCGCAGCCGCTAGTAAAGCCGCTTTGCACGTCATCGAGCGTATTTAGCGAGGTAGTAAATATACAAGGCGTGTTTTTGCCCGCGTTTCGCAGCTCCCGAAGTAGCGCAAAGCCGCTGCCACCGATGATCTTGACGTCAAATATCCAAAGATCAAAGTTGCTTTCATAAGCCAAATTTAACGCATCGTCGTAGCTTTTCGCGCCCGCAGTCTCGTAGCCTTGCGCCTCCAGATACGCGCACATCATCTCAAGCAGCATATTTTCGTCCTCGACGATCAAAATTTTACTCATTTTCGCTCCGTTTTCGTTTGCTTTTGTCGTTTTACGGCGTTTTATCCGCTTGATCTTATTATATCTGTCGGCGCGGCTTTACGCTAAATTTTTCGCCAAACATCTCAAATTTGCGTTAAATTTACCCACATGCGCTCAAATTTAGCCGCAAACAGATCCTGCGTAAATTTATCAAATTTCATCTAAATTTGAAGGTAAAATTTCATAAATTTATAAGTTCGAGCCTCCAAAAAGGAAGCTCGAATTTTATTATTTCATCGGCTATTTTGGGCCCTTGTAGCCGCCAGCTTGATTGCAATCTCCGGCATTTGCACAGTCCTGCGCCATCATGCCTTTACCGCCGTGCTTAAAACCGCCCTTAAAATCGTGCTTAAATTTCTTGTGAAAATCATCGTCGTCATCGCCGTCTTTTAGCTCGATATCAAGCCTTTTCGCCTCCGCCACGCTTAGCGCGCCCACTTGGGCGTTATAGCCGCTTCTAAACTCGCGCATAAACGCCTCTCTATCGGCGATACTCATACCCTCAAACTTCTTTCTGATTTCGGCCTTTAGCCCGCGTTTGGCCTCTTTGGCCTCAAATTTTAGCTTGCCAGCGCGTTTGTCTATCTCAAACGCTACCTCGCTAAGCGTCTTAGCATCGGCATTTGCGACCATTTTATAAAGCTCGTCGTTCGTGCTATTTTCAAGCGAAGCGGCAAAAAGCCCGCCCGCAACCAACATACTAATCAAAACTACTTTTTTCATTTTCTCTCCTTTAAAAAGATGAGCGAAGTTTAAAGAAAAGTCGTGAAAAAAATGTTAATTTAAAATTTCGTTGATTTTTTTTACGAAATTTAGCGGATTTACCTGCACGCCGCCCGCGATCACGCCAAAGTGTAGGTGTGGCCCGCTCACTCGCCCACTAGCGCCGCTAAGCGCGATGATATCGCCTTTTTTGACTCTTTGTCCGACTTTTACGTTTAGCGCGCTTAGATGATAGTACTGCGTGTAAATGCCCTCGCCGTGGTCTATAACCACAGACCCGCCAGCATAGTAGCGATCTTTTGCGATGGCAACTACGCCGTCGTTTGCCGCAATCACCGATGAGCCGACCGCGGCCCTAAAGTCCGTGCCGCCGTGGTAGCTCTTTAAAGTGCCGTTAAATACGCGCGCGGTGCCAAACGGACTCGTGACCGCCGAGCTCATAGGCAGGATAAATTTGGAGTCAAATTTTAACCCGGCATTAGCCGTGGCATAGATTTTATTCGCCTCCTCGCGCTCCTCCTCGATACGCTTTAGTACCTCTTTTGGCGGCGTTACTTTACTGCCTTCGACTGTTATTTTTTCTTTTTTGTATTCGCCCTCTACGATCTTAAAAACCATCGTCTCATCGCCGTCTTTAAGCCCGTTTATTAGCTTGATCTCACCTTTTTGGCGGTATCCCGCGGAAACGATGGCAAATTTTAGATTTTCATCCCCTGGCACGTTAAGCCAGCGCTTTTTCTTGCCATCTATGCTTAAATTTCCGGCAAATTTAGCCTCCACCTGCACTATCTCCACGTCGCCATTTACGATAGTCTGAGTTTCGCTCGGCACACCAGCCTGCTCTTTTGCGCTCAAATTTAAACAAATCAAAACGGCTAAAATAATTTTTTTCATTTACATCCTTTACGTAAATTTAACGAATAATTTTTAAATTTAATAAAAAAATACTATAATAGCGGGTGAATTTTACGAAAAAGGAAACAAAAATGAAAATATTTTTAAAGCTTGCCGCTTACACGCTTTTGCTCGGTCAGCTTGCTTATGCGGATTTTACGCAAAATCAAAAAGTACGAACTTCATTTGATATCTTAAACGATTTGGGCTCTAGAAAACTGCTAAATTTAAAAGATACTAGCGAAATAAGAGGCATCATGGTCATCCCTGAAGTAGTTAGCGGCGGGCTAGTCGTGACGACTCATACTGGAGACGGTATATTCGTCGGCAGAAACGACGAAAATGAATGGAGTAGTCCTATATTTATAAATTTTAAAGGCGGCGGCATAGGTCTGCAGGGCGGCTATAAATCAACCGACCTTGTTGTACTTTTTAAATCAAGAAGGTCGTATGCTGGGCTAATAAACGGTAAAGGCCAAATAGATCTTAGCGCCGATGCCGTAGTGTTAGCGGCCGGCGAAAAAGCTGGCATAATGAGCGACCTGCCTGAAATTACGGCTTGGGCTACGCTTAGAGGTAAAAGTAGAGGCCTTTTTGCAGGCGTTAGCATAAATACCTCTTTGGTAGTCGTCGACAAGCAGGCTACGTATGATTATTACGATAGAATGTACGATATGGAAGATATCTACAACAACTCTCCGAAAGACTCAAGATATACAAAAACACTAAAAGAAGTATTGAATAAATATTTTAAATAATTAAGAGGAAAAACGGTTTGGCCTAGCAGCTAAACCGTATAAAGAGAGACAAATCTCTTTTTGTTGATCGGCGAAAACTGCGTCATATACTCAAACGCCTCCTCATAGTCTCCGTCGGTATATTTTGCGACCTCTTCGATAAGCTCGAAAAGCTCTTCATCGTCAAGCGATTCAAAGTTACCTCGGTTTTCTAAAACCTCCAGCAAAACCGCTTCAAGCTCTAGCTCGTCGTACGTCATGGCTTCCCTTTTAAAATTTTTGCGGAATTATGCCAAAATAACCTTTATAACCGCTTAGTCAAAATCTCCATTTTTTGAGAATTGGTCTTAAATTTATCGCATTATCAGCTTTTTTTTACTATAATAAAAATTAATTTTAATTGGCTGAAACGGCGGCAAAATGCACACTTTTGATAAATTTTATATGAAATTTTTAGAGCTTTTACGGGATTACGGATATAAAAATTCCGCCGCAAAAGAGCAAATTTTAAAAATTTTATTTTCCAGCGACGAGCACCTTAGTGCGAGCGAAATACAAAATAAGATCAAAAGCGAATTTAGACGAAACGTGAGCCTCACGGCGATCTATCAGTTTTTAAATTTTTTGCAGGATTTCGGACTCGTTCTTAGCTTTGAAGAGAGCGGGATAAATAGATTCGAGCTAAATTTAAAGTCGCATCATGACCATCTAATCTGCATAAAATGCGGCGCAGCGGAGAGTTTTTTTGATAAAGATATAGAGGAAAAACAAGAGCAAATTTGTTTAAATTTAGGTTTCAAACTCGAGGGGCACGCTATGATTTTATACGGAATTTGTCCAAAGTGCCAAAATAAATAGCCTATTTTGCGCCTCTTTATCAAAAATGATTTGATAA
This sequence comes from uncultured Campylobacter sp., assembly GCF_938039205.1. Lineage (GTDB taxonomy): Bacteria > Campylobacterota > Campylobacteria > Campylobacterales > Campylobacteraceae > Campylobacter_A. Next base: position 6,274 of record NZ_CALHVM010000028.1, read on the forward strand.
CGATATGCAAAAAAGTTTCAGTTAAATTTAAGCGTAGCAAATAGATAATACGCCAAAAAACAAAGGAGAAACATGAGCGCAGCACCACATATACCATCGGAGTTAGTCTTACGCATAGCTTCGTATTTCACGCCGATCCACCACGTCGCAGGCCGCCTAAGAGTCCGCGTCAGCAGCGATATCAAAAAAGAAGCGGACAGCTTGCCATTAGAAAAAATAGATCAAGCGATCAAGCAAATAGACGGCATAAAAAACGTCAAATTTAACAAGCTAATCGGCTCTGCAACGATCGAATACGACCACGAAGTTTTCCCGAAAAAGATGTGGGACGATCTGCTAAAAGGCGAAAATTTACACGAAATTTCAGCCCTCATCAACAACCTAGCTCAAAAAGCTACCGGCGGCGCAAGATGAACGAGGAGCTAAAGCAAGCCGCAAATGCGGTATTTTTACTAGAGTCGCAGGGAGTAAAATTTTACGAAAACGTCTGCAAAAAAGATGAAATTTTTGATCAAATTTTAGCGGTTAGGCAAAGCGGACTAGAGCTTTTAAAGCCCTACGCAGACCCCGCCGACCCGCAAGTTTTTTGTGCTTTAGCGTGCGAGGACCTTGACGCTTGTTTTATAAAAGCGCTAAACTACGAGTTTGAGCTAAATGCGTTTTATGAAAATTTTACCGATAGCCTGAGCGATGAAAATTTTAAAGATATTTGCTTTAGGCTCTGGGCTACGTCAAATAACGAATACATCCCAGCTCTAAAAGCAAAACTGGCTCAAATTTTAGCTACGCAGTTTCAAGGTGCGGATAACACAAGCCAAGAGGAGCAGGCGCAAACGGCTCAAAATCCGAGCGACAATATCCTAAACGCTTTTGATTCGCAGAGCTTTAAGCAAATCAGTCAGACACTAGAGCGCATAGGCTCTGGGCAAGGCAGCAAAGAGGACGCGATCGCGCTTTTAAACAATCCGAATTTTTCATTTTTCGGCGGTTTGGCGCTTGGCGGACTAGCCAGCATGATGCTCAGTAAAAATTTAGACAAAAACAAAGATAAAGAATAAAATTTAACACAAAGGATAAAAAATGGCATTACCGTTTATCGCAGGAGCAATCTTAGGAGGTTTAGCCGTCGCGGCTTTTAACAACAAAGACAAAATCAAATCAACCCTTGAAAGCGGACTAGATAAAGGCAAAGAATTTGCCGAAAACGCAAAGGAATTTGCCGAGAAAAAAATAGGCGAAGCAAAAGAGTACGCCGAGAAAAAATTTGCTAAAACAAGTGAAGAGGCAACCGAAACAAAAAAACGCACAAGACGCACTAGCGCCGAAGTAGCCGCTGAAAAAGAAGCCAAAAAAACAAAATCTAAGAAAAAAAGCGCTCCAAGAGCTAAAAAAGCTCCGGCAAAAGCAGCCGAGCAAACCGAAAGCCTAGCCGAAGATATCGCAAACGCGCTTGAGCCAAATTTAGAAAAATAATAAAGGTAAAATATGAATCTAACATCAACAACCAGACTCCCACTGGACCATATGATAAGCGGCGCGCTAATCGGCGCGATAGCAGCCGGCGGCGTAGGTATACTAAACTATAAAAAAGGTAGCGCAAGCAAGGCCGAAGTAGTCGCAAAAACGACCAAAACCGCGATCCAAGGCGGTATCGTCACGGCATGCGCCATTAGCGCGTCAAACAAACTAGTCTCTGCACGCTATTTTGCTGCGGCCGTCACCGTAGCCGTAGGTATCGCAGGCGTGGTCGCGACGGAGAATTTAATCAAAAATTTAGAGGAAAGTAAATGAAAAACCCATACATCAATCAAACTCAAACAGTAAATCAGCTAAACGACGACGGTAGCACGACGACTACGACTACGACGGTAAAGACTACTGGCGCGCCAAGCGCTTTTGATCGCGGTATAAACGACGCGCTAAAGGACTTCATCCCTGCAAATTTTAATGCAGCAGGCTTTATAAAAGGTGCACTCATAGGCGGCGTCGTGGCATACGTGCTAACAAACGAAAACGCGCAAAAAGCGCTATTTTCAGCTATCGCGAAGGGATCAAATTTGCTTCAAGCAGGATTTGAAGAACTAAAAGAGCGATTTGAAGATGTAAAGGCCGAAATTGACTCCCAAAAATAATGTTCGCATCGCGCACCTGACTAAAAACCGCGTGCGCTTCGTTTGCGAACGCATCGGCGAGGACTGCGACGAGAGTCGCTTGGAGGCTCAAATTTCGGAGTTTAGGTATGCAAAAAGCGTCAGGGTAAACAAAAAAGCAAAGAGCATAGTCGTCGGCTTTGAGTCAAATTTAAACGAAATCAAAGAGTTCATCGAAAATTTGCCGATCGCAAATTTAAACAAGCATAAAAACAGCCCGAGCAAGGCTGAAATTTATAAGGCGGCAACGGCTCTAGCCATCACGCCTCTTATAAACAACAACGGCGTAAAGGCTATGGCTAGCCTGATAGCGGCCGCGCCACTACTAAAAGAAGGCGCAAGCGAAGCCGTAAACGAGGGCATAACCTCAAAGGTACTCGAAGCTACAGCAGTAGGTGTGAGCCTGGCTAGACGCGACTTTTTGGCGGCAAATAGCACAAATCTCATGCTAACTATCGGCGAATACATGGAAGAAAGCGCCGTACACCGCAGCGACGACCTCATCAAAGAGCTAGCTCGCCCGAACATAGAAGAGGTCTGGATCGAGATAAATGATCACGGCAAAAAATCCCTCAAAAAAATCGCGACCGTAGACGTCAAAATAGGTGACATCGTAGTCGTCGGCGCGGGCGAGAGCATCGGCATCGACGGCTACATCGTAGAGGGCACCGCAAGCGTAAATCAAGTCTCGATGACGGGTGAAGCCGAACCCGTCAAAAAAGAGCGCGGCGACCGCGTGATGAGCGGAACCGTCGTCGAGGACGGGCGCATAAAAATCTGGGCCGAGAGCATAGCAGCCGAGAGCGCGACTGCTAGGATAAAATCCTACATCCAAAGCTCACTAAACGAAAAATCCGCCGTCGGACTAAAAGCTACGAAGCTAGCCGACAAGCTAGTGCCCGTGACGCTAAGTCTAGCCGGCGTTTCGTATCTACTTAGCCGAGATATGACTCGCGTGGCTAGCGTCTTGCAGGCGGACTACTCCTGCGCGCTAAAGCTAGCCACGCCCGTCGCATTTAAATCAAGCATCTCAAAAGCCGGCCGCAACGGCGTACTGATAAAGGGCGCCAAAGCTATCGAGGCGCTAGCGAGCGCCGATACTTTCGTCTTTGATAAAACCGGCACGCTAACGCACGGCAGCCTAAGCGTCGTCAAGGTTCACTCATTTAAAAAGGAATTTACCGAAGCGCAGCTCTTAAATTTGACCGCAAGCGCTGAGGAGCACTACTTCCACCCAGTAGCCGAGGCCATCGTAAAGGCCGCGCGCGAGATAGGCTTTCATCACATCCATCACGATGAGGTCGAGTTTATCGTCGCTCACGGCGTGAAAACATACGTAGGCGGCAAAGAGGTCGTGATCGGCTCAAGGCACTTTTTAGAGGACGACGAGCAAATTTCATTTAGCAAACACGAAGAAATCATAAAAAGCGAAGTAGACAGCGGACTCACGCTACTTTACGTAGGCTACGACAAAGAGCTCTTGGGCGTCATCGCCATGCGCGATACCATGCGAGAAAATGCCGCGCAGACGCTAGCAAAGCTACGAAAACTAGGCGTAAAAGAGCTGATAATGCTAACGGGCGACGTGCAGTCTAAAGCCGATCAGGTAGCAAGCGAACTAGGTATCGATAGAGTCTATGCAAACTGCCTACCTACCGATAAAGCAGGCATCATCGAGCAGCTAAAAGCCGAGGGTAAAAAAGTAGCCTTCGTCGGAGACGGCATCAACGACGCGCCAAGCCTCACCAAAGCGCACGTAGGCATCAGTATGCAAAAGGGTGCTGATATAGCAAAAGCCACCGCCGACATCAGTCTACTAAAAGACGACATCGGCTCGGTCGCCGTCGCAAAAGACGTCGCAAATAAAACTATGAGGCTGATAAATACGAATTTTAACGCCACCGTCGGCATAAACTCGCTCATCCTAGCGGGTGCTACGTTTGGACTCTTTAACCCTATCGCCACGGCCATTTTGCACAACGGTACGACGATCGGACTGCTGGCAAATTCGATGAAAGGCGTCAAGATAGGCGCGAAGTAAATTTGAAGGAATGACGGTTGATAGATAAAATTTTAAAATTTATGAATGACGAGATGTCGCTAGCCAACGACTTTTTATACGGCTATTTTTTGGTTATAGTGCTTGTTCTTACCGGTATTTATTTTAGCTATATTACTAGATTCGTGCAGTTTAGGATGTTTTTTGAGGCATGCAAGGTTTTAGTCGAGAAAAAAGATAAATACAACAAACACCACCTCACGCCGTTTCAAGCGCTTATGATCTCCACCGCCTCGCGCGTGGGCATCGGAAATATCGCCGGCATCTCCGCGGCTATCGTAGCCGGCGGACCGGGCGCGCTATTTTGGATGTGTTTGATGGCTTTTTTGGGTGCGGCTTCGGCATTTGCCGAGAGTACGCTAGCTCAAATTTACAAGACCAAAGACGCATTTGGCTTTAAAGGCGGCCCAGCATATTACATCAAAAACGGCCTAGGCATCAAGTGGATGGCGAGCCTTTTTGCCGTTATCCTCATCATCACGTACGCATACGGATTTAACGGCCTACAAAGCTACACTATGACCTCTGCCTTCCAAATTTACTACGACCAAAGCGTTGGCGCTACGAGCTTTAGCGATAGCGGCTTGCCGGTTGGTATCGGTATTATTCTAACGGCATTTGCGGCGGTGATGTTTTTTAGCAAGAGCCACGTCATCGGCAAGGTTAGCTCATATATCGTGCCTTTCATGGCACTTGCCTATATCCTGCTAGCCTTTATCGCGATTTGCTTAAATTTTGACAAACTCCCCGCCGTCTTTGATATGATCATGAAAAGCGCCTTTGATTTTAAGGCGATATTTGGCGGATTTGCCGGTAGCGTGATCGTCTACGGTATCAAGCGTGGCCTGTTTTCAAACGAAGCTGGCATGGGTTCTGCGCCAAACGCAGCAGCCGCGGCCCACACTAGCCATCCGGTAAAGCAAGGACTCGTGCAGGCGATGGCGGTTTTTATAGATATGACGATCTGCGTGGCTTCTGGCATGATAGTGCTTTTCTCACAAGCCTATATCACAAAGCAAACGGGTGCCGGCGGCGAACTGCTCACCGCACTTCCATTGGTGCAGGCCGCGATGCGCGAGTACTACGGCGAGATCGGCCTTCACTTTACGACGCTTGCGGTGGTGCTTTTTGCGATCACGTCGCTGATTGGCAACTACTACTACGCGCAGGCAAATATCAAATACCTCACCAAAAACCACAAAATCGCCATAGCCTTTAAACTAACGGCGGTCGCGATGATATTCGTCGGAGCGCAGATGAATCTCACTATCGCTTGGAACATCGCTGATATCACGATGGCGGCGATGGCTACGATAAATATCGCTGCGATCTTTATGCTATCAAAAGTCATGATAAAAGCTCTAAAAGACTACGAATCGCAAAGAAAAGCGGGGCTAAATCCGGAATTTGACCCTGAGAGCATAGGCATCGCAAACACAACTTGCTGGAGAAAAAAATGAACATAAACGGACAACTTTTAAATTTACAAACACACAGAAAAGTCGCAAAAATCGGCATGAGCGTCACTCTAGCCACAGTTTGCCTAACGGCGTTCGGGCTTAAAGGCAGAAACAAAGGCAGCTTTAAAAAGTGGCACGTAGCCTCAGGCGTCGCGTTTATAGGTTTTTCGCTCTATCACGCGGGCCTCTACGAAAACGGCATCTTTAGAAACATGATCGTAAACGCAAATAAGAAAAACGCCGAGGCAAAAAGGCTAGCAAGCGATGATCAAGATAAATGACGCCGAAATTTTAGCCTACATCGGCGAGGATCTGCCCTACTTTGATCTTACGACCTCGCTTCAAGGCATCCGCAAAAACGCCGTCTTAACCATACTGCCGCGCGAGGACGTGACGGTTAGCTGCGTAGACGTCGCCGCTCGCATCGCGCGTTTGCTAGACTGCGAGACGCAAATTTGCGTCCCAAACTCAGCCGTCGCGGCCGCAAAAGAGCCGATTATAAAAATCAGTGGTAGCTACGATAATGTGCACAAAGCCTGGAAACTAGCGCAAATTTGCCTAGAGTACGCCTGCAAGGTCGCCACCTACGCAAGAGCGATGAACGAGGCCGCCAAAAGCGTAAATCCAAAATGCGAAATCCTAGCCACGCGCAAAAGCTTTCCGTTTGCCAAGAAATTTTGCCTAAAAGCCGTGCTTGAGGGCGGCTGCGGCATACATAGGCTAAATTTGAGCGACAGCGTGCTGTTTTTTAAAAATCACATCAAGGCTTACGACTCGTATGAGAAGTTTTTGGCTCAAATTTCAACCTTTAAAGCAAAATCTCCCGAGCGTAAAATCGCCGTCGAATGCGAAAATTTAGACGACTGCGAAACGCTTTTAAAGGCGGGCGCCGACGTCGTGCAGTGCGATAAATTTACGCCGGGGGCGGTAAAGCAGGCGGTAGATCTACGAGATAAAATCACTCCAAACGCGGCCCTAGTTGTAAGCGGCGGGATAAATCTAAAAAACGTCCGAGAATTCGCCGTCACAGGCGCGGACGCACTCGTCACATCAGCTATGTACACGCAAGGCATGGCCGACATCACGGCGGTTTTAGAGATAGTATAATTTGCAAATTTGACAGACCGCTTGGCTAGTCAAATTTGTGCATGCGTTTAACGTATAGCTATATCAAACTTTCTTATTTTCTATCCTTTCTAAAAAACTCAACTATCATCTTTTGATTACATACTTCCAAATACTTCTCCCTACCGCTATCGCAAGATATCCCGTATCCTCTCGACTCGCTTCCAAAAGCCTTTATAA
>NZ_CALHVM010000029.1 GCF_938039205.1 uncultured Campylobacter sp.
CTCACAGCATTGTATTATCAAAAAGACATATTGACTTTTATCTTAAAATCTTTGACGTTGTCTTTGTTTTTATTGCCAAATAGCGCGAATATCAGCTGATAAAGCGTAGTTATGTTTATCTCTCCACTAAAAGATTCCATCAAAAATTTGATCTTAGAATACCTATCCTCCTCGGTTAGATTTTCTTCGTCTATCGTCGTTTTGTGGTGAGCTTTGCCAACCGAAATATCGCTATTTTTATAAATTTTCGCGATAACATCGTAGGTTTGATCGATTATCGAAGTGAAAGGAAGCGCATAAATTATGCGAGATTTATTAAATTTCAAGGCAAAATTTAGAGCAGTCAAGGTCTTGCCGTAGCCAGTAGGCGCAGTCAAAGTAAAAAGTTTGTGATTTTCGTCAAAGTTGTTTAAAACAAATTTTCTAAACTCATCTCGCTTTTTATTTGGCGGTAATGTTTTGATATCGCACTCTAAAACATCTATCGGTATATCTTTGGTTTCCCGTTCTGGCATGCTAAAGATAGCCTCAAATTTATCGCTATAAACCAAATTTGAGTATAGGCTTTTGAAATTTATGAAATCCTCATAAGTAAATTTGTGTTTATACTGCAATAAAATTAAGTATTGGCGAAGTTTTTCGGCTCTACCCAAAAACTCATCTTTTTTTGTAGACAATCCCGAATAAACCTGGGTATTTTTTGCGGCATTAGCTACTTCTTCCCAATATTCTAGCTCTTTTGAATTTTTAAAAAATTTATTAGCCTCTCGAGCTAGCGTCATTAAATTTATCGCGTCACCGTGGTGCGAAACGATGGCAAGAAAGCCAAATAGAGTCGGTATTTCATCAAATTTTGAGTTTAGCAAGAAAAAATATGCCGACAGAAATGAGTGGTTTTTATCCAGCTTATCGTTTGAGGTATCTCTGATGTAAATTTGAAAATTATTTTTTAGTTTTGCGATATCGTGATAGAGTTTGACCTGTTTATCCAACTCTTCATCGCCAGCAGAGATCATATTTTTTATATGATTTTCCAAAAGTTTATTTGGATGAGACCAAAACTCGTCAAATAAAATAGACTCTTTCATCGTTTATCTGGTATATATTTCCGTGATTTTTAGATTTTATAGCTTCTTTGCCGTTTATTTCCATTACAAAGTCTTTAAAATCTTTAAAAATTCGTCCATTTTCGCAGTCGCAAGGCATTTTAGCCGTAGTTAATTTCGCATTTTCATTAATACCATCAAAAACAAAATCTTCCATAAGCGTAAATGTATCTATAAAGCTTTCATCTTGCGATATTTTTTCGCATATTTTTATATCTATCCAGCTAAAATCGGCTATACAAAAGTTTATCCCAAGATACGGCGTAAAGGCGGTTTTGTGTTCTTTTAAATTTGAAATTATTTTATCCCGGTAGCTTTGCTCTAAATTTTCTAAATTTAAAAATACGACATAAGACGGCGAGCAGATGAGCTCTCTGTAAAATTGCTTTCTCTCCTTTGCGTTTTGATAGCCTTCCTCTATGTGCATATTGCTTGAGAGGGCAAATTTTATGCCGTTAAAAACAAAACTCTTTTTTAAAATTTGCCTATCTATTTTTACGCTGTATTTGATACTGGATAGCTTAAAATACTCCTCCTCGCCTATAACGGCGCCTAAAAAGCCCATTATAGCGGTCTTTGGCGGCACCGGATAGGTTAGGCTAGAATAAATCGTCGCCGGATGCGAAAAATGAGCGTAATCGCCGAACAATCTAAAGGCAATAATGCTCATTTTACGCCTCTATCTTTTTCCAGCTACTATCAAAATTTTCTTTGTTTTTTGCTTCAAAATCATAATCGCTCATATACTCTATTTTTTCTATATTTGTAGCATATCTTGCGAGTTTATTCTTTAAATTTGTAAAGTCGATAGCGTATTCGTTGATACTTCTTATCGCCCTATCTTCTTTTTCGCTTTTTAGGCTTATGCTATTGTTTAGATCGCCCGCAAACGTATCGTCTTTATACGTTATGATTAGCATAAACCTTGGAGTCTGGCCGATTTTAGAGCGAGTCGTTAAGTTTTTAGTACCGTGCCACAAAGCTTTTAAAATTTTAGCCTCATCGGCTTCGTTAAAGCCCGTTTTTGCCGCATTATAATTATCGATAATGCCGTAAGTAGCAAAAATAGCGTATCTTAAAAATTTTTCCTCTCTAAAAGTCGCTTGATCTTTTTGTTTTTTAGGATCGTTTGGATCGTAATCGCTAGCAAAAGCGCCGGTTCCTCTTACGTACTCTATCTCAACCTTGTTTAGGGATTTGCTTAATCTAAACTGCACCGGACCGGTAAACTGAACGCCCGCGGTTTTTATCTCTTTATCCTGCTTCATCTCGTCTTTATCCGAAATCGGCAAGACGCCGCCAAATGCGCGAATATCGATAAATTTAGACAAAATTTCTTTTTGCAGTTCGCTTTTACTTTGCTTTATGTTTATGCTTTGTCTAATCGCTGTTTTAGCGTCTAGTACGGCATCTTCTATCCTATACTCCTTTATAAAAATCGACGCCTCGTCTTTTTTCATAATCTCGTCTCTGATAGTTCTTTTTATGCGCACGTCCGTTACTTCGGCTATGCCGGTTTCATCATCATACCTAGGAGCGTTATCCTTTAGCATATCGCCGTTTGGGTTCCAATTCTCTCCATCCCACAAAAAAAGTATCTCTTTTTTCTGCATTTTATTCTCCTTTTATTTCGTTTTATCTTTTAGAAATTTGCGATAATCACTCCCGCCCATAGCAAAAGCAAGCGTAGTATGAGAGCTTTTTACTATCTTGCCTTCTCTAAAAAAAACTTGCGGTAAAATTTCAATCAAACACTCTTTTATATTTTCAACGTTAGAATTTGATTTGCCAGAAGCTGCCTTAAGCTTTCTAATCATCTCATCGCACTTAGTCCAAATTCGCTCCAAATTTTCCCTACTTATCGAGCCGCAGTCATTGAGCCAGTTGCTAAACGATACGCCGCCGTTAACGCCGAGCTGCCAGTTTATCAGAGCTGCGCTTAGCATACCGAGTAAATAAGCGCTTGCAAGCGCGTCATCTTGATTTAAAAATTCGCTATTTTTGATTAGCTCTTTAATCAGTTCTTTTTTATCGGTTAAATTTTCCAAATCGCACTCCTTTTGAAACACTAGTTTTTTATTTAACACATTGATCTCGTTAAAAAAATTCTGATATTTTTTAATAACATCAATCGTTCTTTGCCTGTAAAAATCGTTAAAATATTTACTCCACCCTAATTTATCCGCATAGTCCTTATTGACGCTACCATAACAAATCAGATCGCTATATCTTTCTATCATAATTTCTAAATCAAATTTATTTCGCGACAGCAAAAAATTCATCACGCTTAGCCTATCTTCAAACAAATTTTGAAGATATATCGTCTCATCGGTTCCGCTGTTTTTTTCATAGAAAGCTTTTATATTAAAATCACTCATCAAATTTGAAATTTTAGAGATAAAAGAGGGCAAAACGTCATCTATCGCAAGCTTTAAATCGATAGCTGCGTTGCTTTGCGTATAAAATAAAATCGTATTTAAAACCGGTAAATTTTCCTGTTTTTTAGCAGCGATCTCAAGATAATCATTTATGCTAAATTTTATAACTTCTTCGGCGATTTCAATACTTTTCATATCGCTCTTTGAAGTTTCTTCAAGTATTTTTACGATCTCTTCTAAATTTACCGAACTATCTAAAATCGTCGGCAAAATCGCCATCTTCATACCGTAGAAATTATGCGATAGCTTATCTTTTATCGCTTTAAAGCCGTTTTCTACTTTTTTTGCACTAATGGTGCTTAGCGGCAGTAGTTTTGACTTGATAAATTGCATATTAGCAGGCATCTCATTTACCGAGCAAAATGCCAAATTTGCATCACCACCGATACCTTTTTCATTTGTCAAAATATCGTATCCATAGGACGATTTTTGCTCTTTTACGCTGATACGATTTTCAAAAATTTGTTTAAAATAGGCAGAAACGGGCTTGCCCTTGTATGAGAGCGAGAAAAAAGTAGCGACTTTTTTGCCTTTTTCCTTTTTTAGCTCATCAAGACCTTTGATCTCATCTATAATATCGGCAAAATATTCTTCATTTATGCTTGATAATATAGACAAAATAGCGTCATTTTCTATATTGCTCGGCTCAAAAAATGAGAGCAAATTTGAAACCGATCTCGAAACGCCTTTTATAAATTTAGCTTCGTCTTTATTTACTTCTTTGGATAAAAATTGAGAATTTGGAAAAAGATTACCGGAATTTGCGCCTACGCCAAACCTACATATTATCAGATCGTCTTTATTTATGTTTAAATTCGGTTCTATTTGCTTGGTTTCTATGTCGCAGAGATACGCTTTGATCGTGTCGTATTTGTAGGCTTCGTTTTTGAGACGCTTTTCGTCTTTTTGATATATTTCGCCTATGTCGGCGAAAATTTTAACTATATCGCCCAAGAGATTCCCCTAAATTAAGTTGGCATAATTATACTGCAAGCAATCTTTGATATCAAGTTATTATAATTTACATAGATTTTACTTGATTTTTTGAGTATGTTTTTATAAAATACTCTTTGAAAAGCAAGTATTACTTGTTCTCCTTATAGGCTTTTAAATTTATATTTTACTTAACTTGCTTTTCCTTTGCTATCTCCACAAACCCTGCTCCACAGTTCATGCATCCGCTTCCAATGCCCACATCAAGGATCAAATTTATAAGCTCAGGCTGCGCGCAAATTTTCCATTTCGCTTGCCAAGCCTGAACCGGCGAGCGGTTGTTGCCGTAGTAAAAATTAAACGGATTTTGCAAATTTTGCCAGAGCAAATTTAGCTCAAATTCGCCCTCGTATCTGCGCCCGGTAAGCGTTTCAAATCTTTGCAAGGCGTTTATTTTCATCATCTCAAGATGCCTGGAGTCTTGCGGCTGCAGGTAAATTTTATGCCCCAAAAGTCCGCCTACCGCGCATGCCACACAGCCTTGCAGCACCGCTTCGCTTTGTGCAGTTCTATGCTCACTCACCGCCACCGTCGTATCGCACAGACAAAGCTCGCCCAAGTTTAACCCGTCTTTTAGCACGGCAAGCGCGATTGTTTTTTCAAATTCCGGCTCATACGAGGTAAATCTGATCCGCAATTTTGAGCCATTTAAACGAAAGTCAAAGTTCGTTCGTTTAAAAATTTTGCCGCTCGGCTCGTGCCTATATCCTTCGTGCTCGGCGCTTGGCAGATAGCGGTAGATGTAGCCCTGGATGAGCTGGGGCAGCGCCTTTGAAATTTTTAAATTTGCGCTTGGCAAACGTGAGGTTATCGTGAGCATTTTTATCCTTAAATTTGCTAATTTTTTAATGCAATTATAAAAAGTATTGCATTAAAAATCGGTTTTGCACAAAAATGCTGCGAAATTTCAAATTTTATCCGTCAAATTCGCTAAAATATCCGAAAAAATCACACAAGGAGAGCAAATGAAATACGATTTTGACGCGCCTGTAGAGCGAGGCGGGACGTATTCGTCGAAATGGAAAACAAGCGGCGACGAACTGCCGATGTGGGTGGCGGATATGGATTTTAAGGTCGCGCCCGAAATTTTAGAAGCGCTGCAAAAGCGCCTAGACAACGGGGTTTTTGGCTACTCGTACGTGCCGCAGGAGTGGAGCGAGGCCATCTGTTCGTGGTGGAGCAGGCGCCACGACGTCAAATTTGACCCGAGCTGGCTGATTTTTTGCACGGGCGTGATCCCGATCATTAGCTCCGCCGTGCGCAAATTTACGAGCGTGGGCGATAAAATCGTGATCCAAAGCCCCGTCTATCACGTCTTTTACCGCAGCATCGAAAACAACGGCAGAGTCGCGCTCGCAAACGAGCTAGCCTACGACGGGCGCGGCTACGATATAGATTTTACCGACCTAGAAGAAAAGCTCGCCGATCCGCTAACGACGATGTTTATCCTTTGCAACCCGCACAATCCCGTCGGTAAAATTTGGAGCGAGGAAAAGCTAGCCAAAATCGGCGAACTATGCGCTAAACACGGCGTTTTGGTGATCTCTGACGAGATACATTGCGACATCACGAGCCCTAGCAAAAACTACGTGCCGTTTATCCGCGCGAGCGAGACTTGCAAAAACATCTCGATCACCTGCGTTTCGCCGACTAAAGCCTTTAACATCGCGGGCCTGCAAAGCTCCACCGCTGTAGTGCCGAACCCAAAACTGCGCGCCAAAATGGCAAAGGCCATCAACGACGACGAGGTCGGCGAGGGCAATGCGTTTTCTTGTATCGCGGCGATCGCGGCGTTTGAGCAAGGCGAAGCATGGCTGGACGAGATGCGCGAATACGTAGAGCAAAACCGTAAAATCGTGAGCGATTTTTTGCAAAACGAACTACCGCAGATCAGGCTTGTAGAGCAGGACGCCACATATCTGCTCTGGCTTGATTGCCGCGAAATTTGCGACGACGCGAGCGATTTTCATAAATTTTTACGCCAAAAAGCGGGGCTTTGGCTAAACGACGGCAACGCGTATAGGGGTGCCGAGAAGTGCTTCCTGCGCCTTAATATCGCCACGCAAAGATCGCGCGTACTGGAGGGGCTAAAACGCCTAAAATCAGGCGCTCTAGCCTACGCGAAAAGCAGGGAATAATATATTTACGAAAAATTGGGATAAAATTTAGACCTTTTTGGTATGATTTGCGCGTCCGACAAGAAAACCTCCTTTTTGTAACGGCGCCTCGGCTCCCCCTGCCGGGGCGTTTTTGTCTCATTCATTAAGCTTTTTTAGTTATAATCCTTCTCATAAATTTACCACGCCTAGCTCAAATTTAAGCAAATTTAGCGTTTCAGGCGAAAGGACGAAAATGCTAACTCACATAGACGAAAACAACCGCCCAAAAATGGTCGACGTAAGCGACAAGGGCGTAACTACGCGTATAGCCGTAGCAAGCGGCATCATAAAAATGTCGCGCGAAGCCTTTGACGCGATCAAAAACAACACGGGCAAAAAAGGCCCAGTTTTGCAAACCGCTGTCGTAGGTGCGATAATGGGCGCGAAAAAGACGAGCGAACTCATCCCGATGTGCCATCCGCTGCTAATCAGCGGCATAAACTGCGACATCGAGGAGCTAACCCAAATCTGCGCCTACAAGCTAACCGTTAGCGTCAAGATAGACGGCAAAACAGGCGTCGAGATGGAGGCTCTAACAGGCGTTAGCGTCGGGCTACTAACGATCTACGATATGATAAAAGCGATAGATAAAACCATGCAGATAACAGATATTGCGCTAGAAAGCAAGAGCGGAGGCAAAAGTGGCGACTACGTGCGATCTAAATAAAGAACCAGAAATCATCTATCCAAATTTTTGGGAATACAAAATCATCGTGCTTGATAGTGATAACGCCGAAGCTATCGTGCAGGGCGTCGTAGGCGAGAGGCAACACAGGGTAACGCCGTCAAAATCGAGCAAAGAGAGCAAATACAAAAGCTACAATCTAAGCGTTTTGGTTAATTCTAACCAGGAGCGATTAGAAATTTTTTCCGCGCTAAGACGCGTTTGCAAATACGTACTATAAGGACTTCCATGCAAAATTTAGTCTTCATCCAAACCATAAAAGAGAACAAAAACGACCCGCAAATTTCCGTTTTGATCAGGGAATTTGCGCTAAGCGAGTTTAGAAAAAGCGTCAAAGGCGCAAAAAACGGCGACGAAAACGTGGCTCTAGCTGAAGAGTTTGAGCAAATTTGCGAGGCGCTAAAGGGCGAGGATCTGCTAAACCGCCAAAACGTCGCCAACCTCATCCAAAGCGCGGGCGACGCGCTCAGCGAGGCAAAAGAGCAGTATATCCACCGCCTGATCTACGAAAAAGAGCAGATCGAGCGGCAAATTTACGCGCAAAAAGACGAGATCAAAAATGACGTTCGCGCGCTGCTTGAAAATATGGAAAATTTCATAAAAAGCAGCGACCTGGCGGATAAAGATGAAATTTTAACCGCGATAGACGAAAAAATGCTCTGTGAGCTACAAATGCTGGGAATCCTAAAAGAAACCACCGAGGCGGCGTTTCTAACCGCGATCGAAAAGGGCGACGACGTGAAAGACACGGTGGAGCAAATTGCCAAAAACGTCGTGCTTAGCGCGATAAACGAGGGTGAAGCCAGCAAAGAGCGCATCCTGGAGATCGCAAGAACGGTCTGCGAGGCGGCGACCGAGCTAGCAGAGGTCGATCAGGCCTTTGCCAAAGAGCTAATAAGCGGCGCGATCGGAGGCGTAAAAGAGGCGCTTAGCAAGAGGACGGAGAAGTTTATCGAGGAGATCAAATTTGCCCCGGACGGCCAGACGCTGCTTGGCGAGGCTAGAGAATTTGTAAGGCTCGAGGAGAGATTTGTAGCGATGCTGCGCGATATGGCGCGCTCAGATGAGCCGTCTGCTGCCGTGATAAACGAAATCCTAGACGAGTCCATAGATAGCTACTTCGCCAAATTTAAGCGCCTGCAAAACGACGTTTCGCGCCAGATCGAGCTTCAGCTAGAGGAGCTAAAATTTAACGAAAATATCGATAAATTCGCTAGCCTTGCCGGAGCTAAATTTGAGGAGCTAAAGCGCGAAGTCGGTCAAGCCGGCGATAAGCTTAAAGAAAATTTTAACGCCAAAGAACGCATCGAAGCGCTAAAGAAAGAGATCAGCGACTTTGAAAAACGAACCGAGGAGAAGCTAACCGAGATAAGTGCTAGCGAGATCGGCGAAAACCTCAAAGCAAAATCAAAAGAACTAGGCGAGAAGCTCTACAAAGCCGCCGAAAATCTCATAAAAACCGCTAAAGAAAAGATCGGCAAAAAAGAGGATGAGAAAAAAGACGAGTGAGCCAAATTTGGGCGCGTATGCTTAAATTTGCGCCCGGATTTACTTGCCTGCTACAAACGGCGGCAAATTTGACGCGGTAATTTTGCGCTCGAATTTGACTCCGCCAAAACGCCGCGAAAGTCAAATTTAACCCCAAAGGATCAAAAATGAGTATCACCTTTTTTGTTAAAAATAAAAAGAAGTTTCTAGTCGGCCTTGCGCCCGTGATGAGCGTGGAGGAGGCGCTGCGGTTGGTGCCAAATTTATCACAGTTTAACGCCGATGAAGACGACGAGGAGTTTGACGCAGATAGCTTTTATGGCGCGAAGCTTGACGAGTTTGACTGCCTCGTTGCCGGCACGGACGGGCTTAGCGGGCGCGGCTTTGAGATCGGATACGAAGACGGCGCCTACAACGTCCGCATCGGCACGCCAAGCACCCGCACGGACTGGAAAATCGCGCTAGAGTATCTAAAAAACCTGGCCCTAAAAATGGATGGCGAAATCGTGAGCGAGGACGGCGAGAAATTTAGCGCGCAAAATATTGAAAGCTTTAACTATGAGCACGACATACGCGCGGGACTAGAGGCGATAGAGCAAAATTTGCAAAAAGAGGCGCAAATCAGCACTATTTACGGCATAAGAAACGAAGTGTCGTTTGATAAAAAGATCATGGCTCGCATCATGGGCGCGAAGGATCCAGCGGACGAATTTGGCAAATTTGTAACCGATATCCAAAATTTGGATGCGTATTTTGCAAATCAGATGTTTTATCGCAGGAACGATAGCGGCGAGATCAGCGGAGATTACGTCCTGTCGCAAGGCGTCGTTACTGTGCTGCCGTATGAACCTAGCGTGGAGTATAAAAATTTACAAATGCTGGGCGATGAGAAAGTCGCGCGCTGGTCGGTCGCGATATTTGGCGGAGAGGGCGACGATGAGGAAAAATACGAAATCCTAGCGACGCTGAAATATGAAAGTTTCATCCAAAATTTGCCGAGAGATAAATACAAATTTATCGACGCTAAAAATATCGTCGTAAGCGCGTTTGACAAGGCAGAATTTGACGAGCTAATCGCAAAATGCGGCAAAGAGGAGCTGGCGGACTAAGCTGTTTAGCTAACGGCGGCGATTTGCCTGCCGTGCGGTAAATTTGGCGGCAGAGTTAAATTTTAGCCGAATTTGCCCGCCTTTTTGCTCCGAAATGAAGCCAAATTTGACGCAAGATAGATCAAATTTGGCGTCAAATTTAAAACTCCGCAAGGCTGTAAATTTAACCGCAAACCCAAAATATTGACTTGCGCCGTACCTTTAGATAAAATCAAGCGCAAAAATCAAAAGAGATCAAAAATGCGAAAAATTTTCCTGCCGCTTTTATGCGCTTTCCTGCTAGGCGGATGCACTACGTACGGCGTCGGCCCCTCTAATATATTTCTAGAAAACAAAGAGTTAACTCAGCTAAAAGGCCGCCATATCCTAGATATGGAAAGGTACTCCGGCGGCTGGTCGCATATCGAGATAGGTATGCTTTCGAACAAATTTTATATGCAGTACGAACCGCGCGAAGTACTATCGGTAGAAAGATCGTGCAACTTCTGGGGTTGCAGCGTAACGGGTGTGAACTACAGCACCTGCGGCTTTGTTTACTTTACTACCGGCAAAGACGGCTATATCACTAACCACACCGAGGACGGAGACGCGATAAGGAGCGTCAAGCATAAATTTAAAGACCTGCTAGTACTGGGGAACTAAGATGAAAAAGACGGTAATAACATTATGCGCGTTTGCGATCACTGCGGCGTTTGGGCTCTCTAACGAGGATTACGATAAATTTATAGCGCTAGACGATAGCGGAAAATACAAAGAAGCGTTGGCATTTATCAAGCCAAAGGCCGATGGCGGCGACGCTAGAGCCGTCACGCTCGTAGGCTACCTATACGAGGTGAGGATGTCCAATATCGGCGAAGGCGTAAAGTGGTACAAAAAAGCCATGGGGCTAAACGATTCGCTCGCTCACTCGAATATGGCGCGGATATACTACCGCATGACGGACTATAAGCTAGCTGCGCAGACCCTTGAAAAGGCAAGCAAACTAGGCGACACGGGCGCGGACGCAATGCTAGGAAATATGTATCTAAACGGAATACACTTTAAAAAAGACTATAAAAAAGCGCTCGTCTACATCCAAAAAGGCGTTGCCGATGACGATCCTCAGGCTCTAACCGATCTAGCTATATGTTACGAGAACAGCTACGGCGTCGCAAGGAATATGGATAAGGCCATAGAGTTTTACAAGCGCGGAGCGGCGCAAGGTAACAAATACGCCAAAAGGGCACTAGAGAGATTGCAGTAGCTAGTGCGCGGCTACCTGAGTTTTGACGATACCGACTTTATCCGTCTGGTAGCGGCGACTCGGGCTATCCGGGAGAATAAATTTAGGCTCGCTTGAGCTCAAAATTAGTTTTTAGTAAACCGGTCGATACTGGCGATTGGTTTACCGACTTCGCCTCTACCAAATCACTCAAATTTGGGTAAATTTAAAACCCAATCCGAGTCAAATTTAATAGATAAAAAGCCCCGCGTCTTTTGCTTCGCCGACCTTGTCCGTTTTCACCCAAGCCGCGATGTAGATGAAAAACGAAGCCACGAGCAAAAAGAAGCCAAATACCGCCAAAACACCGCTCGCCCACAGCAGCTCGCCCGCAAAAAACGTGCAAACGTAGACGCGAAAAAGCTCGTTTCTAGTTAGTCTCGCAAGCTCGAAAAAGACCTTGCCCCACACGAACGCGACGTAGCTCAGCAGTAGTAGCGCTATGACGGCGACTAGCTTGGCGAGCGGATGAGCCGCGTTCGCCATATACGATGCCAGCGTCGCCGTGACGTGAGCGACGAACATCACGATCATCGCCTTTCCGTAGTTTACGTGCAGATCCTCGCTATGAGCGAGCCTGGCGACTCCGCCTAGCGCCGCGTAGGTTAGCAGCGCGGCTGCTATGACAGCGAGGTTATCCGCGATCTGTAGTGCTAGTCCCCCGTAGCTAGCGATAAAGTACGCGTAGATCTTGATCACGGCCGGCACGATGCCCGATGCGATACCTAGCATCCTAGCCCGATCAAACGCCGCACTCTCTTTTAGCGCAGCCTTCGTCTCCTCGCTTCTGGTATCCTTTACCGCGCGCTTTTCGCCCTCGTCTGCGATCACAAATACATCTCTCGCAAACGCCCCGTCAGGCCGAAACGCCGCTCGCTCGCCGCCGCTAGGTCGCCCCGAGCGCACGTCCTCGAAACTAAATTTATAGTACTTCCCGTCATCGCCGATTATCGTCGTTTCGTTTATCGCTACGCCCTTCAACAACTCTCCTTTTTGCGTTTTTGCCGCCCTGTTTTAGATTAACCCGCTCGTTTGCATTTTTGAGGTACGGGTTGTGCCACCCATCAAATTTGACGCCGCGCTCCCTAGTCCAGCCAAATTTTACGGTTTAGCCGCAGCTCCTCGGCGATACGCAAAAAGCCGCCGATCTCGTCTTTGTAAAATCTATTCGCCCCTTTGCCCACGAGCGGACGGCGCAGATCGGGCTCGAAGTTATCGCGCCCCGTGCGGATCGCCATGCAGATCTTATCGCCGACTAGCACGATGTTTATAGGGCGGTGAAATCTCGTTTTTAGCAGTTTTAAATTTTCCATCAGGCTAGGCGTGAGCGCGTATCTAGCCTCGATCTGATCGGTCGTATAGACGCGAAATAGCCGCTCAAACTCCGCGTCGTCCATCCTCGCGCGCTTGCCGCCGTAGTCCCTAAAATCATCCGTTCCGCTGCAAATTTGCGTGACGCCCTTTAGTCGTTTAGGAAAATCGGCAACGAACAAAATCCCCGCAAAAAGTATCCTGTGCGTCTCGTTTCCGTGCAGATCCTCTTTGATGCTTATCGCCTCTACGTCGCTAAATTTGACCCGCACGCCCTCTATCTGCCCGAAAATCAGGTCGTTACCCGAGTATTTATCGATGTCAAAATCGTAAATCATATAAAGATAATCGCTCTCTACGTAGTCGCCCGGATAATACGTCAGGCCGCAGTCCTCCACGATGCTCCTCACGACCTTTCGCTTAAATTTAAAGGTAAAACTATCGGTAAAAATACTCTCTAAAAAATAGTACATCGTAGCCCCGCAGACCACAAACGCACCCGCGCTAAGAGCGGCGTTTTGCGCAGCTAGATAAAGCAGCCAAGCCACCGCCGTAGCGACAAAAAAGCAGGTGAGCTTTAGCCTAAAAAGCGAACGTAAAACCTTTTGCCGCTCAAGCTCTAGCAAGACCAGATCGTCCATTTTTGCTCCTGTTTTCATTTAGCGCCATTTTTGTAAATTTGGCTATTTTACGGGCTTTCGTCTTTAAATTTGCGTTTTAAACCGCTTAAATTTAAGCTCTTTTTTGCGGGCCGCGGCGTTTTAAATTTGGATCAAATTTGGCTCAAATTTACCGCCCGCGCCGCTTTTTACATTCAAATTTGACGAGCCGACAAAGCCTGATTGCATTTTAAAGAGTGCGGTTAGGCGCTCAAATTTAACTATAAATTTGACGAAGCGAACGCAAATTTAGCGGTTAAAAAGCTCGTGCACGTCGTGCGGATCGTCTTGACCTTTCGGCACCTCGAAAAACGCCGCCTTATGAAACCTCGCCCAGCTAGCGACGAGGTTTGAGGGAAACATCTCCACAGCGTTGTTGTAATCAGTCACTGCGGCGTTGTATGCGCGGCGCGCGGCGGAGATCTGCTCCTCGATATCATTTATCGTTTTTTGTAGGTGCATTACGTTTTCGTTTGCTTTTAGTTCAGGATAACTCTCCACGACGACGTTTAACTTTGAGATTAGATTTGACAGCTCGCCGTTTAGCGCAAATCTCTGCTCGTCGCCCGCAGCCTTTTGGATGCCGCTTCTAAGCGCGGAGATGTTTTCTAGCAGCTCACGCTCGTGCGTGAGATACTGCTTGACGGTGGCGACGAGGTTTGGGATGAGGTCAAAGCGTCTTTTTAGCTGCGTATCGACGCCTGATCTGATGTTTGAGACTTGGTTGCGCTTGCCGACTAGCGAGTTGTAGACTGAGATGACGATGAGCGCGAGAACGGCGATAATGCCTAGGACGATGTACATTTTACTCCTTTGATTTAACTTTTGTTTTGATTATATCAAAAAGCTGCTGAAACCGGAAAATTATACTCGTTTTTGCCGCGCTAGATGCCAGGTAGCTCGGGATTTGCTAACAAAATGCTAAATTTCGCTTACCCTTGCAAAAGCCGCTTTGCGAGCAAATCTCGGATAAAAGGGCTAATTGCCGTAAAATAAAGACTTGCGGCCGATTTTTGCGCTTAAATTTAGGCTTAAAAACGCAAAATACGCTTTTGGATAAACCGTTTGTGCACTTTGCGTTACGGGCGAATTGAGTCTTATTTTTAAACAAAAATCAAAGCAGATATGCGCAGACAAAAACGACTCGGCGCAAGGTCATGCCGGGCAGCGGCGATAGGCGGGTAAAATCTAGCCTATAAATTTTCGCCTACACGGGCGACATAGCCCTTTGCCACGATAAATTCGTATCTTTTTGAGGGTGATTTTACGCGAGCTAACGGCTAAATCATCGCAAATTTTGCGTCGTTTAAGCCGCAAGAGCAAAAATAGCGTTTCTAAACACGCCAAAAGGAGCACGAACCCCACTTTCTCGCGGTTTTAGAGTTTTAAGCCGCAAGAGCAAAACTGGCTTTAAACAGCAAATCGCCGAGCCGCCAAATCCACCCCGCGCGTTTTGCGTTTAGGCAAGGAAATTACCGCTCGCGCCTTATGCAAAATTTAGCTATTTTGCCGGCTGCAAGTAGGCAAATTTACGCTTACTAGAAAGCCAAGAAGGCAAAAGCGCGGATTTGCGCCGCGCACAAACGGCAAATTTGCGACTTTGCGCCGTAAGGCAAAAACCAAAACTAGCCAAAAGACGCAAATTTAGGGCGCGTATAAAAACTAAACCAGAGTGCTTTAGCCTTTTAAAGCTCGCAAAGTTTGCCGCAAACCCGCTTTTACCGCGTCTTGCGCGATAAATTACGGGATAAATCCTAGCAAATCACCACTTCATACCCGCTTCCAGCCAAAAGTTGCGGCCAAGGCCGTACTCGTAGTAGCTACCTTCGTTTGAGGCGATAAATTTTTTGTTTAAAAGATTATTTATGTCAAGATTTATAAACGCTCGAAAATCGCCGGCCAGCCGCCTTTCGTAACCTATACGCATATCCCACGTCGCGTATGCGGGTAGCTTTTGGCGCTCGTAGACGTACATCCCGCGCGCCCTATTCCAGCCGCCTAGTAGCGCGTCCGTTTTGCTCGTATAGTTTATGAAATTTGAAACGCTAAAGCCGCTAAATTTAGCCGAGTGGCGAAATTTGGCGGTAAAAGGCACATGGTAATCAACGACAGGTAGTTCGCTTTTTTTGATGATTTTACCGTTATACGAGACGTCGTCATTCATCTCGTCGTCTTCGTAATCCATAAAGCTCCTGCTTTGCTTAGTAAAGCTTAGCGAGCCTTCAAAATCGTTTTTTACGCCCCAAATTTCGATCGGAGCGATGTTTGCCGCGCTTAAGGTTACGATGTCGCGCTTGCTTTGCCCCTCGTTGGTAAATATAGAATATCCGTTTCCGTAGCCTGCTAGCGGCTCTCTTACGTATTTCATCGCTACTTCGTCGCGGCCTTGGCGTCTTACGTATTTGAGATTTAGCCTCGCGTTGCCGACGTCGCCGCGATAATACGCGCTAAATTCGTCGTCGTAAGGCGTCTTTAGCCCTCTGATCGGGTAACGGTCGCTATCGTAATCGCCGCACACGTAGGGTGCGCCGTATGAACCTCTAGTGCAAGTTTTACTCATTTTATAGATGCCGTTATACATCTTGTACGCGAAAAAATTTCGTCCGTAGTAGCGGTTTAACCCGAGTCCTACAAAATTTTTATCCGCGAATTCATACTCGGCTAGCAACCTCGGGGCCAAATTTACGTCGTTATTATCGCCGTTTCGCTCGATGCGAAGTCCGGGGCGAAATTTAAACGCGCCAAACCTCATCTCGTCTTCGAGATAAAGGGCGAGATTGGTTTGCGTAGCCTTGGTTTTTACGGCGTAGTAGTAGATTTTTTTCGATAGATATTGACCGACCGCGCCCTGGGATGCGAAGCTATCGTCTATGACGCAAGTTTTATCCCCCGGCTCGCACGCGCCCGTTAGCGACTTTGGGATGCTGTTGTGAACGTAGGTTTTGGGTATCTCGTAACCGCCGATTTGCCTAGTTAGCTCAAAGCCCGATTTTATCAGATGCACCGCGCTAAAAGCGTCAAATTCTTTCATGCTCGCATCAAATTTATACGAGAGAGTATTCTGCTTTTGGGTAAAGTCGTTATACCCGCCGATGCCCGCACTCCCGCTCGTACTCCAGTTTTTGACGTTTGAGGATTTGTAGGTATAATACTCGGTATCATGCTCATAGTCTCGGCTGTTTTGCGAGGCGGAGTAGCTAAGCGTCTGCTCTAAAAATACTCCCTCAAGATCAGCCTGCGCCTCGAGCGTTGCGACGTAACCGCCGTATTTTAGCGTGAGCTGGGAGTCTAGGTACCGCTTGGCGGAGGTGTAGTTATCTAGCCTGGAGTACAAAAAACTCGGCTTTAGCGTAAATTTATCGCTCACGCCCCAAACGCCTTTTACGAAAAGATTATCATTAGTCTGCCTGTCGTCCGGAAACGAGTATAAATTTTGATTTATCTGTTTTTTGTTGTAGTGGTTTTCTATGACGGAGCGGTGCCTCGAGTAGTCTAGCAAAAGGCCGAAATTCTGCGTCAAATACCCCTCTGCGCCGACTCTATATCTGCGCTTTTTAAAGTCGCTCATATCGGCTAGATCGCCGTCGTCGTATCTTTGCTCGGCGGAGGCGTCTTTATAAATTTTGCTCCAATCCCCGCCCGTATAAGAGTAGCTAAGCACGCCGTGAAAGCCGCTTTTGGGGTCTCTGGTTTTAGCATTTACTGCGCCTCCTTGAAAGCCGCCGTATCTAGCCGAGACCGCGCTATCTAGCACCTCGACGCTACCTAACAGATCCGTATCTACGCTCATAGCTTGCGAGCCTATCGTGCTGTCGCTCCAGGGGTTGTTGTGGTTATTCCACGTGCGTTTTTTAGGGTCTAGGTCGTTATTTATGCTTGCGCCGTCTAGGGTAAAGTTGTTTTGATAGTAGCTCGCGCCGTTTATGCTGATATCTTGCGGAGCCAGCTCGCCCGCGCGCACGCTTTTGGCGTTTTTCGCGCTAAAGGCGACGTTTGGATTGCCCTTTAAAAGATCGGTTATGCCGTGATTTTTAGACGTTATCAGATCCATATCCGCGCGCGTTAGTTTTCCTGGTTCTTTCGTAGTGTTGGCGTCGGCGCTGACCTCGACTTTATCTAGCACGACCTCCGCGGCGTTTAGCGTACTTAAATTTAACGCCTTTAAAGCGGTTAAATTTAAAGAGCCTTGATGGGCGTCGCGACTCGCGGCCAAATGCGAAAGCGGCAAATTTAACGCTGCGACCGCCACGAAAAGACTAGCCGTTTTTTTCATAATTATCCTTAGTTAAATTTATTCGTCGGTTTTGGGCGTTTGCGTCAAAACCGCGTATTTTAGGCGGCGATAAATTTTACTCGCCTTACGTTTTAGTTTTGAACGGTTGCTAAATTCGGCTAAATTTACGCCGCAAAGTTTGTAAAAAGGCGGCTATTTGCGATTTGCCCTCGCAGCGATTAGGCTTTGTTTTTTAAACACGCGTTTAAACCGCAAATTTAAATAAAAAACGCCGCCTAAATTTATTCGCCGCTTAAAAAAGCTACGCCAAGCAGGTTTGCTAAGCTCTAAAGGCGCTTTTGCTAAAAATATAAAAACCGCCTAAGAGCTAAATTTGTCCCGCGCAGGCGTTATTTTTCAGATTTTAAAACCGCCTGATAGCCCTGCTTTTTGAGCGCTTCTACGACCGCATTTTCCGCAAAGTCGTCCTGGACGACGATGTCGGCCGTTTTAGCCTCCAAATTTACATCAAATTTCTTCACGCCCTTAAGCGTATTTAACGTCTGCGTGATGACTTCGTAGCAGCTCACGCAGGCCATGTTTGGGATCTCGTAAACTAAAGTCTTGTCCGCAAAGGCCGCCGTGCAAAGCACCAGCGCTAGAGCTAGCTTTTTCATTCTTTGATACCGACTTTGTATTTTTTGGCTTGGATGGCGCGCACTACGTCCATCACGTTTGCGCCGCTATCTGCGGTAATATTTACGTCCTTGCTTTTTAGATCAAAGCTCACGCTTTTTACGCCCTTGACGCCCTTTGCGGCATCTTCGATTTTCTTAGCGCAGCCGCCGCAGTTCATATTCGGCACGTTTAGTTCGTAGGTTTGCTCTGCAAAAATGCTGCCGCAAATCGCCGCCAAAAGTAAAATTTTCTTCATCATCGCTCCTTGAAAATAATATTTGATATGAAATTGTATCACTATATTTCTTATATATTTATTATTTTTATTTATATTAAAATGTAATATAACTTACTTTTTTCTTATATTTAAAATTAAAGATTGACGTCAAATTTGAGCGGATTTAAAGCGGGTGAAAAAATATTGCGAGGAAACTAAGAAGCAAAATTTAGCCCGCAAAAAGCTCAAATTTGCAGGCTAAATTTATAAAACTATTCTTTGGTTTTTGCCATTCTGCGGCGCATAGTAGGATCTAGATAGCGTTTACGTACGCGTATGTTTGTCGGCGTAACTTCGACCAGCTCATCCTCCTCGATCCACTCCAGAGCGCGCTCTAGGCTTAGTTTTCTAGGCGGTACGAGCTTGATAGCGTCGTCAGAGCCGCTAGCGCGTACGTTGGTTAGGTTTTTGCCCTTGATCGGGTTTACGTCGAGATCGTTTGGACGGCTATGCTCGCCGATGATCATACCCACGTAGGTCTTAGTCTGCGGATCGACGAAAAGTACGCCGCGATCTTGCAAGTTCCAGAGGCTATACGCTAGCGTCACGCCGTTTTCCATCGACACCAGAGCGCCGTTGCTGCGGTGCTCGACGCTACCGATGAGCGGTCGAAACTCGAGGAAGCTGTGATTCATGATGCCCTCGCCTTTCGTATCGGTCAGAAACTGACTTCTAAAGCCGATTAGGCCGCGCGCAGGGATCTCAAACTCGATCCTCGTCTGTCCGTCGCCGGTCGGGTTCATCGAGACCATCTCGGCCTTTCTACGTCCGAGTTTTTCGATCACGGTGCCGCTAAACTCGTCCGGCACGTCGCATACTAGTAGCTCAAACGGCTCGCAGCGCACGCCTTCGATCTCTTTGACGATAACTTCCGGACGTCCGAGACAAAACTCAAAGCCCTCGCGGCGCATATTTTCGGCCAAAATCGTGATTTGCAGCTCGCCGCGGCCGCTAACCTTAAATTTACCCTCGCCGATGTTTTCGTAGCGCATCGCGATATTGGTTTTCATCTCGCTAGCTAGACGTTCGTCGAGTTTGTTTGAGGTTACGTGCTTGCCCTCGGTGCCCGCTAGCGGACTATCGTTTACGCTAAATACGACGCTAAGCGTAGGTTCCTCAATCTTTAGCGGATCAAGCGGCATAGGGGAGTTTGGATCTACGACGCTATCGCCGACGTCCAGCGCCTCAAAGCCCGCTATCGCTACGATATCGCCCACCTGCGCCTCGTCAATGTCGCGGCGCTCAAGGCCCAAAAAGCCGATGAGTTTTGAAATCCTACCCGTCGTTTTCGTGCCGTCGGCTTTAGCGAGCATTACGTTTTGGTTTTTAGAAATTTTACCGTTAAAGATACGAGCAATGCCGATTTTACCGACATAGTTGTCGTAATCAAGCGTGAAAACTTGAAGCTGCAAAGGGTTGTTTATATCGCCGCTAGGAGCCGGAACGTGAGACAAGATCGTCTCGAAAAGCGGCTGCATATTTACGTTTTCGTCGGCCAAATTTAGCTTTGCGTAGCCGTTTCTAGCTGCTGCATAAACGACCGGGAATTCTAACTGCTCGTCGTTTGCCTCAAGCGCTACAAAAAGGTCAAAAATCTCGTTTATCACGCGATCAGGATCGGCTGCGGGTTTGTCGATTTTATTTACGACGACGATCGGGCGAAGGCCGAGCGAGAGCGCCTTTTTCACGACGAATTTAGTCTGCGGCATTACGCCTTCTTGCGCGTCTACGAGCAGCAAAACGCCGTCGACCATCTTTAGCACGCGCTCTACCTCGCCGCCAAAATCGGCGTGGCCCGGGGTGTCGATGATGTTGATCTTGGTGTCTTTATAGCGGATCGCGGTGTTTTTCGAGAGGATCGTAATACCGCGCTCGCGCTCGATATCGTTGCTGTCCATCACGCGTTCGCCGACGGCTTGGTGCTCGTTAAAAGTACCCGATTGTTTCAAAAGCTCGTCAACCATCGTAGTTTTGCCGTGATCGACGTGAGCGATGACGGCGATGTTTCGTATCTTTTCCAAATTTTTCTCCGTTTTAAACTTTTAAAGCGCGGATATACGCGTTTTGATAAGATAGCGATTATACCCAAAACTTGCTAAAAAAAAATTTATAACCGAAATTTAATCTAACATTTAGCTTTATACGGTTATAATATTTAATATCAATTAAACGCCCTAAGGTAAATTTATGTTGAAAACCCGAAACGTCGGCTTTAAAATCTCAAACAAAACGATACTAAATCAAATAAATTTAGAATTCAAAAGCGGTAAAATTTACGGACTCATCGGGCATAACGGCTCGGGAAAATCTTCTCTTATTAAAATTTTAGCCAATCAGCAAAAAAAATATTCCGGGCAAGTGCTTTTGCTGGATAAAAATATCAAAGAATATCGCGCTAAAGATTTTGCCAAAAAGCTCGCGTATTTACCGCAAAATTTACCCGATGCGGCCGACGTTAGCGGATTTGAGCTCGTATCGATGGGCAGATACGCTCATCAAAGCGGCTTTTTGCGCGACGAAAAAAACGACGAACGCATAGTTTTGGAGGCTTTGGAAACGACCGGAACGCTTAAATTTAAAGACCAAGAGGTGCGCACCTTATCCGGCGGCGAGCGTTCTAGGTTGTTTTTGGCGATGCTACTGGCTCAACAAAGCGATTTTTTGCTTTTAGACGAGCCTTTGGCTCCGCTTGATATCTCTTTTCAGATCGAGGTTATGCAACTTATTTCCAGGCTGGGCAAAGAGCTCAAAAAAGGTGTTATTATCGTTATTCACGATATAAATTTAGCCGCTACGTATTGCGATTATCTCATAGCCTTGAAAAAGGGCGAGGTGATCTTTAACGCCGATGCAAAAGAGATAATGAACAGCGAGCGCCTGGCGCAAATTTACGGCGTAAAGGCGAGCATCGTTCCTCATCCTACCCAAAACCGACTAGCGGCGGTTTTTTGATGCGCGCTTTTTTCGTATTTATTTTTACTTTTACCGCCTTAATCGCTCGAAATTTACCCCAAGAAACGGAAAATTTAAGCCCTAAAATCGTAGCGGTAGACTGGACGGCGGCGGAGATATTGAGGTCTATCGGATACGACGTAGCGGCTATCGGAGATAAAAGAAACTATGAAATTTGGGTCAAAGAACCAAGCGTAGAAAACGCAGTCGATCTAGGGCTTAGAATGCAGCCCAATCTAGAAGCGCTAATCAAGCTAAAGCCCGATTTTATCATCATCCCGTCCTTTTTTGAATTTAACAAAAACGCCCTAGCCCAATACGCGCGAGTAGAGGTCATAGACGCGTATAAAGAAGGGGATTTATACGAAAATATTTTGGACGCGACGCATCGTATCGCCAAAATCGCAAAAAGAGAAAAAGAAGCGCAAAATCTCATACGAGAAAACGAAGAATTTTTTAAAAATTTACGCGCCGAGCTCGCGCGTTTTTCAAACGAACCTATCGCGACGATCCAGTTTATAGACAGCAAGCATTTGAGAATTTACGGAGAAAACAGCATATACGGAGTAAGCCTGAAAAAAATGGGGCTAAAAAACGCCGCGCCTAAAGAATTTACGTTTAATTTGTGGGGTATAGCCACGGTGCCGATCACTTCGCTTTTTAAGCTTCCTAAAAACTCGCGACTCGTTATCGTCGAACCAAATCCGCTCGATATTAAGCGCGAGCTTAAATTTAACGGGCTGTTTCGAGCTCTAGGATTTTTTGAAAATAGTATTCAGACGAGTCCGATTTGGAGCGCAGGCTCGATTTTAAGCATGCGGCGCTTTGCTACGCAGCTGGCTCAAAACCTAAATCAAGATCCGCGAAAATGAAAAAACTACTTACGATTTTTTCGGTCGCTTTCGTCGTTTTGGGTATCGCCGCAGTCGCCTCGCAGGCGATTTTACTGGAAGATTTCGGCCAAAACGTCAAAAATTTAGTCGTTTTAAATTATATTTTGCCGCGAATAGGCGTCGCGTTTTTAAGCGGACTGTTTTTATCTACGGCTACGGCTTTGATGGCGCAAATAACGCATAACCCGCTAGCAAGCGATAGTACGCTCGGAGTAGGTAGCGGCGCGGGATTTTTTATGCTAGCGGGCGCTCTTTTCTTTCCGCATCTGGAACTTAGCGCCGTCGCGAGCTCTTTCGTCGGCGCGGTCGCGGCGCTAGCGATACTTTTCGCATTATCTTCGGGGCGCGGATTTTCGGTATTTACCACGACGCTATCGGGACTTATAATCGGTTTATTTTTCGGATCTTTGACCTCGCTTTTAATGCTCTTTTTTCAAGAAGAGAGCTTTTTCGTCGCGGTTTGGATGAGCGGGGATTTGGCGCAAGACGGCGCGTTTAATTTTTACTCCATGCTAGTTTATTTTTTGCCGGCTTTAGCGGCTATTTTATATTTTTCTCGCTCGTTTCACCTTTTTGTTTTGGGCGATAGCGCTTGCAAGGCTCTTGGCGTAAACGTAAATTTAATACGCGCGACGGGGCTTTTGATAGCCGCTTATCTCACCGCTTTGACGGTAGCTTTCGTCGGCATCATCGCATTCGTAGGGCTTGGGGCTTATACGCTAGCAGATAGATTTAAATTCGATAATTTCGCAAAAAAGCTAATTTGCTGCGGCTTGTGCGGCGGGTTGCTTTTGGGCGTTACGGACGAAATTTTGATCGTGATTTTAAATTTAACGGGCGTAAATTTACCGGCAGGAGGCATAAGCGCGTTTTTAGGCGCGCCTTTGCTTTTATGGCTGATAATACGCGGAGTCCATAAAAACGAAGTATCCGCAAAAGACGGCGACGCGGGCTCGGCAGTAAAAGCAAACGCCGCTTTCGTATTGCCCGTTATTTTAGCCGTTTTGGTCGCGGCCTGCTTGTTTTCGCTATTTTTCGGGGTCGGAAATTTTAGCCAAGAGATACTAAGCGTGCGTATAAACCGAGTAGCGGCCGCGCTTTTTAGTGGCGTGATACTGGGCGTCGCGGGAACGGTTTTACAGCGTCTAAGCAAAAATCAAATGGCTTCTCCCGAGCTTTTGGGGATAAATTCCGGCGTGAGCCTTGGCGTATTGGCGGCTATGTTTTTAGCGCCGTTTTTGACCGTGCCTCTAGGTATCGCCGGCGCTTGCGCCATGCTTTGCTTTACCGTAGCCGTAAACTACAAAAACGAAATGTCGCCGCACAAGGTGATTTTAACGGGCATAGCTATAATGGCGTTTGTTAGCTCAGTAGAGAAAATTTTGCTCGCGACGGGAGATAGTAGGATTTATAACTTTATGAGCTACGCGTCGGGGAGTACCTATTCGGTTACGACAGCGTGGGCTGCTGCTCTATTTATCGCGGCAGTAGCTAGCGTTTTATTCGCGCTTTATTATTCCAGGCAAATCGAGCTTTTAAATTTAGGCGACGCGACCGCTTCGAGCTTGGGAGTAAACGTCCCGGGATACCGAACGATACTGTTTTTATTTTGCGCGGGCATAAGCGCGTTAGCGGCTCTTAACATAGGCCCGGTTAGTTTCGTTGGCTTGCTAGCGCCGCATATAGCGTCGTTTTTGGGCTTTCGCAAGCCGCGCTTGCAAATCGTAACCGCGTCTGTTATCGGCGGGATATTGATGGTAACGGCCGACTTTTTAGGCAGGACGCTTATTTTTCCTTACGAGATACCTTCGGGGCTCGTCGCTACCATTATCGGAAGCGCCTATTTCGTATCGGTGGCCAGAAAATTAAAATAAACTTTAAAAGGAGACAAAATGAAAAATAGTTTTAGGCTGGGTTTAGCCTTAAGTTTGAGCGCGGTCGCCGCTTTGGGCGCCGATAGCGTAGCTCTCGAAGAAGTAAGCGTCGTGGGCTCTGTAGCCAAAGGCAGCGGAAAAATCGACTTTATGCAGCCCGGAACCACTACTGCGATAACGCAAGATAAAATTTCCGAACAAGGCGCAAGCCAACTCGATAATGCCGTTAAATACGAAGCGGGCTTCATAAATCCCTACGGAACGGATCTGGATACGACCGATTGGCTAAAGCTAAGGGGCTTTAACGCGACGGTTACGCTTGACGGTTCTACGCCTTACAAAGGCGGATATTTAGGCGCTCAGCACGATATCTACGGGCTTGAAAGTATCGAGGTCGTAAAGGGCGCGAATTCGCTTTTATACGGCGCCTCAAGCGCGGGCGGAGTTATAAATTTAGTCAGCAAGCGTCCGACGGCTAAGCCTTTTGCCGAGGTCGGATTTAAGATCGGTAACAAAAATCAACGCGGAATTTTCTTTGACGCGAGCGACGAGCTTTTTACCGATAGGGTCAAATTTCGCTTAGTCGGAAATTACGAGAAAAAACACGGCGACGTCGATTTTACGCACAACGAACACTATTATATCGCTCCGTCTTTGCTGTTTTTGCTCGGCGACGAAACGACGCTGACGCTACTTTCAAGCTATACCAAAGATAACGGCACGGGCGTGACGGCGTTTTATCCCTATCCGAACGTAACGAAAGTATCTCGCGGCGTAAATCCGAGCTCAAGCAGCGACTTTTTAAAAAGAGAGCAGTATACGGCCGGCTACGAGCTAACGCATAATTTTACGGACAATTTAAAATTCGCGTCGAGCTATAAATTTAACAAAGAAGACAAAGAGCAGCTCGCTACGCTATACGTGGGCAGTTTCGGCGTTACGTTAGTCGATGCGGACGTGAAGTCTCATACGTTCGACAACCGCTTGAGCTATGAATTTCAAGGCGAAAACATCAAAAATTTAGCCACGTTCGGCTTTGATTACCGAAAAATAAAAGCGGACGGAATTTACGGCTTTTCTAGCACGACGCCTTGGACTATCGGCGATAGAGTAAGCGTAGCTAGACCTAGTAGCGCCCCAAGATACGACGTAGATCAGTCGCAACTGGGCTTTTATTTTAGCAACCAAGCGACGCTTTTTGACAACCTCATCCTAAACGCCGCCGTTAGACGCGACAAGCTAAAAGAGGACTCCGATACGCTAGGCACGAAAAATAACTACGAAATATCCAAAACCACTTATCAAGCGGGCGTAATGTATAACTTCGACGCGATCGGATTGATGCCGTTTTTTAACTACTCTCAAAGTTTTACTCCCGTCGTAGGAAGCAACAGCGCGGTCGGATACAAACCTATCGAAGGCAGACAATACGAAACGGGCGTAAAATACTTGCCAGAATTTATAGACGGAGAATTTAGCCTTGCATACTTTGATATAGAGGAAAAAAACGCTCTGGTGGGCGGTATGGTCGGGGGCCTATATATCCAAAGCCAAGCCGGTAAAAAACGAACCAAAGGCTTAGAAATAAGCTCGAACGTAAATTTAACCGACGATATAAACTGGATCGCGGCCTATACGCATTATTTTAGCGCAAAAACTCACGACGGAGTAAACGGCGATATCGTAACTCAAACGGCTCTAATACCTAAAAACACGCTCTCTTCATTTATAACGTATAAATTTAGCCTAACCGCCGACCAAAGCCTAAAAGTGGGCGCGGGCGTTAGATACGTAAGCTCTATCCCGGACGGCTCGGCAAGCGGCTATAAAAGCCCTTCTTATACCCTGCTAGACGCTATGGCGGAATACGAGTATAAAAAATTAAGCGTAGGTCTAAACGTCAATAACTTAACCGACAAAGAGTATTTTTCCGGTTGCGACGGATATTATTGCTACTACGGCGAGGGCATCAGAGCGACGCTAACGGCTAAATATAAATTTTAATCTCCGATTTTAATCTCCCAAACTCGCCTCAAACGAGGCGAGTTTTTCTACGAAACGATTAGGAACGATTTTTGCATACCCTTTGAAAGTTAAATTTAAAGGGTTTTTATGCAGACTACTCAAAACGATATTTTATCATTTGACGCGAGCATCAAAGGCGGCGTGAAAAAGCAGAGCAAAAGCTCGCAAAAAGGCGGTAAAGAGGACGGCGAGTTTCTCTCTATGGTGCTAGACGCGGCCGCTAAAAAGGGTGAAAATTTAAGCGAAAAAGATCTAAAAGAGATGGCAAAAGCCGTAAATTTATCCGCCCAA
The DNA here is from genome assembly GCF_938039205.1 of uncultured Campylobacter sp. GTDB lineage: Bacteria > Campylobacterota > Campylobacteria > Campylobacterales > Campylobacteraceae > Campylobacter_A. The sequence goes on from NZ_CALHVM010000029.1 coordinate 26,413, forward strand.
ACGGCTCAAAACGGGCAAATCAAAGCGCCTATCCAAAGCACGGACGTAAAAGAAATTTTAGGCGAGGAAGCGGCGGAAAATTTATTTGAAAACGCGACTTTTATGCAGCTTTTGCAAATTTTAGAGATGCTTAGCGGCGGCGAAAAAATCAGCAAATTTCCAAATTTCGAAAACCGCTTAGCCAAAGCGCTCTCAAGCGAAACGACGCTAAACGAGCTAAGGGGAGCCAAAAATCTAAACGAGCTCATCGAAATAGCAAATAAGCTAAATTTAGGTCTAGAAAATATCGAAGTAACACAAGCTCAGGCGGACGAGCTAGGTGAGATGTTTCCGAGTTTGGCGAAAAAAGATTTCTTTGAACCCGTAACGCCAAAGAAAAATTTCGCTTTTAGCGAGCTAAAAAACAAGGTCGAAGAGACGATAAGCGCAAGCGAGCCAGAACCCAAAGATACGCTAAATAAACTACTCGCCGCCGTACAAGAAGAGCAAAACAAAGCCCAGCCCAAAGACGTCAATGCAAAAGCGCAAGACGTGCAAAATTTGGCTCAAAACTCCAAAATCATAAAAGAAGCGGTAAAAAACGATGGCGAAAAAGAGACAAATTTAAAAGACGATAAGCCAAACCTCAAAGCCGAAAGCGATCTAAATTTAACCGCCGCAAAAAGCGAAAAATCGGGGCTCGGTCAAGACTCTAAAAAGATAAATTTGCAAAATTTGCTATTTCCGGAGCGCGAAAACGCTGAGGAGCAAATTTTAACCGAGACCCAAAGCGATAACGGCGAAAATAACGAACTAAACGCTATAGTAAAAGATGTCATCTCAAACGCCAAGGCGCAAAGCAGGAATTTCCAAGCCGTGCGCGAGACATTTGATAACTTTAGCTCAAATTTAAAAGAGCAGGTCGCGGCCTACAAATCGCCTTTCATGCGATTTAACATCACGCTAAATCCACTAAATTTGGGCGAAGTCGAGATCACGATGGTAAATCGCGGCAACAATCTGCACATAAATTTTAGCTCCAACACGCAGACGATGAACCTGTTTTTACAAAATCAGGCCGAGTTTAAAAACAGCCTCGTAAATATGGGTTTTACCGAGCTTGAGATGAACTTTAGCGATCAAAATCAGCCAAAAAAAGAGCAAGGGCAAAAGAGCTACAAAGGCTCCAAATTTAGCTCCGACGACGCTGAGCAAAGCGAACCGTCCGCGCCTCGTTTAGAGCTCGTCGTTCCGCGCTACGTGTAAATTTGGAATCAAATTTGCTTGAGATATAAAAATTTAAAGGATAAAAGATGTCAAACGGACTAGAAACCAATAACTTTACGGTAAACAACCAGGCCGCCAAAAAATCAGCGGACGCCCTACAAAAGGCCGCAGGCACCAATCCAAATGCCCAGCTAGACAAGGACGCTTTTATGAAACTTCTTTTAACCGAGCTTCAGTATCAAGATCCGACAAGCCCGATGGATACGGAAAAAATGCTAACCCAAACTAGCCAGCTAGCCTCGCTTGAAATGCAAGAAAATACGAACAAAATGATGCAAAAGCTAGCCGACCAGCTAAAAAATAGCACAAATATGTACGCCGTCGGAGTGCTAGGCAAGATGGCTAAAATCGGCGATAGCGGCATCGTAAAAGAAGAAGGCTCGGGCGTCAAATTTGCGGGATTTTTAGAAAGCGCGGCAAAAGGCGGCACGATAAATATCAAAGACGGCACCGGTAAACTCGTAAGAAAGCTAGAATTCGGCCAAGCTAGCGCCGGAGCCAATACCTTTGAGTGGGACGGCAAGGATAGCGCAGGCAACGACGCAAAAGCAGGCACCTACTCGGTAGAGATAAACTACGTCGATCACGCTGGCGGCGCCAAAACCGGCGGCGTAGGCAACTATCTCGTAGAGGGCGTCAAATTTATCGATGGCGTCGCACAGGTAAAGGTCGGCGGACAATACGTCAGCATCGACAAAGTCAAAGAATTTACCGAGCCGTCAAAAGGATAAATCCATGGTAAGAAGCCTATATAACGGCGTTAGCGGCGTGAGAACGCAGGGATTTAGCATGGATGTTTGGGCGAACAACATCGCCAACATAAACAACGTCGGCTTTACCGCTTCGATACCGGAATTTAAAAGCATCTTTTATCAGACATCCTTTGCCGCCGGCAATAATCCGACGCAGGATCAAGTCGGCCTGGGTGCTACGGGTATGACGACGGCGCTTAGCTTTTACAAGCAAGGCCCGTTTATGAAAACGGATAACGTTTTAGATATGGCGATAGGCGGCAAGGGGTTTTTTGGCGTAACGAACGGCTCTGGCACATACTATACGCGTGCCGGCAGCTTTGGCGTAGATAAAGAAAGATATCTCGTAACAAATCAAGGCAACTACGTCCTAGGCACGCAAAATACGCTAACACAAGTCACTCCAAGCCAGGGCGCGATAGAGGCTTTCGGTAGAGTTAACGGACGAGCCGCAGTCACGCAAGCCTACACTCTGGGCGCCGACACTACAGACCTTGACGTCGGCGACATCGGCTCTCAGGGCAAAATTCGCCTACCGGAGTTTTTGTATCTACCAACCAAACCGACTTCAAAGGTAACTTTTAAAGGAAATCTCGACTCATCTTTTAAAACCGAGCCAACCACTTCGCCAGTCGATAACGCTACATATAATAGCAGCATAGATAACCCCTCTAGAACTATAAATTTACGCGGGCGAGTCACGGCTGACGATACGATAACCCGCCCCAGAAAAGGCGATCTAGTAACCGTAACGGCAACCGACGCGAATGGTAAAACAGCTGAATTTAGCACTCCGATCGACGAAAACGGCAACTGGAGCATAAGTCAGAAATTTGAAAGAGATTTTGATCTAACGACCGCCCCAAATTTGACCGCAAAAATAAACACGACTAAAGAAGCGGCAAATCAGGAAAAATTCGTAACCGAGCTTTTAAATGCGGACGGCACAAAAAATAAACTTGAGCTAACGCTAACAAAACGCGTACCTCAGGGTGCTAACGGTACAGTTTGGGATGCGGCGGCAACCGTAAAAGACGCAAGCGGAGCAGTAGTTTCAAATACTAACGGCGAGCTAAATTTTGATTACGAAGGTAGGCTTGTTAGCTCTACTTTAAGCGCCCTAGATAATAACGGCTCGCAAATAGAGTTAGACTTCGGCACTCCCGTGGCTGCGGGTCAAATTTACTCAGGCGTCACTAGCGCGTCTCAAGCCAAAAGTATCTCGATCGCGCAAGACGGCGTACGCGAGGGTATTTTAAAGGATTATTACACCAACGATTCTGGAAATATCTTGGCGCAGTTTACAAACGGCCAAGTCCGCTCCGTCGGCAAAGTTGCTCTCTATCACTTCCAAAACGAGCAGGGACTTGCAAAAATGGGCGATAATATCTATTCGCAAAGCGCGAATTCCGGCGCGGCCTTTTTCTATAAAGACGCAGGTGGCAAAAGTATTTACGGCGCCAAACTGGCTAGCAGCACGCTAGAACAGTCAAACGTCGATCTAGCGCAGGCTCTGACGGAAGTCATCGTCACGCAAAAAGCCTACGACGCTAACGCCAAGAGTATCACGACTAGCAACGAAATGCTCCAGCGCGCAATCGAGCTAAAACGCTAAATTTAACCCGCAAATTTGACGCGGGTTTTTAAATTTAGCTGCAACCGTAAAGCCAAATTTGACGCGCTCAAATAGCTTGCTTTTAAGATATCTAAATAAATTTTTAGCTAAAATCAGCCCCGAAAATTTACCGAATAAAGAAAAAATTATGAACCGAAAAAGAATCTACAATCCAAGCTCAAATGAAAATTTGACCGATCGCCGCGTATTTAACGGCAATCCGCACGGCATCTTAAATTTCACCAAGGCAAAATATCAATGGGCGCTCAAGCTCTGGGACCTGATGGAAGCTAACACCTGGTTTCCAAAAGAGGTTGACACCACGGACGACGTGCGCGACTACGCCTACAACCTCACACAGGCCGAAAAGCGCATGTATGACCTAGTCTGGAGCCAGCTCATCTCGATGGATAGCTTTCAGACAAACAACCTAGCTGACAACATCAACCCTTACATCACCGCGCCAGAGATCAACGCCGTACTAAGCCGTCAAGCCTATGAAGAGGCAAACCACAGCAAGTCCTATGCCGTCATGGTCGAGGCGATCTGTGACAACACCGACCTCATCTATGAGATGGAGAAGCACGACGACGTCTTACGCGAGAAAAACGACTACATCTCAAGCGTCTATGAAGAGCTTGCGGGTGAAGTGACTGACGAGAAGCTACTTCTTGCGATGGTTGCCAACCAAATTTTAGAGGGCATCTATTTTTACAGTGGCTTTACAGCGATCTACGCTCTAGCTCGCGCTGGCAAGATGCTAGGCTCAGCTCAGATGATCCGCTTCATCCAACGCGACGAGATCACACATCTGCTGTTATTTCAAAACATGATAAACAGCGTCCGCGCCGAGCGTCCGGATCTTTTCACGCCTGAAACCGAGGCTAAAATTTACGACATGTTTGAGCGCGCGGGCGAGCTTGAGATCAAATGGGGCAAATACATCACGCAAAACCAGATCATGGGCTTTACCGACGACATCATCGAGCAATACATCCGCTACCTCATCGACCAGCGCCTAGTCGCCATCGGGCTAAAGCGCCGCTACAACGTCGCCCACCCAATAAAATGGGTCGATGATTTTGCTAAATTTAATGACCAAAAGTCAAATTTCTTTGAGGCAAAAGTGACCAACTACAGCAAGGGAAGCATCAGTTTTGACGACTTTTAGTCCAAATTTATACCCTATCGTCCTAACTGCGCCGACCCGCCAGCAAAGACAAGACGAACTGCTAGAAAAAATCGCCGTCGCGCCCGAAAATTCGGTCATCCTAGCTAGCGAGCTATGCGTTAGCGGATATGATTTCGACAGATTTTTTAGCGGCGCAAACCGCGCTATGCTGGGCGGCTCGATCGGTAGCTTTGATGCTATACTTTTTGAAGCCTTGCAAGAAGCGCTAACTCCCGATAAATTCCTCGGACTCACGCATCTAACAAGTCTAAACCGCGCCAAAGGACTCGCGCAAATTTCAATCACGCAGGCGCAAAAAAACGAAATTTATAACGAATTTATCCTGCTAAACAGCCAAAACGTCTTTTATACGCAAAACAAATCAAAGCTTTTTCGCCCGAATTTAGAACATGAAATTTTTGCTGCAGGCGACGAATCTGCGATAAAGCCTTTTGATTTTAAAGGGCTAAAAATCGGCGTTCTTATTTGCTTTGAGCTTAGATTTGCCCATCTTTGGCAGCAACTAAAGGGCTGCGATGTCATCCTAGTGCCCGCCATGTGGGGCGAGGCGCGCCAGGACGCATATCTTACGCTTTGCAAGGCTCTAGCGCTTGCTAACAGCTGCTACGTCGTAGCCGCAAGTTCGCTTGATCTGGAGTTTTCGGGCGTGTTTTTGCCGAGCGGCGAATTTGCGAAAGAGGCTAAATTCGACTCAAATTTGATCCTTGAAACCAAACGAAATTTGGGGATTTTATGACCGCTCTTGAAAAATCAAAATGCACCAACATGGCCGATGAGATCGGCGATATACTCACTCTGACGCCCTCTCTTTACAAGGCTCTTTGCGACACGCCGCGCGAGATCTTTGCGCCCGTCACTCGCCACGCATACAGCCTAGACGCTCAGCCCATCGGCGGCAATCAATGGATCAGCTCGCCTCTAACGGTAGCCAAAATGACGCTAGCGCTCGAAGCCGAAGATATCGACAACGCTCTAGAGATCGGCTGCGGTAGCGGCTATCAGGCGGCGATTTTGTCGCATTTGGCGCACAGGGTTTTTAGCGTCGAGCGCATCGAAAAGCTCGCGAGCGAAGCCAAAAAACGCTTTGAGGCGCTTAAAATCCACAACGTTCACGTGCGATTTGATGACGGAAACGTTGGTTGGAAAAGCTATGCGCCATACGATAGGATCTTGCTTTCGGCCGCAGCGCAGCAGGTGCCTCAGACGCTTTTTAACCAGTTAAAAAACGGCGGTATTTTAGTAGCTCCCATCAAAAAAGATGGCAAACAGTTTATCGTAAAATTTACAAAGGACGCTCGCGGCGAGATAACGCAAAAAGCGCTTGACGAGTGCTTATTCGTACCGCTTTTGGGCGGGATAGAGTAGCGCGAGCCGTCAAATTTGACACCGCTATTTTTACAAACTCCGCTTTTAAATTTAACTACGCAAACTCGTTTATCATGCAAATTTAGCCATACGTTAAACCTAAAACTGTATAATCGTCATACAAATTCTTAGCAAAGGAGCTAAAATGGCAACAGATCGCGAGTTGGTTAATTTCTCAGAGGAACACGAGCTAAATACGGTGCTAGCAAGGCACGGCAAGGCCCAAAGCATCGCAAACCGCGAGGTGCTTTGCGAGCTCGGTAAAGAGTGCAAGGAAAAACTAGGCAAAAGAGTGCTAACGCAAGATGAATTTGACGAGTTTTTAAAACCTGTTTTAAATCGCTTGGAAGATAAAAGAGCTTAAATTTCGGGGGCTTTCCCCGAAATTTCTATCAAATTTTCTAGTTAGATATTCCGCTATTTTTAAATTTATTTCTTTACATCACTATAAAAATCTCCAAATTTGCCAAATTTAATGCTCGCTTTGGTTAAATTTGACTTCAAATTTAAAAACCCGCCAAAACAAACAAAATATCACCGAAATCCCAACGCGGCAAATTTAATATTAGCATAAACTCGGCGCAGTACCGAGAGAAAATAATCCAAATCGAACCGCGCCGTATTTAACCGAGCTACGCCCTAAAAATGCACCTTAAATTTCGCCCAAAAGCTTCTGCCGGGCTCATAAAGCCTCGTGCCGTTCGGGATAGTCTCGTAGCCTGCGATACCGCCGCCGTAGCCGCCTTTTGAGTTATGATAGGCGTATTTGGCGTCGTTTAAATTTTCCGCCGCTAGCAAGAATTGATAATTTTTATATTTATAGCCTGCACTTAGCCCCAGCGTCCAAAAGCTATCGCTCTTACCCAGGTCCATGCCGCCCACATCGCCGTAGCCTTTTTGCGCGCGGTTTTGCGACGCGTTAGCGTAGAAGTCGGCTTTGACGAACCAGTCGGGCTTTTCTAAACCGGCGCTTAGTTTAAACGCTAGAGGCGAAACCTTAGGCAACGCGTCGCCGTCTTTTAGGCCTCCTGCATTTTTAGTCACCTTGCCGTAGACATAGGATACGCCCGCCCCCAGCCTAAACATATCGGCTAGCAGCGTAGTGCCCTCGATCTCGCCGCCGTATAGCAAGGCGTCGGTATTAAACGCATCTGAGGACATGCCCATAGGATTATATTTTAGCATGATATAATCATCCATCTTTGAGACGAAAAAATTCGCGCTTAGCTCGTAGTTTTGATCTTTTAGTACGGCGCCAAAATCCAGCTGCGTGTTTCTTTCTTTACGTAGCTCTAAGTTCGCGTCCTTGTTCGTTTCCCAGTGATCAGGTAGTCTTTGTGCGTGACCTAGTCCTGCGTAAAGCGTTAAATTTTGCAGATATTTTTCGTATCTAAAAAAGCCTGAGAATAAATTTTCTTTCCTGCTCTTATGCGTTTTTAACAGTTTTCTCTCGCCCGCGTCCAGCCTAAGTCCGCCAAAAAGCCCGTAGTCGTTTTCTAGGACGTATTCGTTTTGAGTGTAGATCGTTTTATACGTTACCTTGCGCTCTTTTACGTGCGGCTTTGATACGGCTGCGTCCATTTCGGCTTTAGATACGCCGGCTCCGCCCGTTCCAGCGCCTCTCCACTTAAATACATCCTCAGAGTACCCAGCGCCAAGATAGCTTGTTAGATTGTCGAAATTTAGCTCACCTTCTAGCTTAAAGCCATACATATCGCGTATCGGGTGGCTGATGCTATATCCCTTGCCGCGCCCCGTGCCCGGCACTACCGGACGCATTGTGAAGTTGTCCATTATGTGATCGATTTGATGATAGTACGAACTTAGCCTGATCTTGTGCTCGCCAACATCTTGTTCAAATTTGAGTCCGAAAGACTTACGGTCAAACTGCACGCCGTCCCTCATCCTGTCCGCATACGCCGCTTCGCCCTCGCCCAGATCCGCGCTTAACTGTAAGGCAGTAGTTTCCGTCGGCGTTAGCGTGCCTACGAGCGAGACGCTGTTACGTTTATAGTGTGTATGCATTTTCTGTCCGCCGCCGCTTTTATAGTCGCCGCTCTCATGGTGTCCGCCCGAGACCTCTAGGCTACCCAGCTCATTCCCCGCTGCTACGTCCGCAGTAGTTTCAAACCGCTTAAAACTACCGCCAAGTACGCTTACGTTTCCTCCAAAGCTCGGTTTTGACAGCCTTGCTATCTCCCTATCGAAAAATATACCGCCGCTAATGAGCGCGCCGTATCTGACGTCTTGCGGGCCTTTTACGATACGAACCGAGCTGTAGTTTTGCGCCGAGATGTAGGTGATGGGCGTATCCATGCGCATGCCGCAGCCGCCGTTTAGCGTGCTACCGTCGATAAGTACGGGCAGCCTAGCCGCCGTTTGCGAGCGATAATAAACCTCGCTGCCGCCTCCGCCTTTACGCTCCATCGTAAAGCCGTTCAAATTTGAAAGCGATTTGGCGATGTCGCTGTTTTCCAGTATCGCGCCTTTTCCGGCTATTTGGGCGTTTGTAGGCTCGTCGAGGGCTGATTTTTGCATTTTTGACGAGACGGTAACGGGACTCAGGCTTATCGCCTCCTCGGCGCTAAGCATCAAATTTGACGCCATGGCCAGTGCCAAAACGTAAGAAATTTTCATTTTCGCTCCTGCAAAATTAATATTTAATATTGAAATTGAAGCAAAAATCAACTTAAATAAAGTATGAATATCTATGTAATGTTAATTATTTTGTGTGAAATTTAGCTCAAATCCTGATATTTCGGTCGTTTGCGTTAAGTGTGTAGAAAAGTAACTTTAAAGGATTAGAATTATAAATTTAAGTAATCTCGGTTTCATCAAATTTGAGCTAAACGAAACCGAGATTAAATTTACAAAATCTCTTTTACCAGCAGCTGCGGCGTAACGAGTCCTCGAAACGAGTTTTTCGATACCGAAAAAACGAGGTCTATGCTCTCGCCGGCATGCGGCTCGCGAGTATCTCGCAAACCGCGCTCTTGCCGCTGCCGATACTGCCCGTGACGACGATTGCGTGTTTAAATTGCGGCATTTTGCTTTTAAATTCGATATAAAACTAGAACCGAGTCGCATCTTAAATAAGACGGCAAATATCAAAAATAAATTTTCACAAGACTCTAAAATTGACTCATAGATTTTAAAATTTCGTGTTTTATCCGCGAGAAATTGCCGTTTTGCGATGGGATTTGAAAATTTATCGTATGATTTTGTCGAATTTAAGCGCAAATTTTAAATATTAATATTAAATTTAAATTTATTTAGTGCATTCTTCTTGAGAAAAATCTTTTATGTCGAGAATGCTTGTATACTTCTACTTCTCTACAGTTTACCTTTTTCATTGCCTCTTTTATCGCGTCTGGCGTACCTTCTCTGAGTGCTGCTAGCATGACTTCGGGTGGCTGTTCTTCGCAGACTATCTTTTTCTCTTTATGAATAAACGTGCTAATGATATATAAGATAACGGCGACGATAGCGATAAACGTATAAAATAAAATCTTTTCGATTACTGACTGGCTAAAAATAGTTTTCTTTTTGCTAGATTTATTTCTTATTTGTTTAGATTTAGCCATAAAGTTACCACCGAAAAATCTCTAAATTTAATCCAAAATCCAGGCATAGCGAGCCGAATTTACGATATCTCTTTTACCAGCAGCTGCGGCGTAACGAGTCCGCGAAACGAGTTTTTCGATACCGAAAAAACGAGGTCGATGCTCTCGCCGGCATGCGGCTCGCGAGTGAAGTTAAAAAACAGCGCTTCAAGGCATTTGCCGTCTTTTTGCAGAATGAGCTTTAGGTGATTTTGTTCCCTTCCGATTAGTTTTTTGTTTTTGACGACGGCGGATTTGATCTCAAAGAGCGGGCGCGGATTTTTCTGTCCGTAGGGCTCAAAATGCTCCAAAATTTCAAGTAGCTCGAAGTCCACCTCGCCCGCCTCTATCTCGCCTAGAGGCTCGTCAAACGCGCTAAATTCGTGCAGATCCATCAGCATACACGAGCTATTTATCGCGGTTTTAAACGCTTCTAAATTTGCCGGATCTATCACGATGCCCGCAGCCCCCTTGTGCCCGCCGTAGCCTGCAAGTAAATTTTCGTGGCTAGCGATGAGCGAGAGGATGTCTAGCTTGCCCACGCTTCTAGCGCTACCTTTGGCGCGGTTTTCGTCGATGCTAAAGACGATGGCGGGCTTTTTAAACTGCTTAGCCAGACGCGAGGCAACAATGCCGATGACGCCCTCGTGCCAGCCCCTGCCCCATGTTACGATTATGTGCTCGTCCTCGCGCACGTCCTTTAGCGAGCACTCAAAAAGCGTGCGCTCCTCCTCCTTGCGCGAGTTGTTAAAGCTTACGATGGTATCGAGGCATTCGCAAGCGCGGTCTAAGCTTTTAGCGCGTAAAAACTCAAAAGATACGCTCGCATCGTCCATGCGGCCCGAGGAGTTGATGAGCGGCGCGATGAGAAAGCTGATGTCGTCGCACTCAAATTTATCCTTGCCGTAAAGCTGCTTTATCGCCGTAAATGCGGGCCTGCGCGAGCTGTTTAGGCGGTTTACGCCAAGCTTAACCAGGATGCGGTTTAGGTCGCGAAGCTCCATCATATCGGCGATTATCGCGATAGCGAGGAGGTCTAGAAATTTACCCATATCGTAGTTGATGCGGCACACGTCTTTTAGCGCGCCGACTAGATACCATGCGACCTGAGCGCCGCAAATTTCGACGTTTGGAAAGTGGCAATCCTTTTGCTTCGGGTTTATGATCGCATAGGCCTCGGGCAGAACATCAGGCGGCATGTGGTGATCGGTGATTATGAGATCGATGCCTTTTTGTTTGCAAATTTGAGCCGCGTCGTTTGCCGAGATGCCGTTATCCACAGTCACGATGAGGCCGGCATCCGCGATCTCCTCGACGATTTGCGGATTTAACCCATATCCGTCGCTAAAACGATTTGGGATACGCACGAAATACTCGCTAACGCCCAAATCATCGAAAAACTCGGCCATTATGACGCTGGCGATCACGCCGTCCACGTCGTAGTCGCCGACGACGACGATCTTTTCGTTTCGCTCGATCGCGCGTTTTATGCGCTCGGCACCCTTAAATACATCCTTTAACGCATCAGGCGTAGGAATTTCTGAAAGTTTTTTGTGAATGTCCTTTTCAAATCTTTGATTCAGTAATTCCTTTATTTTTTCCTTATTCAACATTATTTTGACGGGCTTTCGCGTAAGCCTCGCCGTCAAATTTCGCCGCCTTGCCACCGTTTTTGCCTAAATTTTCGCTCGCCTCTGGGGTCAAATTTACCCCTACCGCACCGCAAAAAAGGCTAAATTTTGGTTCAAATTTCATCTTTTTCCTTCTTTTTTATTTTCTAATGCGCAAATTATAGCTTTTTGAAATTTAATTTCTTATAATTTTCAGCGAGTCGAAATTATATTTGAAATGATATTAATTATTATATTTAAACCTAGGTTAAGATGCATTTTTGTATTATTGCGCTCTCATTTCAACAAAAAGGAACGATATGAAAATAACTTTTTTAAAAGCGCTGTTGGTGCTTTTTGCGGTGTTTTCAGCAACCCAAGCGGCGGCCGAAACTAAGGTCATAAAAGACGTCTTAGGTCGCGAGGTAAAGGTAAATTTACCCGTTAAACGCATAGCTTTGGGTTTTTACTACACCGACTTTTTAGCCGTCGGCGGCACTAAGGCTTTAGATAAAGTCGTGGGCTTTTCAAAAGAGGTTTGGACGGACTGGACGCCTGCTAGTTGGGATCTATATAGCAAAGCGCTACCGCAGCTAAATAAGCTTGCGGACTTCGGCGAGGTAGAGGTCGGTACGTTCTCGGTAGAAAAAGTTATCTCTCTAAAACCCGATTTGCTAATACTCGCATCTTGGCAGTATAACGTGCTAGAGCCTGATTTAAAGCCTTTAGCCGATCTAAATATCCCGATAGTCGTGCTTGATTATAACCGCGAGAAGGTTGAGCTTCACGTAAAAAGCACTAAAATTTTAGGCGAAATTTTAGGCGAGGAAAAAAGAGCGGACGAGATCTCTAAACTATACGAAGACACCGTAAAAGAAGTGGGCGATCGCATCGCAAAAGCAAATTTGCCTAAACCTAAAATTTACATAGAATTCGGCCGCGGCGGTCCTGACGACACAGGGATAACCTACGGTAAAGATATGTGGGGTTCGCTGATAGATTTGGCCGGCGGAGATAATATCGCAGCCGATCTAGTCGAGCAGTGGGCACCCATCAACGCCGAGCAAGTCATAGCCGCAAAACCCGACGTTATAATGATAACAGGCCGCGAAACCGAACTAAAAAAAGAACCGACCGCGATGGTGATGGGCATAAACATAGATAAAGCCGAAGCGTTAAAAAGACTGGACGGATTTAAAAAACGTGTCGGTTGGTCGGAGCTTCCGGCTATCAAAAATAACCGCCTATACGGCCTATATATGGGCGCGTCAAGAACTCTTGCGGATATGGCGATGGTGCAATATATCGCAAAAGCTTTGTATCCGCAGCTATTTAAAGACGTAGATCCGATAAAGACCTACATTGATTTTCACAAAAAGTACTTGCCTGTCGTTCCCGTCGGAACTATAGCCATCCAAGCGGACGAAAAATGAATAAAATAAGCTCCGAAGAGGTCGTAAAGGCTCATAGAAAGCGCGAATTTAAACGCTTAATCATCATCTTGAGCTTTATAGTCGTGGGTCTTGTCTCGATGGTGTTTGATATCGGTACCGGGCCTGCGATGCTCTCGCCAAAAGAAGTCGTAGATACGCTTTTACAGCCGATTTTAGGCGGCGAGCAGGATAAATTTTTATACCACATCGTTTACGATATCAGGCTTCCCGTAGCGCTTATGGCTTTAGTCGTAGGTGCGGCTTTGGGAGCGGGCGGCGCAGAGATACAGACTCTTTTAAACAACCCTATGGCAAGCCCCTATACGCTGGGGCTTGCCGCGGCGGCAGGGTTTGGCGCATCGCTGGTGATGGCGTTTGGTTCGTTTGGACTGCCTCAAATTTACGCCGTGCCTATCGGTGCGTTTATCATGACGATGTTAGCGGCGTCTATACTGTTTTTGTTTTCGATGATGAGGCGATTTGGGTCGGCTACTTTGGTTTTAGTCGGTATCGCGCTTTTGTTTTTGTTTCAGTCTATGCTCTCTTTGGTGCAGTTTTTGTCCGCGCCCGAGATTTCGCAGGCGATTTTGTTTTGGCTGTTCGGTAGCCTCCAAAAGGCTAAATGGAGTACGCTGGCTGTCGCTACGGTCGTAACGGTCGTATGCATCTCGCTACTGATGCTAAATACTTGGGCGCTAACGGCTTTGAAACTGGGTGAAGAGCGAGCCAAAAGCATGGGCGTAAATTTATCCGCCCTTAGGATTAAAATTTTGCTTATAGTTTCGGTTATGACGGCTACGGTTATTAGCTTCGTCGGCGTTATAGGCTTTATCGGCCTGGTCGCTCCGCATATAGCTAGAAATTTAGTCGGCGAGGATCAGAGATTTTTTCTGCCTACTACTATCTTCGTCGGTGCGGCGTTTTTGTCGATAGCTTCAGTGCTTTCTAAGGTTATAAATCCGGGCGGACTCTTTCCGGTCGGTATCATCACGGCGTTTGTGGGCGTGCCGTTTTTCTTCTGGATCATTCTCTCAAGGAAAAACGTATGCTAGAGCTTAAGAATTTAACGATATACCGCGGCTCGCTTTGCACGGCAGATGCCGTAAACGCTAGCTTTGAAGAAGGTAAGGTTTACTCCGTACTAGGGCCTAACGGCGCAGGCAAAACTACGCTCATAAGCGCGATTTTCGGCGAGATGGGCTATGAGGGCGAGATTAAATTCGGCGAAGAGAGGTTAAATTTCAAAAACCATTTCTCGTGGAAAAAGAAAATCGGCTACATGCCCCAAGATAGCTACGTAGACGCTAGTTTAACGGCTCTTGAGGTCGTTTTGCTAGGGCTTATGGATAGTCTTGGGCTTTATCTAAAAGACGAGCAAATAAACTCGGCCGTAGATATAATGAAAAAACTAGGGATTTTGCACCTAGCCGGTCGCGACGTGATGCAGCTCTCAGGCGGCCAGCGCCAGATGGTGATGTTTGCCTCCGTGCTTATCAAAAAGCCTAAAATTTTACTTTTGGACGAGCCTGTTTCGGCTCTTGATATGCACCATCAATGCGTGCTTTTGGACTGCGTTAGGAAATTTACGCGCGAGCACGGCATAACCACCGTGATGATACTGCACGATTTATCGCTGGCGTCGCAGTTTAGCGACGAGGTGTTGCTACTAAACGGCGGCAAGATAAAAGCCAAAGGCGAAGCTAAAAAAACCATAACTAAAGAGCTAATACAAGAGCTTTATAAAGTAAACGTGGATATTTTTTACGACGATGCCGGCGTACCGGCCGTAGTCGCAAAGTCAGCGTTCGGGGTAGAGTAGCGCGTGAGGATTTTTATCTTAAGTTGCCTTGCTTACGCAAAGGGCAACGAGGATTTGCGAAATTTAAGCCGCGCGTTTAGCGACAGCGGCGCACAGTGCGAGATAGTGCCGTGGCAAAATTTAGGCGTCGGTTCGCTAGACGAAGATTCTTTGATTTTGCCGCTTGCGGCTTGGGATTACAGCCTAGACGCGGCTAAATTTTTATCGTTTTTGAGCGAGCTTGAAAAAAGCGGAGCGAAGATAATAAACGGCGCCGAGGTCGTGCGCTGGAATTTATCGAAAAAATACCTCTTAGAACTTGAAGCCTTAGGACTTCCCGCGATCCCTAGCACGCTTTTAAACGGCGATGAAAATATAGAAGAGCTAAGGCGAATTTGCCCGGGCGGCGTGATAAAGCCGCTCGTCGGACAGAGCGGCAACGGCGTAAATAAAATCGACGAAATATCAAATTTAAGCGAATATAAAAACGGAGCTTTGCTTCAGCCTTTTATCGAAGAGATCGCCGTTAGCGGCGAAATTTGCTTGATATTTTTAGGCGGCGTTTTTTCTCACGCCGTACGCCGCTCGCCCGCTAGCGACGATTATAGGGCAAACTCGAATTTCGGCGTTAAGATTAGCTCGGTAGAGCCGACTGCAGCCTTTTTAAACGTCGCGCGAGACGTTTTAGCTAGGCTTGCCTTTAATCCCGTCTACGCAAGGATAGATCTAATCGGCGCAAAAGATAAAATTTTAATCAACGAAGTCGAGCTTATCGAGCCTAGTCTTTATTTTAGCTACGGCAAAAACTCTACCGAAAAATTCGTAAAAGTAATCCTAGATAAATTTGTCACGGAAAAGAAAATTTAGAGCCGAACGGCTCTAAATTTGATTATTTCGATTTTTCTAGGCTAGCTTTGATAAAGCCCAAAACTACGGGATTTGGATTTGTTAAGCGGCTGGTAAATTCCGGATGAAACTGCACGCCGACAAACCACGGATGCGAGTTTTTGGCACCAGATGCGGGCGAGCTAAGCTCGACAGCCTCGATCAGTCCGTCGCTCTCGCCGCTAACTATCAGGCCGTTTGCTTCAAATTCGGCTCTGTATTTCGGATTTGCCTCGTAGCGGTGGCGGTGGCGTTCTTTGACACATTTGGCGCCGCCGTAGATTTGACTTAGTAGCGAGCCAGGCTTCACGTCGCAAGTATACGCGCCAAGCCTCATCGTGCCGCCGACCGGGCTTTGGTGCGTGCGGATCTGCGTTTGGCCGTGCGCGTCGATGAAACTATCGATGAGATAGATGATAGGATTTACGCACTCGGGCTTAAATTCGACCGAATTTGCATCCTCGAGTTTTAGCACGTTGCGAGCAAACTCGATGAGCGCTAGCTGCATGCCTAGGCAGATGCCAAGATACGGCACGCCGTTTTCGCGGGCGTATTTGATCGCCTCGATCTTGCCGCTCACGCCGCGCTCGCCAAAACCTCCAGCAACTAGCACGCCGCCTACGTCTTTTAGTAGCTCCTCGACGTTTGAGGGCTCGATCTTCTCGCTATCTATCCACTTTAAATTTACCCTCGCGTCAAGGCTCGCGCCCGCGTGGATGATACTCTCGGTTAGGCTCTTGTAGCTCTCTTTTAGATCGACGTATTTGCCCACAAATGCTATCGTGGTTTCTTTCGTTGGCGCGATGATGCGCTTAACTAGGCTGTCCCAGTTGCGCATATCAAGCTTTAGCTCGCCCAAATTTAAAATTTCGGCGATCGGCGTTAAAACGTCTTGGTTATAAAACGCGAGCGGCACCTGATAGATACTGGCCGAGTCGATGCTCTCGATGACGCAGTTGCGCTCTACGCCGCAGCTGGCGGCTATTTTATCTTTTAACTCGCGATTTAGCGGCTGCTCGGCGCGGCAGATGATCATATCAGGACTAATGCCGATACGGCGCAGCTCGCCGACGCTGTGCTGGGTAGGCTTGGTTTTTAGCTCGCCGGCGACTTTTATAAACGGCACGAGCGTTAGGTGGATATTCATCGCGCGTTTGCGGCCAACCTCGATGCGAAGGGCGCGGATAGCCTCCAAAAACGGCAAGCCCTCGATGTCGCCTACCGTACCGCCGATTTCAACGATCAGTATGTCGCGACCCTCGCCCGCCTTTTTGATACGGTCGACGATCTCGCCCACGATATGCGGGATGACTTGGATCGTTTTGCCTAAATAGTCGCCTCTGCGCTCTTTTTCGATGACGGAGCTATAAACCCGGCCGGTCGTAAAGTTGTTATCCTGGCTTAGGCTCTCGTCTAAAAATCTCTCGTAGTGCCCCAGATCCAGATCTGTCTCTGCGCCGTCGTCGGTGACGAAAACCTCGCCGTGCTCGAGCGGGCTCATGGTGCCAGGATCCACGTTGATGTAGGGATCTGCTTTTAGCATGCTTACTTTTAAACCCGTATTTTTAAGAAGCGTGGCGATAGAAGCCGCCGCAATGCCCTTACCTAGCGAACTTAGCACGCCGCCGGTTATAAAAATATACTTTGTTTCGTTTAGATTTTTTTGCATATCGCGCCTTTAAATTTTTTTCGCGATTATACCTTATTTAAAATTTATAAACGCTTGATAGCTAAAGAAAAAAATTTATAAAACGGAAACTCTAAAATAATGTTTTAAGTTAAATTTCTGTAGTATGTTAAGTTATGATTAAAAAATATATTAAAAACATCTCGTCTTTGTATATAGACGGCTTTAGGAACATGAAGCTCGGAAGGAGCTTGTGGCTGGTGATAGCTATCAAGCTACTTATAATGTTCGGGATTTTAAAAGTATTTATCTTTGATGAAAGTTTAAATTCAAAATTTAAGAGCGACGAGGCAAAAGCAAACTTCGTCATCTCAAATTTGACAAAGGAATAAAATGTCTGAAATCGCTTCGGTCGATTGGTCTAGGGCGCAGTTTGCGCTCACTGCCATATACCACTTTTTGTTTGTTCCGCTCACGCTGGGACTTAGCTTTATCATCGCCATTATGGAGAGTATCTACGTCAAAACCGGCAACGAGCAGTGGCTAAAAATCACCAAATTTTGGCTAAAACTCTTCGGTATAAACTTCGCCATCGGCGTGGCTACAGGTATCATAATGGAATTTGAGTTTGGTACCAACTGGGCGAACTACAGCTGGTTTGTTGGCGACATCTTCGGCGCGCCGCTGGCTATCGAGGGCATACTCGCGTTCTTTATGGAGGCGACGTTCTTTGCCGTTATGTTTTTTGGCTGGGATAAGGTTAGCAAGAAATTCCACCTCATCTCGACCTGGCTCGTGGCTATCGGTTCAAATTTAAGCGCGCTTTGGATCCTCATCGCAAACGGCTGGATGCAGTATCCAATAGGTATGAAATTTAACCCTGCAACCGCTAGAATGGAAATGGAAAATTTCTTTGAAGTAGCGCTTAGCCCGGTGGGTATCATCAAATTTTTACACACCGTTACTAGTGGCTACGTTGCTAGCGCGCTTTTCGTGATAGGAATTTCAGCGTGGTTTATCCTGAAAGGACGCCACCTAATCATGGCTAAAAAATCCATCATCGTAGCAGCAAGCTTCGGCCTCGTTACGTCGCTATTTTTGATGTTTAGCGGCGACGAGAGCGCATATCAGGTCGCACGTACTCAGCCGATGAAACTAGCCGCGATGGAAGGCCTTTATAAAGGCGAAACAAACGCCGGCCTAGTCGCTATGGGCGTACTAGATCCGTCTAAAAAACCTGGCGACGACAAAGATCCGTTCTTGCTCGAGATAAAATTTCCTTACGCGCTCGGAGTTATGGCCACAAGAGGGTTTAATAACTTTACGCCCGGCATAGACGATCTAGTGTATGGCAATGAAACTCACGGCATAGAGAGCGTCGCAAGCAAAATGTCCAAAGGCTCGCTAGCCGTTAGCGCGCTAGCTAGCTACAACTCCGCTAAAAAATCGGGCGATAAAGCCGCGATGGAACAAGCCGAGCAAACTCTGGCTCAAAATATGAAATTTCTAGGCTACGGATACCTAAAATCCCCGGAAAGCGCCGTGCCGCCTGTTGGCTTAACGTTTTATAGCTTCCACGTGATGGTTGCGCTTGGCACCTACTTTTTAGCGCTATTTTTCGTCGTGCTTTATCTTTGCATGGCGAACAATATCGAAAATTTCAAAAAGCTGCTCTGGATCTGCGTATTTACGATACCGCTTGGCTACGTAGCTATCGAGGCAGGCTGGATAGTAGCCGAGGTCGGTCGTCAGCCTTGGGTCGTGCAAGATCTCATGACCGTGGGCGTGGGAGCGACGAATTTATCGAGCACAAACGTCAAAATTTCGTTTATACTATTTGCAGTGCTTTTCACGGCCCTACTCATAGCCGAGATAAAAATCATGCTAAAACAAATAAAAATAGGATTTGAAAACCATGCTTAGTTTAGAATTTTTACAAATTTACTGGTGGTGCGTAGTTAGCTTGCTAGGCGGTTTGCTGGTGTTTATGATGTTCGTTCAGGGCGGACAGACGCTGCTTTTCGGACTTTGCAAAAACGAGCTGCAAAAGGACATGGTGATAAATTCTATCGGGCGCAAATGGGAGCTTACGTTTACTACGCTCGTAATGTTTGGCGGCGCGTGCTTTGCGGCATTTCCGCTGTTTTACGCTACGAGTTTCGGCGGCGCGTACTGGGTGTGGCTGGCGATTTTGTTTTGCTTTATCCTTCAAGCCGTTAGTTACGAATACCGCAAAAAACCGGACAACTTCCTAGGTCAAAAAACCTATGAAATTTTCCTTTTCATAAACGGCTCTCTCGGCGTTATTTTAATCGGTATGGCCGTTAGCACGTTTTTTTCGGGTAGCGACTTTTTACTAAACGAGCACAACTTCGTACAATGGCAGACGCCGTTTCGCGGCCTTGAGGCGCTGGGCAACATCATGCTCTATCCGCTCGGTATCGCGATGTTTTTCCTAGCTCGCGTGGGCGGAGCGCTCTACCTCATCAACAACATCGACGATGCCGAGATCAGAGCCAACGCCAGAAAAGCGGCACTAAAAAATACGATTTTGTTTTTGCCGTTCTTTTTAATATTCATCGCTTGGATATTTACAAAGACCGGCTTTGCATACGACGAGAGCGGCGTAGTGAGCTTAGTTGGCTTTAAATACGCTCTAAATTTACTCCAGATGCCGCTTGTTGCAGCTATGATAGTTATAGGCGTCGGGCTCGTGCTTTTTGGTATATTTAAGGGTGCGTTTACGACAAGCATCTACGGCGTAGTGCCTTACGGCGTGGGTGTAGTGCTAACAGTTACGGGGCTATTTTTGATATCCGGGCTTGCGGACACGGCGTTTTATCCGTCGTTTTCAAATTTGCAAAGCTCGCTAACTATCAAAAACGCAAGCTCTAGCCACTACACGCTAAACGTAATGTTTTACGTAAGCTTTTTGGTACCCGTAGTTTTGGGCTATATCGTCGCGGTCTGGCGCGCGATGGATAGCAAAAAGATCACGGCCGACGAGATCAAGCACGATCATCACGCATATTAAGGATAAAAATGATAGAAGCGATAGTTTTTCTTTTTCTTTGGGTTTTGGCGCTTTTTGGCGGATATAAATTCGTCCATTTTAACATCAAACACGTCGAGAAAAACGACGACAAATACTTTGGAAATTTGCGCGAATAAGCGCTGATCCGCAAATCTCGTTCTACTTAAATTTTAGCTTTTATCGCTATAATGAGGCTAAAATTTTAAGGAGAACGAGATGTTTGACTTCACTTTTCACAACCCCACTAAAATACAATTCGGCAGAGGCAAAGAGCGAAATATCGGGCTTTATATGCGCGAATTTGACGCTAAAAGAACCCTACTGATCTACGGCAGCGAACGCATCAAAAAAGAAGGACTCTTCGATACGGTCGCAGCGAGCCTAAAAGAAAACGGCATAGAGTTTATAGAGCTTGGCGGCGTGGTTAGCAACCCAGTGCTAAGCAAAGTTTACGAAGGAATCGAGCTAGCTAGGAAATTTAACGCCGATAGCGTGCTAAGCGTAGGCGGAGGCTCCTGTCTAGATAGCGCCAAAGCCATCGCCGCAGGCACGCTATATGATGGCGACGTGTGGGATTTTTTCACAGGCAAGGATCCGAGCCGCGCGTTAAAAATTTTTGACGTCATAACCCTTGCGGCGACGGGCAGCGAGATGAACTCAGGCGCAGTCGTGACAAACGAAGCTACAAAACAAAAATTCTCCATCCACGGCGACGTCCTATATCCGCTAGTCTCAGTCGTAAATCCGCAGCTACAAGCAAGCGTTAGCCGCGAGTATCTAGTCTACTCCGCCGCAGATATCATCGCGCACAGCATCGAGGGATACTTCACGGCTAAAGTGCAGCCTGAAATCATCAACCTCTACATCGAGTCAAACATCAAAACCGTAATGAAAACGACCGAGATTTTACTAGCAGGTCCCGATAACTACGATGCCAGAGCCGAGTTTGCCTGGGCGGCGACGATGGCGCTAAACGGCCTAACATACGTCGGCACGCACGGCTACTCCTATCCAAACCACATGCTTGAGCACGCCATGAGCGCGGTCGTAAACTGCGCGCACGGAGCGGGTCTAGCAGTCATAATGCCAGCGTGGATGAAATGGTACAAGAGCCGAAATTTAAGCGCATTCGAGCGTTTTGCAAGGGAAATTTTTGGCGTAAAATTAGCCGACGAAGGTATCGCCGCATTTAAAGCGTGGCTTAGCAAAATCGGAGCTCCGGTTAGCCTAAAAGCCGTCGGCATAGAGGGCGAAACGCTAGACGAGGTGCTAAATTTAGCCCACGACTACGCGGCAAACTGGCGCAAAGACAAGCTCTACACGAAGGAAAATATCAAAGAGATTTTTGAGCTGGCGAAGTAAATTTGAGTAAATTTGCGGCTAAATTCGGCGCTAGCAAGATACGAAAATGCGCCGGTTTAAATTTAACCGCTGCGAGATAAATTGGTAAATTTCGGCGCTTTGGTAAAGCGGATCTGATTTGCCGAATTGTAAATTTTGCGCTTTAAATTTACTCCGAGTTTTTCCGGGTTGCGAATTTAAACGCAAAAGTACGAAATACGCGCGCGGCAGGTAAATTTCGGCATGGCGAAAACAACAACGCAAAATACTGCACGAATCATAAATTTAAGCGCGCAAGATAAACAAAACGCGGCCGGGCGAGCAAAATTTACTTTGCAAACGGCAAACTTACCCGCCCGCCGTAGCAAAATAGAGCAGGGCGCGCCTAAACCCTGCTCTGCGCCTAAATTTAAACTAAGGCTTTTTGATGATAAATCTAAGCGTCGGACCGTCTTGCTCGATTTTAAGCACTTCAAAGCCCCTGTTTCTCGCGTCGTAAGGGATCGAGTTTATCGCCTGCGGGCAGTCGCAAAGTACTTCTAGCACCTCGCCGCTTTTCATTTTCGGTAGGATTTCTAGCGTCGCGACGGCGGGCATAGGGCAAGCCTCGCCTAGGATATCGAGCGTATAGCTTATTTCAAAATCGTCTTCATGCATCTTAGTAGCCTCCTTTGGCGAAGAAATTTCGTTTGTAGATAAACACCAGCAGCAGCGCCGAAACGAATAAACATAAATTTACCGCTAAGCCGCCCAGCGGACCGAATACCTCTAAAAGCTGGATTTTCGGGCCGTCTTTGATCCATGCCGGGATGAGATCGTAGCTAAGGGCTAGCACCATAGTTCCTACGACGTTTGCGACGCCCACGATCATAAAGTGCAGCTGCCCCTCGGTGGCTCTATACGTCCAGCCGCACTCGCATCCGCCCGCAAATACGATACCAAAGCCGAATAAAAACGCTCCGATCGCAACCGCCGGCGAGAAATTCGTAACCTTGCCGACGTAGCCGTTTAGCATCAGCACGAAAACGATGAGCGTGGCGATTATCATGCCATAAAAAGCGCCCTTCGTCGCGACGTCCCTGCCGAATAAAAATAGGTCGCGAAAGCACGAAGTAAAGCAAATTTGACCCTTTGAGATAATAAAACCAAAAACCAGTCCGAAAAGCAGTCCAAGCGGCAAGATGCTAGCTTTGACTTTTAGATCGAGCGCCGGCACTTGCATCAAAAGATACGCAAACCAGATAATCGCTAAAATCGCGATAATCACGCCGACGGCGAAATTTCGGTCGGCGCGGCCTTTGTCGTGCGTCGTGCCTTTGCCTTTTGGGCCGAAGTTTTTAAGTTCGGTTTTAGGCATAAAGATAGGCAGCTTGCCGACCTTGACGGCGACGTAGATGCCAAGCACCATAAATACGGCAAAAAGCCACGTATGTAGCGAAAAATACGGCAGTCCGGTGAAAAAATCAAGCAAGTTGCAGCCAAAGGCTAGACGCGCGCCAAATCCCGAAAGCAAGCCGCCGACGATAGCTTGAAAAACGCGAATTTTGCTTGCGGGTAGGCGAAATTTGACTTTGTTTGCCATAAATGCCGCGATCGTAGCGCCGACGAACATGCCTATTAGCATAAGCCCCTCAAAGCGCGTGAGCGGGTTGCCGTCAAGGTTCGTGATCTTGTAGTAGGAGTAGCCGCTAAGATCCATCCCGAAAAGCTCCAAAAACTCGCCGCCCCAGCGCGTCATCTCGCCGGTCACCGCCCATCCGCCGCCAAAAATCCCAAAATACACGGTCGCAACGATGGCTAAGATAATCATCGCCTGCCCGACGTTCCAGAAATTCGTTAGATATTTCGTTCTAAATTCTTTAAACATAAATTTTCTTTGTATTAATTTCCTCGCCCCGCGAGACTAAAATTTGAGATTAAACGCGTATCTATGAGGTAGTCATCTAGGTATCCTAAAACGTGGTCGTCAAACTTGACGCTAAAAAATAAGAATTGTAGCTAAGATATTATTAAATAAAATTAAAATTTAGCTAGATTAATTTGCGATATTTTTATCTAAAATATAAAATCTATAACCATCTTTTTTGTTTTCGTTTAGATCTTTTACCGCGACTTTCGGCCGGCATCTACCGCCTAATTTTGCTTTTTCGAGGATGTTTTAAGCGGTTCTCTTTAGTTGCTACCGCTTTGCGTGTATTTAGACCAAAGAGAACCTAGCGTTTTGACCAAAATATCTTAGATATAAAGTCCTACGCCTCCAAAATCGCTCCGTTGCTAGCGTTCGTTACTAGCTTACGGTACATTCGCAGCCAGCGATACGGCAGCGGTTTTTCAATCGGCTTAAATTTCGCCCTGCGCTCGGCTATCTCAGCTTCACTTAGGCGCACGTTGATCGCGTATGTATCCACGTCGATGTCGATGATGTCGCCGTCTTCTAGCAATCCGATCATACCGCCCTCGGCGGCCTCCGGGCTCACGTGCCCGACGCTTAGCCCCCTCGTAGCGCCGCTAAAACGCCCGTCCGTGATCAGCGCCACGTCTGCGCCGAGCCCTCGCCCCATGATTAGGCTTGTAGGGCTTAGCATCTCCTGCATGCCCGGGCCTCCGCGCGGCCCTTCGTAGCGGATGACGACCACGTCGCCTTTGTTTACCTTGCCGCTTGAGATCCCCTCTATCGCCTCGTCTTGGCTGTTAAAGCAGACCGCCTTGCCGCTAAATTTGCGCTCGCCGATGATGCCCGCGGTCTTGATGACGCAGCCCTGCTCGGCCAAATTTCCAAACAAAACCGCCAGTCCGCCGACCTGCGAGTAAGCGTTTTCGACCTTGTGTATGACCGATTCGTCTTTTATGGCGCTTGCTCCGACGCGCTCGCCTAGGCTTTCGCCGCTTACCGTTAGCGCGTCTAGCCCTAGCAGCCCGTTATCGCGGCGCGAAATTTCATTTATCACGGCGCTTAGGCCGCCCGCGCGGTCGATGTCCTCCATGTGGATATTTGGCAGGCTAGGGCTGATTTTGGCGATGTGGGCGATCTTGCGGCTGATCTCGTTGAGCCCCGCGATCTGCAAATTTACTCCCGCTTCGCGCGCGATAGCCAGGATATGCAGCACGGTGTTGCTGCTGCCGCCCATCGCCATATCGAC
>NZ_CALHVM010000030.1 GCF_938039205.1 uncultured Campylobacter sp.
ACGATCTGCCTTTCGGCGACGTGACCTCGACCGGCACGGGACGCAACTGGGCGCACGTAAACTCGATCTCGCACGATCCTAGCGACGACGGCATCATCCTCTCGCTTCGCCACCAAGGCATAGTTAAGATCGGCCGCGACAAAAAGGTAAAATGGATCCTCGCATCGCCTGAGGGCTGGAGCGCGGACTTTAAAGAAAAAGTGCTGGTGCCCGTGGATAAAAACGGCAACAAGATCAAATGCGAAAACTCAAGGTGCGAGGGCGACTTTGATTGGTCGTGGACGCAGCACACCGCGTGGCTCACTCCGCGCTATGATAACAAGGGCCCAATCAAGCACATCAGCGTATTTGACAACGGCGACGGCCGCGGTATGGAGCAGCCTGCGCTAAAAGAGGAAAAATACTCCCGCGCGGTCGAGTACAAGATCGACGAGAAAAAGGGCACGGTCGAGCAGACGTGGGAGTTTGGCAAGGAGCGCGGATTTGACTTCTATAGCGCGGTTACGAGCGTCGTGGAGTGGCAAAAGGATAAAAGCACGTATTTCATCTCAAGCTCGAACGTCTATCTGCTAAAGCCCGATAAAACGATCAAAATGGTGCTCGTGGAGATCGATCCGAAAACAAACGACGTCAAATTTGAGATGGACGTGGAGTCCGCGTCTAGAGACGACGTGGCATATCGCGCGATGGTGATCGATCCGAATATCTTTGATTATTAAAATTTCGCGCCGAGATTAAATTTAGTGCGATCGCCGCAGTAAATTTAGAATTTACGCGGCGGGTTAAATTCGGTCTGAAATTTAACCCGCTTGCTTAAATTTTACCCATCGCGTCGTTGAAATTCGGCTTATCAAATTTGCCGAATTTAATCTTTTAAGACTCAAATTCTACTCGCTTATAAAATATTTCTGAGCGTATGCAGCGTCGTTGTAAAGCCCTTCGCCGTATCTGTCTTTACCGTAATTTTTAATTATCTCTTGCCCTGCGCTTGAAGCTACGAAATCTATAAAATCTTTCGATTTCTTGCTTTCGGCAGTATCGCTATCGTTTTGTCTTAGGGCGCAATACGTATTTATTAGATATTTATCGCCGCGAAATAGAATTTCGCTGGATTTTATATCTTTTTTCGCCACGACCCAAGTACTGCTATCGCTCATAAAATATGCTCCGTTTTTATCGGCTTTTAAAAGAGTCGCTAACATAAAATCTTTATTTGCCTCATACCACTGGCCTTGCGGAACGATATTTGCCATTTTCCAGATACTAAGCTCTTTTTTATGAGTTCCGGAGTTGTCCGCTCTGGTGTAAAAAAGGCTTTGAGATTTGGCTATATCGGTATAGGCTTCTGTTACGTTTTGGGCGGTTTTTATCTTTGCGGGATCGCTTTTAGGCCCTACGATAAAAAACTCGTTTGATCCGATCAACGTCCTTTGCGTAGCCCAGCCCTCTTTTACGGCGCTTATTTCCGCCTTTGGAGCGTGAACCATAGCGATATCTATCTTTTTATTTTTCAAAAGTTCGAGAGTCTGGCCGCTTCCTGCTTTTATCCAGCAAATTTTGGTGTCGTTTGCCTTGCTAAATTCATTAGATAAAACTTCTAGTAGCCCAAGCTCTCCCGGGCTTCCCGTAGCAAGCTTTAGCTCTGTTTTTCCATCTCCATACACTGCGGTGCACTCACTCGCCATCAAACTGGCGCATAGCAAAATCGCGATACAAATAGACTTTTTCATAACTACTCCTTGTTTTGAAATGTAAAATTTCAGGCATTATACAACTAAGGAACTTAAACTCGAAATGGTTAAAGAATTAAAAAAGAAGCTCGTTGCTTAGATTTTATTTCAAATTTACCCTTTATTTTATACAATCCTTAAAATTTACCGCAAAGGAATTTTATGAAAATCGCTAAATTTTTAAGAATTTTAGCCGCCGTTTGCTTGATTAGCGTAGGTGCAAACGCACTAGAGGAGGGCGTTAATTATCAAGTGTTGCAAAAGCCGCTAAACGTGCCGAAAAACAGCGTCGTCAAAATTTTTAACTACGAGTGCCCGCACTGCTATGCGTTTGATAGGACGGTCACGCCGCAGCTGATGAAAAAGCTTGAGGGGACGGAGTTTTTGCCGTGGCATCTAAAGACCAAGGGTGTGTTCGGACAGACGGCGAGCGGTATATTTGCAGTCCTTATCGTGCTTGATGAAAAGGACGATGTGAGCCTACTAAGCGACGAGTCGAAATTTAAAAAGGCGAAATTCGCGATTTACAAAGCGGTCCACGACAAAAAGGATGATTTTGGCGGCGGCAGTGATAAACAAAGGTTCATCAAAACCGCGCTGGATGCCGCGGGCGTGAGCATGAGCGAATACGAAGCTGCGCTTGCTAGCAAAAAGGCGCAGGCTCTGCTCGCGCAGTGGGACGCGGGCTACGAAGTCGCGGTGATTTCAGGCGTGCCGGCATTTGTCGTCAGCGGCAAGTATCTCTTAAACACGGCTTCGTTCGGCTCCGTCGATGAAATGGCCGCCGCGGTAAAGGAGCTGCTGGCGAAATAGGTTTCGCCGCGTCAAAGCAAGCTTTGTTTTACGCGCTGCATTAAATTTAGCCGCAGCGGCAGGGTTCTAGCAAATTTTATCGCTAAGCCGCGCGGAACGATAATGTCTAAATTTTATATTTTCAAGGTGCGAGTCTAGGCGGGTAAAATTTGAGCTAAAATTTAAAAATTTGACTTTAAATTTAAATGTAAAATTTCAAGGTGAAGTATTTTTACGTCAGACGAGGCAGCGGCAAACGAGGCGAGGGAGCGGACTCGCTCGCCCGTGATCGAAGCCGAGCGAGCCGCTTTCTACTTGCAGTTGAGACCGCAAGGGAAGCGAAGCGAAGTATGACGGAAAAAGACGAGCCGCAAAATAAAATTTAACGCCAAATTTGAACATAAAACGTCAAAGCGAAGTATCGTGAGATGATTTTTAATGTTGTTGCAGTTTTTGCGACAAGGGCTAACCAAATAGGTTGCCGCAGGAGCAAAAACAAAACTCATTAAAAAGCGCTCGCGAGACAAGCCGCTAAATTTACCCTACTCGCCGCTTAGCAGTATATATCCACTCTCGCTAATGTTTTTAAATTTAACCCCCAGCTCCCGCTTCAGCCTCAGCACGACGTTTTGTATCGCGCCCTTGCTCGTTTGTTCGCCCTCGTAGACGAACTCCTCGATCATCTCGTAGCTCACGAGCTTGTTTAGATTATACGCAAAGAGCCAAAAGAGCTTGTTTTGCAAAAAGGATAGATAGATTTCCTCGCCGTTTTTGTAGATCTTTTCTTTGGCGAGATTTATGCTGGTTTGCGAGCCCAGGCGCACGAGCTTTTCGTCCTTTTCGTAGGTTAGAGCCACGAGCAGGCGGCAGAGCGCGGCGATATCGACGGGCTTTTTTAGAAACGACGCCGCGCCGTGCTCGATGCTTTTGATGAGATTGTCGTCGGTGTCGTAGGAGGTAAAGACGATAAATTTTTGCGCGGGCTTTATGCGCATCATCTCCTTCATCATCTCAAAGCCGTTCATCGCGGGCATGTGGATGTCGGTGATGACGATGGCGGGAGCTAGCTTTTTAAAGCGCTCCAGCCCCTCCAGCCCGTCGCCCGCGCCCCAGACGCTTAGGCAGTAGGGCTTTAGCCCGCCTATTAGCAGCTCCCTTGCGATCTCGTCGTCCTCGACGATGAGGACGCTTAGGTCTTTAAGTAGCCTCAAATGCTCTTGCATCTCACTCCTTTAAATTTGTCTCAAAGCTCAGCTCAAACGTCGTCGGATCGCCCGCGCTTAGCAGTTTGATGTCGCCTGCGAGCTTCTCGTTTGCTAGCTTTTTGCCAAAATACAGCCCGATGCCGCTTCCTTGCTTTTTGGTGGTTTTGGGTTGGGTTAAAATTTTATCCCGAAGCTCCTTGCTCACGCCGCTGCCGTAGTCCGTGACGGCTATCTTGCACGTGCCGTTTTCAAATTTGACATCGATAAAAACTTGCCGCTTGGCGATTTCGTCTTTGTATCGCTCCACGACCGCGTCCTTGGCGTTGTGAATGAGGATGAGTAAAATTTGCTGCACGATGCCCATGCGCTACGTGGCCTCTTCGTCTTTAAACTCGCGCAGGCTTACCGCGACGTTTGCCTTGCTAAGCTCGGTGTGCATGAGCTTTAGCAGGTCTTTTATACAGCGCTGCACGCTAAATTTTTGCGGGCTGTCGCTGCTTTTATAAAAATTTCTAAAAATCTCGATCGTATCGCTTAAAAGCACGGTCGCGGCTTGGCCTTTTTGCAGCATACTCTCTAGCGTCGCGGCGTCTAGCTTGCCGTCTTTTTGTAGCATGAGTAGGCTTGAGATCATCAAATTTAGCGAATTAACCGGCTGAATAAACTGATGATTTATGCCGCTGATTAGTTCGCCCGCCTCGCTCATACGGGCTTTGTGCTTAAGCAGGGCTTCGTAATCGTCTTGCAGGTTTTTGATTTTTGAATACATAAAGTTGTGGAGGAAATTTGCCACCAGCGCCAGCGCCGCGAACGCAAAAAGCAGGATGAGGGCGTTTTTTAGCGCGGAGTTAAGCAGCGCGGCGAGCTCCTTTTCGTTATCGGTGCCTGCGCCGATGAACCAGTTTAGCGTGGGGATCTCGGCGACGGAGATGAAATTTGAGCCGATATTTAGACTCGTGATATCTTCGTCACGCAAGAAAAGCTCTTTAAATTTATCCTCGATCTGCTTTTTTAGCGCCGCATCCTTCATCGGCGTTAAAATTTCGCCGCCGTGGGTTACGATAAAGGCGTAGGAATCGGGCGCGAGCTTAAATTTTTCCATATTTTTTAGTATGTTTTGCAGTTTCACCACGCCGCAAAACACCCCCGCAAACGAGCCGCCGTCCATGACGGGCACGCATAAATTTAGCGTCGGCTCGCCTAAGATTTTATGGCGCTGCATAAAATTTACCGTGGGCACGAGCGTGCTTTTGGTCTCTTCAAACCACACAAGCCCCGTGCGCAGACTCTTTGGCATAGCTTCATTTTCGCCCAGCTCCTTGCCGTCCACGAAGATCTCCCCGTCCTCGCGCAAAAACTGCAAGGCGTCAAATTCAGCGGAGTTTTCTTTAAAAAGCCGTATGAAGCCGCCGAGCTTTTCGTCGTCTCGTATCGCGCCTGCGTTTTGCATAAATTTAGCCGCACGCACCAAGGAGTGCAGCCGCTCGTCTAGCCAAAACGAGAAATTCCCGACCATATTTTCGCTCGCGGCGATCTTGTTTTTATCCGCGAGCGCCACGATCTGCGCCTTGGCGTCCTCGTAGTTTTTCACGCCCAAAAGCACCACGAAAAGGCTTGCGAAAATGATGATGAAGTAGATTTTAAAATTATGCTCGCGTAAGGCTTTCATATGGCGAGTATAGCAAAATCGGTCTAAATTTAGACCGATTTAAGCTTTTTTGATAGTTAAAATTTTGCAAATAAACATCGCGGCGAGCACGACGAAGCAGACGCTAAAGCCTACGAGCGTGCAGTCTGCCATCGACATAAATTTACTTGATGGGATCAGATACCAGCCGTCCCCATAAAGATCCACGAGATACTTCTGAAAGCCGTCTAGCGTGACGCCCTCGGGCACTAGCGGATTATCGTAGCCGCAGTCGCCCGTAGGCAAAAACCAATCGGGCGCCCACCGCTCAAGCGGCAAGCCGAAAGGATAGTGCGGCTCGGTCGAGCAGCCCTGCACGCCGAACGGATCGTCTCCGTGCACGGCGTCGTGGATTTTGGCGAGTTTGACGCTATACATTATTCCCTGGATCGCGCCCCAAAAGGCTAACAGGTAGCCGACCGCTGCGAGAAGTAAGTTTTTAGGATTTATGATCGCGACTAGCCCTCCTAGCGCCATGCACAAAAACGCAAAGCGGATATAGACGCACTGCTCGCAAGGCGGCATATAGACGTAGTTTTGAA
>NZ_CALHVM010000031.1 GCF_938039205.1 uncultured Campylobacter sp.
GGCTCGATGACGGTGCCTAAGGCGTAAGTTTGGCTAAAATTTTATATTACGACGCTAGCGCGGGTATCAGCGGCGATATGAACTTGGCCGCTCTTGTCGGGCTCGGAGTGGATTTTGACTATCTTTGCGCCGAGCTTGAGAAGTTAAATTTGCACGGCGAATTTAAGCTAGAGCGCAAAAACGTGCTAAAAAACGGCATCGCCGCGACAAAAATCGACGTCGTGCCGCTAAAATCCAAGCCTCACGCCAGAAGCTACGCGGGTATCAGGCAAATTTTAGAGAGTTCAAATTTGAGCGGGCGTTGCAAACAAAGAGCGGGCGCGATATTTCGCACGATTGCCGAGGCGGAGGCCAAAGTCCACGGCATTGACATAGAGCGGGTGCATTTTCATGAGCTCGGCGCGATAGATAGCATCGCGGACGTCGCGGGCGCAGCAATCTGCCTCGAATATCTTTTTGAAAAACTCGGCGTCTCGCGCGTCGTAAGCTCTAAAATCGAGCTCGGCGGCGGCGTAGCGATCTGCGATCACGGTGCGCTTAGCGTACCTGCGCCAGCCGTTTGCGAAATTTTAAAAGGCGTGCCCGTAAGCCTCGGACGCACAAATTTCGAGATGACTACGCCCACGGGAGCGGCGATTTTAAAGGCCTGCGTGGACGAATTTACGGACGGCGCGAGCTTTAGTATCGAAAAGATCGGCTATGGCGCTGGCGGCAAAGACGCCGCAGGCTTTGCAAACGTGCTTCGAGTGATGCTTTGCGAGACCGATGAGGATTTAAACAACGAAAGCGGCGAGCGAAATTTAAGCGAAAAAGCTGGCTACGGCGCAGTTTGCAAGCAAATTCTGATCTCCACCAACATCGACGATATGGATGCCGAGAGCTTCGCGCTTGCCTGTGAAATTTTACGCGAAAACGGCGCGCTGGACGTCTTTAGCCGCTCGATCTTTATGAAAAAGGGGCGCGCGGGCTTTGAGCTAAACGCGCTGTGCCGCAAACAGGACGCGCAAAATTTAAAGGATCTGATTTTTACGCACACGACGGCGATCGGCA
>NZ_CALHVM010000032.1 GCF_938039205.1 uncultured Campylobacter sp.
AACAAATAGGGAACAAATTTTATAAAACTAAGAAAACTTAAAGTTCTTGAAATATTGGTAAAATCGGGGTTTTAAATGTTTTTTAGTATAGATGGCTCCGGATGCTGGATTCAAAAATATATAATTCTTAAACACTCTAAAATACCCTAAAAATCCCTATAATACGCTATTTGATAGCTTAAGCATATTCTAAGTTACACTAGAATATCATGCATTTTTACAAATTTCGGGAACAAATAAGGAACAAATTTAGGGGGTATTATGGCAGGAAAACTTAAAAATTATAACTCGTCGTTCGGGGTAAATAAATACCCCGGAATTTTCTTTAATAATCTAGCTAACGGCGACGTGGTATTTTATATGAGAGTTACGCTTAAGGGTAAAAAGGTAAACGTTAAAATCGGATCGAAATCCGAAGGCGTAAATATAACCTACGCGTATAACAAAAAGAAAGAATTCGACACAAAGCAAAGAAATGGCGAATTGCCAGATAGCATAACCAAGAAAATAACCGCCAAGAACAACAAAAACTCGCTTAAATTTGATGAGATCGCAGACGCCTTTTTCAGCTATAAACTAGAAAAAGAACCAGACAACGCCGTCAATATAAAAGAGCAAAGGCGAGATTATGAAATTTACCATAAAGATAAGTTAGGGGGGGTCTAACTACGACTCAGATCACGCCCGAGATGATAAATGAGCATCATAAAGACATTTCTCAAATAATCTCGCCAAAAACCAAACAAAAGCTGTCGCAATCTAGAATCAACGCCATCATGGGTATAGTTAGGACGATTTTTAACCACGCTATAAAAAATGATCTTATTAATCATATTTAGCCCGTACAAGATAGAACTAAAAAAGCCAAATAACAAGTGGGAGAGATTTTTAGAGCTTATCGAGATAGAACTTTTACGCAAAGAAGTAGCAAGTAAAGAAGACTTTGCGTTAGAACTATTTGTAGAGCTGGCTTTATCCACGGGAGCTAGGCTGGAGGGAATTTTAAACATCAAGAAAAAGGATTTAGCACTATCTACCAAATCAGTTACTATAAGCGATTTTAAAACAAGGAGCACGTATACGGGATTTTTAAGCAAAAGGGCCTTGGAGATGATCAATCAAATTTATACTGCCCTATCCCCGAACGACTTTTTGGTAAATAAACCAAAAGCCACTATCCAAAACGTCTTGCAGCCGTTATTAAATAAGCTTTTTAATCAAAATTTAGATATAAGCGACGCAACCAATAGAGTAGTTGTTCATACCCTTAGGCATACGTTCGCTTCGCATCTTGCTATAAAAGGCACTCCGATACTAACGATAAAAAAGCTAATGAATCACTCCGATATCAATCATACTCTAAGATACGCGAAACTAATGCCAGATAGCGGACGAGAGATGGTGGAGATGCTGTATGAGTAGGCTTTTATACATATTATGCTATAATGATAAAAAGCAAAAAGGATAAAAATGGCTACGCAAGTTTTTCATCTCGAAATTCCAAGCAATAGAATAGACCTTATAGACATGGCAAAGCTAATCTCTCGAAAAGTGGCCTCTCTTTCCCAGGCAAATACCGATGAGAAAATCTTACAAGCCGATAAAGGACTAAAAAAACTTATGAGTTTTGCAGGCTCTCAAAGCGGAGCTTTTAAAGATATGACCGTAGAGGACATGAGAAAAAACAAGGCTCTTAGGTCGTGAAAGTCTTTTTAGACACCAATATAATTATATCCTATCTAGATTCTCAAAGAGCGGATCATAAAGAAACGGTCGAGCTAATACTAGGTCTTTACGAGACGAATATTTTAATGATTCTTAGCCAGGACATTATGACCAACGTCATATATAATTGCATAAATAAAAAAGAAGCTGTAGAATTTTTTCAAACTATTAACTCCGATAGTCATTTTAGGATAGTTGCTTTTAGCAAAGATATGATAGACTTGGCTTGTAAAAAATATCTTGAAAATAGCAATTTTTCTAAAAAATCGGATTTTGAAGATATATTGCAATATTTTTGCGCCCTAGAAAACGAATGCGAAAGAATCTATACAAACGATAAATCAACCTTTCCAAAGCTAGATATCCCTCTTTACGATAGTTCCAAAAAACCGTTTTATCTAGCAAAATCATAGAAACTTAATATTCTTTGAGCCAAACAGAAAACAATAATATCTTATTTTTTAAATTTGTACTAAAATACCAAATAAAAAAACAAAAGTAAATTTCCCTATAAACCAAAATTTACTTTAACTTAATAAAAAATAATAGTTTCTAATTCCATCGTACAGTCTTAGAACTTGATATCATTTATTAAAACATCAAGAATAAACAACCCCCACATAAGACAATATGTTAATACTTACTTAGCAAACTCAAAAGAGTTTGCTGTAAGGTCTTGGCAGACGGCCGATATTTTTCTTTGACCGAGCAAAAGAAAAGTATAAAAACTTAGACGAAACTTTATCAATCAAAAAATGATTTTTTGTCAATAAAACGTCTAAGTTTTTCTTCGGAAGCTTTAACGATCATTTGTTAAAAGCTTATAAATGCTTCCGATTCGCAAGCATGGGCCTACAATATACGCCTTGGTAAGCACTACTGCTAATTTGAGCATATTTTATTTTATATGTGGTCATATCAAATTTGTTATAGTCCCACTAGAAATATTATCTTAACAGGCTTTTGAGAGCCGTCTACGGCAAATTTTTAGACAACCTTACAAAATCAATAATAATATTTTCTATTTTTCATCAAATTTTTGGGTGCCGTGCCGTAATAATCGCAAAAAAGCTTGCTGAAGTGGCTTTGATTTTTAAAGCCCGTCGCAGCCGAAATTTCGGCGATATTTAGCTCCGAGCCTTGCAGCATCGCCAGCGCTCGCTTCATTCGCTCTTCGCGCAAAAATTCATAAGGAGTTTGCCCAAACAAACTTTTAAAGCCGACTTTAAGCTTAAATTCGTTCAGCCGTACCTGTTTTGAGAGTTCTTTTATGGACGGCGGATTTTTGATATCTAAGCTCAAAATTTGCCTGGCTTTTTGTAGTGCGCTTTTGTCCGCTTCGTCTAGTATAACATGCTTATTTGGGCATTTTAGGCGGCTGAATTCGTTATAAATAAGCTCTAAAATTTTACTTTCCAAAAGCAGTCTTTCAAGCGGTTCATCGGCGTTTAGCGACAAAATTTGGTTTAATAAAATTTTATTTACGGCGCAGGTGTCGTTTTGCGAGACGAGTTTGTTTGTGCCAAGCTCGATAAGATCGCCGAAATTTGCACTCATAAACGAGTTTTCTAGGAATAAATTTATTCCTGCATGCGCGCCGCCGTAAATCTCTTGATCCAAGCTTGGTAGATCGACTGAGCTGATCGTGGATAATCCGCTTTTGTATTCGATTTTGCCATTCGCCAAGCTTAGGCTGATGCCTCCTTGTAGGGTGAAATTTATAAAGCAACCCCGCAAAGCGTGAAAATCGCCGACTATTTTGGTGTCGTCTTTGACGTCCATTTTTATCGCGCCGAAGGCTATTTCATCGCTTAGCGCGATATTTTTGGCGCGGATTTTGACGCCAAGACCAGTCAAAACTCCGTCTTCGCTGCTATTAAATTTATCCATAAAAACGTCTGCGGATACCGTGCGCAAATTTTTCCTTTAAATATAAAAATAAATCCGTCATTTGTAAATTTCGGGTTGATAATAAATTTCAAAAATATTATACTATCCTTAAAGTAAAGAAATTATAAAAGGAGTCTAAAGTGAGAAAAATTTTCCTTTTAAGCGCGGTTGCGGCGCTAGCGATAGCAGCTCCCGCTGTGAGGCTGGATGAGGTCAGCGTATCGGCTCAAAAGATCGATGAAAACGCTAGCGAGGTGGCGGCTGCGGTGAGCGTGCTGGACGAAAAAGATTTGCGGCTTAGAGAAGCAAAGGATCTAAACGGGCTTAGAAGCGCATCGTCAAATTTATCGTTTTTGCAAGGCGGAGGTATTTCGCTTTTTATCATGCGTGGCGTTACGAGCGATTACGCATTTGATAGCCCAAACGTCGGGCTTTATCTGGACGGCGTGAGTTATCTTGGCACTTACGGCAACTACGTATTTTTGGAGGACATCGAGCGTATCGAGATCCTAAAAGGGCCTCAAAGCGCGCTTTACGGCAAAAACGCCTACGCAGGCGTGATAAATGCGGTTTCCAAAGCTCCTACCAACGAACCGCAAGCAAAAATCGGGCTAAAGCTTGGCGAGGATAGTCTGCGTGGTATTAGTTTTAACGCAGGCGGAGCGATAGTAAAGGATAAATTTCTGGCTAGTTTTACCGGTTTTAGCGAAAAGAAAAACGGCTTTATGTATAACGAAAATTTAAACAAAAGCGACGACTACAAAGACGCTCTTTATGGCAAAATTTACTTTAGATTTTTACCTACGGACGAGCTTACGGTAGATCTTATTCAAAACTATTATAGGATAGCCAACGGCGCGCAAAGGTCTAATTTGCCTAGCGCAGCCAATAGAACGCGCTACGCCAACGGCATGGAGGGCGAGGAAAACGCCAAAAACTACGAAGCGTCGCTAAAGGTAGAATATAAATCGGGCGACTATGCACTCACTTCGCTTACGACTTTCAGGGATTATAAAAACGACAGCAGCTACGACGGCGATCATCGCCCCGCGTCCTTGTTGGACGTGTATTACAAGGAGGACAGAAAGGATTTTACGCAGGAGTTTAGATTTAGCGCCGATAACGCGTATGGCAAATTCGTCCTAGGCGCTGCGGCGGGCTCTACGCAAAGAGATGTGCAAAGTAGCGTAAATAGCGTAATGTTCGGCGGTATTCGCTCGCTACAAAATAACAAAACCAGAAGTAAAAACTACGGCGTTTTTACGCATAATGAAATTTATCTGCCGCTTGATTTTTCGGTTATTTTGGGAGCTAGATTCGACAAAGATAGGGTCAAATTTCAAAATCGTATGAACGGCGAAAATTTAAGCGATTCGTATAGCGCGCTATCACCCAAGATCGGACTAAAATACGCTATAAACGACGAAGTTACGGCGTATGCGAGCGTATCGAAGGGCTATAAACCGGGCGGCTTTTGGGCTGCGTCGCCTACGTCTAAAAAATGGTACGATAAAGAAACGATGACTAGCTATGAAGTCGGCGTAAAAGGGGCTTGGGAGCGGGTTGAGCTAGGCGCCGCCGTTTTTCGCGCCAATATCAAAAACAAGCAAGTAGTAAGCGTCATCGTAGCGCCTAATATCACGGTGGCAGAGAACGCCAGCAAGGCACGCTCCCAAGGCTTTGAACTAGACGGCGCCGTGCTTTTGGCAGACGGATTAAAACTTAGCGCAAATTTGGGCTACGCAAAAAGCGTCTTTAAAGACTATAAAGACGCACAGGGCGATTATAGCGGTAAATACGTATATTACGCGCCAAGGCTAACTTATGGCACAGGGCTTTCGTATGAGGCTCCAAGCGGATTTTACGCGGCGGCATTTTTGCGAGGACAGAGCAAATTTTATACCGATAAGGCCAATGTCGTAGAAAACGCGGGCTACGCGACCGTCGATGCAAAAGTAGGCTTTAATCACAAAAATATCAACGTTTATATTTACGCTAATAATCTTTTCGACAAAGATCACGACGTAAAATACGCCACGATGCACTACCTGTCCGACCCTCGTGAGATCGGCGTAAAATTTGAATATAAATTTTAAGGAAAAAGATGAAAAATTTTAAATTTAAAAGCGGCGAAAATCTAAGCTACGACGACTTTGGTGGCGATTTTAAAGATGTTTTGGTTTATCATCATCCGCTGATGATTTTTCCGCAAAATACCTTGATAAATTTCTGCGATAAAAATCAAATAAGGCTTATTTTGATATATAGAAGCGGGCACTTTAACAGCTCACTTTTTAGCGCTGACGATAGTTTTTTAAAATTCGCCCTGCGCCTAAAAGAGTTTTTCTCGGCGTTAAATTTGGGCGAATTTAGCGTGCTGGGCGAGTCGGTGGGCGCGGCTTACGCCTACGCTACGGCTGTAGCTTGCAAAGAGGCGAAAAAGGTGTTTATACTAAGCGGATTTAACGCCCCTCCCGAGCTTTTGGCCGACTATGCCGACTATACGCACATAAAGGAAATTTATGATTTTGCATCGCACAATACGCCTGAAAATACGGCGCAAACGGCATGGGAAAAATACGGCTCGCAGGCTAAGGGTGCGCTAAAAGAAGCGATAAAAGCGCAGCTTAACGGCATCGGCTTTGACCTCTGGCTCCAAGCTAGGCCGTGGGGATTTGAGCTAAAAGACGTCTCGCAAAGCGTGCTTATGTATCACTCCAGAGTCGACGAGGAAGTGCCTTTTGCCGTCGCTTCGCAAGTGTCGAGGATGCTACCGAACTGCGAACTAATCGCCGCCCAGGATACGCCTCATCATAGCGCGAAGGCGCTTTTGGATTTTTTAAAGATCATCAAAGAGCGGTTGTAAATTTAGCTTTTGAGTAAATTTTACGAGCCAAATTTGCGCCGTTTTAAGCGTAAATTTAAGCTCGTTTTGCGGTTTTTCTGTTGCGGGTAGGTTTGCTTGATTCGGGATAAATTTACCGCCTTTTTTTTGCGCCAGAGACTTAAATTCGGCCTTGCGTTCGGGTTAAATTGCGTACGTTTAATCCGCATTGCCGATTTTGCAAAACTCTACGAAATAAAATTTACGCCGTTTTTTGTACTGGACGGCGACTTAAATCGCGCAAAATCGTAATCCGCTAGATAAATTTATAAATCTTTATAAAATAAACTAGGCTCAAAACGCAAAACGCCGCCGCGCCCAGCACGACCGCTCCGTAACCCAATGCCCCCGCCAAAAGCGTTCCGAGATAAAACGAAAATATCTGAAATGTCATATTTAGGCTGCTCTGCACGGCGTATTCGCTAGCGGGTCGCCGTCCCGAGGCACGATGCATCATCATCGTGGAGATTATAGTCGCTTGCGCCATATATACCGCATACGCCGCGCTCGAAGCAAAAAGTACCGACGTGCGGTCCGTCCAGCCGCCGATAGGTAACCAGATGGCCAGGATGCCTAGCGTCTGCATCGCTACGGCGTATAAAAAGGCTCTTTTAGCGCCTAGCTTTTTTACCGCAAAGCCCGCCGCGAGCGCACCCGCGAAGCCAAATATCGTGCCATATATGTGCAAGACCTCGCCGATATCTTCCAGCTTCCAGCCGATATCTACGAGCATCGGGCTAAGCAGTCCAAACGCCGCGCAGATACCGATAGATTGTACGAAAAGCACGCTAAGCCAAGCCTTTTTGCCCTTAAAAAAGCCAAACATCGCCCTAAAATCCAGCCCCTCGCCGACGTTTATGCGCTCAGGCTCTTTAAAGAAAGCAAGGCTAAGCAAGGAAACCGCTATCAAAGACGTCAAGAATAAATTCGCCTCGCTCCAGCCGAATTTTGCGTAGATTACGAGCGTTAGGCCGTTACCCGATACGTGCCCTATCAATCCGCCGCTAAGCTTGAGGGCGTTTGTGAAGCTTAAATTCGAGCTGTTTGAAATTTTAATAAAAAATGCGTTAGACGTCATCGTCCAGGTGGCCGAGATAAAGGCCAAAAGCACCGCTAAAGCGATTACGGCGGGTAAATCGTCGCGCGGATTTAGAAGCGAAACCGCATATAAAATCGCCAAAGTAAGGCACTGAAAGGCTAGGATAATCTTTTTGTAACCGCCTATTTTTAGCGCTATAGCGTCGATAAACGGCGACCACAAAAAAGCCAAAACCGCGAAAAGTCCAAGCCCTCTAAGCGCGCCGACGCGCTCTAAACTAAAACCGTCTTGACGCAGGATGCTAACGAGCCCCTCGCCGAAAAATCCGATGCAAATAAACTGCGCGATGCAAAGGCTAAGCACAGTTAGCGACCTGTAAAGCAAATTTATCCTTTAATTTTTTAGTTAGATTATATTTAAATGGATAGACGTTATCAAGAATATTTTGACGTTTGAGGGATAAATTTTTATATTTTAAGAACTTTTGACAAAAATCGGCCGTATCACCAAAGTACAAAAAATCTAGGCATACGCTCAGATTTGGTGTAACCAGCTCGCACATTATATAGCTTGGCATATGTTGGCAAAAAAGGAGCTTATTAAGTATGCTGACTAAAAATTTTGGTAACTTTATATTCGAAATCAAAAACCAATCCAACTAAAAGCCTATCCCCATACCGTCTTTACCGGCTATTTTGCTTTTTATTTCATCCTTTATTTCACTTGGTTCGTCATCTAGTAGCTTACTAAAATTCGGTATTAAATTGCTTATTTTTGAGATAAAACTAATAACCTTCGTTTTAAAGTTTTCTAATACAGTTAACTTATCCTGTAAATTTTCTATCATTTCGTCTTTAACTTTTACTTCTCCTTCCAGCTCGGATATTCTTCGATCTTTGCTATTTATAGAAGTTTGTAGTTTAACGATTTGTAGTCGCTTGCTATCATCGTCTTCCTTTAAGGCATTCTCGCTACTTAGCGACGCCTCCAGCTTTTCGTTTCTTTGTTTCAAAGACTGATTTGTTTTTTCTTTGCTTTCTAGATCTGCATTAGCTTTTTTAAGCTTGCTTTGCAGGGCATCGCTTTGATCGGCTTTTTGTTTCAGTCCGTCTATTTGCGCTACGTCAGCTTCAATATTTTCTAATCTGCTTTTTAGCTTATTGTTTTCATCTTCTTTTTGAATTAGCTCGGCTGAGAGATTGCTTATTTGCAAATTTCTATCTTTTATAATATTGTCTTGATTGTTTAGGTTCGCGTTAATCTCTTTTAGCTTTTTATTCTCTTGGATTAGCTCTTCGTTAGATTGCTCTAGTTTATTATTTTTTGCTATCACTTCACCTTTGTTTAAAAGTTGCCTGGTTAGTTCCTCTACTTTTTGCTTTAATTCGCTATCCGTAATTATGCTTATACTGTTTTGCATTTGCTCTAAAACCAAATTCGTAAGGTATTCTACGAAGACTTTATCGTCCTGGGCTTCTATTCTAAAATATTGTTTTTCCTTTTTTATATACTTATTTGCTTTCTCAACTATGAGTCGCTTTATTTTCTTTTTTAGATCTTGCTTGTCGTTAAACTCTTTTTTCATCTTTGTGCATTTGCTTTAGATTTTTATGTCTTGCCTTGCTACCTATTTCGCCTCTTAGGGCGATGCCGTCAAATGCCATACCGCCCATTTCTTGCATACTTCTGCCAAAGTCTTTCGTTACTCCTTTACCATTAAATCTAATGTTTTTATGGTTTTCAAATTGGTAATTCGTAAAAATAAGCTGATAATGTTTGGTCTTTTCGTCGTTATGTTCAGCGATTAGCAGACACTTTACGCCGTATTT
This sequence comes from uncultured Campylobacter sp., assembly GCF_938039205.1. GTDB lineage: Bacteria > Campylobacterota > Campylobacteria > Campylobacterales > Campylobacteraceae > Campylobacter_A. The sequence goes on from NZ_CALHVM010000032.1 coordinate 9,368, forward strand.
AGCGCAATAATCGTTTGCGAATCTTCTAACTCTATCAAGCGAAACCTGAGCGTTGATAAAATTTGTCTCGGTTTGGTTTAAACCTTCTTTGGGTTCTTTTGACCTTTGAGTACCAAAGCTAATAACTATCTCTGAAAATCCTACCATGTTTTCTCGCCAATGATTCTTTACTACTCTACCGTTTTTATATGTTTTTGATTGGGCTTCGTAGTCGGCTTTCATTTTTTCGTGGTATTTTTTCAAGAGTGCTTTTATATACTTTCTGTCGTTAAATTCCCTATCACCACTAGGCATCTCTCGCATATTGCCGTTATCGTTATATTCGCTAAGCACTAGGTATCTATTATTGCGGCTGTTGCCTCTAAGATATCCGATCTTAGAGGCATGCTTAGCCTCTCTAACATTGTGCTCATACCTTATAATAGCCTTTTTGAGCGTCAAGAATTCGCTTCTTACACAAAGCACTAGGTTGTGTCCGCCTATTTGAAGGGCATTACTCATTTTTGATCCTTTTCTTTATTATCTACTATAGAAATTAAGAGCATGTTTTAACCCTTTTTTGAAAAATATAAACTGCAATATCCGTTATCGCAAACGCTATGCGAGAATTCTTTGCATCTCCCATTTTGATATAACGTGGAATATCCCTGCCCTGCGATATACGAAGATCAAGAGTGGATATACCAATACCAAGAACCGCTGCGGTTTGCTTTCTGTCTAAAACCACATTTCCTTTATATTGGCTAGATATGTGTTCAAGAAGCGTTTTGTACTCTAGGTCGTTATATAATTCATTAAGCATATTATTTTTCTCCTTCTGCTAAGTTCTTACATAACTAATTATATGTACTTTTCATTTACTTTTATCGTTTTAAGCGGTTTTTGGATATTTTTTGAAAAATTTTTAATACCCTATGGTTCCTTGGGGTATTTTAGAGTAATTGAGAGTAAAAAATTA
>NZ_CALHVM010000033.1 GCF_938039205.1 uncultured Campylobacter sp.
AATAGTAGTCAAAAATTATGTTATTGACCGGAGGGTAGTATCATGAAAGTTAAGAGTTTTAGCTTTGCGCCCATTTTGGCGCTGTTGTTTTGTTTCGCGACGGGAGTATTCGCAGATGATGTTAGGTCGAACGTGAAGATAAATCCTGCTACCCCAATAAGCAACGAGTATCGTGACGATGGCGTGCTGGACGGAAAGATAGGCAGAAGTGGTTGGACTTGGAACGGAAATGAGGGTTTGTATAATTTCACCACTATAAAAAACTTTCCGTCTGACGAATTAAACCAAAAGCCGATAGTTAGATTCGGCGGTGCGGGCACATACGTCTTTGGAGACTACGCCGTGACTGGAAAGCCGGTGATTAAATTAAGCTGGCCTTCTGCTTTAGGCCATGGTTACATGTGGGGAGCAAAAGGCACATACATTAAAGATGACGGCGACGGACAGTTTTATTTGAATAGTTCAAAAGCTGTTTTGAGGCTTCCTAAGGGCGTGACTAAAGACGATATAGTCTATGCGAGACTTTATTGGCAGGGAAATATATTCAGCACGACTGATTTTGACAGCCAAGCAGAATACAACAGCAAAGACGGAAAAAAATTGACCGGTTTTGCTAAGGGGTATACACGGGTGAAATTTAAAATGAAAAGCTCGAAAGGTAAAGCTAGCATAATAGAAGATGTTTATAGAGATAGATGCGAAGGAACGGCTGCTTGGAACTTTTTGGCAGAATCTCGCAAGCCCTTACGTTTGCGTTTAAAATATGGCTGCACTAAAGATATTACCGATCTAGTCAAGACATATTTTGAACCTTATTCCGACAGCATTGAATTTACTGTAGGAAACGTAAAAACGAGTGATGGTGAGGATCAAAGCGGTGCAGATTTTACCAATGGAGAGTTCAACAGCGTTCGTCTTGGGCCGTACGGCGGATGGGGAATAATCGTAGTATATGATAAAACCGCCCCGTCCAGAAGGGCTTTGCTAGATAATTTACAATCTAACGATAGCGTAACGGGTCAAAAAATGACTTATAAAGAGGCCGTAGAATATAAAAATAAATATTTTAAACCAAAAAACGTAACTATTTACGGCGATTATTTTGTCCTCACCCCTTGGGATAAGGGATATACGCCTATAAACATTAACGCTACCATCAATGGATTTTATACACCTAGAAGTGGGTCCGTAAGTGCAAAGCTAGGGTTTTTAGGGTTTGGTGGCGAGAGACAAATGACCTCCGACGAGTATTTTAAAGTTCAACACAAAGGAACCGCACAAATGGATTCGCTATACGGATCCGGTGTGGTTAATCAACGGTTAGCTAACGATCGCGCTAATATATACGACGGCTCTGTCGCTTTACTTATAAATGATAACGGCACCTATAAGTATAGCTATCCATACGGCACTGGTTATTTAGGTGGATTTGATCTGGACGAATTCGATATCGGTTCAAAGATGAAGAATGCGCAATCTAGTCTAAACATCTCTTTGGGTGCGGCGTATGAAGATCTCAACGGAGGTCAAGCCGATCAAAACTTCATAAGTATGATTGCTATTTCCGCCGATTTGTATGTCCCTCAAATGTGCTATCAGTATGAAGTCTATAACGCCTCTAACTGGGTTAAATTCTTTGATAATGATGGTAACCGAAGAAGCGAAGAGGATGTAAAAAAACTACATGAACCTCCTGAGCAGATCAAAAACCCGGTAGTTGCGGGTGAAAATATCTATTATAGAATGAAATTTGAAAATAGATTGAATGGCGGCGATAGCGAAGATGCAGCAGGTGCGGTAGTATCGATCGACTTTGGTCAAGCCGGCGCTACCTATACCAAAGATAGCGCTACTATAAATAACGAGCTAGTCGTAAATGATCCTATCACTACCACTACAAATACCATACCTGCGGCGGCAGCCGATGAACTAGTCTATTTACGCGATGGTCAAAAGGGTGCATACGAGACTATGAAAGACGTCATAAAAGGTGGCACTCCAAACGTTACGAAGCCTATTTATAAAGATAGGCAGTTTACTGCGCTTGACGGTAATATATTGAAATTTTATATAGGTCAAGGCGCGGGAGACTTAACTCCTTCTTCAACACCGGGCGGTAGTCCTGTACTTGTAGGCGGATTAATGCAGCCAGGTAAAGCGGCATACGGCGAGTTTAATGCTACCGTAAATACGGGTGCAACCATATTGCAGGCTCCTGCCGTGACACTAAGTTATAAGATGAGCTTAGATATAGGCGGCGGTCAGCGAGTCTTCATAGAGATGGATAGCGCTTCTGAACTTGAATTATGCGATGCGACAAAGGTTTCTAAAAGCGTTAATATCCTACCTTTAAGCGGTTTACAGGTAGTCAATAAGAATTTTAGTAAAAATGACGACGACGATAGGCTATATACTCAAATCTCCGATAAGCCTTTCGATGCGAAACTCATCTTTAGACCGGATTATGAGAGCCAATTTTGTAAGAAGTATAAGGATGATACCGGTAAATGCGAGGAATACATCGACGCAGCCGCAAATTCTCCTTACTTCAAAAAAGATCCGAATACCGGCAAGCTCATATATATCGGTAGCGAGGCTAGAAAGCTTGAGAAATTCGACTTGAGCGGTAAATTGTATTTATCCGTTGTCAGGGCGAGAAATGCCGCTACTACCTCGGATAAAGTTGCCGATAGCGATAAGGGGAATAGCGCAGTTTACTCATGCCGATCCGTAACCGATTCCTTAAAAATTCCGTTTAAGATGAAGGACAAAACCGATTACACTATCGATAAGGAAGTGGATTTTAAAGGAAAAAGTATTTTAGAGCTAAACGATATAGAGATAGGAGATGCGTATCAGGGTCTTACATTTATGCTTAGCTATCGTCCGGATGATCAAGTTGCCTCAGGGTCCGATTTAGATCAGTATATAAAAAATAAAGATTTAAATAACAGCGATCCTAAGGCTTATTACTTGGAGCTCAAGAAATGGGAGCTTAAAAAGCGATATGGATATTGTGAGTCTGGTGAGAATTTCGGTTGGTGCAACAAAAATCTAACCGAGAACCAAAAGAAGGACATTTGGGAGAATAAAATACAACCAGAGTTGCAGAAGCTTGAAGATAATATAAAGGCTGCTAAAGATGAGTTCGGAATTCAAATGTCAAAAGACGGCTCGTTCCACATATGCGGTAGCGATAACTTCGTGCTTCGCCCTGCATATTTTAATGTAGATACAAAAGCGCTGAAGGATTCGGGCAAGTATAGTAAGATCGTAGATACCACCGCTAGCGGCGATATAACTAAAAAAGGTGATGGCTCCAGCGTACTTAATCCTAGTAATCTGCGCGTAGGCGGCGATTATACACAAAATGCAGATATCTTGGCTCATGTAATATCGGCCAGAAGCTATAGCGGCAACGGCGTACCTAACTACACAGCAGAAATTGGCGGGGATTTGGGCAATCAACGCTATCATCTACGTAAGAGCTATGGCGCGGATTCTGATGATACTCAAGATATATCAACCAAGATCCGCGGCATTCAAACCTACTTGCGTCCGTTTATATCTAATGAATGCGCGGCTAATGTCGCTACTCAATCCTATTATGTAGATAGAAAGAATGCTTCCACTACATTAAAACGTGGCGTTAAAGAAGATAGTTGTTATGGTGGTACTGCAGTGGAATATTCCGGTGCTAAATACAATGCCGAAACAGGCAAATATGAGATTGATCCGGAAG
>NZ_CALHVM010000034.1 GCF_938039205.1 uncultured Campylobacter sp.
TTCCACGTTATATCAAAATGGGAGATGCAAAGAATTCTCGCATAGCGTTTGCGATCTCGTCAAATTTAGGCGAGCTTTTGTTGTTCTTGGCTACTACTAAATTCAAGCGGATTAAAACCGGCCCAAAACAAATCTTCACAAGCTAAACTAAATAAATTTAGCTTGTAACCGGCTAAATTTAAAACGGATATTTATGATTTCCCATGCCTTCGACGGTGATCCATTTTAGCTCGGTCATCTCCTCGATAGAAAAATGCCCGCCCTCGCGACCAAGCCCGCTCATTTTTACTCCGCCGAAGGGAATATGCGCCTCATCTTGCAGCGAGGGACCGTTTACGTGGAGCATTCCGGTCTCTATTTCCTCGGCGCAGCGCAGATGGTTCGCGACATTTTGAGTGATGACGGTCGCACTTAGTCCATAATCCGTGCTATTGGCTAGCTCTATGGCCTCATCTAAATCCCGCGCTTTGATAATAGCCACGACCGGCCCAAACGCCTCGGTTGAAAAGATTTTCATATCAGGCGTAACGTCTGCGACGGTGGTCGGCATATAAAAGTTATTTTTGCTCGTGCCGCCCGTTAGTACCCGCGCGTCTTTTTTCTTTGCATCGAGAACCAAATCATCGATAAAATCGCATTGTTTACGCTCGATAAGCGGCCCGATAATAGTGCGCGCATCGGTCGGATCGCCGACTTGTAAAATTTTAACTTTTTCCGTAAATTTGGAAACGAAATCGTCATAAATTTTTTCATGCACTATGATGCGCGAGCCTGCCATACAAATTTGACCTTGGTGCATAAAGATACCGAAAAACGCGGTATTTACGGCATAGTTAATGTCCGCATCTTCGAGAACCAGAACGGGACTTTTCCCACCCAGCTCAAGGGTGCATTTTTTCATATTTTTCGCCGCGCTTTGAGCTATATGCCTACCGACCTGGGTCGATCCCGTAAACGTTATCATAGATATACGCTTATCTTCTTGAAACGTTTCGCCAAGCACGCTACTTGAGTACGGAACGATATTTAGTATGCCGGCTGGCAAACCGGCCTCCTGTAGGATTTCGCCGAATACCAAGCCGCAAACTGGCGTATTTGACGATGGTTTTAATACAAAGCTATTTCCGGCCGCTATCGCAAAGGCAAACTTTTTGCTACTTAGAATCATCGGCGCATTAAACGGCGAAATGCCGGCGACTACCCCGAGCGGACGACGAACGGCATACGAAAAAACCCCATCGTCGTTTGAAACTAAAGTTTGTCCCGTTACGCGTCTAGCCTCACCCGCCGCAACGCGGAATATATCGCTAACGACGCTAATCTCAAAGTTGCATTTTGCGATCGTTGAGCCGCTTTCGCGCATCAATATATCCCTAATATCATCAGCTCTTTTTTCAAAAATTTCAGCCGCCCTTAAAAGCACGGCCTCCTTTTCGCGAGGAGTCGTTTTTGCCCAAAGCTTTTGCGCCTTATACGCGCTTGCGATGGCTAGCTCGATATCCTCTTTGCTAGCCATGTGCACTTTGGCGAACACCGAACCGTCGGCGGGATTTATGCTGTCTACGATAGTGCCGGCGCTTGAGCTTACATATTTGCCGTCTATATATAGTTTGTATTCTTTCACGATATTTTCCTTGTTAGGTTTTAAAGCCTGATTATATACTAGAAAATTTTACCGTATATTAAATTTGCCCAGTTTCCAGAAAGACCCTGCAGGTAAAGCTCTCCGCCGAGCTCGTCCGTATCGTCGATGCAAAGTAGAAATTTAAATTTCATTTTAAACCTCGATTTTTAAGTCAAATTTAACTATGTATGAAATAAAATTATTTTTTTATATTTCGATAATATTAACTTCATTAAAAACGTATTTTACAAAATATATAATAAAAATTTCATTTTCAAGGAGTTGCTAATGAAAAGGATTGGCCTGATCGCCTGCTGTGCTGCGATGGCCCTGCACGGCGAAGTATTTACGCTAGGGCAAGTTGAAGTCGTAGAAAACGCCCCTGGCGTGCAAAAAAGCGACACGAACGTCGTAACCGTCGATGAGCAACAGATGCAAAAAGACGAGATAAAGCGTCTCTCGCAGGTCGCTTACAGCACGCCCGGCATTTATGTGGATAAAAAAGGCCCGCGCGCCGAGCAAAATTTCTACGTTCGCGGTTTTGATTCGCGCAGAGTGCCGCTTTTTATCGACGGAATTCCGGTTTACGTGCCTTACGACGGCAACGCGGACTACGGCAGGTTTAGCACGTTCGATCTAAGCAGGATCGATATCTCAAAGGGCTCAAGCTCGGTACTCTACGGTCCAAACACTATGGGCGGCGCGATAAATTTAATCACTAAAAAGCCGAGCAAGGAGCTTGAAGGAAATTTAGGCTACGGCTTTGAGGCGGGCAGAAGCGGCAGAACCTACGGCAACAACGTCGATTTAAACGTCGGTAGCAAGCAGGAGCTGTTTTACGTACAAGCAGGCGGCAGCTTTATGGAGGATATGGGGCAGCAGATGTCGCGTAAATTTAAAGGCGACGCAAATAACAACGAGGACGGCGGCAGACGCGATAACTCCGTGCAGCGAGATAAGAAATTTAATATAAAATTCGGCTTCACGCCAAACGAGACCGACGAATATGCGATCGCCTATATCAATCAAAAAGGCGAAAAAGAGCAGCCGTACTATACGGGCCGTTACGCCAGATACAACATGGCAAAACGCTTCTGGGAATGGCCGAAATGGGATAAAGAAAGCATATATTGGCTATCTCACACGCAGTTTGAAAACAGTCTATATAAACACCAAAGCCTTTTACGACAAATTTGTAAACGACCTAAACGGCATCAAACCTTTTGCATTTAACAGCCACTACCGCGATAAAGGCTATGGATTTGGCACAGAGATAGGCGGCGATATCGGCGATAGAGATACGTTAAAATTTGCGTTTAACTATAAATTTGACGAGCATAAAGAGCACGACGACGGCGAGCCGGTGCAGACGTATCAGGATAAAACCTATAGCTTTGCGCTGGAAAACACCTACAAATTTACCGATTTTACGCGGCTGATTTTGGGCGTGAGCTACGATACTAGAGATGCGATCAAGGCTCAAGAATACGGCAAAATAACGTCTGCTACAAACACGCTTTATGACTTTGAGGTCGCCAAACGCCACGCCTTTAACTACCAAGCCGCGATCAAACACAGCTTTGACGGCAACGACGAGTTTAGCGTTAGCTTTGCTAAAAAGACCTATTTTCCTAGCATGAAAGAGCGCTACTCAAAACGCTTCGGCCGTAACGAGCCAAATCCATACCTAAAGCCTGAGGTCGCCAATCACTACGAAGTCGGCTATCAAAGAAGCTTCGGCGAGGCTTTGAGATTGGAGACGGCGATATTTTACTCTAAGGTCAAAGACGCTATCGTCGAGCACAACATCATCGTAGGCGGCAAAAAGCTAGCTCAAGCCATAAACGTAGATAAAGCCGAATACAAGCTTTGAGCTCGGCGCGACATATTTTGCTGGGCAAAATTTGGAGCTAGGCGGCAACTACACCTATATCAGCGCAAAATATAAAAGCGGTGCGGATAGTAGAGTTTACGACATACCTAAACACAAGGCTTTTGCTTACGTAGACTACAAGATCGTGCCTAAATTTAGCATTTACGCATCGCAGTATATGATCTCGAGCCGTTACTCAAACTCTTACGAAGTGACAAAGCTAGCCGGCTTTGGTACTACAAACGTCAAATTTATCTACAAACCTACCGAAAGCCTAAGTGTGGAAGCTGGCATATCAAATTTGTTTGATAAAAACTACGAATACGCAGAAGGCTATCCGGAAGAGGGAAGGGTATTTTTCACGAATTTAAGATATAAATTCTAATTAGAATTTGCAAGGCGGATCGCTCGAAAAATGCTCGGTCCGCCTAAAATTTTTAACTCTATTTATATAATAAAATCTGTTTTAAAATTTCTTTAGCTATACTTTACAAAATCAATCTAAAGGCAAAAAATGTTTAAAAAAATTCTGTTGTTTTTCTTTGCGCTTTTGGGTTTTTGCTTTGCGATGACGCCTGAGCAGATCAAGGACTACATCGCCCAAAATAGCGAAAACATAGCTCAACTACATGGCACTCCGTCTAAAATTTACGCCAGCTCGCCGCCTCTTTTGTATATGCTTTACGCGCTCGATCCCGCTAAAATCAGCGGCACGAATTTCGAATGGAACGACTACGAGCGGCCCTACGTCAAAAAAGAGGTGCAAGAGCAGCCCGTCGTTGGTGGCTTTTTCGGTCAGGGTAAGATCCCAAACGCCGAGATGCTGCTGCGCCTAAATCCCGAGCTCATCCTCGTAAACGCAAGCTCGCGCAACACCAAAAAAATGAGCGAGGTTTTCGGCTCTATCAAAAAACCGATGCTCTATCTGAGCGCGACGAAGCTCGAGGACTACTTGGACGGGTTTGAAATTTTAGGCGAAGTGACGGGCAGACAGGAGCGCGCCGCACGTCTCATAAATTATGCGCACGAATCGCTAAATTTGACCGCGCAGATCGAGGAGTACATCAAGAAAAACAACCTGCAAAAGGTAAAAATTTACTACGCGCAGGGCGGCGACGGGCTAGCCACCGAGTGCGAGGGCTCGTGGCACGCGACGCTCATCGAGCGAGCCGGTGCGCAGAATGTGCATAAATGCAGCGAGGATCCAAACGCTAAATCTTTCGGGCGGGTAAAGATCAGCTTCGAGCAGCTCGTAAAATACGACCCGGACGTCATCCTCATCTACGAAAAAGAGCTGTTTGATAAAATTTACGGCGATCCGAAGTGGCAGCTGCTGGGCGCGGTGAAAAACAAAAAAGCCCACTACATCCCGCGCGAGCCATTTTCGTGGTTTGACCGCCCGCCTTCGTTTATGCGGTTTTTGGGGCTAAAATGGCTCATAAACTTAATCTACCCCGAGGCGTTTAAATTTGACATGGTCCGCGAGACGCGCGAGTTTTATAAGCTATTTTTGGATCTTGAGCTCACAGACGTGCAAATTTATAAAATTTTAGGACGGGGTACGGAGTGAGTAAAGAAAAATGAGCAAAAGGGCGTTTGCGTTTTTAGCCCTACTGCTGGCGCTTTGCGTCGCGGGCTCGCTGCTGCTTGGCAAATACGGCTTTAGCGCAGAGGACTACGCGCGCTACGTCACGGCGCTGTTGCGGGGCGAAAGCTTAAAAGATTTCGAGGTCATGCACACGCTCCTGCTCGATATCCGCCTACCGCGCATATTTGCTTGCGTGCTCATCGGCGCTAGCCTCGCTATCAGCGGCGCGGCGTATCAGGCGATGTTCGTAAACCCGCTCGTAAGTCCCTCGATCCTGGGCGTTTTAAGCGGCGCGGGTTTTGGTGCTGCGGTGGGGATGTTTTTCAAATTTAACGAGTATCTCATTCAGCTTAGCACCTTTGGCTTCGGCTTTCTCGCCGTGGCCGTGGCGCTGGGCGTCTCGGCGCTGTATTCGTGTAGCGGCAGCGTCATCGTGCTAGTTCTTGGCGGCGTCATCAGCGGCTCGCTCTTTACCTCGCTACTCTCGGTGCTAAAATACGCCGCAGACCCGAACGACGCGCTTCCTGCGATCACATATTTTTTGATGGGCAGCCTCGGCTTTGCGTCTAAGAGCTTTATTCAAATTTCGATCCTGCCGATGTGCGCGGGCATTTTGCTGCTGGCACTCAGCGGTAAATACCTAAACGCGCTAAGCCTTGGCGAAGAGGAAGCAAAGAGCCTGGGCGTAAACACGACGCGGGTTAAAATTTTCATCATCCTAGTCGCGACCTTCGTTAGCGCGCTTAGCGTGACGATCGCGGGCATCATCGGCTGGATCGGGCTTATCGTGCCGCACATCGCGCGCTTTATCTTCGGCGCCGACAACCGCGCCGTGCTTGCTAGCTCGGCGATGATCGGCGCGATATTTCTGCTCTTTTGCGATAGCTTCTCGCGGCTCATTTTTACTTTCGAAATTCCTATCGGCATCGTCACCTCGCTGTTTGGCATCCCAATGTTTATCATCGTGCTTCGTCGCGCCAAGAGGAGCTTTTGATGCGAGAAAATTTGATAGAAGTGCGAAATTTACGCTTTGCCTACCAGGGCAAGCCCGTGCTAAAGGGCATCAGCTTTGACGTCGCTACGGGCGATACGCTAAGCATCCTCGGCGCTAACGGCAGCGGCAAAAGCACCCTGCTTCGCATAATGCTCGGATTTTTAAAATTTGAAGGCGAGGTACTGATCGCAGGCAAAAGCGTGCGCGACTACGGCAAAAAGGGGCTCGCCTCCCTCGTCGCCTACGTGCCGCAGACGCACGCGCCCTCATATGACTACAGCGTCTTTGACGTCGCGCTGATGGGTGCGCTGTGCAGGACGCCGATGTTTTGTAGCTTTAGCGCGGCGGATAAAAAGCTAGCCGAGCAGGCGCTGGAAAAGATGGGCATCGCACATCTAAAAAACGCGCCCTACACAAAGGTCAGCGGCGGCGAGCGGCAGCTGGCGTACATCGCGCGCACGCTGGTTCAGGGCGCGAAAGTGATCTTTATGGACGAGCCTACAAACGGGCTGGACTTCGGCAATCAAATCAAACTGCTCGAGATGATAAAAGCTCTAGGCGACGAGGGCTATACCTTCGTGCAGACGACGCACTACCCGCGTCACGCGAAATTTGTTTCAAATTTGACGTTGTTTATAAAAGACGGCGAAATTTTAGCCTTCGGGCGCAGCGAGCAGCTCATAAACGCCGAAAATATCGATAAAATATACGGCATAAACTACGAAAGATACGAGGACAGATTATGATTTTACCTTCAAACTACGACGAGATCGACTTTGACGCGCTTTATAAGGCGCAAAAGGCGAGAAGCTCGTTTGGTAAAAAATTTGCCGAGGACTGGGACAAAAAGGCTCCGAGCTTCAACGAGGGCGTGATGAAAAGCGCCTACGCGCAAGAATTTATAGATAAGGTCGATTTTACGGACGTCTCTACGCTGCTTGACTTTGCGTGCGGTGCGGGCGCGTTAAGCTTGCTGGCGGCGAAAAAAGCGGATCAAATTTACGGCTACGACTTTTCGCCTAAGATGTTAGAGTTTGCCAGGCAAAACGCTCAAATTTACGGCGCGCAAAACGTTAAATTTGCGCAAAAAGCCTTTGAGGACGACTGGTCGGACGTGCCTGAGTGCGACGTGGTTTTCGCCTCGCGCTGCCTTGAGGTGGACGATCTAAAAGCCGCGCTTAGCAAGCTTCTTTCAAAGACTAAAAAATCGCTTTATATCACGTTTAAGGTTGGCGGTAGCTTTGTAGACGGCGAAATTTTAGATGCGATAGGGCGCAAGGTGGAGCAAAAGCCCGACTTCGCCTATCTTTTAAACATCTTGTTTCAAATGGGTTATTTGCCGAGCCTTAGCTACATCAAAGCTCGGTGTCATGCAGGTCCTGCTTCGAGTTCCGAGGAACTCATCCAAAAGACGCGTTGGGGGCTTGGCGGCGAGCTGAGCAGCGCGGAGGAAGCGCGGCTGGCGGAGTATTTTAACAGCGGCAAATACAAACCGAGGCAAGAGTTTATGCACTGGGCATTCGTGCGGGTGGATAAGGCAAATAGAGCCTAAATTTAAAGCATATGTCTAAACTTGCTCATAAATTTGAGCAAGTTTAGTGCTCTTTATGCTCCTGCCACCTTTTCTCCTCAAGGTCGATGTGATACAAAAAGGTCCTGATGATCTCTTCGTCGATTTTTGGGTCTTTGTTTAGCTCGAGAAGCGCCTTTCGCTGCTTATTTAGGATCTCAAAATAGGTCTGCCTGACCTCGTCGCTGATCTCGAAATTTTCATTTGAAAGCTCGAAATTCCAAACTTCTTTGAGCTTCTGAAACAAGAAATTCTCCTCATTGCAAAATTTCTCGCTTTGAAATTTAAGCGAAACCTCGGCGATCGCCTTTTTTATCTTGATTCTGGCTAGTTCGTTTGGCATATGGTCGTTAAAGTCTGGAAATTTGACACTTTTTATAAGTAGCGGCAGAGTTAGTCCCTGAACTACGAGCGTTAGCAAGATAACGACAAAGGTGATAAACAAGATGAGATCTCTGTGCGGAAATGGCTCGCTACCAGCCATGGCGGGTATAGAGAGCGCCGCAGCCAGCGAGACTACGCCTCTCATACCTGCCCAGCCGACGATAAACGGCGTCGCTTTGCCTGGGTTGCGATCGCCCGCCACGCTGATAAAGCGCTTCATAAACATCGTGATATAAACGGCTCCATATGATGCCATGAGACGAATGACGATGAGTACGGCAGTTACCAAAACGCCGTAAGATAGCGCCTCAAGTGGCGATACGCCACTATGCTTTAGTCCGTCTAAAATTTGAGGTAGATCAAGGCCGATCATAGTAAAGGCAAGGCCGTTTAGCAAGAAGATAAAGTTGTTCCAAACGGGCACAGCGTGGATTCTTGTTGAAGCGGTGAAAATTTCGTTTCGTTTTGTCGAGAGATAAAGTCCACCGCAAACCACCGCCAAAACGCCGCTCGCGCCAAGCTCCTCAGCCAAGATATACATGATATAAGGCGTAGTGATCGTCATGATCGTATCGCTGTTCTCATCAGTTGGCAAGATCCTATGCAAAAAGTAGGCCGCTAGCGCCACCACAAGACCGGCCAAAACACCGCCAGCTACCATCCAGACAAAGCTCGCAGCCGCCTTATACCAGACAAACTGCCCAGTAGTCACAGCCACTGCGGCAAAGCGAAAGATGATGAGCGATGATGCGTCGTTTAAAAGGCTCTCGCCTTCTAAAATAGCGCTGATCCTGCGCGGTGCTTTGACAAATTTAAGGATCGCAGCCGTGCTCACCGCATCTGGTGGCGAGACGATAGCGCCAAGCATGAAGCCAAGGGCGAGCGAGAAGCCAGGGATCACTAAATTTGCTATCACGGCAACAGCTGCTGCGCTGATAAAAACGACGATAAATGCAAAACTTCCGATCATTCGGCGCCATTTATATAGCTCTTTTATCGAGTTTGCCCATGCGGCCTCGTAAAGAAGCGGTGGTAAAAAGATGATGAAAATAAGCTCTGGATCGATCCTAATGGTGGGTAAATTTGGCGCAAAACTAATGGTAAGACCGCCCAAAACTAAAAGCACCGGATAGGCTACTTTTAGGCTGTTTGAGATCATCACTAAAGCGATAATGATAGCTAGCAAAGCCAAAAATAGCAGTAAGTGTTCAATCATCTTTTTCCTTTAAATTTATTTTTTGTTGATGCCTAGGCTATCTTTTATGCCAAAGCCGCTAGTTAGGTATCTTTTGACCAAATTTGCGATAGATATTCTTGAAATTTGGGCGTTTTCGTTTTTAAATTTCTCCACTTTTGCCCAGCTCGTGACCTCGTAGCCTATCTCATCAATGCTACTAAATCACTGCGGACATATCAGCGTGTAGTCAAGAGCTTAGTTTTCTATGATCTTGGCTGAGTCTATGTATGAGTTTGGAGTGCGCCTATAACGTAGCCGCCAAGGCTTCCGCTAGCGCCTAAGAGCAAAATTTTCATATCTGCTTCTTAAGGTCAAGTAAATTTAATAGATTTAAAAATAGCGACTAGAGAGATTCGAACTCTCGGTGAGTTGCCCTACACGGGCGTTTCTGACGTACTCCTTAAAGCGCTCGGACGTCTACCTGGGATTGGGGTAAAATTATATCTTGATTTGCTTAATGTTTAGCTTTTATAGCTTTAGTCCCAAGATAACGGCATATTTGTACTCATTATTCATCGGGCAATGCTAGGCGGCTTGCCCCATTTTTCAAAGCCAAATTTCAAAAACAGCCCGAGACTTGCTCTGCTTTGGCAAAAAAATTGCCGAGCATTGGGACAAAAAGGTGCCCAGCTTCAACGATGGCTTGTTAAAACTAGCTACGCGAATGAATTTATAATCAAGGTTGATTGTAAAGCGGCAAATATAAACCGAGGCAAGAGTTTATGCACTGGGCGTTCGTGCGGGTGGATAAAAATAGTTAAATTTGGTTTTTTTAGTTAAGCAATATAAATTAGGATCAAATTTAAATGAAAGCAAATCAAGCTAGCGAGCGGCCATAAACCGCTCGCTATTTAAAA
>NZ_CALHVM010000035.1 GCF_938039205.1 uncultured Campylobacter sp.
GATGCGCCAAAACGCCCGCACTCGCAGTCTGCGGCACCGCTATAAACGCGCCGCCCGCTAAGGCCGCAGCCAAAACGATAGAACCGAAAAAATTCTTACGCATATTCGCTCCTTTTGGATAAATTTAGCTAATTTTACTACTACCAAATCACATAATAATCATACTAGCTTTAAACTTTACTTAAATATCAAATTTAAAGCTAAGTTTTAATAAAAAGGATTAAATTTTAAAACGAGAGCGAGCCGGATAACGGGTCAAATTTTGATATAATTAGCCCGAATTTATCAAATTTAAGGAGAAAAAAATGCCTTTCATAAACGTCAAAATGGCAGGCCCGGAGCCGACAAAAGAGCAAAAGCAAAAGCTGGTCGAGGAGATGACCGACACTATGGTGCGCGTGCTGGGCAAAAACCGCGAGCGAGTGCAAATTTATATCGAAACATACGACGCAAGTTCGATAGGCTCGGGCGGCAAGACGCTTGAGGAGATTAGAAAGGAGCAAAAATGAGCGAATTTTCAAAAGAGGACCTAGAGCGCAAGATCACGCTAGCAGCGGGTGATACGGCGCCAAATTTCACTCTAGAAAACAGCGACGGCGTTAGCATCAGCCTAAAAGACTTCGTCGGCAAAAACGTCGTGCTGTATTTTTACCCAAAAGACAACACCCCCGGCTGCACGACCGAAGCATGCGAATTTAGCGCACTTTACGACGATTTTATCGCTAAAGACACCGTGATCGTGGGCGTTAGTCCCGATAGCGTCAAATCACACGCGGGCTTTGCGCAAAAACAGAACCTAAAACACATCCTACTAAGCGATCCTGCGCACGAAGTCGCCAAACTCTACGGCGTCTGGCAGGTCAAGAAAAACTACGGCAAAGAGTATCTGGGTATCGTGCGCTCAACCTTTGTGATCGGCAAAGACGGCAAGATCGCGAAGGTGTATAAGAGCGTGAAGGCAAAGGAGCATGCGGCGAAGGTTCTCGCCGATCTAGTTAAATAAATTTGCTTGGCGGCTTGTCTCGCGAGCGCTTTTAAATGATTTTTGCTTCGCTACACTCGCAACTCTGTAAGCAGAACGTAAATTTCGCCCTGCGACAGACTATATGTCTAGTCTTGGGACGAAATTTACTT
>NZ_CALHVM010000036.1 GCF_938039205.1 uncultured Campylobacter sp.
GCCCGCGCGCCGAATGGATGGAGGTAAAGCCGTGTCGCTCGAAAATTTCCTGCCCGTCCGAGCAGACGAAGTCCGCAAAATCATCGGCAAGCTTCTCGTCTTTTACGTATTTCATAATATTTAGCGTAAAGGTAAGCGGTCCCGGCGGGATGAGTTTCTCGTCGATAGGCATGTATTCGATTTTGTCTTTAAATCTATCGTGCGTCGTTAGGCGCTTTTCGATGATGGACGCATCGCCTTTGCCGTCTACCAGATCGCACATCATGGTAATAACGCACGCTCCGTTGGCGACCATATTTTTCATGACCGGCTCAGTAAGACCTGAATTTTTCAAAATTCCCTTTACCGGTCCGCTGCCCGGAGGCGAAGCCCTTAGCGGCAACATCACCCGCACGCCGGGTTCCGCTAGATCCTTTAGATCGCGAATGCCCGCAGGATTTCCTTTCGGCACTACTAAAACGTAGTCGGTAAAACATAGCGGTCTAAAGCGAAGGCTAAGGCCAACCTTGCGTAGTTTTTGAGAGAGCTCCAAAACGCGGGCGCCGAAAACCTCCGTCTTGCCCTGTAAGGCCAATAGCGACTTCCCGAGCGCACCTGCAAAGGCGCCGGTGTACTGGATATTATGCCCCGTTTTGGACTCGTATGCTGCGTTTATCTGCGCAAAAGCTTCGGACAGTCCTCCGCACGACCAAACCTGCAGCGAATCAGGCTTAAACGGCGTGAAGCCGGCGAGCATCGATTCGGGTCCGGCGATGGCTGCCGCTGCCAAAGCTCCTTTTAAAAAGCCGCGACGAGATTCGTCTATCTCTTTAAATTTCATGCAATCTCTCCTTTCTTTGGATTGTTAAATTTACAAAGCTCTTTATTTTAAAATTTCGAGCAACCCGCTTAGAGCAGCTCTATAAACGCCTCTAGGCGCGTTCGAATTTGCCCGACGTCTTGCTTGGAGTAGTCGGTCTCCAAGCTCATATAGTTTGCTCCCGCTTCGCGGCTCGCCTCTTTGATCCTGTTCGTCTCTATTGCGTAGGTGTGGCAGCCCACGACGTCGACGACGCCGTGGGCTTGATACTCGTGGATAAATTCCTTTATAATATCGCCTCTGGCGTCGTTTTGATACATCACCGAACATGGAATTTTAAGGTAACGCTCGGCGATATTTGCGACTAGATCGCCTTCGGTTTGCGCTTAGCGAGGACGGTCTCGGCAAATACCGTGCATAGGGGCTTAGTTTGATCGCGGGATTTTTGCGGGCGGTTTTGTAAATTTCGCTTAGCTCTAGCCCCAGGCGGCCCGCGCTGATCTCTAAAAATTTGCCCGTACCCGCCGAGCATTTGTCGTTCATGATGAAGTCCGTAGGCTTGCCACCTTCTATTTTGATAGCCTTGGTGTCCTGCCCTCCCACATCTATGACGGTGCAGTCTTTCTCGAACAAAAAGTGCGCCCCAAGGCCGTGGCACAAAATTTCGCTCATGCTAAGCTGCGCGTGCTCCACGCTGACGCGCCCGTAGCCCATAGCCGTCACGAAGCCCCCGCCGTAGCCTTTTTGCTCTAAAACTTCCTTGATCTGCCTCGCGACTCTAACCGCGCTAAAGCCGCTCGGTAGCAAAAACAGCTCGCAAAATTTGCCGCACTCGTCCATAACGGCGACCTTTGATGACGCCCCGCTGGTGTCGATACCGATGAAATGCATACTCTAATCCGTAGTAAATTTTCCGACACGCGGAACTTCGTCAAATTTGAGCGCAAATTTGTGCTCAGGTTCGTGTAAATTTGCAGAAACTATAAATGAAGATAAATTTATGCAAATGTAAATCGCGACCGCGATCTGCTTTGGTTGAAATTATAGCCAAAATCAGACGTAAAAAGCGAGGGAAATTTGAAAAAATATTATTTAGCGCATTAAATTTGAGATTTTCTATGCGGGAATGAGGGTAAATTTGACGACGGAATTTTAACGTACGGCGTCAAATTTAAGGTAGGTTTTGAGCTGAGCGACAAGCAAATTTGATGGTCGTGAGAGGCGAGAGCAGACTATCAAATTTGGCTGGCGCAGTATGTAAGTTTAGCCCGATCAAAAACGGGCTAAAATGCTAAATCCTACTAACCAAAAAGAGCCAGCCTACTGATAAACCTCGCCGTCGATGATCGCCATAGTTTTGTTATCTTTACTGCGCGGCAGAGTGTAGAAAAAGCTGTGGCGAACGACCGTGCCGTCGTCGTATTTTAGCGTTAGCTCGCCTTGATCGAGCGTGTATGAGCCCTCGTCGCTACGTGATTTCGAGCTGCCCCCGTCTATGCTGCCGCCTGGGGTACCCGAGGTTGCCATAGCATACGACGATCCGCCCGAGCTAAAGCGCCCTTTGCCGTCAAAGCAGTAGTATCCGCTCACGCCTACGCTTACGGTATCGCTGCCGCCCGACCAGCCGTACAGGGACGACGAGCTGTCCTTGCGAAACGAGAAGCACTCTTTTGGCATTTGGCTTGGGATTTGTGCCTGAAACATATAGTATCCCGTGCCGATGGAGTTCCACAAAAAGGTGCAGTCGTCGTTCTCGCAGTAGTAGCTCGTATCGTAGCCGTCGTTGCTGGTTATCGTTAGGATGCCATCTTTGACCTTATACGTGCCGTCGATGCGCGTGCGCCAGTCGGACTTTTCTAGGCGGCTTGCGTATGTGCCGTCGTCGCGTAGGTAAAAGGAATAATCCTCGCTCGTGTTTAAAAGCATGTTAAATTTCGTACCGCCAAATACTCCCGAGCCTTTTTTGCTCGCCCCGGCGCTACTATGTTTGACGCTAGAGTCCTTTGCGGGTTTTGCGGACTCGGCCGAATTTGAGCTTGATTTGTTTGCTTTTGCCTGCGCGCTACTTGCGCTTTTTTTAAAGATAAACAAGACCTCTTGCCCGTCCGCGACTTGTTTGTATTCGAGCATGCCGTCTTTTAGCCAAAACTCGCCCAGCCCTTTAGCGCTAAGCGCATATTTGCCGCCGCCTAGACTTTCGTAGCCGCTTTTACCCGCGCTATTGTTGCACGAACCGTCCGGATTTACGCCCACGATGCCTACCGTCGCTTCATCGCTGCCGATCTCAAAAAACGAGTCGCCGAAGCACTTTTGCCCCGCGACTTTAAAGCTCTGCCCCTGCGCCTTTAGCGAGACTAGCTCCCATCTGCCCTGGATCTCGCTTAAATTTGGCTCGCCGAGGCCGGCTTGATTTACGGCGCCGTTTACGATGCCGGCTAAATTTACCTCATCTTTTTTAAAGGTAAATACGATCTCGCCGCTATCCGTGCCTTGTTTGTATTCGAGCAAGCCGTTATTTAGCCGTAGCTCGCCGCCGCCAAGCGAGTATCTGCCGCCGCCTAGGTTTTTTAGAGCGAAGTTTTGTTCGGCTTTTTCGCAGGATTTACCGTCCGCGCTACTTAGGCTTAGGCGCGCGTTATCGCCGCTAGCCTCGATAAAAGAGTCTTCGAGGCACTTTTGTCCGGCCGTTTTAAACGTTTGCCCCTGCGCCGTAACCGAAACGATGCTCCATCTGCCCTCTATCTCGCTAGCGCTTAAATTTAATCCGAGGCAAAGCGCTGCGAGGATTGCGAAAAATTTAAATTTAGCCATATTTTTCCTTTCGTAAATTTTTAAGCCGTCTGCGGCGGTTTTGCCTTCGGCTTTTTGTTCTCAAATTTACCCCGGTTTTACGCCGATGGGTTGCTATTCGTCCAAAAAATGTATCACGCCGTCGACGACCGCTCCACCTGCCTTGCCTTCGCTAGTAGGCGGGATATAAAAAAAGCTATGACGCTGCGTCCGTCCGTCGTCGTATCTGAGCGTGAGCTCGCCCGCGTCTAGCGTATATGAGCCCGCGCTACTGCTAGATCTTGTTCCGCCGCCGCCCACATTGCTCATGGCGGCGGAGGAG
>NZ_CALHVM010000037.1 GCF_938039205.1 uncultured Campylobacter sp.
GTATAAATAAATATAAAATTTACGCCCGAAATTTAGGCGTAAATTTCATCCACGATAGTATTTACGAAATCGTGCGGGTCAAATTTAACTAAATCGTTCATCGTTTCGCCTGTGCCGATGTAGAGTATCGGCAGCTCCAGCTCGCGCGCGACGCCGAAAAGCGCTCCGCCCTTTGGCGTGCCGTCAAGCTTGGTGATGATGACGCCCTCAAGCTTCACGATGTCGTTAAAGGCCTTTGCTTGAGCGAGGCCTGCGTTGCCCTGCGTGCCGTCAAGGATTAGGATCTTGCGGTGCGGCGCGCCTGCGTATGCTCTGTCTGCGATGCGCACGATCTTGCTTAACTCATTGGCTAAATTAGTTTGATTTTGCAGGCGACCTGCGGTGTCTAGGATGACGTTGTCTAGGTTTTTAGCGACAGCCGAGCTAATCGTGTCAAAGGCTACCGCGGACGGATCGTGGCCTTGCTGCGTAGCGACGATAGGAACGTCCGTCCTGATCGCCCACTGGCGTAGCTGCTCGATGGCGCCGGCTCTAAACGTATCACAGGCGCCTAAAATAACGCTTTTGCTTTCATTTTTATATAAATTCGCAAGCTTTGCGATCGTGGTCGTTTTGCCAGCTCCGTTGACGCCCAAAATCAGCTCCACAAAAGGCTTTCCGCTTTTTGCCTCGCGCTCGTTTTCGTATATGAAATAGGTATTTAAAAGCCGCTTCAGATCGTCTTTTTTTACTTCGTTTTGCGGCGGCAGGTAGTAGAGGACCTCCTCGACGATCTCATAGGCTATGTCGGCTTCGAGCAGGATCTCTTCTAAAATTTCCTTTGAGATTTTTTTATCGGCAGGTTTTGACGAGCGGATCGCCGCGAGCGTCTTATCAAGCCCCTTTTTTAAAAAGCCAAACATTAGTTGATCACCTTATTTATATCGCTTTCTAGCATCTCTTCTGGCACGAGTCCGACGTAGTGTGTGGCGTATTCGCCGTTTGGTTTATAAAGCACCATGTATGGGATGCCCACGACTCCGCCCAGAGCCTTTGCGAAGAGGAAGTTGTTTTCGCCGTAGCTAATGCCGAAATTTATTTTAAATTTCTTCATAAATGCGTCTATCTCGTCTTTTGACTTGTCTTCCATTAGTACGCTTACGATTTTTAGCTTGCCTTTAAATTTATCGCTTAGGTTGTTTAGATGCGGGATTTCTGCCTTGCATGGCGGACACCAAGTAGCAAAAAAGTTAAACAAAATCGCCTCGTCATTGCCCTCGACTTTAAAGCCTTTGTCAAATTTTTGCAGCGTCATCTTGCTCTCGTCCATAAGGGTTAGCTCAAAAGAGGCCTCTATGCTTGTGCTTTGGCTAGGAGCAGACGTAGTTGTTGTTGGAGTCGCGTCGCTAGTTTTGTTTGCGTCGCTTTTATTTTCATTGTCGCAACCGCTTAAAAATAGCACCAAAAATGGTATAATCAAAAGATTTATTTTCATTTAATAATTCCTGTCTAAGATTGATTTTAGGCTTGAATTATACATAAAATTTATGAAACGAGCGTTAAATTTGATAAAAGAAGAGTTTAGGCGTAACGCGAAACGGATTTTAAAAAAAGAGGTTCAAATTTCGGCGCGGGCAAAACACTACAAGATGTTTAAGCCGCTTTTAAATTTGCTAACCGAGCTTAAAGCGAAACGGATTTTGATATTTAATCCACTTTCTTATGAGCCAAATTGCTACATTTTGAGGCGCGAGCTAGCCAAAAGGTATGAAATTTTCGTTCCGTTTATGCTTGGTATTAGTTTAGAAATGGTAAAATCTAGGCTACCGCTTATATCTCGGACGAAATTTGGCGTAAAAGAGCCGCTAAGTACCAAGATATTTAAAAAGCGTATAGACGTAGCTATAGTTCCGACTCTCGGGGTGGACGGAAATATGGCGCGAATAGGGCACGGAAAAGGTTTTTACGATAGATTTTTTGCAAATTTGCCTTACCGACCTACCTTGATATTCGTTGAAATTTTAGACAATTTTACAAATGAAATCATATCCGAAGATCACGACGTTACTTGTGATTTTTACCTGACCCCGAGCAAAATTTATGTAAAAAGAGGAATCTATGATAGATATTTTAATCGGCTTAGGAGCAGGTGCGGCGGGCGTTGGCGCAGGCTATCTCATCGCTAAAAAAATCAATGACGCAAACTACAATATATTTTTAGAGCAGGCTAAAGCAAAGGCTAAAGCGATAGAATTTGAGGCTGAGCGCACGCTAAAAGACGCTAAAATCCAAGTCCAAGAGGCTGAATTTGAAGCTAAGAAAAAATACGACGACAAAACCGTAAAACTCCAAAAAGAATACACTCAAAAATTTGAAGAGATCGGCAGAAAAGAGCAAACTCTGCTAAACGAGCAAGAAATTTTAAACGAAAGCAAGGCGGAGCTAGAAAAATCCCGAAATGAAGCAAAAAGCGTCTACGAGGAAGGAATCGGGCTAAAAGCAAGCTATCAAGCTAAACTACAAGAGGCGCTAAAAGTACTCGAACATGCCGCCGGTCTCACGCAAGAAGAGGCGCGTGAAGAGGTGCTAAAAAAAGTAGAGGAAAAAAGCCGTGCTGAGATAGCTCACATCGTACGAAAACACGAAGAAGAGGCTAAACGCGAGGCTAAAAAGCGCGTGAATTATATCCTTGCGCAGGCTACGTCTAGGTTTGCAGGTGAGTTTGCCGCCGAACGTCTGATAAACGTCGTAGATATCAAAAATGACGAGCTAAAAGGCCGCATAATCGGCAAAGAAGGCCGCAATATCAAGACTCTGGAAATGGTGCTAGGCGTGGATATCATCATTGACGATATGCCGCACGCTATCACGCTAAGCAGCTTTAACCTCTATAGAAGGGCGATCGCGACGCGCGTGATAGAGCTTTTGGTGCAAGACGGCCGCATACAGCCGGCAAGGATAGAGGATCTACATAAAAAAGTGTGTGAAGAATTTGAAGCCTCGATCTTGGAGGAGGGGGAAAATATCGTCATCGACCTAGGCCTTAGCAAAATCCATCCGGAGATAATGAAACTAATCGGTAAGCTAAAATTTAGAGCTAGCTACGGACAAAACGCCCTAGCTCACAGCCTCGAGGTGGCCCATCTTGCTGGCATCATCGCGGCTGAAACGGGCGGAGACGAAAAGCTGGCTAAAAGAGCAGGCTTGCTACATGACATTGGGAAGGCTTTGACGCATGAATTTGAGGGCAGCCACGTCGATTTGGGCGCTGAAATTTGCAAACGCTACAAAGAACACCCCGTCGTCATAAACGCCATCTACGCCCACCACGGGCACGAGGAGGCAACTAGCGTAGAAAGCGCCGCCGTTTGCGCTGCGGACGCTCTGAGCGCGGCTCGCCCCGGAGCTCGTAGAGAGGTGTTAGAGAGCTTCCTAAAACGCGTCGAAGAGATAGAAAACATCGCAAAAAGTAAAGAAGGCATCAAGCAAGCCTACGCGATAAACGCGGGCCGCGAGATCCGCGTCATCGCAAACGCCAAGCTCATCAACGACGACGAAGCGGTGCTAGTAGCTAAAGAGATCGCCGCAGAGATCGAGAGTAAGGTGCAGTATCCGGGCGAGATCAAAGTAAACGTGATCCGCGAAACTAGAGCTATAGAAATGGCGAAATAGGTCAAATTTAGGTAGAAAATGAGAAAAATTTTACTAGCGATTTTTTGCGTTTTGGCTCTAGCAGCAAACGACGAGCTCGTGCTAAACGCGTCAAATTCTTTTACGACGACGATGCGTAAAAACTCGGACGCACCGGTTAAGGCTTTGCTCCAAAATGCAAAAGCGGTCGTCGTTTTTCCAAGTATCACCAAGGTGGGCTTTGTACTGGGCGGTATGCGCGGCAAGGGCGTGATGCTCGTGGGAAATCCGTATGCGCCAAGTGAAATGATGGTCGTGGACATTAGCGGCGGCAGTATCGGGCTGCAGGTTGGTTACGAAAATAGTTCGCTAGTGCTTTTTATCCTAAAAGATAGCCTCGTAGCCGATATAAAAGACGCTAAAATCACGATAAACGCCGACGCATCGTTTGCATTTGCCGATACGGGTAAATTTTACGGAAAAGTGAGCGATTTTAGCTTTACGAGCGATATCTACGCATATACGGACAACGACGGGTTTTTTGCGGGGGCGAGCTTTGGCGGAGCGGTGCTAGCTAAAACTAACGACGCGCCTCTAAGGATGGATAGCTATGGATATAACGCGCTAATGGGCGCTATCTCAAAATACTAAAGGCCAAATTTGCAAGAGATGCTAACCTCGCTATCGACCTACGGGTACGTGATAGTGTTTTTATATTCGCTTGGAGGAGGCATGGTTGCTATCATCGCAGCTGGCGTGCTAGCTCATCTAGGCAAGATGGACATAACCGTGAGTATCGTACTGGCGGCGGTCGCTAACGCTATCGGCGATACGCTGCTTTTTTACGTCAGCAGGTATAACCGCGCTGCCGTGATGCCGTATCTGGCTAGACATAAACGCAAGCTTGCCTTCTCTCAAATTTTATTCAAGCAGCACGGAAATAAAATAATATTTTTCAAAAAATTTATCTACGGACTAAAGACTCTCATACCGCTTGCTATCGGACTTACGAAGTATTCGTTTGCCAAATTTAGCGTCATAAACGTTGTTAGCGCGGTAGCTTGGGCAGTTTTGCTCGGGCTTGGTAGCTTTTGGGCGGGCGAGGCGTTTGAGCGGGCGTGGGATTTTATGGGCGAAAACGGCTGGCTGATGCCGGTTGCGATGTTTTCGCTACTGACTCTCATCTGGGTATATCTACAACAAGCGACGAAAAAGAAAGGAAGGTCGGAATGAAAAAGGTACTGATTGTATTGGTGATTATAGCCGCAGTGGTTTTTGGCGGGCTAAAATTTAACGCAAACAAGGTGGAGGAAAAATATAACGAGGCTTTGAATCTAATCAAAGCAAACGGTATGGAGGTCAAAAACAGCGTATTTGAGGGCGGTCTGCTAAAGTCGCACGCAAACTATGACGTAGTTTTGTCTAAAGGTTACATAAACGAGATCATTTCTCTTGGCGAAGAGTACGGCGCGCCCGAGGATCTGGCGATAAAAATCGACATGAATATATCGCACGGCTTTGACAGTTTGCTAGGTAAATTTGAGGTTGCGGGCGATGCCGAGTTTTTAAACGATCCGTATAAAAATTTTATCAAAGAGATATTTGATACTACAAGACCTATCAAATTTCACGCGGACGGCGCTTCGGGCGGAGATAAAAAATTTGTCTTTGAGCTAGTCGGAGTGCAAAAAGAACAAGACGGTAATAAGCTAAATCTGGCTAAATCGTTTTTAAATTTTGATTTAAACGGCGAAAAGAAAATAACCGGAGCTACTTTTGTAAATGATTTCATAGACTTTGCTCGCAAACAAGGCGTCGCTATAAAGATAAAAAATATCGACTACGACGTGAAGTACGAAACTCCGATCGAGCCGAAAATGATCTCTAAAGCGCTTGTAAATAGCACTTATAAATTTGAGCTTGGCGGTATAGACGTCATTTCGGGCGCCGAGGCTCTGCAGATCGGAAAGATAGCGAGCAACTCCAAGCTAACCGTGCTAAGCGATACTCTAACGCAGGACGATACGAGTACTATAGAAAAAATAAAATATGGAAAATATGAATTTAAAGACTTTTTGATCAAAACGAAATTTGCAAATTTAGATAAAGGTGCGTTTGAGGATATTATTAATGCAAAGGGAGAGCCTGAAGCTCAGCTTGCGACGATAATGCAAGCGCTTGATAAATTTATAAAAAGAGCGCCGAAACTTACATTTGACAATTTAAATTTTAAAAATGCGGCAGGTAAGAGTTATGTCTCAAATTTTGAGATTTCTATCGATCCGGACGGCATAGATACTCAAAATCTGCTTGAAAATATCCCGACTGCTATAAATTTTAGCGGTAAAATCGAGCTTGATACGACGCCAGGAGAGTTTATGTTCGGCAGCGGCGAGGAAAAAGAGGGGATAAATGCCATGCTCGTAAACGGCGGACTATTTAAAGAAAACGGCGGCAAATACGTAACTATCTTTAAATACAATAAAAGAACGCAAGATTTGATCTTTAATGAAAATTTATCCTTAAAATCTCTTCTTCAATAAAATTCAACATGCTTAGACAAATTTTATGTTTGTTTAAGCATGTTTTCTATATAATTCACTTTCCGCTTCACAGAAAGCGAGTTTTTTAAATTAACACTGTTAAACTAATTAGTCAATCTTTGAAATCTAAACAAG
>NZ_CALHVM010000038.1 GCF_938039205.1 uncultured Campylobacter sp.
AAGGAAGGCGACGCTCTACTTCGCTTCGCTCGTAGCTGCAAGCAGACCGTAAGTAGAACCCCTTCCTCTCCCTAAAAAAGAGAAAGGCGGATATAAAAGGAGCTCTTTTGCTTCGGCTTTGCCTCGCAACTGCAAAGCAGAGCGTAATTCAAGCCCCTTCCCCCTTAACAAAGAAGTAAAATGTAAATTTGACAACTAAATTTTAGCATCTTAAAGATACGGGTCTCGGCGACTCAAATTTAAAATATTCCCCCAAATTTAACCTAGAATCCCGTCAAATTTCCGCTCAAATTTTTGATAACGATTATTTTCTAATTATCAAATTATTTATATTCGAGGAGTAATATTTCAGTTATTAAATAATCTTAAAGGAGAAAAAATGGTTAAGTTACAAGAAAAATACGGCCTTTTTATAAACGGCGAATTTGTCCCCGCAAGCAGCGGCAAGATGCTAGATACCTTTGATCCCGCCACCGGCAAAAAGCTAGCCGCGATCGCGGACGCGAGCAAAGAGGACGTGGACGCCGCGGTCAAGGCTGCGCGAGAGGCGTTTAAGACGTTTCGCCACAGCACCGTAAGTGAGCGAAGCAAAATTTTGCTCAAGATCGCCGATATAATCGACGCAAATAAGGACTTTTTGGCTACAGTCGAGACGATGGATAACGGCAAGCCTATCCGCGAGACGCTAAACGTGGACGTGCCGTACGCGGCGGAGCATTTTAGGTATTTTGCAGGCGTGATCCAGGGCGAAGAGGGCAGCGCAAACGTACTCGAGGAAAAGCACCTCTCGCTAATCTTGCGCGAGCCTATCGGCGTCGTAGCGCAGATCGTGCCGTGGAATTTCCCGTTTTTGATGGCGGCGTGGAAGCTAGCTCCGGTCATCGCCGCGGGCGACACGAGCGTGCTAAAACCGTCGTCTGAGACCAGCCTGAGCGTGCTAGAGCTAATGCGTCTCATCAAAGACGTGCTACCAAAAGGCGTCGTAAACGTAATCACGGGCAAGGGCAGCGGCGCAGGCGAGTTTTTGCAAAAACACAGCGGCATCGACAAGATCGCGTTTACCGGCTCGACCGAGATCGGGCGCGAGATAGCTATCTCGGCGGCTGAAAAAATCATCCCCGCAACGCTCGAACTAGGCGGTAAATCAGCCAACATCATCTACGCCGACGCAGACTTTGATCTAGCTCTAGACGGCGTTCAGATGGGCATTTTGTTTAACCAAGGGCAAGTTTGCTGCGCTGGCAGCAGGATATTTGTCGAGGAGAAAATTTACGACAAATTTATCGCCGCTGCTGTGGAGAAATTTAAAAACCTAAAAGTCGGCGATCCTCTGGATCCAAAGACGCAGATGGGCTCTCAGATCAACGCCAAACAAGCCGCCAAGATCGTCGAGTACATCAATATCGGCGTTAAAGAAGGCGCTAAAATCGCTGTAGGAGGCAAGCTCGCGGCTGCGGGCGACAGCTTCGTCGAGCCGACGCTGCTAGTGGACGTGAGCAACGATATGCGCGTGGCCAGAGAGGAGATCTTCGGGCCTGTGGGCGTCGTGATCAAATTTAAAAACGAGGACGAGCTGATAAAGATGGTAAACGACAGCGAATACGGCCTAGGCGGCGGCGTCTTCACGCAGGACATCACCCGCGCCCTCCGCACCGCTCGCGCGATGGAGACGGGCCGCGTGTGGATAAACTGCTATAACCAGATCCCCGCAGGCAGCCCGTTTGGCGGCTATAAGAGCTCCGGCATCGGCCGCGAAACGCACAAAATCATCCTCGAGCACTACACTCAGATGAAAAATATCATGGTAAATTTGACGGGCAAGGTTAGTTCGTTTTATTAAAATTTGCTAGCACAAATTTGGGTCGGGCGATTTGCTCGGCCCTTTTTTATATTCGACAAAATTCTTATAAATTCGCACAAATTTAAAACTGATTTTTATCTACTTTTGTTTTAAATTTAATATCAAGCCGGTGATTTTACATTAAACAAAATCACTCCCTGGACTGCAAATTTAGTCAAATTTGGTTTTATGCATTTTGATCGTTAAATTTAGAAGTCGAACTCTCGCGACTCATTACGAATTTCTCCGCAAATTTGCCGAAAAAATGATACCCCGAACCAGCCTGCGCGATCACATCCAAAAGCTCGTCCGCATGCGTAGTGTAGACGCCGCCCACACGACTCACGCCCCTATCAAAAAGCGCTTTAGGCGACATCGAAACCGTCGGTCCGACGACGATGACTTCGGCCCCGCTCTTTTTTAAGCTCAAGATCTCCTCCAGCATGTCGTTTAATAGCGTGACGCCGGTTATTATGAGATTATCGGCCGCTCTGACCGCGTCCGCGGCGCATTCTTGCGGGATAAAATACTTTAGCTCATCGCCTTTTAGAGCGCTCTTATCAAGCTCCAAAATACGAAAATCCAGGCCGTTTTTTATCATAAATTTGATGTAAGGCACCAGTGCACCCACAATCACGCTAAACGAGCTGCCCTTGATAGCTAACTCGTCAAAAGGATCGGCCTTAAATTTGGTCGCATACGGACTACCAGAGCGCTCATAACACGTCTGCGAAAGCGCGTTTAGGGCGGCTACGGCGATGGTTTTTTTGATAGGGCTATCGCTAGTTATGTCTTTTAAAAGAGTTTTTACGTTTTTACCGCAGATGTTACCGGATTTTGGCATTATCGCGGCTTGCGACGGACAGCAAACGGCCTGCGGAAATGATTTTAGCGGAGTGTAGCTCACGCCGCAAACGCCGTTACTTAGCTTTACGCCCGTAAAAAACAGCCCGACCACAACGCGCTGCACGTTTAAATTTTTTATTTCGTCGCCTAAATTTTCATAAATTTGGCTTAGGGTGTCGTTTAAAATTTGACCCACGGCAATCTCCTTTCGGCTATGCAAGTAGTTAAATTTTATGAAAATTTTACAGCAAAATATTTTAAATTATATTAATCTATGTCAGATTTTATCTAAAGTAGGTAGCATACTGTAAAATTTATCCAAATTTAGTACTAAAAATTTAAAAGTAGATCAAATCAACATATGATAAAACAGATTGTATTGTGGAGATGGGTTACCCAGCGGGTTACCCAAAGCGGTGCAAAGAATTTTAAAAAGGACTCAAATGTCAATCAGTCTAAGCGAATACAAAAAGACGAAAGTTCCAAATATATACGTGAGTAAAAATCATACGAATAAATTTTTATTCAGAAAAAGAAGTAGTGACGGAAAGCGAGCTACCAAAGTAATTGAAATAGCCGTAAGAGAAAAATGGACCGGGCGAGAATATTTACAAGAAGCTATGGCGGTTTTTGCCGAATGGGTAAAAAGCAAAGATATGGCGGTATCTGCCGTTTCTAGGATCCAGCCAAATATTAAAGTTAAGCAGCTTTGGGATTTATATATGGAAACTAGAGCCAAAACCAAAGCTACGACAGGGCTAGCGGCGATGTTTAACAATCATATCAAAAACAACCCGCTAGGCTCGCTAGCAATAGAAAAGGTAACGCTTGATCATATTCAAATTTTTTATAATTCTATGCGAAGCAAAGGGTTATCGCCAAAAACATACAATAAAACGATAAAGGAAATTTTGCGCCCTATGTTTAAGTATGCGCTTATTCATAGGGCTCTAGCTTTTGAACCGACGTTTGGTTTAAAGCTAGACAAGATTGAGAAAAAATCAAAAGTCATCAACTGTTCGGATAAACTTAGAAATTTGTTTTCCGCCATTAATGAACTTTACGCCGACGACGTTTTTTACTGGACGCTTTTTGTCCTGATTTTTACGGGCAGGCGAAAGTCCAAAATTTTAAACCTAAAATGGAAAAACATAAATTTCAGCAACAACACTATGCTTTTAGAGAGGACAAAAAACTCTAACGACTATATCGTAGTCATCCCAAATTTTATAGCGTCCAAGCTACAAGAGATACCGAGAATAGCTGAGCTGGTATTTGCTAGCCCCGTAAGCGGCGAGACGATAGTTAATCTAGACAGACGAGTTAAAAAAATCAGAGAACTTTCGGGTGTTGAGAATTTTCACCTACATATGGCGCGAGATATAGTAGTCGGTGCTCTTGCGGAAGCTAGCGCGGATATCCATACGATGTCGGGCACTTTACTACACGAAGAACTAGCGACCCTGCAACACTATCTAGGCGTCGATACTTACAAAGCGACCCAAAAAAGTTCGCAAGTGATAGAAAATTTAGTAGCCACTAAAAGATTAGGGTAGAAATAGTCTTCAAGTTAAAGCCAGTATCGCCCACTTCTTGGTTTATAAGATGTGTTTGCGCGAGGCAAATTTTGACCTCGCCTTTTTTTGTTAGTTTAGTGCGATATTTAGCCGCTTTAATCCCAATGCTTTTGCGTATTTGATTATCGTCTGAAATTTAAAATCTCCGCTTGCGCTTTCTAGTCTAGCTAGATTGGACTGTTTCATACCCATCCTCTCCGCTAGCTGCGACTGCGTCAGTCCGCTTTTTATTCTAGCTTTTATCAACTCGCTTTTTAGTTCGTATTCGGGCATCAGGGCTTCGTATTCGGCTCTAAATTCATCGTTTTTCATCATTTCATTAAATACGTCGTCAAATTTTACTTCAGGCATTTTTTAACTCCTTCAATCTATTTCTGGCGATATCCAGTTCTTTCTGAGGTATTTTATCGCTTTTCTTTACAAACACGTGCAATATATAAACGCGCCTACCAGCCATATAACAAAATATACCTCTGCCTATACCTTCTGCACCCTTAGCCCTTATCTCAAAAAGCCCGTCGCCTAAGCTTTTAGTTTGCGGCTCACCGACTTGGTTGCCGTAAAGACGCAAGAGCTTAAATATATGTGTCATGTTAGCGGAAATTTTAGGAGGTAGGGCTTTAAAATCTTCAGCTACTCGATCGTCCAAAAATATAATTTCCCACAAACTTTATCCTTCGGACGGATTATATCATAAAAGATATTAAACTTTTTTGTAAATTTGTCTAAGCATCCGACCGCCCCTCTGGCACCACAAAACAAAAACAGTAAATTATCTTTTGGTGAACCGACTTTTTGCTGGACTCAAGGCTTGTTACATGGTAGGATGGATGCAAAATTTTGTAAAAAGGGAAAAAATGCAAATAAATCCTTGTCAAAAAAAGTTTATAACGCCCATGGAATTTGAAGCTCTCTTTAGTGTCGGTACTGATGCCCAATCGATTTGGAGATCTAAAGGTATATTACCATACGTAAAGCTAGGCGGCAGAAAAGTTCTATACGATAGAGAAAAGATAGAAAAATGGATAGCCAAACACGAAGTGGCTGGAGATCAAAATCTATGCGTTTTAGACGCTGAGCTTATATAGTCCGATCTGTAAAATATGAAAATAAACGGCTACGAGATCGTAATTAACGTTTTATACGATAATTTAACTC
>NZ_CALHVM010000039.1 GCF_938039205.1 uncultured Campylobacter sp.
CTATGAGTGTTATTAGCTCACCAAAAATTTTAGAGATATTTCCGCGGTTGATTTCATCTATAAAGATGGCGTATTTTGGTACACTATCATTTAGGATTAATGTTCGCTCCTCTTTCGACAAAGTACAAAATTTATTGAGGCCGTCCTTGTATCCTGCCAAGCGCAAGGCATCCTCGCAGCATTGATAAAAAATACCTTTTTCTATCCTATACGATATCTCGTTGTCTTCGTTCTCGTTTTCGCTATCAAATATAGGCTTTATACCCTCAACAAATTCCTCATATCCATAGCTTTGATGAAATGTTACAAATTTAAAATTTTGTTTAGTGTAGTTTGTGTCTATTTTTTTATCTTTTATCTCTTTGTACTTTTCGTAAAGCTCGATAGCTTCGGGGCACTCGTCGTTAAGTATTTCTGTGTCTACTCTCCACTCGCTTTTCTCATTTTTTTCAAATATAAAAGGCGGACTTTTTCTTTTAACTTTAACGTACTTGCAATCTTCTTTTACATGAAATAATAAATCCGCCGACATTGTTTGTTGCGGCGATTTTGAGCTTGATTTTTCTGATCGCGCCTTAAATAACTCATGACTTACCATATCGTTATTGTTTTTGGTATCCCTTATTTTGATCCAACCATTATTGATTTTAGACATCGCTGCATCATATAATATAGCTGCTGACACTTGATACCAAGTGTAATTTTCTATCTTTAGCATCTCGCGTATTGTATCATCAATATATTTATCGGAAATGGTATTTAAAATTTGAGTAAAATCACCCATTATGTTTGAAAGCTTATATGTTTTTCCTGTGCCTGGAGGACCGTATAAAATTTGGTTTAATGGAAATTTTACTTTGTCTTTTTGCTGTTTGTTGTTTTCTATCGGCATCATATCTCCTTTACTACTTTTAAATTTTATATATTCATTTACTGCGGATATATATTTGCCAAAAGTTTCTTTGGTTCCACGTGTTTTTATAAATTTTTCTTCTAGATATCTTGTATCTGTATTGTAATAATCGTGAAATGAATAAATTTTATTATCTTCTAAAAAGCCAATAAAGTTTCTTAAATAGGACTGGTAGGATTCGGTAGAGCTCTTTTTCATTTTCTTATTTTCATCACAATAAGCCTTAAAGCCATCATAATCTATAACTTCATTCATCTTTTCTCCCATATTTTTAAATATATTGCTGGCTACGGCTTATTATACGCCGCTATCTTTTAAATATTATTAAAGAAATATTTTATTTAACCTCTTTATGACGCTATATTGTTTATGAATAATTTTGTTTTTTACTAGCCTATGATTACCAAAAGATTAAAATTTTGAGCTTCTTTGATTGTATATTATCCCATATGATTTTGTTAAATACCATTGCTAGCACACTAAACTTAGCAATTTAACTATTTGGACAGTTTTTTGTCCTCTTAATCCAGTAAAATACCCTCAAATAAAAAACAAACAAGGAGCCAGGCATGAGAAGCGAAAGCTTTTATGTAGATAACGAGATATACGACCTTGCAATGCTTTGGATACTTCGCGCGATTTTTCGCGCAGGTGGAGCAAGGGAATTTTTAAGATGCAGACACGATAATGTCCTTGAGTTTTTAGGCGTGCGTTCAAGCGAGCCGACCAGCCAAGACATCGAAGTACTTAAAAATAGGCTTGACGTCCTTGAAAAAGCCAAAATCTCATGCGAACTAAAAGATCTCGAGCATAATTTAAATTTGCTTCAAGAAAATTTAGGCCTAACCGATACGGAAAAGGATATTTTGAGATTCGTAGCTATTGTGTTTAACTATGAGATCATCTCTGATGCTTGTGATCTAATAGGAGACCTAAACAACAGACAAGCCGTAAAAGCCTTATCGCAGATACTAAATTTAGATGTCTTAGACGTTCAAAACGCTTTTAGAAAAGACGGGATTTTCGCCAAGACCTCTTTAATAAAAATCGATTCCTACTATTCGCGCAACCTAAGATCTAAAATCGACGTCATAAATAACGAATTTACAGGCGCATTGTTTATTAAATGCAAAAGTATAGATGAAATATTTCAAAGTGCCATAAAGCCGTGTAGCAAAACAAATTTGACGCTTAAAAACTATGCGCATGTAAAAGAGGATATGCAAATTTTAGTCTCTTTTCTAAAAAACGCTATTCACAAGAAACAAAAAGGAGTAAACGTACTCCTCTATGGTTCAGCTGGAACTGGAAAAACAGAGCTAAGTAAAGTGATAGCTAGCGAGCTAAATTTAAAGCTATATGAAGTAGCATATGCAGATGAAAGCGGATATGCAAACGAGCTAGAAAGGATAAGATCTTATTGTCTCGCGCAAAATGTCTTGTCTGCTGGATCAAATTTGCTGATGTATGACGAAGCCGAAGACGTGTTTAACACCAGAAATGACGAGAAAAGACAGTACGGCAAAGCCTTTAT
This sequence comes from uncultured Campylobacter sp., assembly GCF_938039205.1. GTDB lineage: Bacteria > Campylobacterota > Campylobacteria > Campylobacterales > Campylobacteraceae > Campylobacter_A. Next base: position 2,448 of record NZ_CALHVM010000039.1, read on the forward strand.
AAACAGATCCTTAGAGACAAACGAAGTGCCTACCATCTGGATAACCAACAATATCTATAGCATGGATGAAGCCGTAGTTAGACGCTTTAACCTAGCTATAGAGCTAGGAGTACCAAATGAAAACATGAGAGCTAAGATCATCAAAGAGTACAGCGCAAATTTGATAGATAATAAGCTAATAAAAAAGCTAGCCAAAAATCAACATGTAGCTCCCGCAGTAGTTAGCAACGCAAGCTTAGTTGTTTCAAATTTAAACGCTAGAGATAAAAACAAAGCCTTTGAGCGAGTGATAAGCAACACTCTAAAAGCCCAAGGACACGGAGCTATAGAAAAAGACGAGAAAAAAGAGAAGACAAACGACGATCTACCTAGTAGCTACGATCCAAATTTCGTAAACTCGAACTGCGATCTAAACGAGCTAATGAAAGGCATAAAAGAGAGCAAAAGCGCTAGAGTTTGCCTATATGGAGTACCCGGCACCGGCAAGAGCGCCTATGCCAAATTTATCGCCAAAAGCATAAAAAGACCTATCATCATCAAAAAAGGAAGCGATCTTTTATCTATGTGGGTCGGAGGAACCGAGCAAAATATAGCAGAAGCTTTTAAAGAAGCAAAAGACAAAAAAGCTGTGCTAGTCTTTGACGAAGTAGATAGCTTTTTACAAGATAGAAGTATGGCTGCACGAAGCTGGGAGATAACGCAAGTAAACGAGATGCTAGTGCAGATGGAGAGCTTTGACGGGATATTTATCGCTACTACGAATTTAATAGATAACCTCGATAAAGCAAGCCTAAGAAGATTTGACCTAAAGCTAGAGTTTGGGTATCTCTTGCCAAATCAAGCTCTAAATTTATTTAAAAAAGAGTGTGCCTTGCTAAAAGTCAAATTTGACGAAAACACAGCTAAAAAGGTTTCAAATTTAGGCTTGCTAGCCCCGGGAGATTTTGCTAGCGTGAGAAGACAAGCTAAATTTAGGCCTATTAAAAACGCAGATGATTTTTGCCAAAGACTAGAGCAAGAAGTTGTGCTAAAAAACGAAGAGAAAAACGCTAGGATAGGGTTTTAAATATTTATCCGCAAATAGGTATTTTGGTCAGACGCCGGGCCAAAATACCGTCCGTGCGAAATCCAATTTTATTTGTCGTAAATAGCCCCTATCTCAAATTCGCAAAGTAATTCATCCAAATATCCAAAAATATCGCGGTGCATCCTAGCGCCCAGATAAAAGTTTTTATACCTATTTTTTTCGACGTCTTTAAAAATTTCCTCTATGTGATCTCGCAGCTCCCCATCCTTGCCGCAAATGTCCATTATATGCTTTGCTACGGCTTTTGGTATGTGATATAAGGCGTCTATTACGCCAAATTCGTCACCTGGCGATGAACTATAAACTCCTATATACAACTCGTCTAAGGTAAAATTATCTGAGTCTAGCGGGATATTAAAGGTTATTTTTGCGGTTTTTTCTTTTGACTGTTCTGCGTAGCGGAAATTCTGGGCGAGCGGCGCATCATCGGCCGGGAGCTTAAAAATCAATCTTTTCCAGTCTTTTATCGGTTTATTGTCTATGAAAAGATTGGCGTTAGGCAGATAAATTATTTCATCGTCTTGGCATTCAAGAGTACCGCTATACGTCATCTTCTTGTCGCCTTTTTCGGCATCATGAAGCCCAAAACGCTGCGCTTTAAAACCTTGCAAGGCGACGCCTACGGGCTTGCTATAATCCTTTTTAACGCAGCTCTCGACCAAAAAGCCGTTAATCATAGAAAAGATATATCTTTGATTTATGCGAGTTTTTGTTTGCGTGCGTATTTTGTTTAGCTTCTCTTTTTCGAACTCTTTTAAGAGCGAATTTCTTTTACCGACTCTTTGCATGATGGAGTACTCGCTAGCTTCGCAAAAGACGTTATCTATAAAATTTACCGCACCAACCAAAGCTTCGTTTGGATGTATGTTTGGAGCGTCGTTTATCAAATTTCTAACATAATACACTCCCTTTAGCGCGCATTCGCCGTAAAATCCCAAAACGTTTAAAGATAAATTTGATACGAATAATTTTTTGATATCGAATTCGTTCTCCGGTCCAAGCTCTAGCTCGTAAAATGTTTCGCTGCCGCCGATTTCGTTTAGCTTGATTATAGAGGATTGATTAGTATTTTTGCTTTTTAAAAAATCGTTTGGAGAAAGCGTATCGTAGCAAAAATTATTTGACTCATGACCGCAAAAACGCATAGATTTTTTGAGCGTATCGTCCTCATAGATGTCTACAAAAACATCGTAAGTATAAACGCCCTTCGTCTTTTTTCTTTCATCCAGATAAACGTTGTTTAAAATAGGCAAGAACAGCGTGTTTTTTACGGTTAAATTTGGATTTTCAGGTAGGCCGATGCCATTTTCTATAGATTTGGGCTCTTTAACTCCCGCACCTTGAGACTTTGCCTCCTCGGCGGTCATGGCATATGTTTTTGCGGTTTTTATACGTATTTTAGCGCATTTTTTCATGTCGTACCCTTGTATGAATTTGCGGTATATTGTAGCTGATGAGATTGGACATTTTGCGTCTGTGTTTTTCGGTATAATGGCAAAAATCTATGAAGGAGAGGAAGATATGATAGAGAAATTAACGCTTAGAACAAGAGCATATATTTTAACAGACAAGAGATTTGAGAATTTTATATCTAGTCCCGGTGACTGGTTTTATGCTGAAAAAGACGACGAGAAGGTGATTGTAAAAAGTATTTCAAAAAGAGTCGATAAGAAATATAGACTTTTATTGAAAAAAGAAATATTGGAAAAAGTTAAAAATAATGTCAATGTAATTATTGGCTGCATTGATGATGATAAATTTTATAGGCTTGAGCTTGAGATAAAAAATTTTGATACTGATAAAGAGGTGCTCTTTAATGATAAATTTGAAATTTGTAAAAATAAAGATAGCGTAACAGTAACACAAAAAAATATGATTGACTTAAATATTGAATCATTTACTGATTATGCCGACAACGATAGAAGAATAAATAGCCTAGCTACTGCAGATAGAATAAAAGGTTTTGATGGAAGAGATGAATTCTTAAATTGGTATAACAGTCAAGATAAAAAATGCTGTTATTGCGGAGTTGAAGAGAGCGATTTAATAAAATACTTCGATAAGGAAATAAATGAACAATATAAGTGGGCAAGACCAAGAGGAAAATTTTTAGAAGTTGAACGAGTGATAACAGCGCCAGAAAGTGAAAATAAATATTCAAAAGAGAATTGTCGTTTGGCTTGTTACATTTGTAATAATGCAAAAAGTGATTTTTTGTCGGCTGAGAGTTTTGAACCTATTGCCAGAGGTATAAACAAATTTTGGAATAACTATCTAAACAAAAATGTAGAATTTCCAGAAAACTTTGAATATTGGAGTAAAAACAAAAAATAGTTTTAAAAATGGCGGTAACTCTACCACCCAAATTTCTCTGCCGTTATGCAGTGTAGCGCACCGCCGAGCTCTATTATCTCGCTTAAATTTATCGTCTCTACTTTGAAGCCACTATAAAATTTCTTGATCTGCTCCACCGCAATATCGTCATCATCTATCCCGTATATCGGGACTATTAAAATATCCTTAATTTTAATAAAATTTAAGTAAGCGCCCCAGTCTCTCTTTTTAGTGAAAAATCCCTCTTTATACTTCATAAATTTCACATCCAAACCGCTCTTTTTAAGGGCTTTTATAAGCCTATCATTAAAGCTTTTGCTCTCATTTGAAAAGTCATTTACCAGCACGCTATTTTCATCTATCCACCTCACCATGCCATCGCTGTGTCCTAGCATATCGTATGGCTGTCTTGGTATGATTATAAGCTCATTTAGCACGCATTTTTGCTTTATGATCTCCACTATCTTGGCTTTTGTTTTTAGTGGATTTTCTCTAAAAATTTTATCAGTTATGATGGCTTTGGCTCCAAACCTTACGAAATTTCCGCCGTCTAGGACTAAATTTATATGCTCTTTTAATGGCTGGATATTTGTTCTTAGATGGCTATACTTTTCATCTTTTAGGTAATCTGGATCGTAGTCGTAAGAGACAAGGCGCCCATCATCAAGCAAAAACGGCATAAAATCCCTCATCCAGATATCTTTAGTTTCTAAAATTTCGTATTTTATATTGTATTTATTAAAGATAGAACACAAAGCATCGGCGGTTTTGACGTAGTTTTTGATTAAAAGATTGGAAATAAGAATAGTCGGCTTCACTGTTTTTCCTAGGTTTTAAGAATTTCTTGATGTTTTGACAAATTCTACTAGCGCATGAGGACTATTTTTTGTCCGATTTGTTTATTATAATTTCACATATCGCAAAAAATGTATCGGCGATAAAAATAAAAAAGGACAATCAATGATCTAGGAACAACTAAAAAACTAACATAAAACAGCGACAAGAAGGTGATCTCAGAGGCACTTGGTTACGTAAGTGAGCAAAATTTCACAATAGCACTTGCAAATTTAGAATCGGAAAATAGCCTAAGTGAGTTTATCGCAAAGGGGCAGGTGGCTTATTTTGAGAGTGTGATAGCAAAAGAGGAGCGGTTAAGAGAGATCAAAAAGCTATACAAATGTAGCTAAAAGCAGAATGAGCAAGGCTTCAAGAGGAGCTTAATTAATTAAATACAAAGCAGGACTGCCTTGCGGTTAAAATTTAAATTTAAAAATCTAAAAATGGGTATTTTTATCTAGCCAAAAATACGTATATTTTTACAAAAAGTTATTTAGACAAAGAAATAAAAAGTTTAAACATTTTAAAGCAAAGGAGAAAAAATGGCAAAGAAAAAAGTTGTTAAATCAGCTCCAATAATTGAGCAGTTTATAGATTTAGCTAACACGCAAAGGGAGCTAGCAGACGAATTGGGATCTAAGTTTTTAGAATTTTGCAGCGCGTACCTAAATGAAAAATGTGTTCTTACTAGAAATGATTTTGATCGGCAGAGCTCTTTTTCGCCGGCATATCTAAGTATTGAAGCTTCTACCAAAAAACCGACTTCCTACACGTCAAGAGCAAATGCGTATGTTGGCAATGTGTCTTTCGAATTAACATATGATGCTCTAGGCGAAGAGTATGATGATGACCATTTTAAAGATGAATTAATTAAGTTCTTAAATAAATAACAATGTATTGCAAGAGAAACCATGTGATGCAAGATCGCATTAGTTCGGCATAAAGAGCACTCAAGATAGATAATTTTTGTTGCATTAAATAGCAGGGATGAAAAATCCCTGCATGAGTAATTTAGCGATTTTTGCTTTTCTTTGCGTCAGTAAAACCCAAGACACTTGAACTCTATAACTAATCAATGTTTTGGACTTTTGGCTTGACTTGATATAGAATCGACAGGCTTAATGCAATAAAAAAGCGACGAGTTTTAGCTTGTTGGTCGTGGCATTTTGTCGGTTTTTAGCAAATCCGCCGAAATTTTCTAGAAATGAATTAGGACTGCTATTTATTAATGCTTCTTTATTGATTTTTTTAAAAAATATCAACGCTACCCATTCTGTCTGATTTTACAAGGTGGTAGCCTCAGGGCCAAATATTTGCTATGCCGTCTATCATATTAAGGTTGGCATATTATAGTTGCACTTTGAGTTTCACATCAAAGTCTTTTTTGCTGTCATCCCCTTTTCTATAAAATTATTAATCAGAAATTTAGCATTACTTTCATTTAAGATTTCTTTATTACTGAAAATAGATTTTCTGCCTCTGAAAAATATTTCATTAAATTTTTCAAACGCCTCTTTATAACCCTTAAACGTCATTTTTCATTTAAATTAAGTTGTTATAACAAAACGCATAATGCAATTATCTCCTATTTTTCTGGACTTTTGATGTCTAGTTTTTTTATGTTAAAATTAAAAGACGAAAACTATTTTATTTAAATATAGTTTAAAAAAGTATAATAAATCCTTGTAAAGTTGTAAAGGTAAAAAAAATGAACAATAAATTCTTGTCAAAATCCCTCTATGTACGAGGTCTTCAGTGTCCAAAATCGCTATGGCTTAAAAAATATAAGCGCGATGTTTTGGATCAAAATACGGATCCTGCAGTATTTGAGACCGGAAACATAGTTGGAGAGCTTGCCTGTGAGCTATTTGGCGGTGGCAAAAGGATAAAATTTGATGGTGGCAGCTTTGATGAAAAGATAGTCCAAACTGAGAATTTTATCAAAAACGGCGAAAAAGCGATATATGAAGCGACATTTTGTTTTGATGAAATTTTAGTTATGGTGGATATCTTGCAAGTCGTTGATGGGAAGCTCATCATAAACGAGGTAAAAAGCAGCACGAGCCTGTCGGATGTCTATGTAGATGATGCGAGCATCCAGTACTATGTCATTAGCTCATTGGGATATGAGGTGGAGCGCATTAATGTGATATATCTAAACAACCAATACATTCGCGGCGAAAAGCTAGAGCTTGATAAGCTATTTACGGTAAATGATGTAACGGATCAAATTTTATCTATGCAAAGCAAAGTGGCTGAAAATATCAAAAAGTTAAAAGAGACGATCAATGATGATGTTGAGCCAAATTTAGATATAGGGGTGCATTGTTTTAAGCCCTATGAGTGTGACGGAATGAATTACTGTTGGTGCGAGCAAAGAAAGATACCCGATGGGACTTCTGTCTTTAATATCGCAAAGATAAATAAGAAAAAAGCGACCAAGCTTTATCAAAGCGGGATAGTAAATATTGCCGATATTAAAGACATAGACGCCTTTAATGCAAATCAACAGATACAAATAAAAGCTCAAATTAACGGGGAGGAATTTGTAGACAAGGAGGCGATTAGAGAGTTTTTGGATACGCTTAGCTATCCGCTCTATCATCTCGACTTTGAGACATTTCAGCAGGCCGTGCCCGAGTTTATAGGGCTTAGACCATACGAGCAGATACCTTTTCAGTTTTCTATCCATAAAGATGACGGCAAGGGAAATTTAGAGCATTTTGAGTTTTTGGCCGAGGCTGGAGCTGATCCTAGATACGAGCTGGCGCTAAATTTGATCAAATTTATCCCGCAGGACGCTTGCGTGCTGGCTTATCATGCTAGCTTTGAAAAAGGAGTGATACAGAATTTGGCCGCATTGTTTCCGCAATTCTCATCTCATCTTATGAGTATGCACAGTAATATCAAAGACCTTGAAATCCCGTTTGCAAAGAAATTTTATTATCACCCAAAAATGCACGGAAGTTCGTCCATCAAGAAAGTTCTGCCGGCCATAGTACCTAGTTTTAAGGATGCGTATACAAATTTAAATTTAATCCATAACGGCGGTGAAGCCATGGGCGAGTACGCAAAACTAAAAGGCAAAACCAGGGGCGAGCAAGATGCGATTAGAAAGGCGCTTTTAGCATACTGCAAGCTCGATACGCTAGCTATGGTTAAGGTTTTAGAAAAACTAAGAGAAGTCGCGCACTAGGACAAAAAATGTCTGGTTTGGCGGATATAATGCTTTGATACTTCAAATTTAGGAGAAAGTATGGAAGCAGACAAATTTGAAATAGCGTACGACACAATACTCCGCGCAAAAGAAATCGTCGCAAACGCCGATGCCGTCATCATAACCGCAGGAGCAGGTATGGGCGTAGATAGCGGGCTGCCTGATTTTAGAGGCGATCTTGGTTTTTGGAAAGCCTATCCGCCTTTAAAGGATAAAAATTTAAGCTTTACCGAGATGGCAAATCCGCAGTGGTTTTTTAGCAGTCCTGAGCTAGCTTGGGCGTTTTACGGACACAGGCTAAAGCTCTATAACGCAACCCAGCCTCACGAGGGATTTGCCCTACTAAAAAATCTTTGCGAAACAAAAGGCGGCAACTACTTTATCTATACTTCAAACGTCGACGGACACTTTGAAAAAGCCGGCTTTGATAAGGATAAAATTTACGAGATCCACGGCTCTATCCATCACGTGCAGTGTATCTACAACGATGACGGAAACATCTGGAATATGGACGAAAATAGCATCCTAGTAGACGAGGAGAAATTTATCGCTACAAAGATGCCCGTGTGCCCAGAGTGCGGCTGTGTGAGCCGCCCAAATATACTTATGTTTTACGATCACGAGTTTAATCCAAAAAGGGCTTGGGCGCAGCGCAAAAAGTACGATGCGTGGCTTAGCCATAATATGAACTCCAAAATCGTCATAATCGAGATCGGAGCTGGGCTTGCCGTGCCTACGATCAGGATTTACGGAGAAAGGATGGCAAAAAGATTTGAGCGCGCCCACTTAATCCGTATAAATCCCATCGATACCCACGTGAGCGCATATAGAGGCATGGCGATAAAGGCTGGAGGACTTGAGGGATTAAGGATGCTCCTGGGTTAAACCAGGAGCGTAAAATTCGCCGATATTTCGCCGTTTTTTAGCGGCGAAATCTGATTTACGAAGTGAAATTCGGCGTCCGTTTTTAGCTCACCTTTTATCAAATTTACCGCTTTAGCGATAGCTAAAAGCGAGATCTCGTCGCCCGAGTTTAACTCTAGTTTTAGCGACTTTACGGATGCCGTCGGTACTCCAAGACCGTTTTTAAATTTAGCGTGAAGCTCGCTTAACCTGCAATGAACGTCAAATTTAATCATCCTTTTCTCCTTTTGGTTAAATTTGATAAAATTATATATTCTAAAATGGACAAAGCCGTGTCCAAATATGCGCCAAAAAGGAGACGAGATGACGATTTTGCATGCAAGCGATTTGCACTTTGATAAGGCCAAATTTGATCAAATTTTAGATTTAGAATTTGACGTTTGTTGTATAAGCGGCGATCTGATAGATGCGAGCCAAAAAGACGTCGCAGGGCAAAAGGCGTGGGTTAGGCTGTGGCTTGAAAATTTTAAAGGAAAAATATTTGTATGCAGCGGCAACCACGACGTAGACGGCTCGGATGACGCCGCATGGATGAGGGTGCCAAACATTTACGCAGACGGCGCTATAAAGATGATCATGGGTGTGAAATTCGGCTGCGTTCCTTATATGTGTACGGATATTTTGGACTTTGCGGAGTGCGACATTCTGCTTACGCACGTGCCGCCAACTCGGACGCAAACAGCCGTTGAGTGCGGCAGAGATTTCGGCGATAAAGAGCTTTATAGGGGCTGCTAAAAGCAAAAATCATCCTTTGCGGGCATGTGCATGATCCGCTATCAAGAGTCGATAAAATCGGCAACTGCAAGATATATAACTCAAGTCTAGAGCTTAATATTTTAGAAATTTAATCGCCGAGTTGCAACCAAATTTGTTAAATTTGGACCGTAAAATGTCCTAAAATGCAAGTAAAATCATCCAAAAAAGGAGCTGCCATGGATGAGATTTTACTACCGCCCGAGATCGAAAACATCAAGCTTTATCATAAAGGCGTTTACCACAGAGTCAAAACAAACCCTTTATCTAAAAGTAAGACTGAGATGAGTAAAACCGTAACGCTATTTTAAAAATTCCATTGTTTTTTACTATTTTCCTAAAATTTTATGAAACTCGTTTGTATAGATATTAAGAAAGGCGGTTATGGGCTCAAAATTTAAGTGAAAGAATCAAGGCGTGGCTTTTGGCTACAGGCATTTAAAAACGTGCAAAAAATGTATCGGCACGAAAATCAAAAAAGGATAATCAATGATCTACGAAAAAATAAAAGAACTAACGCTAAATAGCGATAAAAAAGCGCTTTCAAAGACACTAGGCTACGCAAGAGAGAAAAACTTCAGTAGCGCTCTTGCGAATTTGCAAAGAGCAAATAGCCTAGACGAGTTTATGTCAAAGGGGCATTTTGACTGGTCGCATAGCTCAAAAACGCTTATCCTTGCTCTTAGCGAGCACTTTGGGCTTAATATCGAAGATGAGCTTAATGCTGCAAAAATCCGTTACGACGAGCGAGCGAAATTTAGAGGCTCATATATCTACATAGATACGAATTTTAAGAGATTTAACGAGCCTATTTTCGCCCTTGCTATGGCGCAGTACTTAAGGTATATCAGTCTAACGCCGTTTTTAGATGAACTATGTTTTAAGGCTCTAGACGAGCAGCTAAATATAATCTCTAAAGTAGTTAAAGACTACTACCAAAAGACGAAATCGCTACCCGTTTTTGGCGAGATAACGGGCTTTAAACTATGTCTTCTAGACAAAACCTATACTCTTGATACTAATGGAAATTTTATACAAGAAGAGATTTTTGAAACATCAGTGTGGATAAATTTATGAAAAACATACAAGATTATGAAAATGCGATAAAAACGGCAAAAAATAGCGTAGATAAAATCAAATTTCTACTGCTGGGCGACTTTGCCATAGTAGCAAGGTCAACTAAATTTATTTTCATCTTCAGCTCAGGTGAATTTATGGATAGATTAAACGAGATGCTTGTATGTAAAGATACTTAAAATAATGGGTGTAAGGCTGGGTACGATCCGGCCTATTTTTGAATATAATATAAATTTAGTTATAATGACAATCCAAAATTTTTACAAGGAGTAAAATATGGCTGGATTTCAACAAATAACAATAGCGGATGCAATACGAGAAATCGAGACGGATAAATATCTTATTCCCGCATTTCAAAGGGAGTATGTTTGGTCTGGAGAGCAAGTAGAGAGACTATTTGATTCTATTATGCGAGGCTATCCTATTAGCTCTATGCTTTTTTGGAAAGTTAGAAGCGAAAGTGCAGAGCAATGGAAATTTTACAGTTTTTTGAGATACTTTAGAGAATGGTATCATACCCATAACGAATACAAGCCTACCAAGAGTATTGGCGAATTTTCGGCTATACTAGACGGACAGCAAAGATTAACTTCGCTATATTTAGCGCTTTGCGGCGAATACCATACGCATAGACCGTATAAAAAATGGGAAAATACAGACGATAAATTTAAAATTTGCGAGCTTTATTTTAATCTAACCGCAAGTCAAGAACCTAAAAACGATAACGTAGAATATGAATTTTTATGGCTGGAAAAAGCTGAAACCGGTAGTGAAACGATTTATACTGATAAATTTGGGCAAAAATGGTTTAGATGTAAGGATATATATCCTCATGAACATCGTAAATCAAAGGCCGTAAAAATACAACAACAACAAGAAATTCCTTTATCTAATGACGAATTTGAAAAGTTGAATCTTTTTGAGAACATAATTTTTTCAGAAAATATTATCAGCTTCTACCAAGAAGACGACCAAAACCCAGAAAAAGCGGTGAACATATTTATTCGTATTAACTCGGGCGGGACACACCTTAGCTATTCTGATATCTTATTTAGCTATGCTATTGCAAACTGGAAACAAAAAGATGCAAGAAAAGAGATCAATGAACTTGTCGATTTTATAAATAACTCTAAAGGCTTTAATATCTCGAAAGATTTAGTACTAAAAGCGTTTTTGTATTTATATCACGAAAATATAAAATTTGACATAGGTAGTTTTAATAACGGATTTATAGAAAATATCGAACAGCAATGGGATAACATAAAAATGGCCTTTCATAGCGTTTTTGATTTGCTCGTAAATTTTGGGTTTAATGCGCAAACAATGAGTTCAAATAATGCAATTTTACCGGTACTTTATTATGTATATCATAAAAATTTGGCTAGCTCCATAGTTCACGGTACTGGACAAAAACAAACTAGAGAAGTTATAAAAAAATACTTACTAAGGGCTACGCTATTTAAGCCGTTTGGAGGAAGCGCAGATAGCGTTTTAACCGCAACGAGAAAAGTATTTAAAAAGGATTTTGACGGTAAAGTATTTTTTGACGACAACATTGATGAATTTCCGTTAGAGAGTATTGAAAAGTCTTATAAATATAACAATACTATCGATGATGACTTTTTGCAAGATTTGATGCTGTATAGAAAAAATAGTCCAGAAGCCTTTGCCGTCTTATCTATCTTATATCCAAATTTAGACACAAAGAATAACTTTCACAAGGACCATTTGCATCCAGAAAGTAAGTACAAAGAGTATAAAAAATTGATGGAGAAAAATAAAAAAGAATACTATGACTTTTCCATGTATGATGCTCTCCCTAATTTACAGTTACTAGATGCAAACGAAAACATGGCTAAAAATGATAAGAGTCTTGAAGAGTGGGTTGAAAGCGAATGCAGAAATAAAGACAAGACTAAATTTTTAAAGGATCATTTAATACCTGATGTTGATTTATCTTTAGATAATTTTGATGATTTTTATGAAAAGCGTGAAAAACTAATGATAGATAAATTGCGAGGATCACTCTAGAATGAATACGCATGCGACGTTATAGATCGCATGCGTACTTAAATTTTAAACATTTATCTCGTTAAAATACTCCCCTATCTCATCTCTTAGCTCATCGGCTAGCTCCTTTGGTTCAAGCACCTTGATAAATGGAATATAGTAGTATATGAGCGGCTTGATCTCCATTATGTTGGTGTACTCTATATCGATGACGATGGAGCCATCTGGATCCTCGCCATATATGCTTTGCTTGGCATACGGTTTTCTTTCAAAATACTTCTTTATCTGCGGAGCCAAAAGCAGCTTGGCTATCTTTGGCTCATCTAGCGTCGCCCATGCGGAGTTTATATTTTTTAGCCTATCTTCTATTTTTGCCTCTATCTCAAATTTATCTTCAAGTATTTTAATGCTCGCAATGCTTTTTAGATGAAATTTTTTAAATGTATCGTTTTTGCCCGTATCAAGAAAAAGCAAATACCAAAACCCGTCAAACATCGCTAGCTTTAAAGGTTTTGTCTTAAATTTAAAGTTATTATACTCGCACTCCACCAGTCTTTTTTCTTTTATGGCGTTTTCAAGCAGCTCGAAATTTGCAAAGTCTTTTTCATCTAGCTTCTCGTTGTTTATATTTGTTAGGATAGGGTGGTTTAGCCGGCTAGTGATCTGCTCTAGCAGGACGTGAGCTTTTGAGTAGAAATTCGTCCCCATGGTTTTTGAGATATTATCTAAGATATTTATGATGGTTCGCTCTTCTTGATCTAGGTTGTCTTTGGCCTCGGTTTTATCCATGCTCCACATCCTGCCTTTTTTTACGGCTCCATTTTTGGCTAGCACGTCATAAAGATCTCTTTGTATGGTTTTAGTGCAAACGCCGAGTTTCTCGGAAAGCTCGGATATGGAGTGGGGTTTGTTGCTGATAAGAACGGCTATATCGTTTATGCGTTCGTATTTGCTCGTGCTAGTTTCAGGGATGATTTTTTTAGGTTTTTGCATGGAGGCTCCTTTGAAGGTATTATAGCGATATAAGACTTACAGTTGTCTAGTTTTAAAAATGTACACATAAATTTGATGAACTAAATGAAAATTTGACACCTCTTGTGGGGCTTTAACCCATCCCCATTCCAACATCATGTCTTCTAAATACATCCTCTTTGATCTCAGGAGCCTTATCTTCAATAA
>NZ_CALHVM010000040.1 GCF_938039205.1 uncultured Campylobacter sp.
CATAACCTCATCGCCTGCGCTAAAGCAAAGTTTGCTAGGCGTAAATACTAGCTTACTCATTGTTCGCGCTCCTTTGAAAAAATCGCTCTCTTAACCGTTGATTTTCGGTGTGGAGTGCTTGGAGTTGGTTACGCTGTTCGTCCAGGACTTGAAATAAATTAAAGGCTACTACGAGCCCTTGATTTAATCCCTCTTTGTAGTCGCTAGGCTCGCCGCTTGTCGCAGATTTTAAGACGTCCGGATAAACTTCGCCCAGCATTCGCGCGAAGTCTGAATAAAGCCCTTTTTCGGTTTCATTTTCAAAGGCTTTCATATTACGCGCTCCTATCTTGCAAATACGCGTCTAGCTCGCTTTTTAAAAAGCGGATAGTGCGCTCGGTTAGGCGTTTAGGCTTTGGGAAATCGTCGCGCTTCATAAACCGCCATAACGTAGCGGTCGAAATGCCTAAATACTGCGCCGTCTCTTTTGGGCTTAGCGTGGCGTTCTTTGTGGTTAATAGGTTCATAATAAAAACTCCTTACGAGTGATATTATTTATCCGCGTGCGCACTTGAATAAATATGAGTGGAATTATGTCGCAGGAATTTGAATTTGTTATTGCAGTTTTTAAAGCCAACTATTTTAAAAACTGCAAATTTTATTTTTGGTTTAAAAAACTATCTACTGAATTTTTGAGGGCTGGTAAAAAATATTTTTTAATAGATGTTTTTGCTAAGCAGTATTTTTCGCAAAAATTAAATAAGTTTAATTGATAATATTTTGTGATCATATTTATGTCTTGGTGCTCTATCATAACTTTTGATGAGGCAATGCTTCTATCAAGCTGAATTTGTATTAAAGAACTGACAAGTTCAAGTTCGTGTGTCAAACAATCTATGTTAAGTTTATTATACTTTTCTGTAAATTTTTGTGTATTGTCTATTTGGAAAAATAAGGATATTCTCTCGTCTTTTAAATATTCTATCAAATCAAGAATTTGTTTTTGTCTATTGGATAATTCTTTTATTTCATCTTTTAACATATTTCTAAAATTTGTTTTTGCATCAAAATAGCCATCAAGGAAACTTTCAATTATTCTCCTTATTTCGTAAAGTGCTTCATAATGCTTTTCTTGTGGTATTTTGTTTAAAAAAGTTGTTAATTCGCAATATTTACTATTATTAATAAAAATATCTGTTATCTCTGATATGTAGCCTACTTTTGTAAGTCTTGGAAAACTATCAATGCCTAGCCTTGATGTATCTAATGTTACTCGCTCTCCAATTTTATGGTCTTCTATTTTCTCGGATTCTAAAAGATGAAACAATTTAATGTTAAAATCCAACTTTACCCTTTCACTTCGTCCAAATAATCGCTCCACCATTGCATAAGCTCGGCGCGCTCCTCTAGTCTTTGGCTTCTGTCGTAGATTGATTTTATTTTATTGCGCTCTCTGTGGTCTAGGCAAAGCTCTATTATTTCCGCGTCTTTGCCGTGTCGTTTGATATTTTCGTTTAGTAGCGTCGAGGCGGTCGCCCTTAGTCCGTGAAATACCGTTTCATCGCCGAAGCCTAGCCTTTTAAGCGCGTAGTTAAGCGTGTTCTCGCTTAGCGGTTTTAGGCTCGTTACGTCGCTAGGAAATACAAACTCGCCCCGCCTTATCTCGTATTGAGCCTTTAAAAGCTCTTTTACCTGCCTGCTGATCGGCACGGCGAAGTCTGCGCCCATTTTCATATCGCTAGCGGGGAATACGATGAGGTTTTTATTAAAGCTCACGTATTGCCATTTTAGCCCTCTGACGTTCGCGCTGCGTAAAAAGGTATGCGCGCCGAATACTAACGCCTGCTTAGTGCTGTTTGAGCCTTTAAAGCCGTCAAACGCCCTTAAAAGTTCGCCTAGTCTTTTGGGGTCGGTTATTGCTCTAAAGTTCTCGCATTTTGAGGTTTTAAAGGTATCGGCAAAAATAATATCCCTCGTCGGGTTATGTTCGATGTAGCCTTTATTGACGGCTAGGTCTAAAATCTTACGAAGTAGCCTAAACGTGCGCTTGCTCGTGTCGTGGCTTATGCCTTTTTTGGTCTCGGCTTCTTGTATGCGCTCTATCGTCTGCGCGTAATCCCTGCGCGCTAGCGTGCGAATATCGCCGTTTTTGAGATAGGGCATAAGGTAGTTGTTTATCCGCCCCGCCTCTCTGCTGAGCGATGAGGTATTTTTAGCCTGCTCTTTTTCTATCCATTCGCGCGCCGCGTCCTCAAATTTAACCGCCTTTTGAGCTATCACGGCTTTTTTGATGTCCTCGCCTCGCTCTTTTAGCCTTTTTAGCTCGGTCGCTTTGGCTCTTGCTTCGGCTAGCGTGATACTAGGATATTTGCCTATGATGATTTGATTGGTTTTGCGCTCCTCGTCGGCGTATCTAAAAATAAAGGTTTTGCTTATGCCGTTTTTGGTCTGCGTAGCATAAACGTAGAGGTATGGAGTAGAAATATCTTTTATCCACTCTCTAGCCTTGCCGTCTTTGAGCGTATAGTTTTTTAGTTGGCTATCTTTCGTAAACGTCGCCATTTTCTCGCCTTTATGTATGTGCGTAAGTGTGCTTTTGGGTATGTTATTTTAATTTGCTTATTTTTGGACACACTCAAAATCTAGTTTTTGCGCTTATGATTTTGTGCAAAGCCCGTTCTTGTCGGTTATCCTATTTTTGAGTGTGTAAAAATCTCGGTTTTTAGTCGCCCACACTCAAAAACACACTTATTTTCTTGAAAATGTATGATATTGTATGAAATCTTATGAAATGCTAAAAGCGGTTTAAAGCTCGTATTTTAGGGGCTTTTGAAAGCTTTTGAAATCTCGTGAAAATGACACTTGGTGGAAGCGAGGGGGATCGAACCCCTGTCCAAAAACAAACCGATTACGGCCTCTACACGCTTAGCAAAAGTGAAAATTTCATCTAAAATGGCTCACTTTCCAAAACCTTATTTTAGACTAAGACAAGATTTCGGCTAGCAGCTCGTCAGGCTGCCAACCTACGCTAGCTGGGGTTACTCGCCGTTATCTTAGCTAGTATCGGACTAGGCGAGGCTCAACTGAACTTACGCAGCTTTAGCGTAAGCAGGAGCGTAGTTAACGTTGTTTGCGTTTAAATTTATTTGAGCTTTTTACGCTTTGCTCAAAGCGACGTGCCACCGTGACCGCTCTGCTCCTGTCGAAGCCAAGTCGCTCCCGTAAGAATAGGCTAAATTTAGCCTTGTTTTAAAGGTTGTGGATTATATTATTTTTTGTATTTTTTGTCAAACGTCTAGTTTTTGGGGGATTTTTACGATATTGGCGTCTAATGGACTGAAAAACTCGGCATCGTTTTCTATATCGTTTTTGTATCTGTTAAACTGGTCGCTCAATAAAAGCAGCCAGTCTACGAAGTCATCGTTTGCGGGTCCTTGTAGATCCCTTGCTTCGCCGCAAATTTCCTCGGCTAAAGTAGTTAATTTTAATATAGGATCAAGCTTCATAAAGCCTGCAGCAGACTTAATATTATGAAAAATTCTAAAAAGCTCGCCGATATAGCCACTATACCTATCCGGCCTGGTGAGCCCTATGATGAGCGGTTCCATCAAATCGCACATCAAGGAGTAATGCGACAAAAACTCCTCCACGATGTCGTAAGAGTAGTCTATCTCGAGGCTTCTTAGTATTCCCATTTATTTTCCTTAAAACTATTATCGTGATTGTAACATTTTTTTGATAAAATTAAAAATAAAATAGCTAAATTTAAGGAGGAATTTATGTTAAAAAATGATAAAAAAGTTACAATTTATGATATAATTAACAAAAAGGGTGTTGAGCCCATCGTTATGATCACGGCTTACGACGCTCTTTTTGCGCGGCTTTTTGACGATTACGTCGACATTATCTTAGTGGGCGACAGTCTAAATATGAGCTTTAACGGCAAAAAAGACACCCTTAGCTTAAAAATGAATGACGCGCTTTATCACGTTAAGGCTGTTTTGCAGGGCGCAAAGCATGCTTTTGTCGTTGCTGATATGCCTTTTGGCAGCTATTTTAGCGAAAAAGACGCGCTAAAAAATGCGGCCAAATTTATCAAAGCCGGCGCAGACGCAGTCAAATTTGAAGGCGGTCTAAAAGCCGCTCCTATCGTAAAAAGGTTAGTGGGCGAGGGTATAAACGTGATGGCCCACATCGGACTCATGCCTCAGTTTGTGCGAAAAGAGGGCGGCTATAAGATAAAAGGACGCAGCGAGGCTGACGAAGCACGCTTGATCGAGGAGGCAAAAGCTCTCGAGCGTGCTGGAGCGTTCTCGGCCGTGGTCGAGGGCACGCTAAGCCCGGTTGCGGCAAAGGTCGCAAAAAGCGTGCAGATGCCTATCATCGGTATCGGCGCGGGTGCCGACGTAGACGGACAGGTGCTCGTGTGGAGCGATATGCTCGGATTTTTCGACGAGTTTAAGCCTAAATTCGTCAAGCGCTATCTTGACGGCGCAAATTTGGTACGAACGACGGTTGAAGCCTATGCTCGTGAGGTTAGAGAAAAGACCTTCCCGAGCAAGGAGTTCGAGTATAAAATTTAGCTTGTTTTGAGTAGGTCTAGCTAGCAGGCTAAATTTGGTTGCTTGGTAAACGGCGTCAAATTTAGACTTTTGGTGTTAAATTTGAGAGCTTGTCTTTTGTCGTCGTTTGTTAAATTTGGCGTGTAAATTTACGATGCAGCTCGAAAGCGCAAAATTCAGGCAGGTAAATTTTTGCTGCAATCTAGATCAAATTTGACTAGCTAAATTTGTGGCACAAATTTAAACCTCAATGCCAAGGACTGATTTTGCAAATCGCGTTACGAGCAGTGCGCTTAAATTTAGTTATCAAAGTCTAGACATCAAACGAGGAGTAAATTTTGAAAATCTTATTTATTTTAGCGGCATTTCTTGGCTCGCTAATAGCCTCAAATCCGAATTTTGGACTAGGTATCGATAGCCTGGGCGAACAAAATGGGCAAACGCAGAACGAGAAGCGATTTTCTAAGCGCGAGGAGGCCGCGAGACAGGCTATCGAAAATGCCGACTATGACGCTGCTTTTAAGATTTTATCGCCGCTTTGCGAGGAGGGCGACGCGATGAGCTGCGCGGCGCTGGGTAGTATGCACTTTAGCGGGCTTGGAGCCCAGAAAAGCAACGAAAAAGCCGAGTTTTTCTTTGAAAAATCGTGCGAGCTGGGAAACGGCACGGGCTGCTTTGACCTCGCGCTTTTAAACGTCAAGGAAATTTTCGGCGCTAAAGACGAAAATAAAATATTTCGCCTCTATAAAAAAGGCTGCGAGCTAGGCTCTGAAGCGGCTTGTAATAACCTAGGCCTCATCTACGAATCGCAAAACGATCTCAAAAAGTCCGTAAATTTATACGCCAAAGCGTGCAGGAAATTTGACGGCGCGGGCTGCTACAACTACGGCAGGATGATGCATGAGGGGCTGGGCGCGGAGCGCGATCTAGCAAGCGCGCACAAGGCCTTTGATACTTCGTGCTACATGAAAAACGCGCTTGGCTGCTATGCTCTGGGCTACGTTTACGAGCACGCGCAGGGCGTGGAGTTTGCGGTTTATGACGCGTACGACGGCTATTCGCGCGCTTGCAAGCTCGGCAACGACGACGGCTGCAGGGCTCTGGGCTTTGAAAACTACGAGAAAAATATCGAAATTTACGAAAAATTCGAATCTATCGCGGAGGGGTGCAAATTTGGTAACGATATCGATTGCAAGCTTTTAAAAACGAGGATAGCGGAGTTTTAAGCTCGGGCTGATTTTTTCGTCAAATTTAAGCTGATTTTTGAAATTTATCCGCTTCTGCCAGGCGGATAAATTTAATAAATTTCAGGCTTGCATGCAAGGTAAAATTTGCTTTTTATGATTTTTAAACCCTAGCCTTTGCGGCGTTAAATTTGGCGCCGTAATCTTAAACTCGCCGTTTTTACTCAAATTTAATCACCTTTTCTTTCAAATTTACCGCCGAATGCCAAGTCAAATTTGAACAAAGCCCAAAGCCAAAACTTACCCAAAATTTTGTAAAATGCGGCAAATTTACGAAAAATAGAGCCGAAAGATGGATAGAATAGTCGAAATAGAAAAAATAAGCTTCGAAAACGATTTTGAGGTGTCGCTGCGTCCCACGCGCTTTGAAGACTACATCGGGCAAGAAAAGATCAAGCAAAATTTAGGCGTCTTTATAAAGGCTGCTAAAAAGCGCGGCGAGTGCCTAGACCACGTGCTTTTCTACGGGCCTCCGGGCCTTGGCAAGACGACGCTGGCGCACATCATCGCAAACGAAATGGGCGTTAGCATCAAGATGACGGCTGCGCCCATGATAGAAAAAAGCGGCGATCTGGCGGCGGTACTGACAAATTTGCAAGAGGGCGACGTGCTATTTATCGACGAGATACATCGCCTAAGCCCCGCGATCGAGGAGGTGCTGTATCCTGCGATGGAGGACTTTCGCCTAGATATCATCATTGGCTCGGGACCTGCGGCGCAGACGATCAAAATCGACCTGCCTAAATTTACGCTCATCGGCGCTACGACGCGCGCGGGCATGATTTCAGCACCCCTGCGAGATAGATTCGGCATGGATTTTAGGTTGCAGTTTTATACCAGAGAGGAGCTGGCTCGTATCGTGCAGATCGCCTCGATAAAGCTCGGCAAAGAGTGCGAAAAAGCCGCCGCTCTCGAGGTCGCCGCTCGCTCGCGCGCCACGCCTAGGATCGCGCTACGGCTACTAAAACGCATACGCGACTTTGCCGAGGTAAACGACGAAGCCGTCATCTCGCAACCTCGCGCCAAAGAGGCTCTAGACGCGCTTGGCGTAAACGACATTGGCTTTGACGAGATGGATATCAAGTATCTAGAAATCCTGCTCGCCGCCAAACGCCGCCCGATGGGCCTAAGCACGATCGCAGCGGCTCTAAGCGAGGACGAGGGCACGGTCGAGGACGTGATCGAGCCCTATCTGCTCGCTAACGGCTACATCGAGCGTACGGCAAAAGGCAGGCTCGCAAGCGCCAAAGCCTACGAGGTGTTCAAGCTCAAATTTGACGGGGATACGCAAAAGGGGCTGTTTGAGGAGTGAGGTGGATTCGGCTTTTTTAAGTCGGTCGCCTTTTGCTAAATTTTATCCAAGCAAAATTTGAGCTTTTAAATTTGCTGCCATCTGGTTAGTCAGCCGTCAAATTTGACCGCATTCGTTATATGCTCGATTTAAAAGTACACAGGAATTTAACACGCTCAAATTTCTCGTCAAATTTATCAGCCGCCATAAGACTACCGTGCCCAAGCGCCGCCCGTCCGCAAAACCCCGCAAAATCTGATATAATAAGCCCCCAAAGGATAAAAATGAAAAACAACCGCATATTTTTCGGGCTTTTGATGCTGTGCGCGTTAGGACTGGTGGGCTATCTTTTTAAACCGTTTTTGCTAAACATCTTTATCGCCGCCTTGCTCGCGGTCGCCACCTCAAACGTCAACGTCAAATTTTTGCAGCTAACCAAGGGCAAAAAGACGCTCTCGGCCGCGCTTACCACGCTTGCGCTGTTTTCGCTATTTATCGCGCCGCTTTTATACGCCGTGATCGAGCTGGCTAAACACGCGGCAAGCTTTAACACCGGCTACGTAACAAACACGCTAGATTATTTTCAAAGCGGCAAATTTCAGCTACCAGAACCGATCAAATTTCTAGAACCAAAAATCAAAGAGATAGTCGCCGATATCGACGTCAAGGCCATCTCGGCAAATCTCATCGCAAATTTAGCCGGTATCGGAAAATCAAGCGTAAATTTTCTAGTAGACGTGATTTTTATCCTCGTATTTTTCTTTTTCGCCCTACTTTACGGCAGCGAGCTTGTTGGCTACCTAAAAAACGCGCTTCCGATGAAGGAGAGCGAGAGCGAGTTTATCCTCAGCGAAGTGGCCAACGTCATGAGCGTCGTGCTTTACTCTATCGTGATAAACGCGATTTTGCAGGGTTGCCTCTTTGCTATCATCACGATCTCCTACGGCTACAACGGCTTTTTGATGGGCATACTCTTTGCCTTTACCTCACTAGTGCCGGTCGTGGGCGGCTTGCTGGCGTGGGGGCCGATTAGCCTTTACGAGTTTGCTAACGGCAACACCGCGGCCGCTATCGTCATCGCCGTCTATACCATCGTCGTGATCTCCATCGTCGCAGATACGTTTTTAAAGCCTATCGTGATTAAATTTATCAACGATAGGCTCGTAAAAATCCCTACTAAAATAAACGAACTGCTACTATTTTTCTCGATGATTGCGGGCATAACGACCTTTGGCTTTTGGGGGCTTATTTTGGGGCCTGCCATCGTGACGTTTTTTATATCGACGATCAAGCTTTATACATTGCTTAAAGAGCGCTCGGTCGTCTAGATTTGCCTAAATTTGGCGATATTTTTAGCAAATATCACAGATCTAACATGGATTTTATTATTTTCTGTGCTATAATCCTTAAGTAAAAAAATTAATGTTCCGCATTAAATTTGTGGAACGTAAATTTGCTAAATTTAACCAAGGAGTTTTTATGAAACTAGCAAAACTAAGTTTAGCCGCCGTTTTGGCACTTGGCTTTTTAGGCGCAGCAAACGCAGCCGATACCTTTGGGGAGGCGTTTACCAAAGGAAAACTAGCGGGCAAGATCCAAGCTACCTACGTCGATCAAAAAGACGAGCGCGCGCCGATACACGACGAGCAGCTGACGTCTATACAGCTTGAGCTTGGCTACGTGACCGATCCGTTTTACGGCTTTAGGCTCGGCGTTACGGGACAGGGCAACTTCTTGCCGTTTAACAGTATGAGAAAAAGCGGCACCTTATACGATAAAGAGTGGAGAACGCAAGGCGCGGTAATGTCTGAAGCGTATCTGGGCTACGGTATAGGGCGGACTGATATAAAATTTGGCCGTCAGTACGTAAATACTCCACTAGTAGCAGGCAACCCGACTCGCGCGTTTAAAGAGGCGTTTGAGGGTCTAACGATCGTAAATAAAGACATACCAAACACTACCTTGATCGGCGGCTGGTATTATAAATTTCAAGGCAGAAGTGCCGTCGTAACGGGCGGCAAAGAGGGACGCGCTCCGCACTTTAAAGATAGGGTAATCGTCGGCGGCATGGGGCCTGTGGCGTACGAGTTTGATAATATCTTTACCGGCGCAGTCATAAATCAAAGCATCCCGAATCTAAAACTAACCGGCGCATACGCTAGAGTGACCGACCTTAGGCGCGGCGCGCTGCAAGGCGACATCAACTTCTACCTAGCCGAGGCTAACTATAAAGTACCCGTCGGTGACTTTAAGCTCGGTTTTGACGCGATGTACAAAGGCTCTCGCACTACAAGAGGCCTGGAAGATCTAAACTACGACGGAAATATGATCGGCCTAAGGGCGGGGATTTATGATTTTGTGGGCTTTAGCGCCTCTTACGCCTATACGACCGTCGGCGACAACGACGCTTTGGCGTTTGGCCTAGGCAACGGCCCCGGCTCATACACGCTGCTTCCTATCCGCGGGCCTTTCGTGTTTACGGGCTATGCGGGTATGAATACGCATAAGCTTTTGTTTGAGTACGACTTTAAAGACGCGGGCGCCGAGGGCCTAAAAGCAAAACTACATCTAGTAAAAGGCAGGCAAGACGCCCCTCACCGTAACGCCGGTCCGACCGCGGCTAACACGCACATGAACGTCCAAGGCTGGGCGGCGCAGGCTAGCTACGATATGCCGTGGGTCAAGGGGCTAAGCGCAAGCGTCACCTACACGGCTCTTGAGAGAAAGAATTTTGATGCCAGAGGAGCCGTTAGAAAGACCGATAACAACGAGCTTTGGTTACAAGTCGGATATAAATTTAACCTTCTAAACTAGCTTTTAGCCACGCGGACGCAAATTTGACGCGTCCGCTACTTCTTTTTATATGATTTTTGCGTCTGGGGCGTAAATTTAGCCTCGCAAACCTGCATAAATTTGATTATTTTGAGCCAAATTTGCGCTTAAATTTAAAAGATAAAATCAAGAACCGTTAAATTTGATAAAACGATATTTGAAAAAATAGCGTGATTTTAAAGGCTGAAATTTGCCCGTAGCGTCTAAATTTGCTTTCGCGCTTTGTATGGGATCGGCCGAAAATAAAAGCAAATTTAAGCTTGCAAGAGCAAATCATTTGCCCTAGCAAGCTATAAACGAAACCTTATCTGTCGTAAAATTTACCGAGTACGCCACTGCCGATCTCCTTGCGTTCGCCGTCCTCTATCATCACGGCTTTGCGGTCGATATCGACGGTTTTATCGGTGTTGATGATAAATTTGAGCTCATACGAGCGCGAGTTTATCTGTTTTGGCATATCTCCGAAAAATATCGGCTTTGGCGGGCGTTGCGAGTCGAGTGCAGCCCATTGAAACTGGCTTACGAAGGTGCTAAATAAGAAGGCCTTGCCGTTTAGTTTGTATTTGTTTACGAGCTCGTCCGCGATCGCATCGTTATCGCAGTTTACGGGCGCGCTGAAGCTACTTTTCTTTGCTTTTTCTTCGTCGTATTTGCAGAATTTATTCGCTAGCGCCAACATCTCCTCTTTGTTTGCGTCGCTGCTACCCTCGGTCTTTAGTTCGTTGTAGTTGTTTATTATCCGCTCTAGCGTCTTTTCTAGGCTTTTTTGCGCGTCGTCTTTGGCTTTTTGTACGGCCTCTTCATAGCGAGCGTTTTGTCTGTCAAATTCCGCCTTGAGTACGTCGCTACTAACCTCGCAAGTTACTTTTACCAGCTTTAGATCGTTTCCGCTGACGTCTTCCCATTTTACGTTTTGGCAGCCTTTGTAGCCGTCGACAGCGGCGCCTATCGTCATTGATTTTTTAAACGGTAGCGTGTAGTTTTTGACGATATCGATGTTGTTATCGCCGCATCCGGTTAACGCCAAAACGGCGGCTATGAGAGAAAATTTTACTTTCATTCGTTCTCCTAAAAATTTAAAAGCCTAAATCTAGCTAAATTTAGCTTAATGTTAAGACGCATTTAAGGCGATGAGCGACCGAATTTGCCTGCCTAAATTTGACTAGTAAGGCGGCAGATCACAAGCTAGTTTTTTAGGCCTCTTTTGTGCTTTCTTATCTTTTTTATCGCCCAGTCGTAGTGTGATGAGGTGCTGCTGGTAATGTAGGCGGCGAGGTTTAGATTGCCCGTGAAGTTAAAATATCCGCGCGCAAAAAGCTCCTCGTCGCTAAAATTTGCCGTAAGCTGCATTGCTTTTTCGTGAGTTTGTGCTAACAGGGTTTTAGCCTCGCAAAGCGGCGTATCTTGGTGGTTGCGCCAAATTTGCACGTTCATCTGTGGGTAGGTTTTCCAGTTATACGGCTCGGGTAAAAACGCAGTCCGCTCACCGCTTAGGTTCTTTTGGATAAAATTTATCAAAAGCAAATGCCACTCGTAAAGGTGCGCGAGCACGTCTCGGACGCATTTGTTCCTATCCTCGAAGTCAAATTTGGCCTCTTGCTCTGCCTCATTCATGCTTTTAACTAGCGACAAAAGTTTTTTAAAATTTGTCTCTGAAGCGCTTAGTAAGTCTATTTTATTTGTAGGTCGCGGCATTTTTTATCCTTGGCTAAATTTGATCAAATTTTACAGCTCGTTTTTAAAATTGCACTTTAAAGATACGGGTATTACCAAAAGCTACAAAATATAAAAGGTAAAATTTAATTTATATTTGTATTTTAAAAATTAAAAATAAAACTTAAATATATAGCTCAAATTTGATCAAATTTCAAATTTGTGAGTTTTACGGTCTTGAGTTTTAATCAATTTTATACCTATGATAATTTAGCCTAAAATTAGCGCTTTTAAAAGGTTAAATTTAAAAATAGACCACTGTTTTTATACTTGATATATAGCTTTATATTTACAATGAAAAAATGTTACTATTTTACACGTTAAATTTATATTTTATAAATAGTTTCTGAAATATTATGGGTTTTGTTATCAAAAAGAATATCAAATTTACTAAATATAAAAAAATATATTTATTCGTAATTTTAAGCTTTACCCTTAAAACAGGCAAAATAAAGATAATTTTGATCTTAATTTGAATGCCAAATATTGCTAAAGAATTAATTGTTTTTAGTCAACTTAAATTTAGGTTGTAACGGTTAATATCCGCCTGATTTTTAAGAACTATCTTAAAAAATAAACGAGGAGATAAAATGGATCGACGAGATTTTATAAAAAGCGCCGCCGCTTCGGCTGCTTGCGCGAGTGCCGGTATAGCGCTGCCTAGCTCTATGGCAGCTGCGCAAAACGCAGCTGAAAAGGGCTGGCGCTGGGATAAGGCTGCATGTAGGTTCTGTGGAACTGGCTGCGGCGTAATGATCGCAACCAAAGAGGGCAAAATCGTAGCAGTGAAGGGCGACCCTGAAGCACCAGTAAACCGTGGCCTAAACTGCATCAAAGGCTACTTTAACGCCAAGATCATGTACGGCGCAGACCGCATCACTCAGCCGCTTTTGCGCGTGAACGAAAAGGGCGAATTTGATAAAAAAGGCAAATTTAAGCCTATTAGCTGGGAAAAAGCCTTTGACATCATGGCGGAAAAATATAAAGAGACCATGAAGAAAAACGGCGTGCATTCAGCCTGCGTTTTCGGCTCGGGTCAATACACTATTTTAGAGGGTTATGTAGCCGTCAAACTATGGAAAGCGGGTATTAGAAGCAACTCTATTGACCCGAATGCTCGCCACTGTATGGCGTCCGCGGTCGTCGGATTTATGCAGACTTTCGGTATCGACGAGCCTGCGGGCTGCTACGACGACATAGAGCTAACCGATACTATCGTGGCTTGGGGCGCTAATATGGCCGAGATGCACCCGATACTTTGGGCACGCGTAAGCGATAAAAAGCTAAGCAATCCCGAGCGCGTAAAGGTCGTAAATTTAAGTACGTATTCGACTAGAACGTCAAATATCGCCGATACGGAGATTATCTTTGCTCCGTCAAGCGACGTAGCTATCTGGAACTACATCGCTCACGAGATCGTTTATAATCATCCTGAAGCCATTGATTGGGACTACGTAAATAGCCACTGCGTATTTGCGACGGGACCTGCCGATATCGGCTATGGGCTTAGAAATAATCCAAATCATCCTAACTACAATACCGAAAAAGACGTCATCGAGACCGAACTTAAAAAGACTTTAAGCAAAAACGAAGGCGTGACTCTGGGCTATCTAGGCTATAAAGAGGGCGACGTGATGGAAAATAAAAATACGGCTACCGCGGGCAAACACTGGCAAATCACGTTTGAGGAATTTAAAGAAGCTCTTAAACCTTATACGCTTGACTTCTCCGCTCCGCTAATAAAAGGCGATCCGAACGAGGATTTGGAAGAATTTAAGAAAAAACTAAAGCAACTAGCCGACTGGTACATCGAAAAAGGTAGAAAAGTAGTTAGCTTTTGGACGATGGGCTTTAACCAGCACCAACGCGGCACTTGGGTAAACGAGCAAGCTTATATGGTGCATATGCTACTTGGTAAACAAGCAAAACCGGGCGAGGGTGCTTTCTCTCTAACTGGACAACCAAGCGCATGCGGAACGGCACGCGAGGTCGGTACTTTCGTTCACCGCTTGCCTGCGGATATGGTCGTAGATAACGCCGAACACCGCGAAATAAGCGAGAAAATTTGGAAACTTCCTAAAAACACGCTAAATCCGAAAGTCGCCTCCCACTACGTAAAAATGATGCGCGATATGGAAGACGGAAAGATGAAATGGGCGTGGGTGCAGGTAAATAACCCGTGGCAAAATACCGCAAACGCAAACCACTGGATAAAAGCCGCTCGCGAGATGGATAACTTTATCATCGTCTCAGACCCGTATCCGGGCATCTCGGCTAAGGTTGCCGATCTAATCTTGCCTACTGCGATGATTTACGAAAAATGGGGTGCGTACGGTAATGCCGAGCGCCGAACGCAGCACTGGCGTCAGCAAGTCCTTCCGGTAGGCGAAGCGATGAGCGACACGTGGCAAATGCTGGAATTTGCCAAGCGCTTTAAGCTAAAAGAGGTCTGGGGCGAACAAAAAGTGGACGATAAGCTAACGCTCCCAAGCGTGCTAGACGAGGCAAAAGCCATGGGTTATAGCGAAGAAGATACGCTATTTGACGTGCTTTTTGCAAACGAAGAGGCTAAGAGCTATCCTGCAAAAGACGCGATAATGGAAGATTTTGATAACTCTGAAGTTTTTGGCGACAGCAGAAAAGTAGTCGGCTCAGACGGCAAGGTATTTGAGGGTTACGGATTTTTCATCCAAAAATATCTTTGGGAAGACTACCGCAAATTTGGCTCAGGTCATGGACACGATCTGGCGGACTTTGATACCTATCACAAAGTGCGCGGACTAAGGTGGCCCGTCGTAGACGGTAAAGAAACTCAGTGGAGATTTAACGCCAAATACGATCCGTACGCGAAGAAATTTGCCGAAGACGGCAAGCAGTTTGCATTCTACGGCAATAAAAAAGCCAAGTTGCAAAAAGGTGATTTGACCAAAGTAACTAGCGGAGACGAGAAATTTTCTATCGCTAATAAAGCCAAAATTTTCTTCCGTCCTTATATGGATCCTTGCGAGATGCCCGACGATACCTATCCGCTATGGCTATGCACGGGCCGCGTGTTAGAACACTGGCACTCAGGCACTATGACGATGCGCGTTCCTGAGCTTTACCGCGCCGTACCTGAAGCGCTTTGCTACATGCACGAGGGCGATGCGCAAAAGCTAAATTTACAGCATAACGACGTCGTTTGGATCGAGTCTCGCCGCGGTAAGGTAAAAGCAAGAATCGATCTGCGCGGACGAAACAAACCGCCTATGGGTCTTATTTATGTACCGTGGTTTGATGAAAACGTATTTATAAATAAAGTCACTCTTGACGCGACTTGTCCGCTATCAAAAGAGACCGACTATAAAAAATGCGCGGTTAAAATTTACAAGGCTTAATAATGCAAAATAGAAGAGAGGCTTTAAAATTTGGGTTAAAAGCGATTAGTTTGGTTCTCGCAGGCGGCTTTATCTGGAGTACACAAACGACGGCTAAAGCCCAAACTCTACTCATCAGGCCGCCGGGTGCTTTGAAGGAGAAAAATTTCCTTAGCGAGTGCATACGCTGCGGGCTTTGCGTAGAAGCCTGTCCTTGGGATACGCTTAAGCTTGCGGATTTAGACGACGGATTGCCTTACGGCACTCCGTTTTTTACCCCGCGAAATATCCCTTGTTATATGTGCCCGGATATCCCGTGCACGGTCGCCTGTCCGACCGGAGCCCTAGATACGAAGCTGGTGAGCGAGGATAACGGCAAGCTAAATATAAACAAAGCGCAGATGGGTATCGCGGTGCTGGATCCAAATTTCTGCATCGCTTACGAAGGGCTTCGCTGTGACGCTTGCTACCGCGCCTGTCCTTTGATAGATAAAGCGTTAAGGCTTGAATATGTCCGCAACGAACGCACGCAAAAGCACGCGTTTTTTAAACCGGTCGTGGACGCGGACTACTGCACGGGCTGCGGCATGTGCGAGCAAGTTTGCGTGACGCCAAAAGCTTCTATCTTCGTGCTTCCGCGCGAGATAGGACTTGGCTCTAGCAACGAACAGTACGTAAAAGGCTGGGTCGAGGGCGCTGATAAAAAACTAAAAGACGCTGAGCCAAAAGAGTTTAAAACCGACGAGAAAAAGCTAAACGACTATCTAAATAGCGGAGATTTGCTATGAAATATTTGATTTTAAGAAGGATAAGTCAAATTTTAATCCTAGGGCTGTTTTTTGCGAGCAACTACTACGGAGTTAAAATTTTACAGGGCAATCTCAGTTCGTCTTTGCTTTTCGGAGTCGTTCCTCTTAGCGATCCGTTTGCCGTTTTGCAGCTATATCTAGCTAGTTTTAGTATCGCTTCGGGCGCGCTTGTGGGAGCCGCTATCGTGTTTGCTTTTTATGCGATCGTCGCTCCGCGCGCTTTTTGCAGCTGGGTTTGCCCGGTAAATATCATCACCGAAACCGCTCGCTGGGTCAGAGTAAAGCTTGGTTACGATAAAGATAAAAAATTCGTAAATTTCACGCGAAGCGCGAGATATTACGTTTTAGGATTTACGCTTTTTATCTCGCTAGTCACTTCAGCTCCGGCGTTTGAGGGCGTTAGCTTTATCGGCATTATTCAGCGCGGCGTCATCTACGGCGGCACACTGTGGCTATTCGTGGCATTTGGCGTGTTTGCGGTAGACGCGTTTATCGGCGATAGATTAGTCTGCTCAAAGCTTTGCCCGCTGGGCGCTTTTTATGCGATAGCAGGCAAATTCGCCCTTATCAGAGTAAAGCACGACGCGGCTAGCTGTACTAACTGCATGAAGTGTAAGCTAATCTGCCCGGAAAACCAAGTGCTCGGCATTATCGGCAAGCAAAGCGGGTTTATAACATCGAGCGAGTGCATCAGCTGCGGACGCTGTATCGACGTCTGCGATGACGACGCGCTCAAATTTAACATTAGAAATTTACTAAAGGAGAAAAATCAATGAAGGCGAGAATTTTGGCGGGATTGGCGTGCGCCGTCCTAGTATTTTTGGGATATGCCGAAGCTAAAGAAGAACAAAAAATCTCTAGCTCCGTACAAACTCAAAAAGTAGAGCAAAAAAATAAATCAAAATTAGCCGATAGCAAAGAAGCTAAGGATCTAAACATTTTGCGTTCGGCTAACGACGTTATGGATGAAGAAGAGGTAAAGTTGGTCGATATAAACTGGACGAAACCTGCCGCGGGCGAAGCGCAAAGATACGAGCGTTCTTTTGAAAACGCACCGCCGATGATACCTCATGATTTAGAGGGTTTGATACCGATAACTGCGGATAATAATATGTGCGTTAGCTGCCATATGCCCGAAGTCGCAAAAGACGTGGGCGCGACTCCGATCCCTAAATCGCACCTTTATAGCATAAGGAACAAAAAAGACCTCGACGGTAAGCTTAGCGATGACCGCTTTAACTGCACTACGTGCCACGTACCGCAGGCGAACGTAGAAGCTAAGTTTAAAAATAACTTTAAGCCGGAGTACCGCGACGCTAACTCGTCTCAGCATTCCAATCTATTAGACGTACTAAACGAAGGCGTTAGGTGAGCGTATCTAGACGCGAGCTATTTACTAAATTTTTGGGCGGCAAAACCGCTCAAAAATTTATCCCGCCGCCTTATTTTTGCGGCAAATTTAACTGCGCTGATTGCGACGCGCCTTGCGTTAGCGCTTGCGATAGGGAGCTTTTAAGCTTTGAAAACGAAAGAATAAATTTTAAATTTAAGTCCTTGGGATGCAACTTTTGTAAAGAGTGCGCGCTTGCTTGCGAGGAGGCGGGACGAGAGGTTTTAAATTTAAAATTTGCAGCTAAAATCGAAGCTAAAATTTTTATCGACGTGCATAGTTGTCTTGCATGGAACGGTACGATTTGCTGTAGCTGTCAGGATGTTTGTAAATTTAGAGCGATCGATTTTTTAGGCGTTTTTCGCCCGAGCGTAAATCAAAAATGCACGGGCTGCGCGCAATGTATGGAAGTTTGCTTCGCGAATAGTATCAAAATGGAGGCGTTATGAGAAAATTTATTTTATTTTTTACGGCGATTTTTTGCTTAAATTTGACCGCAAATTTAGCGGCGGTACCGCTTGAGATCTCGCAACCTGATAAGATCATAAAAGCGGGCGCAAACGTGATAAGCTCAAATTTGATAGATGAAATTTTATATCTAGGTACGGACGGCAGCGAGCTTGATATCTACGACATAAAGGCGGATAAATTTTTAGAATCGATCAAATTTCGCACGGTCAAAACGCACTTTAGCGACGAAGAGCCTGCAAAAATTTTTAGCATCGACCGCCTGGGCGATATGCTATTGGTTTTAACCGAGATGGACTACAACGAGCGTTATTTGTACGTTTTTAAAAAAGAAAATGACGGCTGGAGCGAGGTTAGCAATATGCATCTAGCCAACAAATCCGCCAAAAAGGCCTTTTTCATAGATGAAAAAACGGCGGTTGTGTCGGACTTTGGTAATGAAATTTACTACATTGATCTAGAGAGCAAAAAAGCGGTCTTTAAACATAAATTTTCCATCGCGCTTTACGTTGATTTTGAGATCAATAAAACCCGTGACAAAATCGCTATCGGGGCCGAAAGCGGCGTGATTTATATCTATAATCTAAAAACTCGCCAAACCGAACAAACTCTAAATTTCTTTAAAGACAATATGTATGACATCGACTACAAAAATGACGTCGTAGCCGTGGGCTGCATCGACAAACAAGCAGGCGTTTTTAACGGCTCGATGAGCTATTTTAAGGCTGATTTTATCGTGTATGCGACGGGGCTTAGCGACGACGCCAAAACGCTAGCGTATATGAACGGAGAAGAGAGCGATATCCTGGTCTACGACATCGCAAGCAAAACAAAACTCGCGACCGTAAAAACCGGACAGCAAATTTTAAATGAAATTTACCTCTCCGATAGCGGCAGGCTAATCAGCGTTGCGTACGAAAAAGAGGTTAAATTTTGGAGCGTAAAATGAACATATCAAGTGTGATAGTATATACCAAAGACGGAAACGAAGCCGCCGAGGTAGCTAAAAGAATCGAGCAAGTAAAAGGCTGCGAGGTTATCGCCGCGCAAGAGGGCAAGATCGTAGTCGTGATGAGCGCGGAAAATTTAGACGGCGAGATAGAGCTCTTTAAGGCGCTAGAGGGCGTAGAGGGCGTCTCCGGAGCCGCGATGATATACAGCTATCAAGAGGATTTGCAACAAGATATCGAAAGCATTAAAAAAAGCGGCAAGATAAGCGAAATTTTACTTGACGAAAACATCGATGCCAAGGACATCGTATATAACGGTCACGTCGGCGATAGGGTAAAGTAAATTTTTACCCGTTAACTTTATCCTAAATTTGACGATATATAATACAGAATAAAATCTAAAGGATAAAAAATGCAAAGCATGAACGGTTTAAGCCAAAATCCATACATCCCGCAACCTCGCTACGACGTGCAGAACGTCCAAAACTCGGCAAGCGTAGATCAAAATGAAAATATCAAAAGAATGCAAGAAGCCTATGCAAATATCGACGTAAAGCAGCTAACGAATAGCTATTTGTCGCATTTCCAGGCTAGGGCTGACTCAAATGCGAGCTCAAATTTCTTGTCTCAGGTTTCGGCCTTTAATGGTTCTGCAAAATTTAACGATATTTTCGGCGCTCAAAGCAAAAGTATAAATTCTCTAAACGATATCTTGTCTGGCGTTGATTTTAAATCTATCGGCTACGAGGGCAAGCCTATAACGCAACTAAGCCAAAGCGAAGCCAGCGATCTGGTGAGTGAGAATGGATTTTTCGGTATCGCAAATACTGCGGATAGGATTTCAAATTTTATCATTAGCGCCGCCGGAGACGACTTGCAAAAGCTAGAAGCCGGAAAAGAAGGTATGCTAAGGGGCTTTAAAGAGGCTGAGAAAATTTGGGGTGGCGAGCTACCTGAAATTTCGCAAAAAACGATAGAAAAAGCAACGCAAGCCGTAGATAAAAGAATAGCCGAACTTGGTGGGAACGTGCTCAGTGTTCAGGCTTAAGTTTTTAAATTTAGCCGCCGTTTTGCTGGTTTTTAGTGGTTGTGCTTTTTTTGAGCAAAAACCGCCACCAAAAGTCGTCCAAAAACCAGTTGTTCAAAAACCTGCGCCCGTTAGAGGCTCATTGCGTGGCGTGATATCAAGCGTAACCTACGACGGTGGCAAATACTGCTACGATATAAAATCAATCGACACTTCAAACGGCAAACTGCCTAGCGGTAAGTACTGTGCGGATAAATTTTACTTTTCTAGCGGAGATACCGTCTATGCAAGCGTTTCGGGCGGACTCGTCACTGAAATGCTGCTCATAAAAAGCGGAACCCATCATGTTATGCATAAAGCAAAAAAAGCGCCGAAATTTAAAAGCCCAAGCTCCACAAAAAGCTCACAGCAAGAAGAAAACAACAAGAAAATCCTAATCGAAGTTCCGAAAAGTGAAAATATCAGCTTTGATTAGCCGTTGATTTACCGAAATATTTTATAATTCTTACAAGCAATCAAAGTTAGAACTCCTTTTAAGAAGGGGATGTGCGTCCCCTTTTTTATCTTTTTATTTCGCAAAAATCCTCGAAATTAAGCTTTCATATTTAAGCTTTGTTGCTAGTATTCTTATTTTAATAATATTAAGTATCAAAAATAGCCTTGTAACAGCTTGATATATTAGTGTTTTATGATTATTTATGTTAAATTTTTGCATTAAGCTTACCACGACCGATTTTGTGCTAAAATTATGACTATAAAACTTTTATAAAGGAGAACTTATGAAACTCGCTAAAATTTCTTTAGCTGCTTTGGTTGCGCTAGGCGCTTTCTCTACTTTAAATGCTACTCCGCTTGAAGAAGCTATTAAAGATGTAGATTTTTCTGGATTTGCAAGATATAGATATACTCACAATAAAGTCCGCTGGAATGGTATGCCAGGCGCATTCAACAAAAATAATGCAAATCATAACTTCCGATTCGTAGGTACTTTTAAGGCTGCTCTTGACGATAACTTCTTTGGTGTTTTGGGTCTAAGATACGCAGCAAATGACGGTTCTGGATTTAATGGCGATACCACCAATACTACAAGCTCATTTGGTGTAAGAGAATTTTATCTTGGCTACAACATAAACAATACTACAATAACAGCTGGCAAACAATTTGTTAAAACATATTTTGACGATGATTTGGTAGGAACTGGTTTAAGAGTACAAAACACTGATATATCAGGTCTTACTTTGGTTGGTGTTGCTTTTGACGCACTTGAAACAGATAGCATTGACTATGACGGTCGACTACTATCAGGCCTAGCAGGATCAAAAAGCCTTAACTACTATGGCGTGGGTGCAATGGGAAGCTATGATCCTGTAAACTTTAAAGCTTGGTGGGCATATCTTGAGGATACCGCAAATTTATTTGCAGCTGATGCGGCTTTGAAATTTGATCTAGATGCAGTAAAACTAGGCTTACAAGCACAATATGTTCACAATGAGTCAGACGACAATAACTTTGGTGATGCAAATTTCTTCGCAGCTAAAGGTGATGTAGGATTTGCCGGAGTCGGTTTAAATGCAGGTTATATCTACTATAAGGCTAAAGACGATAAAAAATCTTTTGTAACTGTTGAAGACAACGGCAAACTAATCAACCCAGGCAAACTACTTAACTCGGTCATGAACGGTAGCGCTCAATACTACAACAATATCAAAGACAAAAACGACTATTGGTTTGTCGGAGCGTCATATAAATTTAACGAGTTTGGCTTGTATGCTAACTATATAGACGGTAAGGGCTATAGCTATAGATACAATAAGAGAGTTGATAGAGACGAGTGGAACGTCGGCGGTAGCTATGCTTACAGCAAAAAACTTAATTTCTCTACATTCTATGCAGCAGCTAAAGAAAAAGACGGAGATCATAAAAATAAACACGACCGCATAAGATTCGAAGCCAAATATAGCTTCTAATCAAAAAAGCTAGTTTTATGCTATAATCCCAAGCAAAATTTCCCTTGCTTGGGATTTTTAAATTTATCAAAAAGGTTTTTCATGAAATTTATGCATTATTCGCTTTTAGCATGTCTTTTGACTTTTTCTTTAAATGCTGCAGACGAGCCGAGTTATATATTTGAGGCAAAGGGTGAATTTGCAAAAGAGCTAAAAAGTTTGGTAGAAAAATATTCTAAAGACGAAAATATAAGTATAAACGTTTATGAAAAAGCTCCTGAGACTGATGGTGGCGGCAAGTTTTTAAATATCGGCGTAGATACCAAAAGAAGGTATAGTGTGGAAAAAGGTCGCGAACTGTATGCTAAAAATTGCGCTTCTTGTCACGGCGAAGATGGGAATAAAAGAGCTTATGGCACATCCAAAAAGTTAACTAAAGTAAGTGCAGAGGATATAGAGGCTGCTTTTTCTGGTTATCTAAACGATTCTGACTATGGCGGAAATATGAGAAATCTAATGAAAACCGTTGCCGCCAAAACAAAATATAGCGACCTTGGGGCAATTATTGCTTTTTTAAAGGGCAAAGATGCTTTGCAATACAAGGGAAGCGAACAGGAAAACTCTGATGTCTCTACTACTCCTACTCAAGGAAGCTATTTAAAATAATCCAATTTGCCGGGTCGATTTGGCTCGGCATGTTAAAAATATTTCAAATTTTAAATCCCTATAGTATATTTTAGTAAACGCTCGGTAATATTCCAAAGAAATATAAAATTTTTAAGCTTATTAAAGGCTAGATTATGTTAAGATTCTACAATATTAAATCTTATTTGAGGAGAAAATAATGAAAATTGCTAAAATTTCATTAGCTGCTTTGGTTGCACTAGGTGCTTTTTCAACTGTAGCGAGTGCTACGCCGCTTGAAGAGGCGATCAAAAATGTAGATCTTTCTGGATATGCAAGATATAGATATAATAACGTTACAGTTAAGAAAGCTAACGGTGTAAAAGATAATACGACTGCACATCACCAATTTAAATCAGAATTTTCTTTTAAAGCTGCTTTAGATGATAATTTCTTTGGTGTTTTAACACTTAGATATAATTCCAACGACAGCTCTGCTTTTAATGCAGATGGACGCAGCGATAGAACAGATACAACAAGTCCATTTAACGTAAAAGAATTTTACCTTGGATATAACGTAGGTAACACTACAATAACTGCAGGTAAGCAAACCATAGGTTCATTCTTTACTGATGATGCTGTAGGCACTGGCGTCAGAGTTGAAAATAGAGATATTACAGGCTTGACTCTAACTGCATTTGCTTTTGATGCATTAGAAAATAACGGCGAGAGCGATGGTGCTATTTACACTAATGCCCCTGGTATCTTTAATAACAACCTATATGCGGTAGCCGCTATCGGCTCTTATGATCCGGTAAGCTTCCAACTATGGTATGCATCTTTGGTTGATTCTGTTAACCTCATCATAGGTGACGTAAACTTTAGTCTTAATATTACTGATGATGTAAATATCGGTGCTCAAGTTCAGTATGCACATGCTGATATAGACAATAATGTTGGCGTAAACTTTAAAGATACGGATTTCTATGCAGGTGAACTTGGTACAAAAGTATTTGGCGCTGATGTAGCTGCTGGTTATATCGGATATAAAGTTCATGACAAAGAAAAAGGTTTTGTAAGCCTAGAGGATCAAGGTTCATTTATAGATGTAGGTGAGATAAAATCTGCTCTTGATTATACTGCTCTTGAAGGTAAAGCTAACTTCTGGTTCTTGAAAGCAGGATACACTTTTGCTGAGAAATTTAGAGTCGGTGGCGATTATTCTAATGGTAAAGTTAAACTTGCTTCAGGCGATAAAGAGAAATATCAAGAGTATGTAGCAAGACTAACTTATGACTATAGTGCTAAACTTCAGTTCTCAAGCTTCTATGCGTATGAGATTAACAAGCACCAAGATGACTCAAAAGATAAAACTAAACAGCTAAGATTCCAAGCTAAATACACATTCTAATTTTAAATATCTCGGGTTTATCCCGAGATATCTCCTTTCTATAGGTCTTTATGTTATACTTTTCAAAAAATAAGGCACAAATCCTTACTTGACTTTTAAAGTTATCTAGAAAGTATTTGATAAAATTTGCAAGCCCAAACACCCAAATAAAACATCCAAATCACTGCATTATATGATAAACTAATTTTAGGCTCAAGATAAGGAGGATTCTCTCTTGTCATCTTTGGTAAAATATGATAGAAAGTTTTTGTATTTTTACTGTTATTGAGCCCAAATTCACGCTCTTTTAATGAAGCAACAACTCTCTTTCTCTTAGCCTTCCTGTATCACTATGGTGTTGCTACGCTTTAGAGAAGATTCTTTTAATTTTAGACAATCCTAACATAATCCCAAAAATTTTCTCGACCTTTTATGTGGTTTTACTGTTGGCTTCTTGCAAAATAGCAGGCTAGTTCATTCTTTGAATATTTTACTCTACAACGAGTCTTTGCTCGCTAATCAACCTAACCATCATAGGCTTTTCCAATGGTCTCAATAAATTATAGTATTGGTATTAGTTCATTTGTAGAGTAGTTTTTAATTATTTGGGTATAGATCTTGCCGTCATGCTTTGGCTTTCCGAATACATGTGTTTTATTTACCCCTACCTTTCTTGCTTTTAAATAGCTATAGTCAATCTCTATCTTGTGGCTAAAATTACTTATTTTAACTTCGCTACGCTCGTTACTTTTTAAAAATATAGTTCTCATTGCAACTCAATGCTATTTATGTTTATATTAAGTTTTTGCTTGTTTTGAAAATGTTAAAGATAACTAAGTTGATATTTTGTAGAAATTAAAATTTGAAAGAAAAAAGAATAGAAAAAGGGGCTTGCGCCCCAAAAATTAAGCCAAAGTAGCCTTTAGCATCCAGATAGCTTTTTCATATTTTGCGATTTGATCTTGCGCCATAGTTACGGTCGTGCTGTCTTTTGCTTCTTCAGCGACTTCTTCTAGCTTTTTAAATTCGCCCAGCAAGTGCTCGTACTCAGCCAAAACGCCTTTTAAAACCTCGGTCGGAGTGTAGCTATCTTTGTTATCTGTTTTTGGATGAGCTAGCTTGTTTAGCTCTTCTATTTTGGTGATAGCTCTACCGCCTAGTTGTATAGCACGCTCAGCGACGTCGTCGAATATCTCCGCCATATCTTCATAAGCTTTTTCGGTGTATTCGTGAACGCTAAAGAACTGAATGCCTTTTACATACCAGTGATAGTCGTGAAATTTAACGAATAACGCATGAGCGTCGGCCTGAATTTGATTTAATTGAGTAACAACTTTTGACATTTTGTCTCCTTTGATTTGATTTATGATGAAATTATAGCATATAAAACTTAAAGAAAAATAATTTGCAAATAACAAAAATTATTATTTGTGAGTAAATTTTGGAATTTGCTTATACTGTTTTGCTGGATATAGACAAGCATTGCTATCCGGTATAAAAAACAAGTTTAACTTTTGATTAGGCAAAATTAATTCTTCTGAGAATTCATACATTAAATTTAGAGTATGTAAGAATGTAAATTTTGTAACTAGATAGCGTGGGTTTGAAAAATAATAAGATGATACATGACGAAAGCCTAAATTTGCTTACAAGTGCGTTTGTTGAATGCCATTTTGTAGATTAGCCATTTTGATAAGTAAAATTTTAGAATTTTACAGACAAATTCGACTAACTACGGGTTTGTGTTAAAACCGTCTCTCCGATATGCTTACTGGCGTAGGTAGGCAGGCGAGGTAAAAATTTATTGCAAAACACGCCAGTTTGCTAACCTTAGAAAGTGCTATAAAGTTGCATAATGTTATGCAAATTTATAGTTAGAGTCGTCGCAACACAAATAAAAAAGTCGTATCGCAAGGTGGCTCATTACTTTGTTCGCCAACGGTGACGGATACGCATTAAATTTCCGCCTCAAATTTACTAAAACAAAACTGCTCAAATTTAAATCCGAAATTGCTAGCGATACTGCAAACACAAGCTTGTAGGCTAAAAATTTACGTGAGCTAACGCTCTACATCTTCACAAAGCAAAATTCGCGTCAAATTTACACTCTATAGAGCCGCACTTTAGTCTTGCTTGCCTGCCGTTAGCATCGTTTTTAGTATGCGTTTGCCTACTTCAACGCCCGGCTGATCGTAGGTGTTTATGCCTAGCATTATGCCCGTAGCCGACGTGAGAAGCTCGAAATAATAAATCAAAAATCCCGCGCTCGACTCGTCTAGCCGTTCAAGCTCGATGACGTCCACGCTGATGCCTTCTTGCACGAGCGCATGCATCGTGGCGCTACACTGGGCGTTGATTAGCTCGCCCAAATTTAGCCCGTTTACGAAGTCGCAGCCCTCAAGGCCGTTTAGGCTAATGCTCGGGACCGCGACGTCCGCACCAGCGTCCGCTACTTTGATGAATGTTACCGTCTTGTCCTTTACCCCATCCATGATGAGCTGCAAAAAGCTGTGCTGATCGCGCGAGCCGATGAGTCCGACGGGCGTGAGTCCGTAGCGTTTGTAGCCTTTTTTCTTGCCTAGACTTTCCGCCCACAGCTGCACGTACCAGTCGTTAAACTCCAAAAACCTATCGCCGTAGCTAAATATCACGTTGATTTTAGCGTTTTTGTGAGTCGCGTAGTGGTAGGCTTTTTGTAGTAGCGTATCGTCGCCGTCTTCTAAAAATCGCCTCTTACACGCCCGCGCGCCTTCCAGTAGCGCCGCCGCGTCGTATCCGCACAGCATCAGCGGCACGAGTCCGATCGCGCTAAGTACGCTAAATCTACCGCCGACGTTTTTTGGGATATTAAAAAATTTAATGCCGTTTTGCTTGGCGTAGGCTTCTAGCGGCGAGGCTGGATCGGTGATGACGATGAAATTTTGGCTCAAATTTGACGGCTTAAAGCGCTCCAAAATACACTTAAATAGTGTGATCGTCTCGATCGTGGTGCCTGATTTTGACGAGATGATAAAAAGCGTCTTGTCAAATTTGATGCTCTCGCAAACGCTCTCAAAGCTAAAGGCGTCGACGTTATCGAGAAAATAAAGCTCTCGCTCGCGGCTCCTTTTAGCGCCTGATAGCATCGTTTTTAGCGCCTTTACGCCAAGACTGCTACCACCGATGCCTACTAGCACGACGCTTTTTACGTGCGCTAGAGTCGTTTCAAACTCAGCGATTTCACTTAGTAAATTTGCCCCGATTTCCGGTAGGTGATAGTAGCCGATCTCGCCGCCTTTTAGTTCGTCGTTCATGCGTTTGGCGTAGGAGCCGATCGCACTTAGCGGCGTTTTTTCGAAAAATAGCTCATTTTTTAGCATTTTTGCCTAGCTCGTAGAAGAAATTAGTCGCTTGCACGAAGCCCTCGACGCTACCGCAGTCAAAGCGCTTGCCCTTAAATTTATACGCTAGCACCATGCCGTCTTTGGCCTGCTCTTTTAGCGCGTCGGTGATTTGCACTTCGCCGTTTTTGCCGGGCTTGGTGCGCTCTAGGATCGTGAAAATATCAGGCGTCAGGATATAGCGGCCGATGACGGCTAGGTTGCTTGGAGCTTCTTTGGGATCGGGTTTTTCGACCATGTCGCTAACCATCAGCAGATCATCCTCTATCGCGCGACCCGTGACGATGCCGTAGTTTTTGCTCTGCTCGATCGGTACTTCCATCACGGCAACGACGCTGCAGCGGTACTTTTCGTAGATTTTTACCATTTGAGATAGTACGCCTTCGCCATCTTCGTTGATGCAGAGGTCATCAGCTAACACCACGCCAAAGGGCTCGTCGCGCACGAGGACTTTGCCTGTGTGGATAGCGTTGCCTAGGCCTCTCATGCTCTCTTGACGCGTGAACGAAAACGTGCAGCGCGCCATCAGCTCTCTGATCTCGGTTAGCAGGTGCTCTTTGTTCGTGCCCGAGATTTGATGCTCTAGCTCGTAACTGATGTCAAAATAATCCTCCAGCGCGCGTTTGCCGCGACCTGTGATGAAGGCCATATTTTTCATGTCGGCCTCTAGAGCCTCGTCCACGCCGTAGTGGATCAGCGGTTTTGTGAGGATCGGCAGCATCTCTTTTGGTAGTGATTTAGTCGCGGGCAAAAATCTCGTGCCGTAGCCCGCAGCCGGAAATAAACAAGTCTGTATCATAATTTTCCTTTTGATTTTTTACGAGATTATAGCGAGTTTTGGCTTATTTATAGTATTAAGGAGGATTTGGCGGATAAATTTACGGTTTGCCTTGCAAGGGCAACGAAGCGAAATCGCTAAAAGTCGCCTCACGATACGTTGCCTTAATTTTTGATGTTCAAATTTGAAGTTAAAATTGCAAATTTTACTTGCCGAGATTTGCATCTTTATGGCGCTATTTATTTTTGCCAAATTTAACGTTACGTATTTGTAGCTTCTATAAAATTAAAGCTTTCCTCTTTTATTGGTAGAGGAAGGGGATTCTACTTACGGTCTGCTTGCAGCTACGAGCAAAGCGAAGTAGAGCGTCGCCCCTTCCTCTCCCAAGCCCTCTCTAACCCCACTGCACGTTTAAGGTGGCGACACTGCTTTGCTCGCGCAAAGCGTCGCAGATTTATAATTAATTTTTAAGATACGCGGCACGATAGCACCAAATTTAACTAATTTAAATTTTGCATTTTCAAGACTCGAGTTTCGGTGTGTAAAATTTATCAAAAATTTAATCTCGATAGATTTAAAGAAAAACTAAAAATCAAACGTAAATTTGCGAATTTAAAAGATAAAGCACTCTAAATTTAACGCATAAATTCACGCCGCCAGAGCAAATTTGACCGCCAATCGGCGGCAAATTTATATCCCTCTAAATGCCACCTTCGCGTTTTCTAGGTCGTTTGCGTCTGGGTGGGTCGCAGCTCTAGCCCATCTGGCTTCGCGCTCAGGAGTTACGGCGTAGCGCGGGTCGTTGGGTGCTGCTTCGCCCATTTTGCGTAGTTGCTCGATGACTTTTGGATCGATCGCGCCCTGGCAGTAAAACTCGCGTAAAATTTCATTTTCGCCCTCGCGTAGTACAACCTTTGCCTTTTCTAGGCAGTTCATCGCGTGCTCGTGCTCGGGATCCATGCCCAGCGTCATAAACAGGCCGACTTTTTTGCCCTTTATCTCGCGTAAAAAGCGTTTAAATTTAGGCTCCGCATCGCCCTTATCGACGTAAAATCCAAGCGCGATAAAGTCGTAACCGTCCAAATTTAGGTGCAGATCCTCGGTAAATTTGACCGCCTTGCAGCCAAGCTCGTTTGCGATGGCAAGACCGACTTTCTCGGTATTTCCGGTCGCGCTCGTGTAGATAACTATTTTTTTCATTCAAAGTCCTTTTGTGAGATATTTGCTACTTCGGTGCCGATCGACATACCCCAAAATACGCCGTCGGTTGTGTAGTTTAAAAAGCCGTTTTCTATGTGCATATAGCCTTTGCTTTCGCATTTTTTGAAAAATTCCATTAGCGCGCTAAAGGTCTCAACGCTAACTAGGCTTTTTACCTGCGCGAGGTCGATTTTTGGGTACATAAAGAGGTTTTTTAGTCGTGCTTCGGCACGCTGTTTGTCGTCCACTTTGTTTATCATGCGCATTTTTTCTTTTGCGTTGTAGATGTCGTAGTAGCCTAGCTTTCCGCCAGAGCCCCTACCTAACGGCAGGATATCGGCGCCCTCGTGGCTTAGGCGGATATACTGATAGCGGTCGCGGCCGATACGGTTAAATTTAGTATGCTCTAGCACCTCGTAGTTGCCAGTACCTAGCAGCTTTTCAAAGAAAGCGTTGTGTAGCTTATGCTCGTAGTTCACGTCGTAATAATCCTGCGATACGGTCTTTGCGAGTTCTGATTTTTCAAAAAGCTGAAGCGAATAAAAGCTCGTGCTGTCGATCTCTAGCTCGTCTACTAGGCGAGCGTCTTCTAGCACTTCGTCTATCGTTTGCTCAGGGTAGTTAAAGATAACATCCGTGCAAACCATGCCGCTAAAATTTTGCCTGATCATTTTTAGATGCTCTATCGCGCCTTTTTTGTCGTGGACGCGGTTTAGCAGTTTGCGACCTTTGTCCGAAAATGTCTGCACGCCGATGCTAAAGCGGTTTACGCCTAGGCTTTCTAGTAGGCGCACTTTGCTTAAATTTAGATTGTGTAGCGTGGTTTCTAGACTAAACTCGCAGTCGTCCGAGATATTAAAATTTGATCGCAGAGCCGTGATAACCGGCTCTAG
Organism: uncultured Campylobacter sp.; assembly: GCF_938039205.1. Classification (GTDB taxonomy): domain Bacteria; phylum Campylobacterota; class Campylobacteria; order Campylobacterales; family Campylobacteraceae; genus Campylobacter_A. The sequence continues at coordinate 29,833 of NZ_CALHVM010000040.1, forward strand.
GTGCTTTTCTTTTAGTATCGTCGGAGTTCCGCCGCCAAAATAGACGCTGCGGATATCTTTAGCTTGTAGATACGGGAATTTACCGTATTTTTCGATCTCGCCCAGTAGATACTGCGTGTAGCTGTCTAGCTCGTCTTCCAGCTTCGTGCGGTTCATCGAGCAAAACGAGCAGATATTATCGCAAAAAGGCACGTGGATGTATATCACGCCGTCCTTTTGCGTCGGTAGCTCCTCGGTTAAAAATTTCTCGACCTCGGCGTTAGTCACCATCTTTATCTTTTTAGGACGCGTCGGTCCAGCGTGCCCTTTTTGCCTGGTTTCAAACATCTATTCCTCCGTTTTAAACTCGTAAGGTTTGGTAATTATACAATTCGAAATATTTTTTAACGCTTTAATTTCTAACTCCTTTGTTATTTTCACCGCTTCGTCGTTAAAAATTTTATTTTTCCCGCGAACGGCTATTATCTTTATCTCTCCGTCAAATTTATAAACCGCCAACTGAAATGAGAAAAAGAATTTCATTGAAATGAGAAAAACCGTAAAATCGCCAATTCTCATTTCAGTGAGACTTAAGTTATTCTCTAATGGTTAATCGGTGTTTAGAACTATCCAAATTCGTTTAAAATCTCCACCTCTAAATCCTTGCCCTGGATAAAACTAAGCAAAGCTTCTAGCGTCTTCACACTCTCAAACACCCCCTCGTCGTTCGCCCATTTCCCTACCAGTATGCAGCCCTCGGTATGCTTTGGATAGTTGCCCGCATGTATCTCGATATAGCGATCTTTCGCTACTCGCTCATTATGCAGCACCGGTAGCACGCGGTTAAATCTTGGCGACTTGTGCCAAACCACACTATAAAGTCCTGCCGGTATGCGCCTATCTTTGCCCCTTGCGGTCGTATCTGGTCCTGCGGACTCTAGCGTATAGCCCGTCATCAGCACGGTATTTACGCCTACTAGCTCAAATTTGCCGATAGTGCCGTCATCGATGTTCTTGTATCTACGTATGATCAGTTTCATTTTTCGTCCTTTCTTTAAATTTCACTCTTTCTTTATGCTCGCCTTTTTTGCCGACGTTAAAGCTCTCTACCGGGCGGTGATAGCCCATCACTCTCGTATAAACGATGCAGCGCGTGCGCCTTGCTTGCATGCTCTCCAGTATCTCGTCGTCCCTCATTTTAGCTCCTCTTCGTATTCGCTCTTTGCGCAGCCGCCGTCCGTGCCTAGACTCTCTATCTTCTTGTTTGCGGCTTTGTCGATCTTTCTACGTACCCAACCTCCGCCCATAAATGCTACAATGCCCCCGACGCCTAGCGAAAATTCAATATCGTGTATAAAAAATTTCACGATTGAAAATGTTGCACCGCAAAGAAACGCTGCCGTAAGAGTGGCAGCGAGAAACGCCCATCTCGTGCGATGTTTTCTTGGTTTTCCGTCGTCGTCGAGCAGTCCCAATGCCCCGCCGATGAGCCCTACCAGCAATACCCAAAGTAGATACCAGTACTCTTTGTCGATCCAGCTCATCCCATCACCGCCCCGAAAATCAAGGCGAGCAGGACCGATAGAACTATCTCGAGTATCCTTTTTTTGCTAAGCCTAAAACCCATAATCTTTCTAATCACTAGCTCGCTCATTGCGGCTCCTTGCCCGCGCACAGCAAAAGCAGCCTTTCGACCTCTTCGTGATATGCCGCTACCTTTCCGGCAGTCGACGGGTTTGTTTTGTCAAAGCTTGGCTTTGGCGGCAGCTCCACGTCGCAGCGCACGGGTTTGTCCACGTCTTGGTACTGGGTGCGGGCTATGATTTGGGGCTCCGTGCCCGCGCAACCGCAAAGTATAATGATCAAGCCGCAAATAAGGACAAATTCGATCGCTTTTTCTATCTTCATTTTCCTAGCCCCCTAAATAGCCTTTCATAGTATCCCAGCTTCTTTTCGCATCCGCTGTCTTTTGGCGGAGGCTCCATGCTCTCGTATTTGGCTCGTATCTCCTTTTTAAGGCCCGCTTGGCTTTGTCGAATCTGTTTCATATCCAGCGCTATACTCTCGATGGCCTGATTTTGAGCGGAGATCTTGGAGTTGCACTCGGAGAGATTTGCCGCATAAATTTGGCTTTCCGCCTCTTTGAGCGCTAGCTTCGTTTGCTCTTTTTCCAGCTTGTCCTTGACGTCTTGCGTTTCGGCTTTTGCGCTATTTAGCGCGCCGTTTAGCCGCCATATCTCAATCCCTGCGCCGCCGAGGGCTATCAGCAAAGCGACGCCCGCGGATATTATAAATTTGATATTCAAAAAGCCCATTTCACGCTCCTTTCAGTAGTTTTACCGCGGCGGTTATGATGAGGACGGCTGCCGCGATCAGTACGAATTTCTTTGTTGATGCGTTCATTCTTTGACCTTTCTCATGGGGTGAAATGCCCACACAGTCTTTAGCACCTTTTTGTCCTCGCCCTCAGTGTATTCGTGCCAATTTTCGGGATTTGCGCCGGCTATGTCCATGAGCTTCCAGCCCACGTAAATGCGGACATAAAAGCCTTTGCACCACCTAATCGTGCGGTAGTAGCCGAAACGCTCACGTCCGTCTTTGAGCCTACACTCTACCTTGCACCACGAGCTTGCTTTGCCGCCGTTTGACGTGACGGACGGGTCTCCGAACGTTTTGATAGAGGCGGGGTCTATCTCGCTTGTTTTTACGCCGAGGTATTTCACGCAAAAATACCCGATGCGGTTTCGCAGTAGCCAGCAAAGACGAGCGAAATAAGTTCGGTTTTTAGGGGGCGGGAAGTGATCCCGTCTCCATCCGCCGTCGCCGTTTATGGCCGCGCTTTGCCCATCGTAGTAGTCGCCCGCATCCTCAAACCAGCGAAAACATCGCGGCAGATGATCGTCGCTCTTTTTTGCGAAAAGCAAAGCGATCGGCACAATGAAAAAGGCAAGTATCTCAAGCGGAAGCTCGATGATGAAATTTTTGGCTACTTGTAGCCATTGTTTTAGGGTGGGTTTCATCGGCTACTCCTTGATCTCAATAACGTTGTCTTGAAAAATCGGCGTTATATATAGCTCATCTTTTTTTAGAAATATCGCCTTGCCGCTAAATATCGGCGTTGAGGCTCCAATAAGATTTGCTAACAAATTTTCCCTTCTTTTCCTAGAAAAGTCGCTGTCGCCTAGAATATACGGGACTGTAGCCCCTTCAAAAGTACTGCCGGGGCTGACAATGGGGCGCCCCTCGCCATAGCGAGCGTTTGGCGAATAGGATAGTTTTTCTCCATCAAAAATATAGCATACTCCCTCGCTAAAAGTACCTTTAAGCACTCCATTAAATCCGCAATACCCATAGTAGCTATTGCTGTCCGAATATACCGTATAGCCGTCTAGTACTTTTACTATGGTTAAATCCTTTACTAAGAATATTCTATTTTCGCCCATAAAACTTACAAAAATCTCTAGCTTGCCTTTAAATAAGCAAAAACTTAGTCTAAAATTGGTCGGCGTACTTCTTTTTAGGTCTATTCCCTTAAGGGTGTTGTCTTTTATATTTAAAATCGCAAGCGCATATTTTTGCGCCCCGGCAGTCCCACGAAAAAGCCCGTCGACGCTTGTGCATAAAAAATTATCCTCGTTTATCCTGATAAGCCGTTGATACTCGTCTAAAAAATCAAACTCGCCGATTAAATTTAATTTTATAGGCTGCATTAAAGACAAAGGCAAAGCCTTTTTTGGTCTAAACGCAAACTGTTTGTCGTCGTTTTTAAAATACTCTTTCATTGTTTATCCTTTGTAGTTTTTGCCCGTTAAAAATTTCATCGGTATTTTTATGCCCATTATTATGTCTGGGATATAAAATCTAGGGTTTCTCGAAGCTGCACGTACAAATAAGACATAAGCGTATCCGTCTTTAAGAGAGACGTTTACGGGGTAGTATTCCTCAGGCATACGAACGCATCTAACTCCGTATTTAACGTCGTAGATATAGCTAGGGGAATAATATTCGTCGCTAAAGTTTTTTATTACCAAATAGTCGGTTCTTCCTAAAAAACCGGAAAATTTAAGATTTATGATGGGTTTTAAAGCCTTACCGCTTTTAACGTCGTAAACGTACTCACCCGAGATAATAAAGCCGCTAGGCGAACTACGATGAAATGGCGTCCTAATATCGCCGTCTAGCCGCTTAGGCAGATAAATCTCGCCCTCGCTTGCAAGAGTTAGGTCGGTATCTGTGATTTTAAACGTAAAATCGCCTATTTTTAGGTAGTTAAACGCCACGTAAGCGCTCCCGTAAGCGCTAAATTTATCGTCATCTATCTTTTTCTTAAACGCGAATTTTAAGGTCCCAGCCGCCGCGTCCACTGTATAAACGTAGGCCTCTTTTTTTGACGTATCTAGATAAATCAGATATTTGCTTTCAAAGCTTTGTAGCGGATCTCTGTCTGGGGTTTGACTATTTTTGTTAAAGCCTTTCATCCCTTTTGCTGCGCTAAAAATATAGACGCTACTGTCTTTTTGACAATATACGTATGCCTTGCCGCCGTCTATTAGCGTTATGGTTTTTTCTATGTTATATATAGCCACAGCATCACCTTTCCTAAACGGCAAAATTTCGTCCGATCCCTCAAACGCGATCGGTATTACGCTATGGTTATACGTCCAGAGATTAATGTCGCCTTCAAACAAAAGAGTACTCAAAAGGGCATAATTGTTTTGGCCAGTAGGAACCTGCTGCTCGTTTGCCACGACCGGGGAAGCCTCCATATAATCCCACATCGCAAGGTCGCTCTCGTAAGCAGACGGCATAGCTCCGCTCATAGCCGCAGTTCTTATTTCTTTGCCGGTTTGGTCTAGTTTTTGAGTTACGTCCGCGCTCAATGTTTCGTTTAGTTCTGCTATTTTCTTGCTCGAGTAGGTTTTCGTCTCGCTTTGGCCGGTGTCGTCGATGAAGCCGTCTTTTACGATGTTTTTCATTTGCTCTAGCGTATTTGTTGCCGTTTGTAGCTCTGTTTTTGTTTGCTCGGCGGCTTGCTCGCTTTGTTTTGCGGCCTGTGCGCTGCTCTGGGCTGCGTCCGCGATAGCCGTGAGCGCTTCTTGCGCGCTTTGCTTGATTTCTTGCGTTTGCGTCTTGATTTGGGCTGCCGCTTGCGCGCTACTCTCGGCTTCGCTAGCGCTTATTGCTGCCGCTTCTTTTGCTTCGCTTGCCGTTTGCGCGGATGCTTGTGCGGCATCTTTTGCGCTTTGGGCGGTAGCGCTTGCGTCCTCGCTTCTTTGAGCATTTGCTTCCGCTTCCTCAGCTAAAGCGTTTGCTTCGTCTCTAAATGGGTTAAGAGCCGCTACGAACACGTCGGCTCGGTCGTCGAAATTTTGAGGCTCGGCCGTGGTAGGCGGCTGGGGCAACTTAGTTATTTGTTTCATTTTCTCTCCTTTAAATTTAGATTATTCCCTCTACGTTTATACTTAGCGAGCTATACTGCTCGCCCGTGATCTTGATCCTAAAATCATTGAGAAACCCAAAGACTAACAGGCTCTTGAAGCCCTTGTCTTTCTCGTCTCCGATAAAAGTCGTAAGCTCTCCGCATAGGTTTTTGAGCGTATCTCTCGTGCGGTCTATCTGCGGGGTAGGCAGCACAACCGCAAGGCTCATATAGTTTGCTGTGCGACCTTTTGCTATGAAGACGTCTCCGTAGGCAGTCTTTTGTTTTCTGCTATAGTCGTTGACGCCAAACTCGGCTTCTAGTTCGGTAAAGCCAAGAAACACCCGTTGCCCGGCAGAAAAATGGCCTAAATTTGCCCCTAAACGGTTTGGCGTGATCTCTATCTCAAACTCCCCGAAGTATTTTTCTGTATATAGCACCACGTCTTTTTTGTAGTCTTGCCCAAACTCGAAAAAATACTCCCACCAGCTACGGCTGCCGGCGTTGAGCAGGCGTTTATGGGCTATCGTGTTGCCGTCCTTGCGTATAAATATCTCGCTGCCGTCGATGTTAAAAAAAGAAAAGCAGTTCACGCGCTTTTTGCCAGTGTCGACCTTAAATTTCAGCGGCTGCCCGTCTTTCTTTTTCGTTTGCGTTCCGATGTACCTATCAAACATCGCTTTTTCGTTGATGGCTCCCATGTGGGCGAAATTTGCTATATCCTTATCCGGTTCGGTCTGGATATTCGTCATCGCCTTTGCGGCCTTGTATTTTTCGCCCTCGTATATGATCTCCTCGCCAAGCTCTACGTTCATACCCTTTGAGAAGGCTCTTATCGTATCTGCGGGCGCGTTGGTCTCTTTGAGGGTTAGATCCACTTTTTCTACTACCGTCATGCTATGCTCCTTACGTTTACGGCTCCATTGTCTATAGTTTGCCTTGCGTTCATCGTCATTTCTCTCACGTCCCTTCCTATGTTTGCGGCTATTTGCTCCACCCTTTCTAGCCTCTTTGCTAGCGCCTCAAAGGCTCCGCCCATGTCCACCTTGATACCGCGGCCGTCAAGCGGAATGACCGCCTCGTCGTAGCCTGCTTCGCCTATGAGCGCGCGCGTAGGACGAGTGACTATACCGCCGTCGGCAAAGGGCTTGTAGCCTCGTTTCTTACTCCACTCGATGAAGTCTTGTTTTGAATTGCCGCCCGTGACGGCTCTTGCCGTAGCTTCTATCTGCGCTCGTAGTTGCTGTTTTGAAAGGCCTTCTAGCTGGGCTTTGCGTTTCCAAGCATCCAGCCCGCCTTGTTCTACACTGCGGCCTAGTACGTCTTTGTAGATAGAGTTTATATCGCGATCTAGCTGCGAGCTTAGCACCGCGCCGTTTGCGGTGGTAGCTCCGTTTGATATGTTTGCGGGCGGCGCGCCTTTGTATTCGGGTGCAGCCTTGCCCGCTATAATCGCATCTCTAACCGATTGCAGATGTGCCACTACGGGGCTATCCTTGCCAAGCAGATCGTGCAGGGCGTGGATTTGGTTTTGGCTATCAAGCTCTAGCGCCTCTTTTTGTTTTTTTAGCGCGTCAAGTTGCTGCGAATATGTGTCGTTTGCGCTGTTTAGCAGCTTGTCTAGCTTTTTGATTTGCTCGAGCAAATCTCCCAAATTTACGTCGCCGGCTATGCCTTCTACCTCATTTGCTAGTTTGAGCATTTCGTAGCGGTAGTCTTGATAGGTGGCCGCGTTATCTCGCAGGTTTTGTTCCTGCTTGGCTACGGCGCTATTTAGCTCGTCGTAGGCCTTGGCGTCGTAGTTGCCCGCACTAAACGCCGCTTTTGCTTTTTGTAGCGCTAGGGCGTAGTTTATACCCGCGGTTTGATTGTCGATGACGTTTTCGCGGATTTTGCTCGCCATAGAGGCTAGCTTTTCTACCGCCGCGCGCTGCAAATTTAGGATAGAAAGTTGCTGCTTTTGCGCTTCGAGCGTCTTTCTTGCTTGCTCTGCTAGATCCAGGGCTTTGATTTGTTTGACGATTTCTTCAAGCCCAGTGAGGGATTTGAGCCAGACGTCGCGGCCGCCGTTTTGGTTTCTGTGGTTGTTGTACTCGGTTACGGCCTCAAGCAGTTGCTTTCTCATTTCGACGTTGCCGGTAGAGAGAAACTCTTGCATCTGCGCCGCGCTCATACGGTAGAAATACTCCGCCCAAACCCTAGGATCGTTCGTGTTTCCCAGCTTTGAGACGCGGCTCATTTCGTCCGCGCCCAGATCGCCCTCTATGCTTCCTGCTAGAGCGCGAAATTTGGTATAAATGTTTTGCAAAGTTAGTACGTTTGTGTCTCTGCCGACTGCCGCAAAAAAGCCGGCTTGAGTCTGAGCTATACTTTGCGTGAAGCTGATTAGAGCTTTGGTGTACTCGTCTTGCGCCTTTTTCGCCGCTTCGTAAGCCTTGACTAGCCCGTTTAGGCTGTCTACGTTGCTTTTTGTGAAGTCGCTTGCGATAGCTTTGCGGTATGCCTGCGCCATTTGCCCCACTGAAAGATCGGCGATACTGCCCATCTCTTTTGGGATGTCAAGCTTCAAAGCTTCGGCCGCGTCCGTGAAGCTCTCAAAGGCTTGACGCATAGAGATTTCTACCTGCTTGATAGGGTTTCTCACGGTCAAAAGCTCAAGGCTCTTGTAGCTATCCGCGATCGCTCCTAGGCTCTCGCTCATAAGCTCGATTACTTTTTTGTTGGCCTTTTTGGCTTGCTCCTCCCAGTCTTTCCACATTCTGGAAAACTCGGGGTTATCGACGAGTCTTTGATTTTTATTTGTCTCGTCTTTGCTCAAATTTAGCAGGTCGTCTATCTTGCGGGAGCTTTTGAGTCCGAATATGTTTCCGTCGCTAGCCCTGCCAAACTCGTCTCTCATACCGCGCGCCATATTGTCGATCATGCCCAGGCCTGCTTTGTTCATTGCCTTGCTTACGGCATCGTCGAGAGGCTTCGTGATGCGGTTGACGATCGAGGACGGGCTAAATTTCATAGCCTTTTCAAATACCCCACCTATCTTGCCGAGCAAGCCTTTTCGCTTCTTGCCGCCGCTTTCGGCGACCTCCGCCCACATTTGCTCTGCTTGCCCGGTCATTGAGCGGAGTATTGCCTTTGCAAAGCCCTCATTGGCTAGGCTTTCGCCGCTATACTTGCCTGATTTTAGGGTTAGGCTCGCCAAAGCTCCGGCGCGGCTAGCCATCCTATCCATAGAGCGAAGCTGTGCGCCGATCTCTCCCATAGAGGCGTCGTCTAGGTCGCTCATTTCAGTCCAGCTTTTCTTTGAGAACCAGCCTTTCTTTTGCATATCGACGTAGGAACGGATGTTTTGGTTGCTTAGCGCGTCGCCCGCCGTGATGTCTTGCAACAGCGAAATACCGCTGCCGGTCGCCTTTTTCTTTCCAAAAGCCCCGCCTATTAGCGCGCCCGCTACCGCGCCTATGACTGCGCCCCAAGGACCCACAGACGATCCCGCTTTCATACCCGCTATCAGACCACCCGCAGCTCCTCCGAGCGCTCCGCCCGTGCTAGCGTATGTATTTGCCTTAAAAAGCTTGTCCCCGAGATAGCCGATACCGTATCCAAGAGCCGCTCCGCCAAACGCAGAGCCCGCCATATACGGAGCCGTGCCGGCACTACTAAACTGCGTAGCCGTTAGAGCGCCTTTTACGCCGGTGCCAAAGCCGTATACGCCTTGACCAAGCCCCGCGTATCCGTGCATAGATAGCCAGCTAGCAGCATTTAGCGCAGGCGTACTCGTAAAGCTAGATATAAAGCCCGTATATCCGCTAGTAAGCAAAGAGTATGCGCTTTGCAAATTTGAAACCGAGCTAAGCAAGCTAGTCGTGCTTTTGTCTAGCGCGCTAGCCCCGCGCAAAATTTGCCCCGTGCTTGATAGCTCTACCGTAGTACCGCCGACTGACCCTATCCAGCCACCGCTATCGTTTTTGGCAAGGCCGAGATTTGAGGCGATAGAGGCCAAATTTGACCCGCCGCCAAGCAATGCCCCAAAGCCGCCCGAAATGCCTTGCGACAAGACGCGCGCGTATGGAGAAATCATATCGCGCATTAAATTCGTGCCGATGTCTTTGAGGGCTGTTTTTAGGCTCTTTGTTTTTCCGATGAAGAAGTTAAAAAAACCGTCATCGACGGTCTTTGACATGGACGAGACGGTGTCCGCCCAGCTATTTTTTATGTCCTTAAAGGCGGCTTTTGAGTTTTTGACATACGGCTCGAGGTATTTTTTCTTTTGGATTTCGAGGTATTTTTTGGCGTCCTCTTCGCTTAGCTCAAGCTTTTTGATTTTTTCTTTGGTTTTAGCGCTTTCTATGCTCCACGCTTTTTCGTATTCGCCGATAGCCTCATAGTACTCTTTTTGCGCAGCCTCTTTTTCGTTTAGAAAATCTTTGTACTCCTTGATAGCCTTGTTTGCTTCTTCCGTTTGCAATATATCAAATAGCTTTTTCTTTGCCGCGGCCGCATCTTGTCTGCTTACGCCGTTTTTGATCCAATCTCTTTCTTTTTGATTGATGTCGTCGAGTTTTTTCTCGTATTCGCTCATGCCTATGCGCGCTATCTCGCGATATGCGGAGTTTACGTCGCCTAGACTTTTTACGTCTTGTTTGTTAAATTCGGCTATTTGTTTGGCCGTTTTTTCGCGCATAACTTGCAAGGCCTCGAGCGTATCGAGCCTCTGCTTTTCTTTCTCGGGATCGGCTATAGGGTTTTGTAAATTTTTTATGAGGCCGTCGATCTCGGCCAGCTCCGTTTTTAGGCGTCCTATCGTAGTCACGTTTTTGGCTTTTTCGCCGGCTTTATCCAAAGCAGCGCTTACGGCGTCGATTTTGTTTTGCAGCAAGGAGTCGGTTTTTGATTCGCCCGAGCTCGCGCCGCCTTTGCCTCTGCCGTTTAGCACGTCCTCGACCTCGCCGTAGGCCGCGCCTAGATCAAGGATGTTGTTTTGAAGTTCGTCTAGTTTGGCTCTGTTTTCTATAAGGTTATCTTTGGTCATAAAAATAAAGCCGTTTGCGATCTTGTCTTGTAGCTTGCCGGCCTCTTTTTTGGTGGCGTCTAGCTCTCTGCGGATCTCGACTAGACGAAATTCAAGCTGATTTTTGGTTAACTTACTGAGCTCTTCGCTTGTAGTATTTAGGATCTGATTTAGCTTTTCGCCGCTAGCCCTTGCTCCGTCCATGCCGTCCTTGAGCGCCATAAACGCTTCAACCGCGCCGAATATTACCGCGGTTGGCAAAAAGCCTTTAAATGCCGCTTTGAGTGCCGTAATACCGGTCCCAAGCGCGGACGTAAGCGTAATAGTAGCGGTTAGGGACGACGAAAAGATCGCCATAGCAGCTCTTGATATACCAAGCACGGCGTTAAAAGCCGCCGTACCTATCTTGGCCGCTACGAATGCTCCGGCAAGCAGCCCTAGGTGTTTTCCGGCGGTCACGATATGCCCCGCCCACTCTATGATCGTAGCTTTGTTCTCTTTTACGAAATTTGAAAAAGAGGCGATGCCAGAAGTAAGTACGTCAAACATCGGCTTAGTTAGCTCTCTAGTGAGCTCGGTTAGCTCGTTTTTTAGCGACCCCAAAGCCACTTCGTAGCCCTTAGCCGCCTCGGCGCTAAGCTCTTTATATTTGGCTAGCTTTTCTATGATTACGTCGTAGACTTTGCCCTCAGAGCTCGCCTTTTTTAACTCTTCATTTGTGAGGCCCACTATCTTCATAAAGCTGCCCATCTCGGAAGCTGCTACCACCGTGCCCGTAGCTAGGCTATCCATCATAGGAGTTAGATCGCTTAGGTTTTTGCCGACAGCCTGGGCTGCTAGAGCTATGCTATCCATAGCCTGCACGGCTTTGTTTCTGCTGCCTTGGCCCGCAGAGGTAGCATAAAACATATTAAAGGCGCCGGTGATCTCTTCAAGCGTAAATTTGGTCTTGGCGTTGGTTTCGTTGAGCTTTTTTAGTATTCCCTCGCTCTCTTTCATGCTCATATTCCATTTGGTATGAGCGTCGAGGGTTTTGCCCATCATACTTACGTTTGAAGAATTGGCCGCGATTAGGCCCGTGAGCTGGATTTTAAGGTTTTCAAAGCTGCGGTTTGCTTCGATACCCGAGGCTGCAAAGGTTTTAAAAGCAGCCGTAAGCGCAGCTACGCCGCCTACGGCAAGCACCATTTTTCCAAGAGAGTCGCAAAGAGTATTTGCGGCGCTATTAGCTCCGGTTATGCTGCGCCCCAGCTCGTTTACGTCGCTTCTTGCGGTACGCAAGCTATGAGTTTGCCCGTCTATGGTGATGGTTATGCTTACGTCGCTATTAGCCATATTTTTTGCTCTACTCTCTTTTATTCATTGCGGCAAGATAGCGTTTTGAAATGTCAAACATCCATAAAAAATCGATTTTAAAACGCTTACAAAAAGCCTTTAAAACGATAGTTTCGCATTCAAAATATCCGCCGTTAAAGTCTCGCTTTACCACGCTTGCCGTATGAAGCCCCCGAAGCATAAGAGCCTCGTAATAATCAAGCCCGAAATCATCCGGGCTCATTTTTGCTTCAACGCAGGCAAGCAGCCTCTCTACTTTTTTACGCGTTCGGCTTCTATAGCCGAGTCGATTGCGCCCATAACCGATAGATAGCTTAGGCCTTTATCCTCGATCTCGGCCTTAAATTTCTCCAAGTCCTCTCCGCCAAGAGTAAGATCAAACCTCTTCTTTGCCGCTACGTCAAGATCGATAGAAGCGCTAGCTAGCTCTTTTTGCTCCGCTCTCTTTGCGTCTATCTGCTCAATCAGTGCAAGCACTTCTTGCAGTGTTTTGGCTTTTTTGTCGCCGCTTTGGGTAGAGGCTATGCCGTTTTTGATCTCCTTTTTCTCTTCAAGCGAAGCTATCTCGCTTTTGAGTGCGTCGCTAGCGTCTATTTGCTTTTTTAGTTCTGCAAATTCTCCTACCAGATCTCTTGCTTCGCTCTTTTTGAGCTCTCTGTACTCGAGTTTGAATTTGTTTTCGTCGATGTTTATTTCAAACGGAAAGCGTGTTTTCATTTTTTTTCCTTTTTTTATTTTTACTTTGCAGGCGAGCTAAGCCTGCCTTTGCGACTACTCGCCGTCCATAAAGCTAAATAGATTTTCGCCCGGAGCCTTTAGCACTTTACCTTTTAGGCTTAGCTTGGCAAAATCGGTCCCGCTTACGCTCACGTCGCCCTCAAAACTTAGGTTTGCCAGCGGAATGACGAGGATTTGAGCCTTGTTTGTAGCTAGGTTTTTACCCTCGACTATGATTTTGCCGAGCGAATTTGCGAGTTTTTGCGGCGCGATTCTTTTGAACTTTGCCGGGTAAACCTTTGGCGCACACTTATCTATCGTGAAGCTGCCCGCCGCCATGTTTTCCGTAGCGGTGTAGATCTTGCCATCTTTTAGCACCGGATCGCCGATTCGTATTTGTTCGGTGTCGGCTTTGATGGTTTTTTCGTTGAAAAATTTGCCGGCTGCGGCGTATGTCACGTCCTCTACTACGCCTTTGAAGCAAAGCGCCAAATTTGCGATATTTATATCGCCGATTTCGGTGTTGAAGTTATACTCCGCTTTCGTTTCAAGTTCCATCACCGTCTCTCCCAGACTCTCGTCATTTGAGAGTAGCTCTTTTTTCTCGATAGTCCTATTGAGCGATACGCTCTGCTGGTAGCCTAGTGTGATACTCTCGCTTGCGCCTTGTGGCGTGAAGCTCACCGTAGCTACGGCCAGTCTTGCTACTTTTTCTTGTGCCATTTTTTCTCCTTTTTTAATTTAATCTATTTCTACGGCGTCGATCTCTATCTCAAAAATTACCGCATATAGATACAAGGTGCTACCTTCAAATTTTGCGGCTTTTGTTTGTTTATAGTAGTTTTTGCCGTATTTAGCGCCGAAGCGAAAAAGCTCGGCTCTGATTTGCTCAAGCTCTCTTAACGCCGCAAAATTATCGCTATCAAGCGAATTTGCCGCTAGCACGAGAGCAAATTTGGCTAAGTCTATCGCGGACGAGGCGGCATCGCACCCGTCAAATACTAGGTAAAGACCGTTTTGCTTAATGGTTTCTACGCCGTTTATGCAAATAGCTTTAGGAAATATCTCTTTGATTTTTTCTATCGCTTCTCTTAGCCTCATCTTAGTCTCCAAATTTAAGCCATATCTTAGCGCCCGGGTCGTCAAACTCGGACGTTCTTTGCCCGTGCGCACAAACGCCTAGCTTACCGTCCTCACTTTTTAGACTTTGCGCCAGCCTTATCGCCTCCTTCGCCAGAGCTACCTCCCAATCCGCTATCTCCGCCGTCTTCAGGTGTAGCTTCAGGCGAAACATCGCTAGATCCAGCAGCATCGCCTCCGGTATCTCCTTGTTGCTTGTTATCTGTCTGGCTTCGTTCATCGCCGTTTGGCAAAGCTGTCGGTCTATCTCCTCCTGGTTGTATAGGCTCTGCCTCGCTCTTTGTAGCAACTTCTCTATCATCTCCATCGCTAACCTCTCTAAAATCGTCTATGCAATAGTGCGCCATGAATATGAGTCCTCCTTATTTTTAGTCGTTGTTCGACTTGAGAGCGGCATCTATCAAACGCCGCTGCTCTTGTATGCAAGCTGCCACAACGCATATCCGGCGTTCATAAAGCTTTTGCAGCCAAACAGCGCCTTATCTTTCATAAATTTATAGTCGTTGCTCGACTCAAATACTCCGTCTTTAGCTACTTGTAACACGAAAGGTTTGACAGGTTTTCCAAGATCCATCAGATACCAGCTGGTATCTGTTATTTCAGGCAACACCAAAAGCTCATAGCTTTGGTACGTCGGATTACTCTCCCCTCCGGTTAGATACTCTTTTTTAACTGCCTGTATAGCTTGTTTTTTATTTTTGGGGCCGCAGATTAGATGGGTAGGAGTTACCCCCAGCGCTTGATCGTTATCGCCTTTTATGCTCATCATCAGTGCGTCTGCCGCTAGCAGATTATCCGGAGTTAGCTTGCCGGTGCCTACGTTTGCATATGTGTTTGTTCCCATGGCGTGAGCGTTACTAAAAAACGGCTTACCGTCGTAGCATTTGCCCTTAGTCGTATCCTCACCGTCAAGCAAAATTTTTGCGGTCAAAGCGGCGCCGAATTTTTTGGCGTTAAACGCCATTTGCTCGATCGCAGGCTTGTATACTCCCACCTTATCGTATTCGAGGTGGTTAACCGGCACTTCTACTGTAGCCTCGTAAGGCACGTTTTCTAGGGCGTATCCGTAGTCCTTAAATTTCTTAACGTCCCTATCTCCGATCCACTCTTTCATCATAGGGAAGTTACCCAGCCATACGTATTTCTCGCTTAAATCAGTGCTCTCTATACGCATAGATAGTACGTCCGCATCGCTTTTGGTATTGTTAAACGTTTTTTGAAAAGTCGCTTTAAAGCCGATCGCCGTTTCTTCAAAGTGCGCCATTAGTTCATTCCTCCTTTATATTCTTCGTCGCTAAGTCCAAGCATTCGCGCTATCTTGCTTTGCTCATCCGTCAAAGCGTTCGCTTTTGCGTTTTTCTCCAGCTCGGATTTTCCAAAAATTCCTTTAAAATTTTCTTCCATCTTGGCTATTTTCGCGCCTAGTTCGGCGATTTGCTTTGAGACGTTATTTGCTTCCTCGCTTCCTGTTTTACTTTCTTCTTGTTTTGGTTGCTCGGCGGGCTTTTTAGCTTCCGCAAGCTCCGCTTTTAGCGTTTCGTTTGCGGCTTTGCTTGTTTCAAGCTCTTTTTGCAAAGCCTCAAATTTCGCTTTTAGCTCCTCAAGTTCGTTCATGTTCTCTCCTTTTGAGTTGATTGTATTGTTTAGTAGGTTTGGGCGATTAACGAGACCGACGCTATCAAGGCCCGTTACGTATCTGCCGTCGGTATCGTAGACCGGGCTTAGGTATCTATAAACTTTATCGTTTACCAGGGCCGCTCCGTTTTTATTTAGTTCTAGCTTTGCGTAAATCCCGTCGTTTCTTAGCTCGAAACTATCTTTATCAAACCATCCAAGCGCGCCGCCGAAGCTGTGGTTTTCGTCAAGTGGTATATGAAGTCCGTTTGACGATATTCGTTTTAGTAGCGCGGCGCCGTCGATCATAAATACGCGTCCGTCAAGACCCATTATCTCTCCGACGGGCGAGACCTTTACGGGCTCGTTTTCTTTATAATTTAGCGATAGTAGGTTTTTGCTTCTTACGCCGTCCACGGGCATACTCCTTTAAAAAATCTGCGCTAATTTTATGGGTTTTTAAAAATAATTTCACTCTATATATGCGGTATATAGAGTGAAATTTATTTTTTTACGAAATAAAATTGGGGGCAGAAATTTAGATCGAAAGACGAGCCGGTTTATATGAAAAACATTACTTGTCGTTTCGCGAGTAGCGAAACATATAACTTTAGGTGGGTGCAGGGAGCGCTTGCGCTTCCGCCCGTAAAGCGGGGCTGTGCTCCGCTGCGGAGTAAAAATATATGAAAAATATTGAGATGAAAGATATGTATATCAAGGGCTATTCGATTTCCGATATCGCTAAAACCCACGGCGTGACCCGTCAAACTATATATAAGAAAAAAGCCAAAGATAAGGCTGCGGGCGTAGACTGGGACGCTTTAGCGCTAGCAAAAAACAGAGACGTCGCGACCATAAGAAAAAGCGAAGAAGAGTTTATACTCACTCTTATAGACAGCTTCGATCGCGCTTTTGAAGAGGTCAAAGAGTTGGAGCCCGAAAAACGACTAAAAATTCTCAAAGAGTATAGCGGCGCGTACTACCGCCTAAAAGCTCCCCTAAAAACAGACGTAAAAGCTCAAGTTTTATCGGCGGTGCAAAACGCGATCGGCGAAATAGCCGACCTTGCCGAAAAAAGCAAAAACGATCATGTGACGGACTTTTTGGCCACAAATGCCGATACTATACTCCAAAGGGCGCTTAAAGTATGAACGACGTTGAAACTTTAAGAGCAAAGCTGAAGGGGCTTAAACGTATAAGCGACCCCTTGCAAGAAGAACGCGTACGTAGAGCCAAAAGCGGCTTTTTGCAGATGGTAGAAATTTATTTTAGCCATCACGTGCGCTTTCCAGAAACCAGCTTTTTTAGAAAAGAGTTCTATAAAAACGCCGACAAGCTCACGCGCAAAAATAGAAATTTGCTCTTTAAGGCCTACCGCGGCGCGGCAAAAACTACTTTAATATCGCGCCTTTATACCATCTATAAAACGGCGGTTAAACAAGAAAAACGCAATGCCATCATCATCTCGGCCACAATTACGCTCAGCAAAAAGACGCTTGAATTTATCAGAAACGAATTTGAGGAAAACGAGCTTTTTATAAAAGACTTCGGCATCGCAAAGGGCGATAAATGGACGGAAGAAGAGATTGTATTTTATAGCGGAAATACTCCTTTTAAGATTAGCGTATTTGGATCGGGCAAGAAAATTAGAGGCGAAAACTGGCGAGGATTTCGCCCCGATCTCATCATAGGCGACGACCTTGAGAACGACGAAAACGTAGAGACCAAAGCGCAGCGCGACAAGCTTTATAATTGGTTTGAAAAGGCCATAATGAAACTGCCCGCCAGGGGAGACGAAACCCATAATATCATCATAGTAGGCACCACCTTACACTACGACAGCTTGCTTTTTCGTATCGAAGCCAGGCGCGATTTTAAGACGCTTAGCTATCCTTTGGTTAGAGAGTTTCCGTCAAATATCGACGCCGACGCCCCGAACCTTAATGAATTTATCCTTGACGACAGCTCGCTCAATAAAACCAAATATTGGAACGAATTTATAAGCTCCAAAGCCGCTTTTATGTCCGAATACCAAAACACTCCCTTAAGCCGCGAAGAAACGAGCTTTAGCGGTTATGAAACCTTTGATATTATGCCCGTTTGCGACGCGTATTATATGGGCATAGACCCGGCACTTGGCAAAACGAAAGGGGATTATTTCTCGGTTGCTACGCTTGGGTATTTGGCGGGTAAATTTTACGCAAGCGTAAAAATGCTTAAACTAAAACCAGAGCTTATGATAGATAAAATAATTCAAGCGGCGCTTGATATATTAAGACTCAATCGTCCGCTAAAAATAGCCATAGAAACGATCCAGTTTCAAGAGTTTTTCAAAGATATGCTCGATAAAAAAGCTCGCGAGCTAGGGATTTATCTGCCTATCGTAGAGCTTAAAAACTCGGTAGCCAAAGAGCTTCGCATAGATAGCCTTACTCCGCCGATAAACAACGCTCAAATTTTGGTAGATAAAAACTCGCTTATCTTTATAGACGAGCTTGATACATACCCAAAGTCCGCTCACGACGACGGACTTGATAGCTTAGAGATGGCGTGGCGTATAGCAAAGGTTCCGAATTTCGATTACGAAAAGGTTAATGCGATACTTCAAAAACAAAAAGACAAGGAGAAGTTCTTGCGGGATTTGTTAGATAAATAAAAATCAATTTTAAAGCGGTTAGAGAGCGTTTAGAATGCCAAAAGCCGTTTAAGGTAGAGCAAGACTACCAAAAAGGCATAAAAATGCCTTAAAACGCAAATTTACGAAAAGGATATAAAGTGAAAAAAACGGACGCGATAAAATATGCGCTCGAGTCGCTACGACCTAGAGGCGATTATTCAAAAACCGATATTCAAAACTATAGCGAACTTTCAAGCGGCAAAATTAGAGCCGCACTGCTAACCAAAAACCAGCAAGAGATGTTTTCCGTATTTAGTCTGATCGAGGATAAAGATAGCTCCGTGGGCGCCGAGTGCGAAAAAAGAATATCGTCTATCACGAACAAATTCTTTACCCACTCGCTGGGAGAAGACGAGAACGAAAACATAGAAGAGCTCATAAAAGCGAGCGTCGAGGCTAGAGTTTTCGGTTTTAGCTTGATTGAGTTATATTTAAAAGACGACGCGTCGCTTGGCGTGTCTAAAGTGGACCGGGAGTTTATACGATTTGAGGAAAACAAGCCTCATCTAAATATCAAAGGCAAGGACGTCGTAGCTAAGCCCCCTTTTTATCTATCTATCACGGCAAAGCCCGTGCTGCTAAAGGTTTTATGGATAGTCTACGCAAAACACTACGTGCTAAGCCAGTATCTTAAATTTACCGAGTTTTTAGGCGTGCCGCCTCTTATCGGCAATAGCGCCAGCGGAGACGAAAAGGTTATCTCGCTTATGGCCGAAGCATTTAAAAACTTGCGTAGCGGCTCATACGGAGTATTTGGACCAAACGATACGGTCAAGGTTTTAGAGGGGCGCGGATCTCAGGCCGATTTTATGGAGTTCGTTCGCTACTGCGACGGCGAGATAGCGAAAGTCATAAACGGCTCCGTGCTAAGTTCCAACGTTAGCTCCACCGGCAGCTTTGCGATGAGCAAGGTACACGACTATAACCGCAAAGAGATACTCGCCGGCGACGTTAAATTTGCCGCCAGAGAAGTACAAAATTTTTATAAGACGTTTGGCAAAAAAGCCGATTTAAATATCCAGATAGAAAAGGATAGCGATCTACTCCAGCGCGCGCAGGTGCTATCCATCCTGCATCCTATGGGTTATCAGATGAGCCCAAAAGATATGGCTAAAGAATTCGATCTGCCGGAGCCTGTAAAGAATTCAAATTTTAGAAATAGCCCAAATTCTAATTTAGAGAGAAACAATAATTTAGATTGCGCTAGCAATCTTAGTCCTTTAGGTGGGTGCAGGGAGTGTAACTCCCGCTCGCAAGGCGGGCTTGGCTCGCCTGAGAAGTTAAAATTTTTAGACGAAATAGATAAGGCGGCTTTCGGCGCAAACACCAAAGACGAAGAGGCTCAGATAGAAAAAGCTATCTTGGATATCGTTAAAAACGCGGATAGTTTCGAGGAAGTTTATGAAAATATGCTGCAAGCCTTTCCGGGCGCGGATATTGACGCTATCGAGGATACGCTCGAGAAGATCATCGCAAACGCACATATAAAAGGTGTTTTGTGAAATTTGACTTTTATGCCGAGCCTGCAAAGGTAGTCGAATATCTCAGACAAAAGCGCCCCGAGGTGCATTTTGATTATGACGAGATCATGCACGGCGCTCATCATAGGGCGTTTACGGTAGCCAAGATCACGAAGCTTGATTTGCTTTCAGACGTTCAAGAAAGCCTAGCGTATGCTGCCGAAAACGGACTGGGGTTTGAGGAGTGGAAGAAAAGCTTATTGCCTACTCTCGCTAAAAAAGGTTGGATCGGAAACGTAGACGCCAAGGATCCTAAAACCGGAGAAATCAAACAAATTTACGTTGGATCCCGCAGGCTGAAAAATATCTATAACACCAATATGCGAGTAGCTTACGCCGTGGGCGCATACGAAGAGGCGATGAGCTCGGACGCGCAGTTCCTACGCTACACTGCCGTACTCGATAGCAAAACCAGAGCCTCGCATAGAGCCTTGCACGGCGTTATCTTGCCTAAAGACCATCCGTTTTGGGATACGCACTATCCGCCAAACGCCTGGAATTGCCGCTGCAAAGCAAGAGCATACACCAAACAAGAGCTAAAAAGCAGAGGCTGGAGCATTACCGAAAATATCCCGAGCGTAGAGCCGCATCCGGACTGGGCGTATAACGTAGGCAAAACGGATAATCTTGATGCGGTATTTGCCGATAAAGTAGAAAAGCTAAAAGATAGAGCCGTTTCAAAAGACTTCTACGAAAATGCCAAAGCCTTTTTGGGCAAGCTCGAGCGCAAAAGAAATCTATACGTCTGGCAAAGCGGGCTTGATGAAGCCGTAGAACAAATCATCGTAAAAGACGACCCTAAAACGCCCATAAATATGGTGCAAGTCGGGCTTTTAGGCGAAGCTATCGCAAATGCCGCGAGTAAAATTTTAGGGCTAGACGTAAATAGCGGCGGGATAATCCTAACAAAAGATCGCCTTATACATGCCTCGCCAAAGAGAAAAAGCGCTTATGAGCATGCATTTAGAGTTGAGGAAATAGGGCAAATAGTTAAAATTTTAGATGATCAAAACAATGCTTACGTCGATACGAGAGACGACAAAAACAATATAGTGTTCATTTTTAAAGACGAAAAAGACGATACGAAGTTAAATTTAATACCCATAGAAATATCTAAGACTCATAAAAAATTTAAGATAAAGAACTACCTTTTGACGCTAGATAAGGCAAATAAAGGAGATATTGTAGGGCTTATTAGAAACGGATCGATCAAAAAGGTGTTCGGGGCGGGCGGGATTTGAACCCGCAACATAAGCGGCATATTTGCCCCACGCCGTTACCTGCACAAAGGCTTAGCAATCTGCGCCCCGATTAATGTAATTATACCACAAAAAAGGACAAAAATGCCCATAGACTTACAAGGCCTTGAAGAGATCCAAAGAAAGCTGCAAGCACTAGAATCCAGTCTGGATGAAGCGGGAATGCGGCGCAAGCTAAACACGATAGGCGGCATGGTAAAAAACTCGATAATGGAGAGCTTTGAAAACGAAACGAGCCCGTTCGGGCAAAGATGGAAGCCGTTATCGTCGGTTACGGCCTTTGCAAATTTCGGCGGCGGCGGGGTGAAAAACGTCAAACGAGGCAGGCAAAACGCCTACTATAAAAACGGAAAAAAGCAAAAGAAATCTTTTTTAAGCGTATTCGGCGCGGGCGGCAGCAGGAAAATTTTAGTGCTTTCGGGGGCGCTTGCCGGGCGTTGGGTCGTAAGAGCTAGCGCAAAGAGCGTTACGGTCTCAAACAATAGCTCAAGCGGCGGATTTGCTTACGGGCTTACGCACCAGTTCGGCACCTCCAGAGCCGGCAGACATAGAAACGTCCATATCCCGGCTCGTCCTTTTTTACCCGTGGACGGCGGCGGAAATTTAGAGCCTAGGCTCGCAAAAGACATCAATGATTATCTAAAAGAGGA
>NZ_CALHVM010000041.1 GCF_938039205.1 uncultured Campylobacter sp.
CCTTGCCGCAGTATCTATCGCCCCCGTCGCGAAGCTCCAGCGCCTCGCGTTTGCCAGTACTTGCGCCGCTTGGCACTATCGCGCTTGCTACGGTGCCATCGCTTAGGGCCACGGTCGCCTTTACGGTGGGGTTGCCGCGGCTATCAAGTACTTCTATCGCAGTTACGTCTTCTATAAATACCATTATTTTATTCCTCCGTATTTTCTTCTATGCTTTCGCTTTCTTCGTCTTTGTCGCCCGAGCCGCTTATTAGCTTATCTAGGCCGATCGAGCTTTTTATCGTCGCTACAATCTCGTCTGATATCTCCGAGTGCTCTTTGAGATAGGCTTTTGCGTTTTCGCGGCCTTGGCCGATTTTAGCGGCTTTGTAGCTAAACCACGCGCCGCTTTTGTCGATGATATCTAGCTTCACGCCGTAGTCGATGATCTCGCCGTCGCGACTGATACCTTCGCCGAACATTATGTCAAATTCCGCCGTTTTAAACGGAGGCGCGACCTTGTTTTTCACGACTTTTACCTTCGTGCGGTTGCCAATAGGCTCTTCGTTTTGTTTTAGCGTGGCGATTTTTCGCACGTCTAGGCGCACCGAGGCGTAAAATTTAAGTGCGTTACCGCCCGTAGTGGTCTCAGGCGTACCATATCCCATCGCACCGATTTTCATACGAATTTGGTTGATAAAGATCACGGTCGTGTTCATCTTGTGCACGACGCCGGCTAGTTTGCGCAGAGCTTGGCTCATTAGACGAGCTTGCAGACCTACGTGCTGATCGCCCATGTCGCCCTCGATCTCGCTTTTTGGAGTTAGCGCCGCGACGCTATCAACCACGATCAGCTCGACCGCGCCGCTTCTAGCGAGGTTTTCTACGATCTCTAGCGCCTGCTCACCAAAATCGGGCTGGCTAACGTAGAGATTTTCGGTATCTACGCCCAAATTTGCCGCGTACTTCACGTCTAGCGCGTGCTCGGCGTCGATAAAGGCGCACGTGGCTCCGGCTTTTTGCGCTTCGGCGATGATGTGTAGGGTTAGAGTCGTTTTACCCGAGCTCTCAGGCCCGTAAACCTCGATAATACGGCCCTTTGGGATACCGCCGATACCAAGGGCCAGGTCAAGTCCTAGCGAACCCGTCGAGATGCTGTCTATGGCCTCGACTTGCTTATCGCCCAGGCGGATTAGCGTACCCTTGCCAAATGCTTTGTCTATCTGCTTTAAAGCCGCGTCTAAGGCCTTTTTCTTGTCCGAATCGTTTGTCGGCGGGACTATCTTTTTTTCTTCTTTTTCTTTTGCCATCGGCTTCCTTAAATTTAAAATAATCGTGCTGATTTTATCAAATTTGAGATGAATTTTTGATTATTCGCGTAAATTTGAGACGGGTTTGGACACGGTCAAATTTAGCCTAAATTTACGCCTTTTTTAAAACGTAAAGTAGCTCGCTAACGTGCGTCGGGCGGCTGGCTAGATTTCTGCTGCCGCGAAAGGCGTTGTATTTTTGTTCCAAAATTTGCACTTCGCCGAGCTCGGCTAAATTTTGGCTAAATTCCTCTCGCGCGATGAAGCCCTCGGAGTTAAACGAGATGAGCACGAATTTAGCTTTTAGTTTTGAGATTAGCTCGAAAAACGCGGGCGCGGCGGCTGATTTTTGATTAAAAACCGAGCGGTTCCAGCCTCTAGCGATGCCCGAAACCCGCGAAATTTCGCTCGGACGCTCGTAGCTAGCGATCAAATTTAACATAAAGTAGTTCGAGCCGTAGGGGTGCTGGTTATAGGGCGGATCAAGATAGACTAGATCAAACGGCGGAAGCTCGGCGGCAAGCTCATTTGCGTCTTGCCTTTGCACGTCAAATTCGACGTTAAAATTTGAAAAAACGGGCTTAAGCAGGCTGATGTCTGCCGTAATACGAGATAGCGCGTGCTTGCCGCGTCCGCCAAACTGCCCCAGGCCGTCCTTGTTTTTATGAAAGCCCTTGAAAATGCCGCTGGTATTGGCGTGCACGCTAGCCGAATAAAGCAGCGGCGCGATGAAAAAAACGCGCAGCTCCTGCGGCACGAGCGAGTCGATCATCTGGCGCGCAGTGTCGATATAGGCGGCGTTTTTCTTCGTGTAAAAGACGCGGTCAGTTGCCAAAATATTTGCCTCGTCCTTTGGCGCGTAAAGCTCGCAGATAAAGCCCTCACGCAAATTTGCGGCGATCTCTCGAGTTAGTTTTTCATGCCAAAAATCAAGCTCTTTTTTAAATTTCGCGTCCGCATTTGCGAGGTAGCATTCGTTCGTGACGCGGCTATAAAGCTCCAGGTCGTTTGCGACGATGAAATTTGCGTGGGATTTTAGAAACCGCGACACGATACCGCTGCCGCTAAAAAGGTCGCAGCAGCTTAGTTTTTCTTTACCGAGCGCCTGTTTTGCGATATTTACGCCTTGTTCGATAAAGCCTAAAAGCGAGCGTTTGTTACCTAGATAAGTTAAAATTTGCTCTTTTAAATACGCCTGATTTTCCATATTTTTCTTTATAAATTCCGCATTTTTATGGCGATTGTAGCAAAAATTTACTATAATTTTGCAATCAAACTACGCGCGAAATTTAAAGCGGAGCAAAAAGGATAAAATTTGAAGATTTTTAAGCATATAAACGTCGCTCACTCGCCCGACGCCGACGATATTTTTATGTATAAGGCGATTGATTTTGGCTGGGTAAGCTCGAAAAATCTAAAATTTAGCGCCACCGCGCTTGATATCCAGACGCTAAACGACGAGGCGCTAAAGGGCACTTACGAAGCCACGGCGATTAGCTTCGCGCTATATCCGCTTATCTGCGACGAATACGCGCTTTTGCGCACGGCGGTGAGCTTTGGCGAGGGCTACGGACCAAAGCTCGTCAAGAAAAAAGGCGCGGTTTTAAAGCGAAATTTCAAGGTCGCGCTCAGCGGCAAACACACGACAAACGCCCTGCTTTTTCGCATAGCCTACCCGCAGGCGCGCATAGTTTATAAAAACTTTCTCGACATCGAGGGCGCAGTTTTAAGCGACGAGGTGGACGCGGGCGTGCTGATACACGAGAGTATTTTGGACTTTTCGGACGAGCTTTGCGTGGAGCGCGAGATCTGGGACATCTGGAGCGAGCTAGCGGGCGAAAATCTGCCGTTGCCGCTAGGAGGCATGGCGGTTCGCCGCAGCCTGCCGATAACGGACGCTACCGAGTGCGAGCGCGTGCTAACGGAGGGCGTGCGTATCGCCACCGCGCATAAGCCCTTTTTGTCGCAGATGCTCATGGAGCGAAATTTGATCCGCGTCGATAAAGAAAAGCTAAAAACCTATCTAAATCTCTACGCAAACGACAGTTCCGTCTCGATGAACGAAACGCAGCTAAAGGCAGTAAATAGGCTATTTGAGCTTGGTTATAAGCGAGGATTTTACCCGCTACCGATCAAGGCCGAAAACTACCTCGTGCCGACCGAGTACAACGATATAAGGTTTAGCTAATGCAATCAACCCTCATAGAACTCGGTATCGAAACCTTTAAGATCGCGCTATATCTGAGCTTTCCTATGCTGCTCGCTGGCCTATCGGCGGGCCTTATCATCAGTATATTTCAGGCTACGACGCAGATAAACGAGATGACGCTAAGCTTCGTGCCAAAGATCATTTTGGTCGTCGTCGTGATTATATTTTTGATGCCGTGGATGGTCTCGATGATGGTTGATTTCACGACGCGCATGATAGAGTTTATCCCAAATTTCGTGCAATGACGCAGCTTGTAGATTTTTCTAAATTTAGCTCGGTGCGAGTGGGCGGCGTGCACGAGGTGGCGGTGCTAGAGAGCGTAGAGGACGCGCTAAAGCCGGAATTTGTCAGCCGCGTGATGATAGGTGACGCAAACAACCTACTAGTCTCGCCAAACCCGCCGCCGATGATGATGTTAGGCGGCGCGTTTGATTATATAAATTTAAGCGGCGACGTGCTTAGTATCGGCGCTGCGACGAAATCGGGCAAAATTTACAACTTCGCCAAAAAGCATAATATCGGCGGATTTGAGTTTTTGCAAAATATCCCGGGTACGCTTGGCGGACTAATAAAAATGAACGCGGGGCTTTGCGGCGTTAGCATTAGCGACGAATTGCTCGCGGTGCGGCTAGTGCGCGGCTGGGTAGAGCGCGAGAGGATAAGCTTTAGCTACCGCAAAAGCGGGATAGATGAGCCGATTTTTGGCGCCGAGTTTAAAATCTCGCGCGAATTTGACGCAGCGCTCGCAGCAGACTTTGCCGCTAAGCGCGCAAATCAGCCAAAAGGCGCTAGCTTTGGCAGCTGTTTTATTAATCCGCCAGGCGACTACGCAGGCAGACTGATCGAAGCGGTGGGGCTAAAGGGCTACGCGATAGGCGGGGCTAAATTTAGCGAACAGCACGCAAATTTCATCATAAATTTTAACGCCGCGACCTTTGCGGACGTAACCGGGCTCATAAATTTAGCCCGCGAGCGCGTTTTGGAGCAGTTTGGCGTCGAGCTAAAAACCGAAGTAGTCGTGATTTAGGTTAAAAGCATAGCAAAGAGGCTATAATGCTTAAGATTACTCGCAAGGAGGGTCTTATGAAAAAGCTAGCTTTAGCCATGTTTTTAGCATTTTGTTGCCTGTCGGTAGCACAGGCCGGACCAAATCACAACAACGGACTAGCGGCAAAATCCAAAGGCCAGTGGAAGGACGCGGAGAACTACTTTAAGCTAGGTTGCTATACGGAAAAAGTAGATTCCTCTTGCAAGGAGCTCGGGCAGCTTTATGAGTTTGGCAAGGGTTCTGACGTCAAAAAAACTCCGGACGCGCAAAGCAGGCCTATGAAAAGTGCTGCGAGATATCGTTTGGCAAAAGAGCCGACTGCTGCGACAAAGTAAAAGACAAAACCGCCGTGAGCGCCGAAAAAGGCTGCGAAAACAACGATGCAGCGGCCTGCATAGACTACGCTTATGAAAAACAAGACGTCAAATACTACCAAAAAGCTTGCGATCTGGGCTCAAATTTAGGTTGTCTATGGACGGGCCACTCGTACACCGAAGGCAAAAACGGCGCCGAGCACGATCCCAAAAAAAGCTTTGAGATATTTTCAAAACTTTGCAGTAGTGGCTACGACGACGGTTGCAAGTTTGTAGCGATGGGCTATAGAGACGGCAAAGGCGTAGAGAAAAATATAGACAAAGCCGTCGAAATCCTAAGCGAAATTTGCCAAGGCGAGAGATTTGACGGATGCGCGAAGCTGGGCGAAATCTACCAAGACGACGCCTACGGCAAAAAAGACGAAGCAAAAGCGTACGAGTACTATCTCCTAGCCTTTACGAAAAAAGAGCACGAAGCCTCAGGAAAATACGTAAAAGATAAAGACAATGCCGCAAAAGCCTGCAAAGCAAATATCGCACTGGGATGCGAATACGCGGGCTCTACGTACTACCAAGAAAAGCAGTTTGCTAAAGCCGCGGAGTATTTTGACAAAGGCTGCGAGCACGGCCTAGTCGAGTCATGTCTGTTTGCGGGCTACACATACTACATGCCGCCGACTGAAAGCGGAGTCGCAAAAGATATTGAAAAGGCTAAAATTTACTTCAAAAAAGGCTGCGATCTAGGCTCGGCTCAGAGCTGCAGCACGTTAGAAAGTATCAAATAAACCTACGGGCGCAAATTTAACCGTTTGCGCCTAAATTTATCTTTCAAACCACAAAATCATACGATCGCGGAAGTCAAATTTAGCTAACGCCGCAAATTTAAAGCGCGCTCGCGGGCCAAATTTGACGGTCAAATTTGGCACCCAAACTCTAGCCCAGATAATAACCCGCCAAAGCGACGGCGACGATGATGATAGTAAGCGCGACAGTTAGCTTATATAGCCGAATGGCTCCGGCGCAGCGACTTTTCATATCGCGGATTTTAGGCGGCTTGCTAGTTAAATTTAGCCCCGTAAGCGCCGCATCAAATTTGCCGTATTCTAGCCTCCCCTCCGCAAAATCCTTAAAGATAAGCGAGTCAAAATGCAACCTAACATGCAGATAAAACAACCTCGCAAAAGCCGCCAAAAAGCCCGCAACAACGACAAAATTTGCAAAAATGCGAAGGCAGACGGCTAACTGAAGCAAATTTAACAAGAAAAACAGCCTATGCGTCGCTAAAAATCTAGCCGTAACCAGCGCTAAAGCTCTATCGTTCGTCCTTTGGCGGCATTCGCGTTCCCCGCCTTGCGCCGCTTTCTCGTTTTGCTCCGCATTCGTCATTTTCCCTCCTCATTTTGGGCGTTCACCTTTGGTTAAATTTCCCGTTCGTTTTCACCGAGAATTTTGCAATGCCGCTTGTTTCTAGCCTGCAGATTTTTAAATTTGATCCCTTAAACCGGACTTGATCAAATTTAGCATGCGCCTATTTCGCGCTTAAATTTGCCGCTTCTTTACTTCGCTTTCAAATTTTGCGGGTGCCGTCTGCTAGCTGCATTATCCGCTCCCGTAGCAGGCTAGAGACTGCGATCTTTTCGCGGCGCGATCTTAGCAAATTTAGCGCGTCGTCAAATCCTAGTCCCGCGTAAATCACAAGCCAAGCGAGCAGCACCGACGCGCTCCTGACGTAGCCCAGCGCGCAACACACCAGCACCTTTTTGCCGTTCTCGGCGGCTCGTTCATTTGAGTTAGCAAAATTTTGCCCCGCCTCAGCGATCTCTAGCTTGTTTGCCGCGCCGCGCGTTTGCAAATTTACCCGCGCGTCCGCTTGCCTGTGAAATTTCAAATTTACCTCGTTCGCGTAGCCCGCCTTGGCACTAAAATTTGATCTTAGCTTCGCCGCCCTTTGCGGTAAATTTGCACCGCTGCTAAAAGCCATTTTCACGAGTCGCTCAAGCTCGTCCGCGCCGCGCCTCAGCTCGTCCGCGCCGGGCGTTATCATATCTAGCATAGGTAGGCTCGCGTAAATTTGCGCACCGCCTGGCCGCTCAAACTCAGCCGCGCAGTCTAGCACGGCGTCAAATTTACGCGCCTCCTTAACCGAGCCCAGATAAAGTCCGGGCAAAATCTCGTCTGAAAGCCGGCGTCCGCGCAGCCAAAAAAGAGCATTTAACCGCGCGATGCAAAGATAGGGAAAGAGCAAAGCTTTAGCCGCGGCGGCGTGACGGCCTTGCCCGTTTTTAGCAAAAACTCCCGCGCCCAAAAACGCGTAACCGCAAGCAACCAGCGCGAAACTAAGGCTCGCCCACACGATAGCCACAGCGCCCACGCGCCCCAAATTTTAGCTCCCAAAATCGCCGCAAAAAGCGTCAAAAACGCAAATCCCAGATATAGAGCCGCCCATTTGTAGCGCGCGGCCTCCGCGACCATGGCAAACCTAAGCGGCTCGCCATCCATCGGACGAACGAGCAGCACGAAGCAGCCCGCGGCTAACCCTGTCGGAATGTCGATAAAATGGTGCTGATACGTGGTCAGCACGCTAAGGCCGATGAGCGCAAACCACGCCGCGAGCGCCGCTTTAAGCCAAACCGCGCGCGCCTTGCGAAGGTAAAAAGCGCCCACCACGACGCAAAGTATGATGTGCAGCGACGGGGCCTGGTTAAACGGGAGGTCAAAGGCGGCGAGGCTTGCGAACAAAAAGCCGCTAAAGCCCGAAACCACGGGCTTTTCCCACGACATTTGCAGAGGAAAAGCGATAAAAAACAGCGTCGCGATAATCTGCGCGGCGAGTAGCTGCGTGACGTAACGCGCGAGCTCACGGCCGTCACGGCATAGGAAAAATCCAAGCGCGTAGAGCAAATTTAGCGACCAATACGGCACGATACTCCACGCCCAAAACGGCACCGCGCGCTCCCACGCGAAATAGATCTCGGGCACGTTTGCGCTAGCGCTTGCTAGGGCGTTTGTAGCGCCGTAGCTAGCGTAAAATATCGCGGCAACTACGACGAGCGCGGCCAGCTGCGATAAAAACAATTTCGTTTTCATTTTTACCTTTTTTGCTAATTCTATCAAATTTTAGTGGATTTGCGCTTCTGGTGACCTATAGGCTCGCTTGACGTAAATTTTACTCGCCGAGACCTGTATCTTTAAGATGCTAAATTTAATTTAGTCAAATTTGGTGCTGTGCATTAAGCTTTTGCGCAAATCAACCTTTCTTGTTAAGGGGGAAGGGGCTTGAATTACGCTCTGCTTTGCAGTTGCGAAGCGTAGCTGAAGCAAAAGAGCTCCCTTTTGTATCCACCTTTCTATTTTCTTCGGGAGAGGAAGGGGGTACTACTTACGAAGCGTCGCCCCTTCCTCTCCCAAGCCCTCTCCAACCCCACTGCACGTTCAAAGGGTGCGACCGCGCTGTCGCGCCGCACGTTTTTTAAATTTGCGTTTTCAGGGTACGGGTCTCGGCGAATAAAATTTGTAAATTTGAGCGTAAAACGATAAGGCGAAGTATCGCGAGATGATTTTAAATGTTTTGAAGTAAATTTCGTCCCAAGACTAGACATATAGTCTGTCGCAGGGCGAAATTTACGAAATCATTTAAAAGCGCTCGCGAGACAAGCCGTTAAATTTTAACGGCCAAACTCACGCTAAATATCCCATCCCCATCTATCCACTCGCGCACCTTTTTAAATCCCGCCTTTTCCACGAGCTGATCCATCTCGGCCTGGCTGCGGCGGCGCATGATCCACGCAACACCCTGCCTGTGGCTAGATAGAGCGCGCGCGATCATCTCGAGCTGCGGGTGCCACGGCTGGTTGGTGTAGATGAGGTAACCGCCGCTTTTTACGCTGCTTGCAAAGCCTTGTAGCGCGGTGCGTACGACCGCGTTATTTGGGAAAAGCTCAAACAGTCCCGACACGACGCCTAGCGTATATGCGTCCTGCAGACCCTCGTAGCTAGCGGCTTCGAACGCATTTGCCTGCGTAAAGCTCGCGACGTCCTGCAGCCCGCGCTCCTTTATCATTTCGCTGCCGGCTTTTACGTTTATGTCGCTGTAGTCGCGTAGCGTTATGCGCTCAAATTTATGCCCCTGCGCGGCGTCTAGTATGTATCTGCCGTGCCCCGAGGCGATGTCTAGCAGTCGTAGCGGCTCGCCACGCTCCTGCAGCTTTGCGACGGCTTGATCGATGGCTAGCTTGATATTTCGCTTGCGCTCCCTGATGCCGCGCCAGCCGATGGCGTTTAGGTAAAATTTGTCGATAAATTTAAAAAATTTATTCGCTCCTTGCGGCTCGTTTCGGTAGATGTAGTCAAGCGTACTGCCGCTGTCGTAGCCCGTATTTTCGCCCACTTTTAGCCCGCCGACCCACGGCGAGAGCGCCTGCATACCAAATCTTTGGAACTTAAACCACAAATTTTTCGGGCAGAATCTCGGTAGCGGCGTAGCTAGTCTATCGGCCTCCTCGCGGCTAAAGCCGTATTCGTCCGCGTGCGTGCAGTCCACCTCGCTAAAAGGCGCGCTAAAGCGCTCGCCGACGAACTCGCGCACGATCTCAAACGCCCTCTCCCGCTCGCTCTCGCCCAGCGTATCGTGGTAAAATCCATCTAAAATCTCGCGCCTTTTTACGCGCGCGCCAAGAGCGTTGTAAAACTCGTGCTGCGGGGCGTGCTCCACGACCCAGTCATCGCCAGAGATCAGCAGTAGCGTAGGCGTCGTGATCGCGGCAGCGTCCGAAACCACGCGCTGTGCCGCCTCGTAAAGCCCAAGCAGTATGCGCACCGAGATCGCGCGAGTGATGAGCGAGTCGGCGTCGTAGCTGGCCTGGCGCTCCTTGTCGTGCGTGAGATAGTGCGCCTTGACGTAGCTGTTTACGAAAAAATTTCCGCGCGCATTGTAAAGCGCCTTTAGACCCGCTCTAGCAAACGGTACGTAAAGCTTCACGCTAAACGCGGGACTTGCCAGCACCGCGCAGCGAACGCGCGGAGCGTAGTCGTGCAGCCACGCAGAGACCAGCACCGCGCCCACGCTTTGAGCTATCACGGCTAGATTTTGCGTCTCAAAGCCAAATCTGTGCTCGATATGCGCCACAAACTCGTCCACGTCGGCGATGAGGCGGCCGATACTTGGCGCATCGCCCCGCTCGCCATCGCTTTTGCCGTGTCCGCGCTGATCCCAGGCAAAATAACTCAAATTCTCGTCCGCTAGCCCGTCTGCTACATGCGTCGTCCTGCCCGAGTGCTCGTGCCCGCGGTGAAATATCGCTACGGCTTTGGCATTCGGCGCGGCTTTAAATTTGAGATTTTGCTCGGCATTTTCGCTAGGCGTCTCGCTCAAATTTGACGCGCCGCATTTGCTGGTTTCGTTTAAATTTGAGTCCGAGTTTTCGCCGCCGTTTGGTAAATTTTGCTCCTCAAATTTACCCGCGCCGCCAAAATCCGGCTCCGCATTTTCGTCTGTGCCGCCTGTTTGCTCGCTAGCCAAATTTGATGTTTCGCTTGCGGTTTGGACGCCCAAATTTGATCCGTCAAATTTACCGTCCTCACTCAAATTTACTTCGTCTGTGCCCGGGTTTTCGCACGCTACGTCGCTAGCCAGGCGGTATCTGTAAAATATCCTCGCCCCGTCGTTCGTTATAAAGTAGCTCTCTTTAAACTCCATTTTTCGCCTTTCTTGCTTAAATTTATCGGTTTTTACGCTTATTTTATCCTAAAATGTCCCGTTATTTCGTACTCGTTTAGCACGTCCTCCTCCTGCGCGCCAAGCCCGATGTTGTGGATCACGAGCGGGGTTTTACTATCGGCAAATTTATCCGAAACTATGCCGATATGAGGCCTGCCGTTATCCAGCCGCCACGTCACGATATCGCCGGCTTTAAACTCGCCCTTTGCCTCGTAACCCTTGCGTTTTAGGTAGGTTGCGATGTTTGGTACGCGGCGATGATCGATGTTTTTGTCGGTCTTTTTCGCGCCCCAGTTTTTTGGATAGACGCTAAAATTCGCGCTCATATCCTCATGGATGAGCCGCTGCAGATCAATGTCCTGTCCGCGCAGCGCCCTTACCACGACGTCGGTGCAAACGCCCTTTATCATATCCACGTCGCCCATCGGGTACTCAAGCCTAGAGTATGAAGGATCGTAAAACAGCGTCCGACCAACCTGCACTCTGGCATCTTGCACGAGCTTTCCGGCCGAAAACGCAAAGGCTAAATTTGCCGCGAGCGCTAAAAGTAAAATTTTGCTCCAAATTTTCATCAAAACCTCACGCGTAAAAATATCTAACTATGTGAAAAAATATCGGCGCCGCAAAGCACAGCGAGTCCATACGGTCAAGCATCCCGCCATGCCCGCTGATCATATATCCCCAGTCCTTGACGCCTAGATCGCGCTTGATAGCAGACATAACAAGTCCTCCTAAAAAGCCCATCATACAAACGGCAAGCCCGATGAAAAACGCCCCCACCGCGCCAAAAGGCGTGAGATGATGCAGACACGCAGCCAGCGCGCTAGCGCTAAGTACGCCGCCTGCAAAACCGACCACCGTTTTAGACGGACTGATGCTAGGAGCGATCTTGCGTTTGCCAAAAAGCTTGCCCCAGATATACTGCAGCACGTCGCTAGCCTGCACGACTAGGATCAAAAACAACATCAGCTCCATGCCGCTGCCATGCTTAAGATCCAGCAAAAGAAGCGCAGGGATATGCGAGATACAAAAGACACAGATCATCAGCGCCCACTGGATCTTCGTCGAGCGCTCTAAAAAATAGGCCGCATCGCCGCAAATAGCCGCCAAAATCGGCAAAAATAAAAATCCGTAAACCGGGATAAATATCATCGCCATCGCGTACCAATCAGCATAGATAAAGATATACTGCGCGGGCAAAATCACGTAAAAGCACGCCACGAGCGCGATGTGATCGCCTCTGCGGATGTAGATGAGCGACAAAAACTCGCGCAATGCGGCAAACGAAACTAGCAAAAATAAAAATATCACGGCGTTTTTGCCCATATAAGTAAACGCAAAAATGACCAAAATCATCGCCCACCAGGCGTTTATGCGCGAGGTCAAATTTGCGATGGTTTTGTTCTCGGCGCCAAATTTTGCCTTTAGCATAAATGCAACGGCGCTAGAGACGACTAGCACCGCGATGAGTCCTAAAAATAGATTTAAGATATGATTTTGCGGGTTCATTTTAGTGCCTTTTGGTTAAATTTGAAGCTAAATTTGACGTCTGTTTTGAAGCGCCCGAGCGAGTCGAATTTGCGAGCGTTTGGTTTGCCGTGCGGACGGCTTGATAGGTTAAATTTGATAGCCAGAAATGCTCGCGCTTTGAGCCTACGTTTGGGTCAAATTTGATTTGCGGCAAGGCTGGCGTTTTGGTTGTCGTTTCGCGCTTAAATTTGACGCCTTTAGCCGCCCTAAAAGGCTCGCCGTCAAATTTGCCGTCAAGATCGGTCGCAAATTTTGCCTTTTCGTTTGACGGATTTATAGGACTCAAATTTACCGCTCTGGCCAAAGTCGTCGCGCTAGGCTTTCGTTCTATCATTTTGCGTATCGCTCATCGCTAGCAGCGCGTCCTGCGCCTTTTGTAAAAACTCGCCCTTACCCTCGCCGCTGTAAAATATCTCCTCGCCCACTATCAGCTCGCAAAGCAGCGGGATAGGTATCATAAAGCCCTTAGGCAGGACGTTACGCGCATTTTTGATCCAAATCGGCACCAAAGGCACGGAGGGGCACTCCTGCGCCAAACGAAACACTCCACTTTTAAACGGCTGAAGTGCCAGGTCGTCGTCCATCTTGCGCGTGCCTTCGGGAAAGATGATGAGAGAGTGCGTCTGCAGCGCGTCGCTCATTTGCGCTAGCGCTTCTAGCGGATCTTTGCGGCGACTTATTAGCACCATGTTAAACACGTTTTTAGCAAGAAATCTGCGCACGGGTCCGCTCTCCCAGTACTCCGCCGCCGCGACGGGGCGCACGCGCTTTCTCACGCGATACGGCAGTGAGACGAAAATCAGCAAAAAATCGCCGTGGCTGGCGTGGTTTGCATAGTAAATTTTAGTGCCCTCGCCTATGTTTAAAAGCTCCTGCGGCGGCCGCACACCCGTGATAAATATCGTGATGCGGCAAAGGATAAAATCAAGCGCTGCAGCTAAAAACTCTTTCATCTTTCGTCCTTTGTGTTAAATTTGCCTTGTTTGCGCGTCAAATTTGACGAGTAGCGGAAATTTGCCGTAACGCTTGCCGGCAAACGAAGTAGGTTTTAAAACTAGAAATTTTAACTCACAAACGCTCATGATACTCCAAATGATTAGACTTAGCGCAACCTGGGCAGATTTAGCTGCGACTCTATCTTACCGCCCGCAAAACCGCTTTGCCGGTTTTAGTAAAATATGATGAATTTCTTTTATATATTTGCCGTTATTATACCTAAATTCGCATTTTTTAAGCGCGGCAAGCAATTGACTCCTTGTCGCTATGATTGCTACGCTTAGAGAAATACCTTTAAATTTGCCGGCTTATATTTATTGATCGTTTTGCGCGGTAACTAGTTGGCTCCACAGCCCACCGATCTGCCATATCCACACGGATTTAGTAGAGCAGTTAAGATTGCCATCGTGCCATAGTGTCAGCTTGTTTACTGAGTGATTTTACTACCCGAGCATAGGCCGTGTCGCCCGCGATTTTGTCGTTAGAACTCTAAATTTGACTCAAATTCGCATAATGCCCCAGCCGCCGCAAGAGCTCAAATTTGGCTCGTAAAATTTAAATTCTCATTTTGTAAATAAATTTGATAAAATTTAGCCATTTCTTGATGGCGATTAAGTCATTATTATAAATAAAATCTTAAAATCTATAACTAATTTTTTTATAAAGGATTTTCTATGAGCGACAATCTAGAGATGTTCTGTCATCAGTG
>NZ_CALHVM010000042.1 GCF_938039205.1 uncultured Campylobacter sp.
TATCAGAAACTATTGAAATTGATAAGAGAAAATCCGCTTAAGTTTAATTGAGCCTGTAAAAAATATAAGCATAAACTCGGCGCTATAAAATCTTCCCTTTAAATATACTGTTGTCAGCATGGCAATCCCAAAAGCCCAACTCGCATGAAACGGACGTACAAGATTCATCTCACATAGAGGCTGAAGTGCTTTAAAAGCCGCATAAAAACAAACGAGTGCGCCTATGGATGCGAGTACCCAATGGTTTTTGTTCTGAAACTGCGGCGAAAAAGCTACAATGTAAAACGACAAAATAGTAAGCGACATGCAAATAGCCGCTAAAAATCCAAAATTTCTTGCGTTTTTCACGGTTTGGGCTCTATTTTCGGTCAAATTTTGTTCGTTTTCGCTCATCTTACTCCCCCTTTATCATAAGTCCAGGCGTATAGATAAAATGCAGTCGGCAGCACGTAGAGTATCGCGATGGCTAGCGCTGCAAGCAGTATGGAAAAGACCGCTGCAAAATAGCCCGTGGATAGCATTATCTGCAGCGCAAAGGCGATAATAAAGCTGGCGATAGCAAAAAATACGTAAGTCTTAAAAAGAGTGTTTTCTGTGATCTTTGCAAGGCTGAAATTTAACTTAGCCCAAAGGACGGCAAGATAGACGGCGATAGCCAGTATAAACAGCCCTGCCAGCCCAGTGCCAGCCGTTGCAGGTCGGTCCTCTATGCCGCGTATAAAGCCAAGCGCTATACCAACTACCGCAAATACGATAGATACAAAAATCATCTGTTTATAGATGCTAAGCACGTCGGCGTCGTAAATTTCCTCTAGTTTTTTAAGTGCGTACCACATATAAATGGCCGCAGCAAGAAAAAGCACGAAATTTACCGAGCCTTCAAGCAGCAGTTTTATCAGCTGCTCTTGCGCTTCGCCGTGCGGCTGCGTAAATATCAGATAAAGCTTGGCAAAAAAAGATACGGCAACGGTTGCTAGCATAAGCCGGCACGAGATGATACCCTGCCTTTTGGCTGCTTTTAGCGTTTCTCGTTCGTTAGAATTTTCATGCGCGTTTTCTTTTTGGGGTAGAATTTTATTTGCTTGGCTTTGCTCGGCGTCAAATTTGAGCTCCGTTGCTAGCTCGTTACGGCTGCTAAAATTTGGTTCGTTTGTGCTTTGGGTGTTTAAATTTGACCTATCGCCGTGCTGGTTGGTCAAATTTATCTCGATTTCGTCTTGCTCGTTTGAGAAATTTTCCGCATTGATCCACGCCGCGAGTAATACGCCCGAAGTCGCTAAATCAAAAAGCGCATTTGTGAGAGGTGCAAATTTGACGGCGGGAGCGATGATGGTGGGCGAGAGGACCTCTAGCATGCCATAAATAAAGTTTGCGCCCATACTAGCGGCAAGCATCCACGCGTAAATGCTAAAAAGCGCGCAGCTCGAGATCTTTGCGAGTTTGAGATTTATGACGACCCACACGATAGAGACGGCAAATACTGCAAGTGGGATGATGACGCGGGAGATGAGCTTGAGATAATTTTCGTCAAAAACATAGAGCGCGATCGTGCAGAGGATCACTGCTAAAAAGCCGTTGTAGGCATATTTAAAGATAGTAAAGACGTTTGTGTTTGATAGCTCCTGCGCACGGATGAGCGCATAGTGGAAAAACGTCAGCGCAAACAGCCACGCTAGCGTGCGAACGATCCAAAACACACTCTGATCGCTCGCTAGAAAACTCGCGCTCGCACACAGGATACAAACTGCGCCGAGGATACCTTGAGTTCTTGCTTTATTAAAATTTCTATCCATTTTTCTCTTTCGGCGGTTTTGGTTTTAAATTTATAAAATTTGGCACTCAAATTTGCGTCAAATTTGACAACATATAAAAAAGAGAAAATATACATAAATTTGTTTTAAACGGTTATTAAATTATTATGTAGGAACTATGGTCCTTAAGGTGAAAAAGTTTTTTAAAATTTTATGACTTTTTAATTCTAACTATTTAAAACCACTAAAAGCAATTTTTAATTTGCTTTTAGTGGTGTGAGATTTATTTTTTTCTATCGTTATATTCTGATATCCATTCGTCCCAGCTATCGGCTACTTTATGTTTTTGATCCGCAAGCATTTTACCTAGATCGTAATGCCCTACGTGTTTATGGCAGCCCGTGCATTTCATATAATCATCGGTATCTTTTAATTCGATATATTTTGCATGCATTTTGCTGATATTTCTCGTTGCGTTTGCGTCTGAAATTTTGATAATATCGCCGTGACACTGTAAGCAGGAGCTATCAAAAGTATAATTTTTTCTAGCGTGCTCTCTGTTTGTTATCCAATCTTTTTCTTTGGGGTCTTTAAAGAGTACGGTTATCCCTTCTGAAATACCGTTTTTTGCTTTAGCAAAGATATAGCTAGCTAGATTATCGTGAGGTAAATGACAATCGGTACATTTTATCCCAAGTCCTTTTGGATTTGAGCCGCCGTGAACCGGGTCGGCTAAATTTGTTTGGGCTATGGCCCCATTCTACTCCTGGCAACTACCGCAAAACGGGTATTCTCCAGTTACTTTTACGACTTTATATCCGCCAAATACAATTACGAGAGTTACTATAGAAGTAACTATAACGGTTTTAAATAATATCTTTTTCATCTTAATATCTCACTTTACTACTAGTTTTTTCATCGATTCTTGCGTATGACAGCGTAGGCACATATTTACGGTCGGCTTATGTGCTTTGTGACACGTGTCGCAGTCGAGCGATTCGTAATGCGGATTTGCATGAATATTATCGTTGTGCCCGAGCGCTCCGGTAGCTTGAGCCAAACCAGCATAACTGCCGTGGCACTTTAGACAAGATTCATTCATCGCGGAAGAATATTCCTTAACGTCACCCTCTTTATGGCAATCTTTGCAGTCAAGACCTAGTTTTTTATGGATACCTTTGATCGGGAAAGATTTCTCGCTAAAATCAGTTACGATTTCGCCTTGAGAATTTTTTAAAATATCGCTTAGGCTGGCGGTAGAATTTATATCAAAGGCATAAATTTGCGTTACTATAAATAATAAAATAAATAAAAATCCTTTCATTACGCACCTCTTTTTTCGTTATAGATTTCGGCTAGTTTAACGCCTGCTCTTTTTCCGTAAACCAAGCAGTCTAACACGGTATTTGATCCAAGTCTATTAAAGCCGTGTCTACCGCCGATTAGCTCGCCGCAGGCATATAGATTTTTGACGATTTTCATGTCGTTATTATAAACTTCGCAGTCTATAGTAGTTTTCACGCCGCCCATACAATGATGAACTTTGGGCCCTGGCCTAGAGGCAAAAAACGGCGGTTTTTCTACTTTTATGAATTTTCCTTTATAGGCTGAAAAATTTCGTTTAAATTCGGGATCTTTGTAATCTTTATCTTTCGAGGCTTCATCTACAAACGAATTGTATCTTTTGAGCTGATCCAAAAAAGGCTCTTTATTGATATGATAGTACTCGATAAGCTCATCCATCGTGTCAAATTTTTTAACGGCGCCTACGCTTAGTCCGCGCTGAAAGTCTTTAACATCGACGGTTTTCGTACCTTCTATATCCATAATCAAAACAGGATGATTGGTTCCATTCTCATTCATTGCCCAGATGGCATCAGAGCCTACTTTTCTGTCGGCTATCTAATTTACGAAGCGCAGTCCTGTTTTTGGATTTACCATTATACCGTAGGCGTATCCGCGAGTAATCCAGCGATACGCAAAACCGAAAAACGGCTCATGGGCAGAGGTTACGTGCATGCGTTGGATATATTGCATGTCTATAAATTTGACGTTATCTTTTTATGAGTTTTTGCACGGTGTATGCGGTTGCGCCTAAGTGATTCGTGGTGAGCACGTCGGCTCTTAAGGCAGGGTCGAAAATTTGTCTAAATTTTACATCTGCGCCCCAGCCTCCCGTAGCGAGTATTAGCCCTCTGTAGCATCTGTAAAATTTTACTTGCCCGCTTTTATTGTCGTTTTCGTCAAAACCTATTTCGAAATTAAATTCATACTTCTCGCGAACTTTAATGCCGACTACTTCGTCATTGTCGTCAAATATAATATTATCCATTATCACTCTGGTTCTAATAACGCCGCCTCTATTTAAAATTTGCCTTTGAAGCGGGCGGGTTATGTAGCTTCCGGCGCCAGCAGAGTGTGATCTGGGAACGGTATGACCTCCGCTTCTACTAACCCATTTAAAATTTATGCCGTTTTCTACGAGCCAATCAAATGTTTTTGGTCCTTCGTAAACCATCTCTTTTACGAGTTTGACGTCATTTAGATCATGCCCGCTTTTTAAAGTATCTTTTATCTGCAGTTCGGGATCGTCTTTTATGTTCTCTCTTTTTTGGATAGGGGTTCCAGCAACGGCCATCGATCCTCCGCTATATGCAGAGTTTCCGCCCAAATACTGCATTTTTTCTATCATTATGCAGTTGGTTATGCCGTTGTCTAACAAAGAAAGCATTGCCGCAGAGCCTGCAAAGCCGCTTCCGACTACTATAGCGTCAAATTTTTCGTCCCAACGTTCGATATCTTTTGCTCTAATGGAGCCAAAAGCTAAATTCGGCGAAGCTATGGCTACAGAACAACAGGCAAGAGTTTTTAGAGTCTTGCGTCTATTTGTCAAACATGTATTCTCCTTTACGTAAAATTTAAGATTATTAAATAAATCTTTAGGAGAAATATTAATATAATTTTTTTCTGCTTATTTATGATAAAATATGTCTATTTTTGATAAAGCATTTTTTATCAATCTATATTAAGTGGCTAAATATCGTGATTATAGTAAATTTGATATGACTAGCCAATCAAAGTAAATGACTTTTTTTATCAATCAAAAACTTAAATTTTGAAGTATATAAAATCAGGCGTATTATCGTTTGTCAATATAAAATAAATCTGAGGAGCTTTAAAATTATATAAATTCGGATCGTAAAAAATGCTACAGGCTTTATTGATTACTTCTTGCATAGATAAACCCATGTTTTTATATCTATTTTTGCCCACTTCCCGCCGCTGAGCTCCAAATAAGACAGTTCGCTATCTTTGCTTTCGACTCCATATACTTTACTGTTAGCATCGCCGTTTTCCAATAAAACAAATACGTTATCGCTCTTTTGTTTGAAATTTAAAAAACCGATATTATTCGCATCGTGCGTTATAGCGAGCTTTTTTGTGGGCATTTCTATTTCTTCATAGATTGGTTTATTTATCGGGATATAGGTCGGTAAATTTTGCTTGTATGCAAGAGGGGGATTTCCGTAAGTTTTGGAAAATGTTCTAACGAAAGTCTCGATATGCGTAAATCCGCATTTTTTAGCTATTGCGCTTACTTTCTTGTCCGTAAATTTAAGCAAAAACTCTGCCCTTGAAAGCCGAAATGAACGTAAATACTCCTCTATATTGGCATTTGTGTAGTTTTTAAACAGCCTTTGTAAATGAAATTTGGAGTATCCGCCCACTTTAGCTAACTTTTCTATACAAAGACCGTCGTCTTCTATATTTTGTTTTATAAATAGTATTAATTTTTCTATATACGCATTATACGACTCGTTAATAATTTTTTCTTGGGATTGTCTCATAGAACTAATATCTTGAAAAAGTAAAGAGATGGGGCATGGGAAGTTATTATCAAGCGGCGTGGTAGTGACTAAATATTTTATGCGAATAGAATCTTTTATCATATCTATATTAAAATACCTTATCTCGCCACTATTTTGAGAAGTTTTTATCTCGTTTAGGAAATTTTCTTTTTGCTCGCCGTCAAGAAAGTTGCTGTTAACGATAGCATCTTTTAAATTTGAGCTTTTTTGATTAAAATCATAAAAATTTTGAAATTCCGCACTTGACGAAACTATATTTAAGGATTCATTGCAGCTAATAAATATACCGTTTATTTGCTTGGTAAGGATATCTTTGATGTATATATTTCGCTCGTCAAGCTGTTTTGCGCTAGTGTTACTTTTTTTCAATCAGACAAAATTTACAAACAAATATATTAACACGGATACGGCATAAAGCAGTAAATTTATAAAAAGATATTTATTTAACTCGCTAGTATAAAGCTCTTGATCTTTTTCAAAAACTATACTCCAATTTGTACCTTTTATATTTAGCGAAGCGTATTTCTCGTTTGGTAACGGGATGTTTTCAAATGAAATAAGATATATAGGGATTTGAGGCTATAGTGATGCCGGCTTTTAAGGTATAGTTATACCAAGCTCTTGATTTTAAATCGTAATTATGTGGTACAACATAACCTTTGTCCGATATATAAAATTTACCATCTTCAAGACCCATTATGAGATATGGAAAATTGGAACTTTGTTGAAATTTATGAAGCAATGGCTGAATTTCGCTCTCCAATAAAATATTTTCATTTTGCAATAGTTTGGAAATTTTTTCCACGTCTTTAAAATTTGA
Source organism: uncultured Campylobacter sp. (assembly GCF_938039205.1). GTDB lineage: Bacteria > Campylobacterota > Campylobacteria > Campylobacterales > Campylobacteraceae > Campylobacter_A. Next base: position 6,441 of record NZ_CALHVM010000042.1, read on the forward strand.
ATTTATCCAGTCTTGTATCTTGGTATGCACTCTATTAAAAAGCTCTGTCTCGTAGCGCCTGATATTATTTTTTAAAAGATTGTAGTTGAAATAGTAGTTTATTCCCAAAAATAGCAAAAAGACAATGCTTATGGCTATAAAAAATTTATTATCTTTTTTTGTTTAATATTTTCAAAATAATATCCATAATGTTTAATTTTATGGATTATTGCAAATTCTATCTTTATATTCCGTGAAAAGTATTGTTTAGCCAATGGAAAACTTTTTTATTTGTTAAGTTTGTCATAAATGTATCTTGTCTTGAAATATTGTTTTTAAATGTGGTTTTTCTAGTACTCGATATATGAGGATATGAGGTTATTTTAAATTTTTTATTACACTTTAAGGAACTAGTCTGATTTTACTCAGACTAGTTTAAATTTTTAAATTAATTTATTTCGTAGCGTTATTGTCTGTTTTTGTCTCGGCTGGTTTGTCGCTATCCTTCACCCCCACATAATCCTCCCCAAAATAAGCCTTCTTTATCTCTTCTTTTTTAATTGCGGCTT
>NZ_CALHVM010000043.1 GCF_938039205.1 uncultured Campylobacter sp.
CAAAACAAGAGTCTATGAAATTCAGATACGAAGATGAAATGTGGCTTGAAATTTTATATTTTGACCTAGAAAACGATTCAAACAACGATGAACTAATCAAAAACTCACTAAACTGAAGCTACTTTTTTCTTTTTAGAGCACTGAAATCTTACACTTAAATTTACCATTACTTAGTTATATACTTTAAAACAAAGGAGAGTAATATGGCAGAACAAGAGATATGGCAATAGTATGGCAAGTATAGTTTTTTGAATACAAAATTTATAATGCCATCTGCACTAAATACATCTGCACAGATATGGCAAATGATATTTATAAACAAGCCGTAAAGGCGCTAGATAATCCCTATGGCGCAATCAACAGGGGCCACTTACCCCCTACCCCCCCCACTCACAAGCAAATTTAAGACATATCTTTCACGTAGTCATAAAATTTCCTAACGATCCTTGGATGTTTGATCTTTTTTATGGCCTGAGCTTCTATTTGTCTTACGCGCTCTCTAGTTACTCCGCCTAGTACTAGCCCGGTTTCTTCCAGGGTATATGGCCCGCCTGCACCGGTATTTCCGCCTTTTAAACCCGCCAGCCTAGATGCCTCATGGATAGCTTTAGCTTGCAAAGAGTTTATGATACCCGTCAAGTCACTCTTGATATTTTTTAGCTTAAACGCATTTTCCGTAGAAACATCGCTGGCATTCATCATAAATTTGACCTTTTCTCGTAGCTCTTCGGCGATCTCGAGCATCTCTTTTATTTGGGCTAAATTTTGCATATTATCTCCTTTGTAGATTATGGCTAGCATAGGTTAATTCATAAAGGTATTTTACCTAGCAAAAAGGACATATTTACGTCCAAACTGATATAATCCAGCCAAAAAAGGTAAAACCGTGAATACGAATCATCATAAATCTAGCCAAGAGCTTGATCTCATCAGGCATTACGCCAAGGCCTGGACGCTTTTACAAAGATACGACGATAAAACCCTAGGTATATATACAGATATTGCTGGGCAAAATTTTACTCTAGGCTACGATGAAGCCATGCTAGCTATAAACGACCTAAAAGAAGCGCTAATCCAAAAGGGCGAAGCATCGCAAATTTTCGCAACGCAAAAGGCGGGAGAATTTGAAGGGATACTAAAAAATATCTATCAAACCTTCGGCGGATGCGAGCTACTACCCACGGCGCAAGAAAAGGCGGCAAATTTGATCTATTATATCATCAAAGACCACCCATTTAACGACGGCAATAAACGAATTGGAGCTTTTATGTTTATTTTATTTCTATCAAAAAGCGGGCTTCTTTATAAAAATAACGGCAAACCAAAAATCAGCAATAACACGCTTGCCGCACTAGCGCTACTCATAGCACAAAGCGATCCTAGCCAAAAAGAGATGATAGTAAATTTAACGACGAATTTACTAAGCGACTAACGATCTTCAATATTTTTTAGTCTACGCTTATTTTACACAATATATAGCAGGTAGCCCTCTAGTGTAAACCTTACCTTAGGATGTAGCCCTGGCAAATATCGTCTGTTTTTACTGCTAAGCCCGCCTAAATCACTCGAATATCTTAAATAAAAACCAAATAAAAAGGCTACAATCTATTTTTTATTTAAGACATCCGAGCTTCGATAACTATAAAAATCAGCCGTTTAATCTCATAAAAATCATGCTGATTTTTATAATAGCCGCTAGGCTATTTGCTTGTCTGGCTAAGACCTTACAGCACTATCGTGAAACGATGGTGCTAAGTAAGTTTTAGCACCATAGGAGCTAAAACTTACTTTTTGGGGCATGTGCATATGGCATGTGTCGCTTACTTGTATCGCCGAAGCAAAAATTAATTTATGCTTTCTTAAATAAAAATAATATTTTAAGATTAGTTTCTATGCAAATAATAGTAAACAAAAATACTTCATATAATAACCATAGGTGTCTATAATATTCAAATCCAGCCCCTATGTCGTCGCAAAGTCAAAACCCCTATTTACCCTAGAAAAAACTTGATCCTTTTATTTAATAGTAGCTACATTGGCAGCGGGGGAGGGCGACATGCGGTCTGGTTAATTTCCTGCTTTAAAAGCCCTCAACATCAAAGCGAGTTATTACACAAAGACATCATTACGCCGTGCAGGATTCGTTTTATATAGCATATGCCTGCCAGCGCTATGAGCACTTTATTTACACATCTACTTTGCCAAGCTCACTCATAGCGGTTTGTAAATTTTCCATAATCTCACTCAAGATAGCCTTTGGCTCAGGTAAATTTTCTAGCTCTTGCAATGATTCATCTTTTAGCCACGTGATATCAAGATTTATCTTATCTCGCGATAAAATTTCATCGATACTAAATTTCTTAAATTTCTCGCTCTCTTTGCGCTTAGCCATATTCTCGGCGTTGTAGCATTTTATAAAATCATCTAAATCGCCCTTTTTTAAAGGGTTTGTAACAAGCGTGAAATTTTGATTTGTGCGAAAATCATAGATCCAAATTTCTTTTGTCGCGTACTCATCGCCGCTAATATGCACCTTATCGAAAAATAGCACATTGGCCTTAACGCCTTGCGCATAAAATATCCCCGTCGGAAGCCTAAGTATCGTATGTAGCCTAAAATTGCCAAGCAGCCTTTGCCTTACTCTCTCGCCCGCTCCGCCTTCAAAAAGCACGTTATCAGGGAGTACCACGGCCGCCCGACCGCCTATTTTTAGCACGCTCATTATGTGTTGTAAAAAATTTATCTGTTTATTCGACGAGCTTACTATAAAGTCATCTCTTTCGTAGCTATATCTCTCCACGCTCACGCCACCATCGCTATCCATTATCTTGGTTGAAGACTTTTTGCCAAATGGCGGATTTGTAAGCACCATATCGTATCTTTTCTCGCCCAGGATAAGTAGCGAGTCTCCGACTTTTACTGGGCTTTGTTCTGTTCCTATGTCGTGCAAATATAAATTCATAGCGCAAAGGCTCACCACAAGCGGAGTTATGTCGGTTCCGCTTAGTAAATTTTGTTTTAAATTTGCTAGTTTTTCTCTATCTTTACTCTGCTTTTTCATATATTCATAAGCCGCTAACAAAAACCCGCCCGTCCCACACGCCGGATCACACACGCTCTCATCGATGCTAGGTCTCATCACGGCTACTATCGTATCTATGAGCGCTCTTGGCGTAAAATACTGTCCCGCTCCGCTCTTGCTCTCTGTCGCATTTTTTTGGAGCAAGCCCTCATATATCGCGCCTTTTACATCTACATTTAGCCCAAGCCACGTTTCATCGTTTATCATGCTTACTATTCTTTTTAGCTTGGCGGGTTCATTTATCTTGTTTTGCGCCTTTTGATATATCGTGCCGATGATCCCGTCCATTTTAGAAAGCACGGCAAGGGCGTTTGTATATGCACTCTCAAGTTTTTCGCCATCAAGAGAGCTTAGATACTCCCACGAGCAGTTTTGCGGGATTTTTGAATTTGCTCCTAGATTTTTAACCTTTTCATCGTCCATTTTTAAAAATATCAGATAAGTAAGCTGCGACACATAATCCGTATAGGTAACGCCACTATCTCTTAACACGCTCGCGTAATTCCAAACTTTATTTATTAAATTATTTTCACTCATTTTTTATCCTTTACTAGCCTGCCGTTAAATGCTTTGCTTAAAATGCTTTGCTTTAAAATTTCGGCTTTTTTTAGATTTTGTTCTATTAAATTTAGAGCGTTATCCGCCGCTTTGAAGCGTTTTTCTATTTGGGCGACGATTAAATTTTGTTCGGATAGTGGAGGAAGGAGGATTGGTAACGCTTCAAATTTACTTTTGTTTAAAATTGGCAGAGTCGTTGAACTTGCATTTTCAAGTATTAAATTTTGAAATTGTGCCGATATTACATAAAAATAAACATATTCTGGAAGTAAATTTTCTTTTGGCACAATAGCATTTATTTGCTGATTACAACTCCCCTCAACTCTTATTAAGCCAGTTTTACCAATGGTAGCTCCTATGCAGGTCACTAAGACACTTTTGGGCGGCAATTGTCTTGAAATTTGCTTACCGGCTTCAGATAAATTATCTCTTGCAAATTTTACAAGATATCCATCATTTAAGTCAGTAGGCTTAAAAAAGGGATATTCATTTCCGTAAAATTTGGGTTCATTTTTTGGCGGAGTTGAGCCAGTTATAATATCTGAAGTGTCGCACAGCTTTTTAACCTGCCACGAGTTTAAATTTGAGTTTGTGAGCTTGCCGTTAAAGGCGTGGGAAAGGACGGATTGTTTATAAATTTCAATAAGCTCTTTTGATTTTTTAAAATTTGAAATAGCAAAATCAATCTTTTCAAAACACCTCTCAATCTTTTTCACAATCAAATTCTGCTCATCCAACGACGGCAAGGGAATTTCTAATTTTTTTACAATGTTTAAATTTATTGCTTGAAATGTTGTTCCTGTTGAATTTGTTTCAAAATATGCTTTTGAATTTATTAAAAAATAATACAAAAACATATTATTATCTTTCTTAAATTTTAACGCACACAAACCACGACCTATCGCAACTTTTCTATCAGTCAGATTAACAATTCCAACAGGCGCTCTCACACACAAAAGAATTGAATTTTCATCAGCTATTTTCCTAATTTCACTTGTATAAAATTTAGACTTTAAGATAAATTTATCTGAAAAATAAATTTTGCCTTGATGAAATTCTAAAGCTTCTTGCAAATTTGATAAGCTATCACTAACAAATTTGCCTTCTGGAGATTGTCCCATTTTAACCTCACAAATTTCCCCAAGCTTTTTAACCTGCCAATGTTTCGGAAAATTATTCATCAAACAGTCCAGTATCTTTGTTTCTCATATTCTTTAATGCTATTATGGTATATTTTTTTGGAATTTCATTTTTAAATTCTACCCTTAAATCTACTACATATAAAAACGAATACGGATTATAGTCTTTGTGCAATATATTATTTTTAATAAAATCGTTTTCAAAATCTACATCAACTTCTTTTTTGTAAATTTCACTACAAATAGCTTTTGTTCCTTTTTTATTATCACTTCTGGTTTGTTGAAAATTTATAATTTGATCTTGAAACGTCAGTATCTTTTCTAGTTCTTGGTTTTTTATACTTTCTTGTTGCTGAATAAAAATCTTTCCATTTTCAGATATTGTTTTAGCTTCGTTTTGACTAATGCTTATGTTGCAAGACTTATTATCTCTGCCATAGATGTTTATTGTCGGATTTCCACCATTAATATTAATTATTGGTTGAACCATTTTATTCATATTTTCAACATCTTCCCTTAAAGGCAAATCAGTAACATTTTGTGTATTTTTAGTAGATAAAAAGAAATTGTATAATTTTTGAATTTTACCTATAAAGTCCGATACTATATTTGCATTTTCCATTAAAGGAATTATAGAAAGCATAATTAACGTAAAGTCAAATTCAAAAGATCCGTGTCTAACTTCACTAATTTTTACAGAGCAATTTTCATCGCCTAATTCTTTAATATATAAATCATGAATAGCCAAAAGACTTTCTGATAGTTCTTTTACATTTACAGATTCATCTGTGTTGATTTTAAAAGTTAAAATATTGTCTTTATTTCCCATATTCTCTCCTACGCGACTATCGCCAAATTTAACTCATCAAGTAAATTTTCAAAGCCCTTAAACATCTCTTTTGCCTTAAAAATTCCGCCCCTATCGCCTAAAAACTCCTGTATATCGTTTGCGTTTAGGTAAGAGTTGGTAACGATAAAATCTTTAATCAGACGCAAAAACTCAAGCTGCTCGGCGCTAAATTCTAAACCGCGCTTTTTTTGCCTGCCAAGCCAAAGTTCAAAACGTGCGTTTGCAACCGAGCTAAACTCGACTAGCTCCGCGTCTTTGCCGATGGCAAATTTTACAAGCTGGATTAAATTTGTTAAGCACTCGGTAATACTCACCTTTTTTACTTTTACTCTCTCTTTTTGCATCACAAAAAACGCTTCCCAAATTTGCTCAGGGCATAAAAGCGAACTTTTTAGCGCATTATCTAGCTCTTTGATTAGCGCATATGTGAGCGGCGTGCGCTTGTAGCTCGCACTGTAGATGATGCTAAGGGCGTCTAGCTCGTCCTTATGAGTATCTATAAAATTCTTGAAATTTACTATTAGCTCGTTTGCTTTTTCTATGCTAAATTCCGCGATTAGCACCTCATCGGTCGATACTAAGTCGATATATATTTTTGATTTTGCGCTAATATCAACCAAAAGCGTCCGTAAAGCAGGCAAATTAAACAGCTTTACGGCGCTATCTTTAAGAACCATTATCTCATCGTCACTTTTACCGCAAATTTTATCAGGATCTAGAGTGTCTAAAATTTCGTTGGCTATGTTTGATAGAGTTTTGCCACCAGTTAGGGCTTTGATACGATCTAGACCATCTTTATCCGCGTTTGCTTCTATTCGCACGATTCTGCCTGCTAGGCTTGATAGAGTATCATCGCTTATATCGCCTTTTGCAACGTTTTCTAAAAGCTTTTTAAGGCTTAAGCTCTTTTTTCTTTCAAGCGGAGCGGAAAGGCTCTTTTTGCTCTCAGTAACGCCGACCGCGTCTATGATGTAAAATTTATCTTTTGAGATTGCGTTTGGAGTGATGGTTTGCAAGTCGTTTGGATTTATGATCCTAACGCCGCGTCCTTTCATCTGCTCATAGTAAATTGACGATTTTACATCGCGCATAAAAATTATAACTTCAAGCGCTTTTATGTCCGTGCCTGTAGCTATCATATCGACGGTTACGGCTATGCGAAATTTCGGATCTACTTTAAAGGCTTTTATTAGGCTTTCCGGATCTTGGTTGCCGATATTGTAGGTTATCTTTTTACAAAACTCATTCCCTTCGCCAAAGACTTCTCTTGCGTATCTTGTGATATTTTCTGCATGGTTGTCGTCTTTGGCGAAAATTAGAGTTTTTGGGACGGAATTTGGCTCGCGGTTGGGAAATAGCTGAGTGAAAATGGCGTTTTTATAGCACTCTAAAATGGTTATGATCTGATTTGGCGATAAAACCGAGTAGTCAAGCTCTTTTGAAGAGTATTCCATATCTTCGTCTAGGCTTTCGTATCTTTGCTCTCTTGTTCTTTTATCCATCACAGGCGTTTTTCCTGCTTCTATGATGCTTCCGTTTTCGCCTATTTTTGTTCTTATCCTAAAAATTTCGCAATCAACGTTTATCCCATCGGCGATCGATCGCTCAAGTGGATAATACGAGACTAAATTTTTATTAAAATAGCCTAGCGTCTGCTTTGATGGCGTGGCAGTTAGTCCTATCAAAAATGCGTCAAAATACTCCAAAACCTGTCGCCACTCGCCATAAATGCTCCTATGACACTCATCAACTACAATAAAATCAAACGTTTCTATAGGAAGCTTTGGGTTGTAGACAATCTCTTTTAATTTTAAAGGCTTTGTTTCAAAAGCTGAAATTTCCTCATCTATTTCGCTATATTCGGCCTCACCTTGAAGCATAGAGTATAGCCTTTGGATGGTGGTTATTACCACTTTTGCGTCTTTGTCGACACTATTTGAGCTTAAATGCTGAACTATATAGACTTCACTAAATTTGCGATTTTCATCGATTAGGTGGAAATTTTCAAATTCTTTTTTGGTCTGTTTGCCAAGATTATTTCTATCTACCAAAAATAAAACTCTTTTTGCGCCTGCAAATTTGATAAGCCGGTAGATAAAATTACACGCGGTGTATGTTTTGCCTGCGCCTGTTGCCATTTGCACAAGTGATCTGGGCTTTAGCTTTTTAAGGGAATTTTCCACAGAAATAATCGCCTCAAACTGGCAATCTCTTAAATTTGCTTTTGAAAGTGGGGGTAAATTTTTAAAACTATTTCTCAGAGTATCGCTAGCTTGCAAAACGCTATGCAAAAACCCGGGCTTATGAAACGCAAAAACTCGCCTTGAACGTGGTGTTTCATCGCGCAAATCGGTAAAATAGATCTCTTTTGCGTTGCTCTCGTAGATAAAAGGCAGGGGGAGCGCATGGTATCTCACGCTATTTGGTAGGTTATTTGCGTATAAATTTGATTGATTTTCTACGCCACTTAGGGAAATTCCGCTCTTTTTGGCCTCTATAACACCACAAGCTTTGCCATCTATAAATATCAAATAATCAGCCTTGCTGCCATCTTTCATCACAAATTCACGAACAGCCACTCCAAGAGCCGCAGTCCTATCAAATTCGCTCATATCTTGGATAACAAAACCAGCACTTATAAGCAACTCATCAATATCTACTCTTGCAATATCTTCAGGATTCATTTGGCAACTTCTTGTTTAAAAATGGGGCAATTATATCTAAAAATAGTTTGGATTTAAAAACATACTTGATTAGAAATTTGGTTGTCACTTAAAATTATCCAGTTTTCTAGCAGCCTAAAAAACTATCGTCCAAAGCCAGAATGTGCAGTTTGTATTTTTTATTTCTTTTAACAATAGCCTCTTTGAAATGGTATGATATATAATTTCAGATAAATCCGTATATAGAAAAGGCAATATATTGCAAACTTTATCTTCGCAAAAAGCCCGTATTTGTTACCTTGTTTAAGTAATTTTAATTTATTATCATAAATACTATTATTGATAATATCAAACATTAACTCATTGTTATTAATTATTTCTCGGATACCATCTATACTATTGTATTCAAATGGTAAAATCAAGTCATTATAAAAATTGATAATTCCAAATTTAGAGCATTTTTCAGCCATAAACAAGTCACCTTTGACATACGTTAAATAATTATATTGGATAGATATAACTATATCACATTTATAGTTTAAAAGACCACATTTATTGTTTGTTTCTATAATTGTAAATTAACAGACTCATCGTTGCAATAATCTATATGATCATACTTCACAAGGAATCAAAGGTGTTACCCGCAAATCACACACTCCGCTCTTTACATTCTTTTCTACTATTAACAGATCCCCCATAAAGAAACCAACATCATCTGGCTCAAACGGAACAACTATATCATTCTTGTTAAAAGCCCTTAATTACTGATACTCACAACGAATAATATCTTTGCCAAAAAATGCTGCACTATATTTTCTATTTTTATTTATTATTTTGTATTGATACTGTAATTCTTTGAGCTTTTACATTTTCACATATCTTCATGGAATAATGTACGTAGTTTTACCAAAATATATCAACCTACTGAATATATCAAGAAGCAATGTTTCGTTTTATGATATTTGATACCACACAAATGATATTGTAACCCTTGGGGCTATTTGAGACCAGGCTACCCATTATCATTTTTCCAAAATAAAACACATCAAAACACATTAAAGCAATCCAGAAAAATATATAATACAAAAATAAACTAAGGGGAAATAAAGGGGAAAAATACAAAAATCAAGAAAACTTAAAGCTCTTGAAATATCGATAAAATCGGGATTTAAAAGGGATTTTTGAGTATATATGGCTCCGGATGCTGGATTCGAACCAGCGACCAATCGGTTAACAGCCGACTACTCTACCGCTGAGCTAATCCGGAACGTTTTAAAAGAAGTCGTATTATAGGCAAAAAAACTCTGTTTGTCAATAAATTTTAGCTTAAATTTTTTGGATATCAAAAAATTAGTATAAAAAAGAGTAAATTTTACCGCAAAAATCACGCAAGTCGGTAAAATTTAGTTCCCGCCGCATCTACTATTTTTATCTTTTCGACAGCCAAAAGCTCCTGTAAATTTTGCTTCGAGCTTTCAGAGAAGCTATTTATCACGTCGTTTTCGCTTTGCGGACGGCGTTTTACTAGCTCTAGCAGCTCCTCTTTGCTAAGTGCGAATTTTCCATCGCCGTATTTTGCTGATGCTATGACGCACGGTACGCAGGAAATTTGCTGCGCAAGCTCGCACAGGAGCTCCCGGCTCACGCCTTTGACCGGGTACGCGGGTGGGCGGTCTATGGTGCTTATGTCCACGCGGGCTGGTGAAATTTGATTTAGCGCCGCATTTAGCGCTTCAAATTCCACCTTCGTATCGTTTAACCCCTTTACGACCAGGATTTCAAGCACTAGCTCGCCTTTAAATTCTCGCCTAAATTTAGCTATCGCAGCCACTAGCTCGCCGACGCCAATTTTTTTGCCCGAGCGATCGATTCTAGCAAACGTTTTTTGCACCGCGCTATCAAGGCTAAATTTGACGATATCAAGCCCCTTTAGCGCCTCGGAAATTTGAGGATCAAGCACGCCTGAGCCGTTTGAGAGGATGAGAGTTTTGGCGGGACCTTTTATTAAATTTAGCTCGCGTACTAGCCGCGCGAGCTCTGGATAAAGCGTCGGTTCGCCGTTTGCCGTGAGCGTGATGACGTCGATATGCGGATGCACGGCAAGCGCGGCCTTCACCTCGGCGATCACCTGCTCAACGCTTGGCGGATTTTTTATAGCCGCGACGGGTTTTGCCGCCGTGAGTTCACAGTAAACGCAGTCAAAGTTACAGCATTTTTGCGCGGGCGACAGATCGACACCCAGCGAAACGCCAAACCTGCGCGAGCTAACGGGACCAAAGACGATTTGCATTGATTTTCCTAAATTTAAGATGTGCGATTATACTAAAAGCGGGGATAAATTTTATTAAAGCAGATAACAAGAAAAGCATTTAAATTTAATACAACCTGGTAGCAAATTTTAAAACGAAATTCATCTACCACACAAAAGCTTTTTAAAAGACATAAAGCAAAATTTGAAAATTTAGTTTCGCTCAAATTTTGCTTTATGTTAACTTCAAAAATCATATATAAAGTCAAATTTGACGGTTCCTGCGCAAAAATAAGAAACCGCCAAAATAACTTAAAATTTCTTACGTCTTACGTCTTCTACTATCGCCTTTGCCATGCTGTCTACCTCGGCGGTTACGACGCTCGTATCGTTTGCGACCCTTACGTTTTGCTTAGTTAGCTCATCGACCTCGGCTACGCCTTGATTTATCATATTGATAGCTTCGCTTTGCTCCCTGATGCTTTCGCTCATCTCATTGATGCTTTGAGCTAGCACGTTTGCGTTGGCTTCGATTTCGCCGAGAGATTTTTGCGTACGTTCGGCTAGTTTGCGAACCTCATCGGCCACGACCGCAAAGCCTCTGCCGTGTTCGCCTGCGCGCGCTGCTTCGATGGCTGCGTTAAGCGCTAGCAAGTTTGTCTGATCGGCGATATCGCGGATGATGACGATGATGTTTTTGATCTCCTCGCTTTGGCGCGTTACGTCTTCGGCCTTTTGGCTGATAGCATTCATAGAGCTACTCATCTCCTCGACTGCTGCGGCGCTCTCTTGTAGCGAATTAGCCTGCGAATTAGCGCCTTGCGTGACTTGCTGCATCGAGCGAGCTAAAAACTCGGCCTTTTCTTCAAGCGTATGCGCCTGCTCTAAATTTGCCCTTAGCATACCGGCTATCTCTTCGCCTAAAGCATTGATACCGGCAGCTACTTTGCCTTCATCGTCGAGTCTTTTCGTGAAGTCTTGTTTTTTAAAGCTTTCTAGCAAATTTAACACCTCGTCGCCGTTTGCAGCTATGGCTTGTTTTAGCGCGATTTGTAGGTCTTTAAAAGTCTGTTTTAGCTGGCTAAGAGCCGGATTTGAGGTGTCGGCGTTTAGCTGGGCTACATAGTTGCCCTTGCCTATCTGCCCTACAAATGCGTTTGCCTCTTTTATGAAGCTATTTTGCTCGGCGAGATTTGCCTCGATTTGCCTGATATTTTCGTTTATTAGCGTACTCATCTGTCCGATCTCGTCGCTTCCGCTGCGCTCTAACGTTTCGGCTTTGTCGGTTTTATTGTTTAAAAATTCGAAAAATCTCACAAGGCCGTTTTTAGTCTGATCAATACCTGAGATTAAATTTTTACCGATTATGATAGAAGCCAGCAACATCAAAAGCACGCACACGGCGATAACAATACCGCTAAATACGAGCTGTGCCGTCACTTCACTTTTTACCTGCGAGGCTGCATTTTTCATATCGCTTAATAGCTTTAGCTCTAGCTCCCTCATCGCATCTATAGATAGAGTTATTTTTGAGAACCAAGTCGCGGGGTCGTATGATATATCCTCGGTAGCGACTACGTTTTTGATGATGTTCATCGCATCATTAAAGTCCGCCTTTTTTCTAGCGATAGTATCAAATTCAGCGCTAAATTCTTTTGGATTGTAATCGTCGAAATCCTGCATAAATTTATTGATTACGCTATTTAGGGCGACTACTTTGTTGTAGTCTTCTTTGCTTATACTTTTTTTAGTAAAAACTCCGTTTAGCGTAGCGCGTAAGATACCAAACGATTCCTTTATCTCCCCGACGATAATAATGCGTTCTAAATCATCAACGAGGCTAGGCTCTAGTTTATCACTATACCCGTTTATAGCGATTACCTCTTTTCTTAGTATTTTAGTTATACGTCCGATTAGATTATCGCCGCTCCTTTGATCTACGCCTGAGCGAATGCTAGCTATCTCCGGAGCTATTTCGTTCTTTTCCGCAAGCTTCTCAAGCGCCGCATCCACGTTCTTGCGCTGAGCCACGAGTTTAGCATTATCTCCGCCGGCTAACACTCCAGAGCTAAAACCGCGCTCTTTTTGCATCTCGTGAATGAAGTCGTTTTGATTTATGATCGTATCTACTATACGCTCGCTGTAATCGGCTTTATCGCGAGTTTTGATAATACCGTTTAACATATAGGCGCTAATGATACCAAGACCTATTAGCCCGACTAGAGCTATGACTAAAATTTTAAGTTTTATGCTCAGATTGTTCATCTTTCCTCCTTTATCTTGCGCTTTTTTCTTGCACTCGTTTTATAAAATATTTCGCGTTTTCTACGGGAACGTCCGGCAAAATACCGTGTCCGAGATTAAAGATATGCGGCGCGTTTTTCATCGTCTGCAAAATTCGTTCCACACCCGCGTCGATCGCCTCTTTGCTATAAAGGCGCGTAGGCTCCATATTTCCTTGAAGGACGTATTTCGGGCTTAGTTTTGCTTTGGCAAGCTCGATCGGAGTACTCCAATCTACGCCAAAAACATCGAAATTTCCCGAAATTTTATCCAGATATCCGCTTATGCCTTTTGGAAAAACGATAACCGGAATTTGAGGAAATTCGGCCTTAAGCGCATCAACTATATCCATGATATACTTCCAACCGAACTCAAAATATGCCTCATGCTCCAGCGCGGCCGCCCAGCTATCAAAGATTTGCACCGCATTTACGCCGGCTTTTATCTGCTCTTTCATATATCCTATGAGCGCGGCCGTGACCTTGGCTAAAATTTGATGCATAAACTCGGGATTTGAATATAAAAGCTTCTTGCTAACCGCATATGTTTTCGTCCCGCCGCCCTCGATCATATACGTAGCTATCGTCCACGGTGCCCCACAAAAGCCGATTAGTGCTTTATCCTGCGCCAAATTTTCGCGCGTTAGCTTGATCGTATCATATACGTAGTCTAAATTTTTAATTGATTTTTGAACATCCAGCCTATCTAGATCATCTTTCGTCTTGATCGGATAGCTAAACACCGGCCCCTCGCCTTGGACAAATTTAAGATCCATGCCCATTTCTAGCGGTACGACGAGGATATCGCTAAAAAGTATCGCCGCATCGACGCCCAAAATTTCAACCGGTTGGATCGTGACCTCGCTGGCTTTTTTATAATCCTTGCAAAGTGATAAAAAGTCGCCCGCCGCGGAGCGCACTCGCATATACTCGGGCAGATACCGACCAGCCTGCCGCATCATCCAAACAGGTGTATAAGGCGTCGGTTTTTTTAAACAAGCGTCGATGAAAATCATATATTTCCTTTAAATTTTTAGCGATTTTATCTAAATATTTATTAAATTCTAATCCGCCCACTTACTTTCGTCTAATTTTTTTTCATTTTTAGCCACCACTAGCGCGCCCAGCATATCTCCCGTCACGTTCATCGACGTGCGCCCCATGTCAAGGATCGCGTCGATGCCCAAAATCAGCGCATACGCCGCAGCTACTGCGCTTCCGCCCTCGACTTTTAGACCGACTGATTCAAGCACCATCAAAAGCATTATCGCGCCCGCTCCAGGCACTCCGGCAGTTCCGACGGCGGCAAGGACGGCCGTTAGTATTATGGTCATTTTAGCCCCAGAGTCAAGCTCCACGCCTACGGCGTTAGCGATAAACATCGCGCAGATACCTAGATATATGATCGTGCCGTTCATATTTACGGTGGCTCCAACCGGAAGCGCAAATCCGTAAATTTGCTTTGGGATACCCATATCTTCTTCGGCCGTTTTCATCGAGATAGGCAGCGTTCCGCCCGAGCTTCTGGTTACAAAAGCCGTCAGCATAGGCGATCGAACTTTTTTTAGAAATTTAAACGGATTGATTTTAACGATCAAGCAAATCAAGAAATAAACGACGAAAATTTGAGCCGCAAAGCCGATATACGCGCTAACCGTGACGCCTAAAAGCGGTCCGAAAGCCTTTACGCCCTGCTGCGAAAATACGATAAATATAAGAGCGAAAACGCCAAACGGCGCGTACTCCATGATCCATCTTATGACGTAAAACATGATGTGGTTGATCCCGTCAAATACGTCGTAGATCAAATTTCCAAGCCTGCTAAGCCTCTCGTCCTTACTATCCTTTAAAAACGAAAGCGCGACGCCGAAAAATAAGCTAAAAGTTATGATTTGTAAAATTTCGCCCTTTGCAATAGCTTCAAAAGGGTTAGTGGGAAATAAATTTACGAGTATCGACGACATGCTAGGCGCATTTGCGGCTTTGCCGGCTACGTCGCCGCTGCCGGTTATATGTAGCCCTGCTCCCGGCTCCAAGATAAGCCCGACCGCAAGCCCTACTATGATAGCTAAAAACGACGTCAATATGTAAAAAATCAGCACCTTTGCCCCTACTCTGCCAAGATCGGAAGGCGAGATGGAGCTACAGCCCACGATCAGCGAAGCCATAACGATAGGCACGATGATCATCTTAAGAAGCCTTATAAATACGTCGCCAAAAGGCTTTAGGATAACTATCGCGTCCTTTGCGTCTTGAAAAATGATGCCGCAAACGGCGCCCAAAATAAGCCCGGCTAAAATTTTTAAAAGCAAATTCGCTTCGAAATATTTCTGAACTATTCCGCGTTTAGCGTTTGGTTGCACGAAATCTCCTTTAAATTTAATCCGTGAATTATAAGTAAATTTTTCTTAAACTACAAACACTTCTGTTTTTTAAATTACGGATTAAATTTAAAGCGAGAAAAAATTAAAAGGCGCAAATTTTAGTTTTTAGCCGCCAGTTCGTCTAGCAAATTTTGCAAATTTACGCCCGCCAAGCTATCAAACATCGCTTGCTGCGCGGAGCTAAATTTAGGCATCAAAAGCGCCTCGATCCTGCCTCCTAGCGGACAAGGCGGCGGGGAGTTTTTGTGGATTTTAAAGATACCCTTTTCGCCCTCGTTTACCGCCGAAAATATATCAAAAAGCGTGGTTTGATCAGGCTTTTTAGCTAGGCTCGCACCGCCCGTGCCCGCACTCACGTTTATTAAATTTGCCGATTTTAAAAGCCTGATTATATTTCGCACGATGACGGGGTTCGTGCCGATCGTACCGGCCAAAAACTCGCTCGTGTTTTTCTCGTCCTTAAAAAACTCGCAGCTAAGCAATATATGTATAGCGATGGAAAATTTTTGTCCTATTTGCATAGCCGACCTTGATTTAAATTTAAAACCGCACGTTAGTTTCGTGCGGCGTTATTTTAGCTAAATTACGCAAAAATTTAAGCTCACGCTCTCTCGCCGACGGCGGTAAAGCGCTTTTGCACGAAAGCGCCGTTTTTTAGCTCGTCTATGACCGCAAGTGCGAGGTCTGCGTAGCTGATGTAGCTCTCGTTTTTGGAGTTTAGGATTAGATTATCGCCGCCAAGGACGTATTTGCCCGTGCGAGCGCCCTGATCGTCGTATTCGCCGGCCGGGCTTACGTAAGTCCAAAGCACATCAGTTCTGCCTTTTAGCTCGAAAAACGACTCCGCCGTAGCCTTTGCGACGCCCATGTACCCAGCAGGGAAGCTTGGCGTATCCATAACCATCGTCTGCTTATCGTCCACGTATAGCGTACCCGCTCCGCCGATGACTAGTAGCCTTGTTTTTGTGCCGCTAAGCGCGTCTGCTAGGTGTTTTGCTACCTTTTTATGAAGCGGGAATGTTTCGGGCGTCCATGCCGCAAATGCGCTGATAACGGCGTCAAAGCCCACTAGATCGGCCTTCGTTAGCTCCAAAACATCTTTATAAACGACTTTTACGTCGCCGTTTTTATACTCTTTGTTTCGCACGATCGCCGTAACGTCGTAGCCTTGCTTTAGCGCCTCCGCGACTAGCGCGCTACCTGATTTTCCATTTGCTCCGATGATTGCTACTTTCATTGTTTCTCCTTTAAATTTGATTTTATTTGCTCGCTCGCGTAGCGCTACAACTAACTCTCGCACATTTGGCGCTGTCTGCCGCGCCTCACAGTTTAAAATTTACGCTCGCGTTTGTCGCGCGCCTTGCGAAATTTACAGCCAGCTCGGCTTTACATCGTCGTTTATCACGCCGTCGCCGTTAGTGTACTGCTCCAGGCTGCCGCGTTTGGTCTGGATGCAGATAAATTTCATCCCCTGCGCGCCCGCCTTGAAGCACCTTTTGCCGTCAGGATCGATGCGGATCGCGTCGCCCTCACCGACCGCCTTCTCCTCGCCGTCTATAAAAAGCGTACCGCTGCCTTTTAGCACCAAATAAATCTCCTCGTTTTGCTTGTGCGAATGCACGAAAGGCACGCTCACGTTTGCCGGAAGCTCGTTGATAGAGAGCTCACAGCCGCTTAAATTTAGAGCGTCTTTCAGCTCGACTCTCGGCGCATTTTTCGTTGAAACGATCTTGTAGTTTGACATCTTTTTCTCCTTAGAAATTTGTTGTAATGATATAACTTACAACCGATGAGCGAAGTATAATAAAATTTTGTTGTAATGTCAAGAGTTACAGCTAAAATTCCAAAATTTGACGCAAAATTTAAAATCAGCTAAAATCCGCGCGATTTTA
>NZ_CALHVM010000044.1 GCF_938039205.1 uncultured Campylobacter sp.
CTCAATTCGTGAGCTCGAATTATACAAGCAATATGCTTAAAAGAAGCTGAAGGAATGAACCAAAATTGTATAATTTTTAAATTTATGGACGGTTTGCAAAAGCAACCTGTACAAAACCGGTTTCAGGTGCTATAGTTATAGTTGCGGTTCTTCGTGCCGTAGTCAAAACTATTTGACAGTTTTGTCCATTGTAAACCAACCTATTATAACCCCTAGTTGCACCACCGCCATTAGGAGTACTTACACTTCTCATAGGTCTTCCAAATTCATCAAAAGATAAAGTCTGCAGACCAGCCTGTCCACACACACCGCGAAATTGAACATTAGTTATTCCAAAATTTGTCGTCAAATTATATTTATTGCTGACATTTGCGCAATCAGCACCCGCGATACCAGCCCATCCTGAACTCATAAATTTACTCGGATCTAATGAATCTCTTGCAACTTCGTTTGCCGAATTTAAATTACCTGTCGTATTTCCATCGTCATGGTATACGCTATATCTCCATTCGTTTGCACCCCCGCAAAATGCAGCCTGAGTAAAAGTTATGCTCCATCTCCTTCTAAACCAGTTGGCATCAGTAGGGTCAAATTTGCTATCCTGCATAGCTAGGTGCTGAGTATAGCGGATATGCGACATAACTTGATCGGCAGCTTCGGCGATATGATCATCGTTGATTCTTGGTAGCGCAGCGGCGGCTATTATTCCTATTACTACAATCACAACAACAAGCTCTAGCATAGTAAAGGCTTTTTTCATTAAATTTATCCCCTAATCATCTTTTATAATTTTAAAATTTGCGATTTTTACGCCAAATTTATAGACCGCTATATTACCATAATTATCTTTCTGGTCCAAAATTACTAATCGCAAATTTGAGTCCGGCTGTGTATCTATGCCGTAAAATTTAAGTCTCAAGGCTAGCTTTTTATCGTCTGTGAAAATTTTTTCCACACCTTCGTTTTCTAACTCCCTTGCAAGCTCTTTTGCTACGTGATATCTGTAAACAAAATGCTTGGTCGGATTTTTTAGCACGCCGTAAAGCATTTCGTTAAAAAGCACAAACAAAAACCCAACGAGCAAAGAAACCACGGCAAATGAAGCTAAAATTTTATACCCACGTCTAAACATCGGTAGTCTCACGCGGTACGAGCTAAAAAATACCCGAACCAAAATCGGTACGGAAATAATGCAAAAAGGCAGGTAGTTTTCGAGCTCTAAGCGCTGTCTGATAGATAAAACCAAGCAAAATAAAAACGCCGTTATACAAACGAACCAGAGTAAATTTTTAGCCTCTTTTATCCAAATTCTATACATAGCATATACGAAATAAATGAAAATAAGAGGCGAAAATACGGCGGCAAAGATGCTTACGGTATCAAGCAAATGACCGCTAGGCTTGCCGCCGGAGTTAAATCCATAAAGATAAAAACAAAGCGCGAAAAGTAGCGCCGAGGTCCACGCCATCTTAGCGTCGCGCCTATAAACGCCGAATGCAAAAATAGCCGAAAAATAAACCAAAAATGCGCCGCTAATAAAAGGCAACACACATAAAAGCGCGTAAAAAGCTAGCATTTTGCGCAGCTGATAAAGATAAATACTCAAAAGCGAGAGCGCGATTATGATGCCGGCGTCGTTTACCAAGATCGCCGACGCCATCGTCGCAGGAAGCAGTATAAACACGACCGCGCTTACTACTCGGTCAAATTTACGTTTTAAAATTTGCTTTGATACCTTGTAGAGTAGAGCGACGCTAAAAATGTGGCAAATAACAAAAGGAAGGCGCAAAGCATAGTCGTTTTGTCCGAAAATCTCAACCGAAGCTCTAGCCAAAACGGCTGAAATTTTAGGCGAGTTATAAAACGCATCCGCCTCGTAGTAGCTAATGCTAAGCGTGCTAATCGCATACGATAAAAAACAAAAATCTATAAGGCAGATGATAAAAAGTAAAAACGTTTCCGAGCGTAGCATGCTAAATTTAGGGCTTAAATTTGCTCTTCCCAGAAAAACTCTATCCACTCGTGCGCCTCTTTTACCGTAAAGTCGGGCAACAAAAGCGCTTTTTGTTTATAAAAGATAGTCGCGATCTTTAGCTTAATATGCGGGAAGCGTTTTAAAAGCTCTTGCTTGATAGCTATCATGCTCTCGCCCGTATCAATCATATCGTCCACTATCAAAATTTTATTAAATTTAGATAGATCAGGGATGTTAAAGATATCGATGGTGTCGAGCTTTTTAGTCTCTTCGTAGTGGATTGAGTTTAGCGTAAAAAGATTGCGGTTATTTAACAGGCTTGCTAAAAAGTGCCCCAAAGTAAGCCCGCCGCGAGCGATTGCCAAAATCACCTCGGGCCCAAAGTTTTCTTTGATATCTTGCGCCATTATTTTTACGTCTTTATGAAATTCCTCGAATGGATACTTCAGCATATTCTCTCCTTAATGCACTAAAAATACTATGAAACTAATGAGCGCAAGCACGATGACGCCGATATTTACGTATTCCCACTCGCGCCTCATGATACGAACCAGCAAATACGCCATAAATCCAAACGAAAGTCCAGTCGTGATCGAGTACGTAAGCGGCATCAAAATAACTATCAAAAATGTCGATACGGCTATAGCCGGATCTTTAAAATTTATATTTCCAAGCTCGCTAAACATCAGCACGCCCACCATCACGAGTATCGGATATATCGCGTTTGAAGGGATGGCTTTAAAAAGCGGCAGCATAAAAATCGTAAGCACGAAAAATAGTCCGCAAAATACCGCCGTTAGTCCCGTCTTGCCGCCCTCTTCTACGCCGCTAGCGCTCTCGGCAAACGACGTCGTAGTGCTAACGCCTACTAACGAGCCGGCTACCGTAGCTACCGCATCGGCTTCGAGGGTTTTTTCTAGTTTTTCGACGCCTTTTTGGTTGCTCTCGTCAAAGATTCCCGCCCTATTTCCCACGCCAGCTAGCGTGCCGATAGAGTCGAAAAGATCGGTTACGAAAAATGTAACGATCACCGGAAGCAGCGCGAAAGATAGCGCGCCCATGATATCAAGCTCTAAAAATATTGGCGAGATCGAAGCCGGTAGCGAGATAAATTCTTTCGGATACGGCGCGATACCAAAAATCCAAGCGACCACCGAGGTCGTAAATACAGCGATGATAAAGGCGCCCTTAACCTTCCACGCCCAAAAAAGTATAACGAAAAATAGTCCCACAAAGCCCAAAATAACGTTTGGATCTTTTAAATTTCCAAGTCCGACCAGCACGGCGTCGTTATTTACGACTACGCCCATTTGCTGAAGCCCCACAAAGGCGATAAAGGCGCCTATGCCCGCGCTTATCGAGCGTCTGACGTCATCGGGGATTGATTTTAAGACCCAGATTCTAAAATTTGTAAAAGATAGCACGACGAAAATTATACCCGAGATGAAAACTACGCCCAGAGCCGTCTGCCACGGTATTTGCATACCAAGCACCAGACCAAAGGTAAAATACGCGTTTAGTCCCATTCCCACGCTCATGGCCACCGGCGTGTTCGCCCATATACCGTTTAGCACGGTAGCGATCACCGTGATGAGCGCTGTAGCCGTGATGAGTGCGTCCATCGGCATACCCGTTTTGCTCATGATTATCGCGTTTACCGGCACGATGTACATCATCGTTAAAAAGGTCGTGAGCCCCGCGCTAAACTCGGTCTTTACGCTAGTGCCGTTTTGCTTGAGTTTAAAAAAATCCAATTCCGCCTCCTTAGTTATCGTAAATTTTTAGTTCGTTGTATAAGCTATCTCGCTCGACGGGGACAAATCCCGACGTCTGAATGAGATCGGTAAAATTTCTAAGACTCATACCGCTTGCCGATTTCGCTCCAGCCGCGCTTTGGATACTCTCTTTTTCTATCGTGCCGTCTAAATCATCAGCGCCAAATTCCTGCGCGACCATCGCTAAATTTATAGTCGAGGTCGCCCAGTACGCCTTTATGTGCGCGACATTATCAAGCACCAGGCGCGATATCGCAAATGTTTTTAAAATTTCGGCCGAGCCGGGATAGTTTTCCACTTTTAGATAGTTATTGTCGCGCTGATAAACAAGCGGGATAAAGGCGTTAAATCCGCCCGTTGTATCCTGTAAACCTCGAATCCTTAGCATATGATCGATGCGGTTTTGCCTGCTTTCTACGTGGCCAAACAGCATCGTAGCGTTACTTTCTCTGCCTTTTTCGTGCCAAAGACGGTGGATTTTGAGCCAGTTTTCCGAGCTCACCTTGCCTTTGCAGATTTTACGTCTAACCTCTTCGTCAAAGATCTCCGCTCCGCCGCCAGGCATGCTATCCACGCCGTATTCAAGCATCTTTTCCACGACTTCTTCGTAGCTAAGGCTGTGTTTTCGCGAGAGGAAATCAACCTCCGCCGCAGTTAGCGCTTTGACGTGGATTTGCGGGTATTTTTCTTTTATTTTTTTAAAAATTTCCAAATACCACTGCCATGAGGTATCGGGGTTGTGCGCAGAGACGATATGTATCTCTTTTGCGCCGCCGGCGACGCTTTTTTCGACGATTTCTAGTATTTCATCGTGGCTCATCGTGTATGGGTTTGGATTTTTGCGGTTTGCCGAAAATGCGCAAAATTTACACACGTCCGCGCAGATATTGGTAGGATTTATGTGGCGATTTACGTTAAAAAATACCTTTTTACCGTGCAGTTTTTGCCGTTTGGCGTTTGCGAATTTACCCAGCGTAAAAAGGTCTAGGTCGTACAAGCCGGCGCATTCGTCCGCGTCCAGACGTTCGCCGCTTTGGAGTTTTTCTATTAAATTTGTCAAATTTTATTCCGAAAATAGATATTAAACGGCGATTATATGTTAAAAAAGCTTTGTTTTTGCAAAATTTTAGTATCATCGGATAAAATTTACACAAAAAGACGGCGGTAAAAAAGTGGCTTTAAAAGGAAATTTAAGCGGCGTTTTGGGCGGCGCAAATTTGGCCTCGCAGCTAAAAAAGCTTCAGGGCAAGGGCTTTGCAAATTTCATCGCAAAGCAAAGCGACGAGCTCATAAAAGCTCTATGCGCGCGGGTTTTGGACGAGATTTTCGCGGACTTTAACCCGGACGTAGATTTTATCCCGTTTTGCGTCATCGCTACCGAAAAATACGCCGACAACCTCATCTCCACAAGCTCGGTTTTAGAGATTTTAATCGTCTTTAAAGAGAACGCGGGCTTTAACGTCAAATTTATACTAAAAAAGCTAGTCGCCGCGCTTGAGAGCTCAAATTTAAAGCTAAATATCAAAATTTGCGAGCTGGACGAGATTTTCGAAGCGCACAAAAACGACCACAAAGCAAAGGCCGCATTTAGCCGTATCCGCTACATCTGCGGCTCGCGTACGCTCTACAAAGCCGCTCGCTCACAGATCTACGAAACGCGCGAGTTTAACGCACAGGAAAATCTCAAATTTTACGCCAAAAATCTGAGCGCCTTTAACGATATCCCAAACATAAAGCAAGAACCTGATCTAAAAAACGATCTAGGCGGCACGAACGACATCTACTATCTAAACTGCGCCCTAAACGGCTTTGAAAACGAGATCAGCATGCGCTCGCAGGCTCTAAAATTTATCGACGAAAAGGAGCTTAGTGCGCTAAATTTGGCGACAGATTTTATCCTTTGCGTAAAATCGGCGCAAAATTTAACCCTAGGCTCGGACGTTTTTGCCCCCGCAAAGCTAAACGAGATCACCGCGCTCATGCAAACCAAGTCCAAAAAAACGCAAGAAAATAGCAGCGTCATCTCGCAAAAGCTCTTTTCCTGCATGCACTCAGTCGCGGTTTTTTCGCGCTATCTGGTTTCTAGCTTTTATAGGAGCAAATTTAAAAGCGAGGCGAAATTTAGCGAGCTGCGAGCCGCGCGGCTAAAAAATGGATTTTATAGGTTTGAAAATACGATTTATGTCCCGCTACACGTCCGCGCTAGGCCGCTAAATGCAGTGCTAAAACAGCTTTTGGCTCTCGGCGATGCGGAATATAAATTTGACGTCGGAACAATCTTTTACCTAAAACGCGCGCAAATCAGCAAAGAGGACGCCGAGGATTCGCTCGCGCTTTTTAGAAAAATTTTGATGCGAAACCACGCTCACTGCATTATCAAGGCACTTTTGGACGCGGAGATTTTGCCTGTTTTAGTTAAGCCGCTCGAACACGCCGTAAATTTGGCCGAATTTGACGGCTATCATAAATTTAGCGTCGGCGAGCACTGCGTGCTAAGCGTCAAATTTGCCGAAAATATCAAAGATAAATTCATAAAATCGCTCTACGACGAGCTTTGCGTCGAGGGGCGAACGCTGCTAAAGCTAGCTTTGCTGCTACATGACGCAGGCAAGGGGCTAGGCGGCGATCACTCGGTCGTGGGCTCAAATATCTTTCGCGCCTACGCCGCAAAGCTAAATTTGAGCGCAAAAGCCGTAAATATCGGCATTACGCTCGTGCGCTACCACACGCTGATGAACGACGTGGCAAACCGCGAGGACATCTATGATCAGCGTACGATTTTTAGCTTTATCTCAAAGCTTGGCGACCCGCAAACGCTAAAACTCTCCTACATCGTCGCTTATTGCGTGATAAACGCGACCGACGAAAAGCTCTATACGCCCTATCTGGCGCGACTTTTGCGCGAGCTTTACGGCATTTGTTTGCAAAGCTTTGAGGATGAAAATCTGCTTGATGAGGCTTCAAGGCGCGTAAAAAAGGAGCTCAGCATCAGGAGAAACGCTAAATTTGCGGCCTTAAGCGAAAATTTGAAAGAAAAAATTTTCGCTATCCGTTCAAATTTGCTCTTTGCTAAATACCAACCAGCAGATATCATCGCTATCGCTCAAGTCGCGCAAAGTGCGGATAAACTAAGCGTGCAAGTACAAAATCACCAAAGCTTAAGCATCGAAATTTACGCGCAAAACTATCCGAATTTAGCCGTTTTGCTCTCGTCTTTGGCACACCTTGATCTTGGTTTTATGGAGATTTTCGAGCTGTTTGACGATAAATTTTACGTCAAGCTAGAGTTTAACAAAAACGTAAAATCAAGCGAACTAGAAACCCTAAAAAACCTCATCGAAATCTCGCTAAAAAGTGGCGCCTCAGCGCAGATAAATCGTCCGATAATACTAAAAGGCGAGCTAAATTTCGACCCAAACCACTCGCAAGAGTACGCAAAGCTGGGCATAAACGCAAAAGATCAGCGCGGGCTGATGGCTTACGTATTGGGAGTTTTTAAGGAATTTGATGTAAAAATAGCCAACGCCAGAATCCAAACCGTAAAAAACAGGACGCGAAATTTGCTACTTATCGAAAAGCGCGAGGGCGTGGATCTGGGCGAAATTTTAAAATTATTAGAAAGCGAGTAAACATGTGCGGAATCGTCGGTTACGTCGGCAATAGAGAAAAAAGAGAGTTTATTTTAAACGGATTAAAAGAGCTTGAGTACCGCGGCTACGATAGCGCAGGCATGGCAGTGATGAGCCTAGAGGGCGGTTGCGACAAATGCGCACAGGAGATCGCCTTTTTTAAAGCCATCGGCAAGCTTGAAAATTTAGCCAAAAAATCAGAGGGCTTTAGCTCTAGCGGCGAGGGCGTCGCGATCGGACACACGCGCTGGGCTACGCACGGCAAACCTACCGAGATCAACGCTCACCCGCACCTTGGCGAGCACTCTTTCGTCGTTCATAACGGCATCATCGAAAACTACAAAGAGCTAAAAGAGGAGCTTGAGGCAAAGGGCGTTAACTTCCTTAGCCAAACCGACACCGAGGTTATCGTGCATCTTTTTGAGGAAAATTTAAAAACTATCGGCGAGCCTTTTAAGGCATACGAAGCCACGGTAGCGCGCCTACACGGTGCATACGCGACGCTGCTTATCACCAAAACGGCTCCTGGCAAAATTTTCTTCGCCAAGGACGCCGCGCCGCTAGCTATCGGCAAAAGCGAGGGCAAAGAGGTATTTTTCGCCTCCTCCGACGCCCCGCTGATCGGCCTAGCCAAAGAGGTGTGCTACCTGGACGACAAAAGCTACGGATTTGTTAGCATTGACGAGATCGCGGTTTTTAAAGACGAAAAAAAACTAAGCCCGAGCTTTGCCGCGCTGCCTGCGGATAAAAGCTACGCGCAAAAAGAGGGTTACCGCTTTTTCATGGAAAAAGAGATCTACGAACAAAGCGCGGTAGTCTCAGAAACTCTAATGGGACGCGTCAAAGAGGATGCGGTAGGGCTTGAAAATTTAACCGACGAGTATCTACGAAATATCGACGATATCGTGATTTGCGCATGCGGCACGAGCTACCACGCAGCCCTTACCGCTAGCTATCTTTTTGAGAGGCTAGCAGACACGAGAGCCAAGGTCGAGATCGCGAGCGAATTTCGCTATAGACGCCCGAAACTAAACAAAAACGCTCTTTTTATCGTCATCTCGCAAAGCGGCGAAACCGCCGATACCCTAGAGGCGCTAAAAATCGCCAAGCAAGCGGGGCTAAAGACGCTAGCCATCTGCAACGTCGATAACTCCTCGATCGTGCGCCTAGCAGACGACACGCTGCTAACTCGCGCCGGCATCGAAAAGGGCGTAGCCAGCACCAAAGCCTTCGCCACGCAAGTAGTAACGCTGTGGATGCTGGCGCTGCAAATCGCGCAAGCTAAAGCCTCTATAAGCAAAGAAGAGCTAAAAAATGAGATCGCAGCACTCCTGCACGTTCCGCAAATTTTAAACATCAGCAAAGAGCCGCAAGAGCGTATCCGCCGCCTAGCCAAGCACTATTTGCACGGCCACGGCTTCTTTTTCATCGGGCGAGATATATTCTACCCGCTAGCACTCGAAGGCGCGCTAAAGCTCAAAGAGATCTCATATCTGCACGCTGAGGGCTATCCAGCCGGCGAGATGAAGCACGGTCCTATCGCACTTGCCGACGAGAGGCTCTTTACGATCGCGCTGATGCCGCAAACCGTCCTTTACGAAAAAACCAAGAGCAACGTCGAAGAGCTAGCCGCACGCGATGCCTATATACTTGCTATCAGCCCCGAGGAGTTCGAGCTTAGCGACGATTTTATCAAAACTAGCAAGCAGGCTCACCCGATGAGCGAGTTTTTCGAGATGATGATCATCCTGCAGCTTTTTGCACTAGAGATCGCTGTGAGACTGGGCAACGACGTAGATATGCCGCGAAACCTCGCTAAAAGCGTAACGGTAGAGTAAATTTAATAGGCGAAATTTGACGGACGACGCTAAATTTCGCTTTTAATCCTAATCTGCAAATTTGGGCGAGAGGTTGCCCGCCTAAATTTCTCTCAAATTTTATTCTAAATTTAAATACAAATTTATCGGCGCCCGGGAGTATCATGCAAAATTTAAACGAAAAATATGAAATTTATCAAAAAAGGCTAGATAAAAAGGCGGGTCGCCTCACGTCGCTGATGAACGATGCAAAATGGCTTAAGCTCTGCGAAATTTTAGAAGCTTCGGGTTGCAAGGACATACGCGTAAAGCTATTATCGGGCAAGGAGGAGATCGCGCTCGTCTGCGGTTTTGGGTGCTTACAGGACGGGTATTTTGATTGCGCCAACGGAGCTATTTTGTTTAAAGACTTACACTGGGTTTTCGTGCCTAAATTTTACAAGCAAACGCGCATGAACAGAACCGAAAAGCTTGCCTCAAATTTTATCCCAAATCCGCTTGAAGCAGTGCTGGACACCATGACAAAGGCGGGCAAATTTGACTATGAAATAGACAAAAGCGGGCTAAAAATTTACGGATATAGATAAATTTGGCGCAGGCAAACGGAGTCAAATTTAAAACCGCGCTCGCTCGCTAAAAGCAGCAAAATTTGATAAAATTTGACGAAATTTAAACTCAAAGGAGCAAAATATGGGCGCTCATCTATGCCCAAAATGCGGCGAAAACACGATATATTTTGACGGCATCTGCCACTCGTGCAGCCAAAGGCAGAGGCGGGATGAAATTTTAAACTTAAGCGCGGACGAAGTAGAAGCGATGATCTTAAAAATCGCGGATCGTATCGACGAGATCGAAAAATGGGATGAGATTTGCAATGATTTTTGGGCGCTTTTTAGCCTGCTGAGCATCCACGATCCAAGGATCGCGCGAGCTGCGGCGGCAAAGGAAATTTACTATCCGCCAGAGCTCTACTTCGGCGCGCCGGACGACGTAAAAGACGCACTCATAACAAAACTAAACTCGCTAGAGGACAACTCCAAAAACGTGCTAAACCACCTACTTTGCGCGCTTGCCTGGCAGGGCGGCGAGCAGACGGCTGAGCTTTTTTACGAGCTGTATAAAAACCCGCGGCCGTGGCGCAAAAAACTCTACGTGGGTACCGAATTTTACGCAAAAATCGGCGGCTGGGCGTTTGACGAGACGGGCGAGCGAAAATCGCTCGTTTTTGATAAATGTCTTACCGCGGTGCGCATAAAAGATGGCAAGCGCGCGAGCCAAAGCGCAAATTTAAACTCAAACCAAAACACGGATGAGCCCGTACAAATCGGCGAACCTACAGGCCAAAAGTGCGAGTTTTGCGGCTGCGAGATACTTGATATGCTGCGTCTAAAGGCATCCGATCCGCGGCTTGCGTTTTTAAATTTAAAGCACGACGCGATATTTCGCTGCTGCCCGACCTGCGTCGGTTCGGTCAGATATTTTTGCAAACGCGGCGCAGACGGCGAGATAGAGCTAAGCCATGATGGCGAAGGCTTTGACGAAAACTACTTTTCGCAGGAGGATTTTGCGCGTCTGTGCGGTATGAAATTTAAACTTGGTGGCGAAGTGTCGCCGTTTTACGGCTGCTTTAGCGAGCTTGATACGACCGTGGGTGGCTATCCGCAGTGGGTGCAGGACGCCGAGTATCTGCTCTGCCCTAGTTGCGGCGGGACAATGAAGCACCTAGCGCAAATCCCATTTGGCGAGATGATAGAGGGCGAAGGGGTCATATACGTGCAAATTTGCGAGAAATGCGAGATTTTGGGTGGTTGCTTTCAGTGTACGTAAGGTAAATTAATTAACTATATAATGCGAGTAAAATTTAATTTAAGGAGAAAATATGGGGTTATTTAGTTTTGGTAAAAAGGCTGAAAAAGCGCAAATTCCAAGCACTTTTGCTGGCAGAGTGGATAAATTTTGGGCGGAATTTAGCGGCGTGGTAGATGAGATCAAGGCTGATCTGGCGGCAAAAGAGTTTGAAAAGGCGATGCAAAAGACGGACGAGAAGCTTCGTATCTGCCTTGCCGAGCCTTATTTTATGACGGGGCTCGTGGACGATAAGCTCGATCTGGTGCTAACTCCTGAGGGTATGAGGCATCGCCTATTTTGGCTAAGCTTCATCAAAAACGCTATGCCAAAGCAGCTCGAATCCAAAATGCTCTGCACGCTCGGAAAGCCGCGCGCGCCGCGAGGTATCGGCGGGATAGAGATGTATGGCACCAACGTAAGCGCCGAGGAGTCGATGATCTACGCGCAGTTTAACGAAAGCGACGTGGATATTAAAATTTACAACGAAAACCTAGCGGCTCTGCTCGCGCAGGATGAGGGCAAGGCTTATAACCTTAGCTTTATCCTGCTTGACAATATGATCGGCGAAACGGCGATCATAAATACCTTGGGCGAGCTTGAGGTGCTATCCGAGCCCAAAGAAAACGGCGTGCCGCTAAACGAATTTGCCGATCTGGTCGATGAGAAATTCGGCGAAAAAGCCGCGTGCGAGCCGCTGAAGATTTTTTCAGCTATGAGATGGAGCCGCGCGGAAGCGAGGTGCGTGAGGACGTGATCGTAGGCACCACCTGCCTAACGAGCATCGTAAATCAGTACCTAAACGGCGAGCGCGACATCTACAATGAAGCTTTCGAGCTTGGCATCAAATTTTGCTTTCTTAGCATAGGTAACGGCGGCGACGTACAGGCAGGCTTTGATCTGCGAAATAAAATCGAGGACGAGGAGCTAGAGAGCTGCGGCTCGTTTTTGGAGATAATCGGCGGCGCAACCGGGCAGAGGTACGCATACATCGATCTCATCTGCTATGACGAGGAAAGGCTAAAAGAAAAAGTAAGCGAGCTTTGCAAAAAATATGGCGCCAATATACAAATTCACGACTTTAAGCGGTAAATTTAGCTACGGGCGTCAAATTTATTTTGGATTTGCACGCCCACGCTATTTTAATTTTGGCGCTAAATTTTGCTTTTTAATGTTAGTTGTGGCGGATTATTCCGACCATTTCTGCTAGCTCAAAAGCAAAATTGCACAAATAGCTCTAGACCTCTCTGCGCTAGCTGTATTTTTAAATTTACAGCAATAAAGCCTATTTGCCTACTTACCTCAACGCAAATTTTTTAGATACTGGCACGCGCTAA
The DNA here is from genome assembly GCF_938039205.1 of uncultured Campylobacter sp. GTDB lineage: Bacteria > Campylobacterota > Campylobacteria > Campylobacterales > Campylobacteraceae > Campylobacter_A. The sequence goes on from NZ_CALHVM010000044.1 coordinate 12,379, forward strand.
ATTCCCCGAGCTTGCAACCCCGATCGTAAAGTTCTTTGGCGGCGTTTTTATTCTTTTCTACGCCCATGCCCTTAAAATAGCAAACCCCAAGATCGGCGCAAGAGTCTACGTGCCCGCGCTCGCAAGAGGCCGCATACATCTGCGCCGCCTTTGCCGCGTCCTTTTCTACGCCGCCACCTAGCGCGTAGCTTAGAGCGAGATTATAGCACGCCGTTTCCTCGCCTAGCTTGCAGGCTTTAGCAAACAACTCGTTCGTTTTTTTGCCGTCAGGATAGACGCCAAGCCCCTTGCCGTAGCTATACGCTAGGCTCGCGCACCCCTCGCCTACGCCTTTTTCGCAAGCTTTAGCAAAAAGCTCGTTTGCCTTTTTGTGATCTTGCGCCGCTCCATGCCCGCTTTGGTAAAGCAGCCCCAGATACACGCAGGCTTTGTCCGCGCCAAGCCCGCAAGCCCTGTCATAGTATCGCACGGCTTTTGTAAATACCTTATCAAACTCGTAAAAATACCCGAGTCCCGCGCAATACATCGCGTTTTTCTCGCCGCCTTCATCGCAGGCAAGCTCTAAATTTTTAATCGCGAACGAGAGCCTTTTGCAAATTTCATCGTTTCCCTTCTTGCACTCTTTGCTAAGATCAGCCAGCTCGCCGCCAAAAGCCAGCGCCGCAAAAAACGCAAGCAAAATAAAACATCTCATAAACTCAAATTTCCTTTCAAATTTTATAAATTTACCGCCGTAAAGCGCCGAAGCCAAAATGCCTGAAGTATAAATTTAAAAAGATTAAAATTCAAATTTGGCTAAAATCGCTATCAAAAAGGAGCTTAAAATGATTTTTGAAGACGAGCTGATTTTAGTCGAGCGAGAAACGAGCGAGATACCGTGGGTAAAAATTTTTACCAAAACGCCGTTTAAGGAGCTAACCGACTGCGACGAAGCGACGCAAAAAAGAGTTTTTGAAGCAGTTTTAACGGCCGAAAAAGTAATGAGAAAATTTTATAATCCAACCAAAATAAACATTGCAAGCTTTGCAAACTACGTGCCGCGCGTGCATTTTCACGTGATGGCGAGGTTTGAGAGCGATAGCTTTTTCCCCGAGTCTATGTGGGGCAAAAAGCAGCGCGAGAGCGAGCTAAATTTGCCTGATTTTGCCGAATTTTCTCAAATTTTAGCGCTCGAGCTAGGCAAAACCCGTGAATAAAAAAATACTTCTAACGCTCGCTATCCTCGTAGTAGCAGGCGTTTTAATGGTTTATAAGGCGCGCTGGGACGAGCAGACGCAGACGGAAAATATCAAAAAATTTCTCGACTTTCAAACGCAAATTTTAAATAAAAACATAGAAGAGGAAAAACTCTCCGCGATGACGGTGGCGACGCTGCTAGCGCAAAACGAGCACGTGAAAAAATGCATGAGCCAAAATAATCGTCAGATGTGCCTAGAGACGCTTGGCGAATTTACCAAAACGCTAAGCAAGGTGCCGATTTACGAAAACGCCAAATTTCACATCCACACGCCTGAAATGAGGAGCTTTGCTAGGAGCTGGATACCGATGTATAACGACGATCTAACGAGCTTTCGCCACCTGCTAGCCGAAGCTAAAAACGGCGTAGCAGCAGGCATCGAGGTCGGTCGCGCCGGAGTTTTCATTAGGTCGGTCGCGCCGATATTTGAGGACAAAATGATGCTCGGCAGTATCGAAGTGCTGCTTGATTTTAAGCATTTGAGCGACTTTTTTGCACAGCAAAGACTCGGACTTTTCGTACTACTCGACGCTAGCGCCGACTCGCCGTATCAAAACAGCAGCGACGAGGGCATCATCGACGGCTTTCATTTTATAAATAAGAGCTACGCAAATTTAAACGTCTTGCCAATGCTAAAGGATATAAAATTTAAAAGCGGCGTATTTTATCAGACGGATTCACACGCCTTTACCGTCCAGCCGATGAACGATGCAAAGGGCGAGCGAGTGGGATATTTCGTGATTTATTTTAACTCTGACTCGAAAGAGCGAAATTTAGCAAAGCTGGGCGTTTGGTTTGACTAGTCAAGCAAGCTTTTTGAGTATGGCGAGAATTTGTAGGTAAAGACGCTACCTTTACCCAGTTCGCTTTTCACGCCATACTCCACGCCGTTTTTCACGCAGATACTTTGCACGATGTTTAGCCCTAGTCCAAAGCCACCCTGCACACCCTCGTCTCTAACGTAGCGTTTCCAAATTTTACTCGTGTCCTTTATACCTTCGCCTTCGTCCTCGACTACAAGTATGATTTTGCCGCTTTTTTCAAAAAGACGTAAATTTATTATCCCTCCTTCGCGGCTGTATTTTACGGCGTTACTTAGGTTGTTATCGATCAGCCTGCCCGCCTCTATCTTGCTCATAAAAATTTGTAAATTCGGCTCGACAAAGTCGTAAATTTTGATATTTTTCGCCATCGCGATACCGCGCATATACCGTGCTCGTTCGAGGCTAAATTCGCTCAAATTTAAAATCTCTGGCGGAAATAAAATATATCCTCGCTTGATGTAGTACTCGGTGTCCTCGTAGGTAACTTGCATCTGTTTTAGAGCCGAGCGCATGCGGGTGACGTATTTGTTATCAAGGCCTAGCATCTCGAGGTTTATGCCGATGACTCCCAGCGGCGTTTTTAGCTCGTGCATCGCGTCGTTAAAAAAATTATTCATATATTTTTTAGCGTCTTTGTAGGGCTTTATACCGCTAACAAACGACAAATAAAGCGCGAAAAATACGACCACGAGCGCAAAGGCAAGAGTTAGAGCCGCGACGAATAGAATCCTAGCCGCGTTTTGCTTTTTGGCTAGCACGAGATAATAAAACTCGCCGTCCGTGCTAAAATAGGTCTTGTAAAAAAGATGGCCGTTTTCTTGGCGGGTGATAAATTTTAAATCGCTCGGGCGCGCGTCTAAATTTGAGACGATCTGCTTTTCTTTGAGATCAAAAACGCCGTATCTATAGGTAAGCGAAATAGGCAAAGTCTCGTTTTTATCGAGCGCTTTGCGGATTTTGCCCTCGTACTCCAGCAACTCGAACATATTTTTTGAGTATTCGTCTTTGGAGCTTAAATTTATAATCTCGTAGCTTTGAAATATAAACAAAGCCATGATGATAAAAGTGGCTAAGATAGGGATTTTAAGATTTTGAAACATCTATTTTGTAGCCTAGTCCGCGCGATGATTTTATAAACTCTGGGGTCGTTTTTTGACGGATTTTTAGTATGTGCATGCGTACGTCGGCGGGATCGATCTCCTTGTCGTTCCATACCTCGGCGCGCAGCCGCTCGATACCGACAAAGCTATTTTTATAAAACAGCAAGCACTCGATGATATCAAATTCCCTCGTACTTAGCTCAACCGCTTCGCCTTTAAATTTAAGCCGTTTTTTAGCGGTATCGAGGCTAAAGTTTTCATCGATCGCGATTAAGTTTTTATCGTCTCTGCCGTGATATTTTCGCATTAGCTCGTTTACTCTAAATTTTAGCTCAGCTAGCTCAAAGGGCTTTTTTAGATACTCGTTACAGCCCAGCTCGTATCCGACCGCCATATCGTCTATATCCACGAGCGAGGTCATTATCATTATGGGCGTTTCACAGCCGATATCTTTGGCGTATTTTATCACCTCGTGTCCGCTGATGTGCGGAACCTTGATGTCAAGTATCAGCAAGTGATAAAAGCCCGCCGCTATCTTATCGCAGGCAACCTTGCCGTCGGCGGCCTCATCGACCTCGTAGCCTAGGCTTTCTAGGTATTCGCTAACGCTCTCACGATATACAAAGTCGTCTTCAAGCAGTAAAATTTTCATAAATTCTCCGAATTTTATTGCAATATTTTAAGACAGATGATAGCTAAAAATGATTTTGGATCGTCTGAATTTAAAAAGGCTCGGCGAGTTTACCGAGCCTAATGCGTATAGTTTAGTCTAAATTTCACGCGCCCGTGAAAACTTGACCGGCATAAACTATATAGTATCTTAGCATAACGACGCCGCAGATAACCACAAGCGAGTTTGCTACGATGTAGCCCACTCTATACGCGTGATTTTTAAGAGCCGTTAGCGCTATGGTGATAGGGGTCAAAAGACCGATACCCACGACGCCTATCCAAAAGATCAGTGCGTATTGTCCAGTGCTTAGAGCTTGTTTAGCTGCAACCGCACTCGCTCCACCCTCGAAATATAGTCCCAAAAATAGTATCGCAATAAGCGGTATCTCAAAAAGTACGGCACGCAAGTCCATAACCAAAAGATACTTCACGTTGTCTTCGTTAAGAAGGTGTTTGAAGCACAAAAGGCCGACTAGGATGTTTGTCGCTACGCCTGAGCTAAAGCCTGATGTTAGGAACAAAATCGGTAAAATCGGCGTGTTCCAAAGCGGAAGCTTCGTAATCGCGCTAAGCAAAAAGCCCGTGTAAATACCAACGCCGATCGCAAGGCCAAAAAGAGCCATCTCGACTATCTTTGAAAGAGGCGCAAAAGAGCGAATCAGCCTAGAAATAGGTCGTAAAATCGCTAGAATTTTATACTTTTCTATCTCTTCTTCGAAAATAATCACCGCAAAAAGATAAGCCAGCGGCGTATAAAGCAACAATAACGCAACGCCGATAGACATAACCGAACCAAAGTTGTACTTAATCAAAATCCAGTAAAAACTAAGCGGTTTGCCAAGGTCAAGCACCAAAAGCGCAAGGCCCACGGTGATCGTTATAGGAGCCACTAGAGCGCCTGCTTTTACCATCGCGTCCCAGATACTACCGTCTTGTTTTTTGTGGTAGTTCCACTTTACAAGCAATGCAACCATCATCGCGCCTGCGGACAAACCCGCCAAAAATAGATAAACCGCTATCGGCCACGGCCAGTAAATTTCATTATATTGCGCTACGCTTCCCCACATATTATTCATGGCTTCCTCCTTTGCGGTTAGCTATCATAGCAAGCTTGGGTTTGGTTTTAAGCTCGGCTTTAGGATAGTAGTGAGATTTGGTATTTAAAATTTTACTTACTTCGCTGTTTGGATCGCTTATGTCGCCAAATGCCAAAGCATCGGTCGGACAAACGGTCACGCACGCAGGCTGCTCGCCAATGCTTACTCTAGTTTCAAAGCAAAACGTACATTTGCCTATCTCGCCGGTTTTTGGCTCGACGTAGCGAGCGTCGTAAGGACAGGCTAGAATGCAGTATTTGCAAGATACGCAAGTAGAGTGATCTAGCAGCACGATACCCTCAGCCGTCTGAAAGCTAGCTCCGGTAGGGCAAACCGCCACGCACGGAGCGTCCTCGCACATCACGCAACTGTGTCTGCTAAAGTCGGTTTTTAAATTTGGAAATTTGCCCTTTATCTGCGAATGGACTTGAAGTCTAAAAACGCCTCTAGGCACTTCGTTTTCGCTCCTGCAAGCCACCGAGCAAGCCTGGCAGCCTATACAGAGATTTTCGTCATGTATCATTCTATAAGCTTTTTTCATCTTTTTTCCTTTACGCTTTTATTATCTTGACGCCGACGTTTCGTACCATCGTAGAGGCGACGGGACCGATCACGGTAGGATCTAGCAGCTTGCTTTGATTAGTTCCCGCGCCGTTCGTGCGCTTTAGTCCCGCGCTTTCGTGACCAAAACCGTGATAGACGAAAAGCGTATCCTCCCTGATGCCTTCAGTCAGCATCACGCTTGCTTTTTCTTTTGCGGTTTTGCTTTGCAGGGTTATTTTGTCGCCGTCTTTTAGCCCGTATTTTTTTGCGGTATTAGGGTGTATCCAGACGGGCGCGCTACTCATCAAGTCGTTTAAAAATTCTACGTTTTGCGTGTGTCCGTTGGTGTGTATCGGCGTTTTGCCACTCATTAGGCAAAGCTCCTCGCCGAAAAATACGTCCATGCCCTCGGCGTTTAAGCAGCCGTATCCCGGAAACTGCTTTTCGACCTTTTCGCTAAATAGCTCGATCTTGCCGCTATCGGTTTTAAATTTGACCTGCGACTCCATCAGCCCATCTTCGCCGACAAACTGCGCCGCGCTAGGAAATTTTTTGGTAAATTCTTTTACGCTATCTTTTTCTCTAAACAAAATCCCCGGCACCTTCCACGTGACGTAGCCGTCTTTAACCAGCTTTGCTAAAAGCTCGGCGTTGCCTTTTACTTGCTTGATTCTCCACTCGTCCATCGTATTTGCCGAGTACTGCTCGTCTATCTTCATCCTGCGAGCTAGCTCTCTAAAGATATCGTAGCCGTTTTTAGTATCGCCGACGGGATCTACGACCTTATTTCTTATCATATACGCAGGTTTTTGGCTCGACTTATCCTCGATGCCTTCGTCGCGCTCCAGATAGGTGCTCTCAGGCAGTATCACGTCCGCCCATATCGCAAAATCGCTCATATAAATATCCGAACAAACGATAAAATCAAGCTTTTTAAGGCTTTCTATCGTAGTTTGAGTGCCTGCGACGTTTATAGGATGATTAAATCTTATGCTAAACCAGCCTTTTACCGGATAAGGCTTCTGGCTTAATATAGCTTGCGGAATTTGCATCAAAACACCGTGACTCCTGCCAACGAATTTATTTACCCCGTCCTCGCCGGCGCCGTCTATCCTAGGGGTTTTAGGCACTTTTATCGCGGCGTCCGGGTTCGTGATCTCTGGGATTAGCTCTTCGCCTGCTAAAGTATTATATAGCTTAGCCTTTTTGCCGCCAAAAATTCCGCCCTTTTTCTCCCAGTTACCCATCATAGCATTTGCCGTCATTATGGCTCTGGTGCGGATATACTCGGCTCTAGTAGTAGTCGTGTTGTGGCCGAAGTCGATGATGACCTTAGGTGCGGCTTTCCAGATTTCGCCAGCGATTCGCTCGAGCGTTTTTGCAGGTATTCCCGTGATATTTTCTTGCCACTGCGCAGTGGTGTCTTTGGTCGCTTCTACGACTTTGTCAAATCCGATCGTAAATTTCTCTATAAATTCTTTATCGTATGTGCCATTTTTGATCCATGTATGGATAAGGGCTAAAACAAATGCTAGATCGGTTCCCGGTTTTACGGGTAGCCACTCGTCGGCTTTTGAGGCCACGACGCTAAAGCGCGGATCTAAAACCAGCAGCTTGGTATCTTCTTTTGCGGCCATTTTAGCTAGCTTTTTAGCGTCGGCGATGACGATGCCTTCAAAGAGATTGTGCCCGAAATTTACGACGTATTTTGCGTTGCCGAAGTCTCTTTTTAGCTTCGCATCGCCGTACATATGCTCGCAAACCATCTGATAGGTGATCGGACAACAGGAAAAGTGAGAAAAGCAGTTTGGCGAACCGTATGCGCTAGCAAAGGTCGTCATTAGCTTGTGCGTTTGGCTTGATTTTGCCGTAAATACAAAGCTCTCGGGACCGTATTTTTCCTTGATTTCTAGCATTTTTTTAGCGACTAGATCTAGCGCCTCGTCCCAGCCCGCCTCGCGCCATTTGTTTTCGCCGCGCTCGCCTACTCTGATGAGCGGTTTTACGATGCGCTGCGGATCGTAGAGCTGATTGTGCCCGCTGCCGCCCCTTGCGCACACGGAAGTCGCCGTGCCGCTTACCTTGCCGTTGCCTTGGATGAAGACGTTTTTGCCGTCTACGACCTTGGCCCCGATAGGACAGCGAGAAGAGCACATCTCGCAAAAACTATAAACGGTCTTATCGCCGCCTTCTAGCGCTTTTGCGCCGACCGCGCCTAAAGTACCGGGCGCGTAAGTCACCGCAAGCAAGCCCGTGGCGGTGGATGCTTTTAAGAAATTTCGCCTCGAAGTATCCATTTTTTCTCCCTTTTTGAAATAAATTTGCCGAAATCTTAAATAATCAACGTAAATTATACGTAAATTTTTCGTATCAATATAAATTTTAATTGATAACGACCATTTCGTTTTTTAGGGAAAAAGCTTAAATTTAACTTCAAATTTACCGAATTTATAAATATCAAATTTTAAGAGATGATGATATTTGAGCTGCTGTTTGCTTAAATTTATAACTTAAAAAGTATTCTTTCGGTTCCAGCCAAAAATTATTTTAATTTTATTTGTATATAATTCGCGTATTTTTTCAAAAAGGCAAATTTAATGAAAAAGCAAATTTACATCATTCACGGCTACGACGCCTCGCCGCAAAGCCACTGGTTTGGTTGGTTTAAAGAAAATATGCGCGGCATTGCCGAGGTGGAAATTTTAAAGATGCCAAACCCGCAAACACCAAAGCTAAACGAGTGGCTAGAAACGATGAAGCAAAACGTAAATTTAGGCGAAAATTCATTCATCATCGCTCACAGCCTGGGCACGATAACTAGCTTAAATTTTCTTAGCGGTTTTGCAAAATTACCAAAATTTGGCGGTCTAGTCCTCATATCGCCGTTTGACGAGCCGATTAAGGAATTTGCGATTTTAGATGAGTTTTGCGAGCCGCAAATCGACTACAAAAAGATAAAAACGGCGACGAATTTTATAAGAGTAATAGCCGCAAAAGACGACTATATCGTGCCTTGCGAGCTTAGTCTAAAGGTAGCGCGAAATTTAGACGTGGCACCTGATATATTTGAAAAAGGCGGACACTTTATGAGCGCGGACGGCTTTAACGAATTTGAGTTTATATTAAATTTATTTAAATTTAAAGACGAAAAATTATCATAAAATAATAACTAAAAAGTAAGATTATTTAAAAAAAATTACTATAATGTGCATTTTGATTTACTAAATTTATGTTCAAGGATATGTTTTGAGCGAGTTAAAATCCCTATTTTTCAGTATGACGTCGGCCGTCGTGCTACTTATTATATTTGCTATCGGTAGCGGCGCGGCAACGATAATAGAAAGCTACTACGACACAAAAAGCGCGTGGGCAGCGGTTTACGGAGCGAGTTGGTTTGCTTTGGTACAGGTGCTTTTAGGCATAAATTTAGCTTACAATATTTTTAGATACAACCTTTTAAGAAAAGAAAAACTACCCGTTTTGATATTTCACGTTAGTTTTTTGTTTATGCTTTTAGGCGCGGCGATGACGCGATATCTAGGCTTTGAGGGCAACATCCACATCAGAGAAAACGAAACCTCAAACGCGGTATTTGGATCCATATCCAGGATAGAAATCGCCGCCGAAAAAGACGGTCAAATTTACTCAAACTCAATCCCGAAACAAATCACTTCCATCGGTTCAAACGATTTTAACTTGCCGCTTGAAATCGCGGGCAAAAAAGCAAATTTAACCTTTGACGGATACTATAAAAAGGCCGAAACCGAGTACTACGAAGCAGACAAAGGCGAGCCGCTCGTTAGGCTTGCAGTATCAAGCCCCGACTCAAAAGAAGAAATAAGCCTGCAAGCGGGCGAAACTCGCGAGGTGGGCGGCGTTAGCTTTGCATTCGACGCGCAGCCGCTACTTGAAAATTTCGTCAAAATCGAGCTAAAAGATGGCAAATTTTATCTAACTTCAAACCAAAATATCGGCTACTTTACGATGGCGACGAATGAAAAAGGCGAGTACGAAAAAGACAAAGCGACCGAGTTTTTACCGATGCAGCTCTATACGGTCACGGATGTAAATTTCGTACCAAAATCATTGCTAACAAAAGCTGCCAAACGAGTCGTGAGCAAAAACGGCGAGTATGACGCATTGGTGGCAAATTTGACGTTTGACGGCCAGACGCAGCAGCTCATGCTCTACGAAAACAGCTACATACCGGCTAAAGCTAAGATTGACGGCGTACTTTTCAACGTTTACTGGGGCTCAAAGATGGTCGAGCTTCCTTTTTCATTAAAACTTGAGGACTTCGAACTTAAGCGCTATCCAGGCTCAAATTCGCCGATGAGCTACTCTAGCGACGTCATCGTCGAGGACCCTAGGACCGGAAACTACCCGTATAAAATTTACATGAACCACGTACTAGATCACGACGGATATAGATTTTTTCAAAGCAGCTACGACCAAGACGAGCTTGGCACAGTATTATCCGTAAACCGCGATCCGGGTAAGATTCCGACCTACATCGGCTACTTTTTGCTGGGTTTGGGACTATTTTTCAACGTCGTAAATCCTCGCTCTCGCTTTAGAAAACTAGCTAAAATGATAAACGAGGATGCCGTTAAAAAAGTCGCGAGCTTTGTTCTAGTAGCCTGCTTTGCGGCATTTGCTCCGAGCAAAACCTACGCGGCCGATAACGCTAGAAACATCGATGCAAACCACGCAAAAGAGCTCTCTACGCTAATTATCCAAAGCGCCGACGGCAGAATGAAGCCTTTTGACACTGTCGCAAGGGAAATTCTAAACAAGATCCACCGCAGCGATACGCTAGACGGCCTAAATGCAAACCAAGCCATACTTTCGATGATGGTAAACGCCCCGTACTGGCGCGACGTGCCAATAATCTACGTCGGAAATAAAGAGCTAAAAAAACTAATCGGCATAGACGAAAAGGCTAAATACGCGAGCTATAACGACTTTTTTGCAAGCGATAAAGACGGTAAAATCATCTACAAACTAAACAAATTTGCCGAAGCCGCAAACCGCAAAACTCCGGGCGAGCGAGGTACGTTTGATAAAGACTTGCAAAAAGTGGACGAGCGCCTAAATATCCTTTATATGGTATTTATAGGCGAAGTCTTTACTATGTTTCCAAAGATGGACGACCCGAACAACAAATGGTACGGTATAGCCTCAGCCATGATGTATCTTCCTAAAAACGAGAGCGAGCCGATCGGCAGAATGCTAAGAAGCTATTTCACTAGCGTTGCCGAAGCTACAGAAAACAACAACTGGCGCAGTGCAAATCAAGCTCTAGCCGAGATCAAAACCTATCAGCAAGAATACGGCAAAGCGGTCATCCCGGGCGAAAAACGCATCGAGATGGAGCTGTTTTTTAACGAGTATAAAATTTTCGAGTCGCTAACGCCGATATATCTTTTGGCAGGATTTGGGCTTTTATGCTTCGTGTTTGCTAAGATGGCAAGGCCTAAACTAAATATAAAATGGCTCTTTGGTATAGTTTACGGCGTGAATATCTTAGCGTTTTTGCTGCATACCTTTGGCATCGGTATACGCTGGTATATCGCCGAGCACGCGCCGTGGAGCAATGCCTACGAATCGATGATCTACATCGCTTGGGCGCTTAGCTTATCAGGTCTAGTGTTCTCACGCCAAAGTCCGATAGCTATGGCTCTAACCTCGATTTTAGCGGGCATTACGCTATTTGTCGCGCACCTTAGTTGGATGGATCCGCAGATCACCACTCTAGTGCCTGTGCTTCAGAGCTACTGGCTAACGATCCACGTCTCGGTTATCACGGCTAGTTACGGATTTTTGGGACTTTGCTCGCTGCTGGGTATGTTTACGCTCGTACTTTTTGCTATGCAAGGTGGCAAAGAGCATAAGGAAATTTCACGAAATATCCTAGAAGCCACGCGTATAAACGAGATGGCGATGATACTGGGTCTTAGCCTGCTTACGATGGGCAACTTCCTGGGCGGCGTTTGGGCGAACGAGAGTTGGGGTCGCTACTGGGGCTGGGATAGTAAGGAGACGTGGGCGCTGGTTTCTATTTTAGTTTATGCAGCGGTTTTACACATCAGATTTATCCCTAAACTAAACAGCCAGTACGCATTTGCCGTGACTTCGATGTTTGCTTATTGGTCGATCATAATGACCTATTTTGGCGTAAACTTCTACCTAAGCGGTATGCACTCGTATGCTGCTGGCGAGCCGGTGCCGGTGCCGACTTTTGTGTGGGTGGGCGCGCTTTTGATGGTCTTGATAGCTGTTGTGGCGTATTTTAGAAAACCAGATAAAACGGTGAAACTATAATGAATCAAACTACTATAGTAATAATTCTAGCGACGATTCTTTTGATGCTCGTCGCTTCCCTTATTTTTATGGCGGTTAAGCTAGGTAGCGACAAAATCGCAGCCAACAATGCGGCAAAAGAAGCCGCCAATCGAGGCATCACACTAGATGATTTACTCGCCGTAGCAAACGATCCAAGCACTAGCAAAAATAAGTTATTTTCTATTTTGAGGACATTTTATTCAAATTTTAGGTTACCGCCTAAAAAAGACGGCATGGCGCCCGAGGATGCAAAAGAGTATTTAAATTTTATTCTAGCTATAGCTTCACATAAAAATGCCGACGCCAAACTAATAGCTTTTATGACTAACGAACTAAAAAAGAAAAATCCTGAATACGCAAGAGAGATCGATGCCTACGAGCAAAAAGGTATGTCGAAAACAAAAAAATAAACTCTAGCTAATTTATTTTGTTTTAAATTTACTATTGAGTTCTGATTTTAGATAACCAAAGACTCCCGTAAATAGCCCCCCCTAAAAACACACAAACTAATATAGAGTACTTAGGCGGTAAATTTTAATGGGATTTGATTTTAATAACCACCTAAAAATCGCCAAATAAACTTACTTCACAAACGGCAGCTCAAATTTAATCCACTCGTAGTCTAGTCCGATTTTCGTCATAGCCTCGTAGCAAATCGCGCTAAGAAGCCCCGCAAAAAGCCCTGCTAGCATATCATCACCCATCACGCCCAGCCCGCCTTTTACGTTTTTGTCGATGCGGCCGATCACGGATGGCTTTAGGATGTCAAACGCCCTAAAAAACAGAACCGAGAGCGCAAACTGCACCGCCGTGGCGCCGCTGATAGAAATCGCCAGCCAAACGCCAGCAACCTCGTCTATCACGATACTGCCGTGATCGTGCACGCCGGTTTTTGCTTCATAATCGTCGATGATCTTGATGCTATATAAAAAAAGACAAATCGAAACTAAAAACAGCGTGGAAGCGGGCAAAAACATCAAAAATCCATACGCCGCAACTGCGCCAGCTAGCGAGCCCACCGTACCGGGGGCCTTAGGACTCAGCCCAGCGCCAAAAAACGTTAAAAATAACCTTTGCATATTTTTCCTTGAAATCAAATTTAAATAATATAGTGCTTTTGTTCGCCGATTTTTAGTGCGATTTTAGCAAATTTAACGCGCAAATTTCAAAATTCGGACGCCAAATTTTCGCGGATTTCGGATATTTTCAAATTTGACGGCAAAATGCGCTAAATTTATTAGATTTTACAACCGCAAATTTCAATCCATACTTTCAGCAATCAAATTTAAAATTTCCAAACTACAATACAAATTCGCCGCAACGCTGTGCAATATCGTCAAATTTAACGTCAATCAAAGCACGGACGCCTTACGCCAAACAAACCGCGCTACCCTCCGCGCAATAAATGTATAGCGTCAAATTTTAGAGTTTTTGCGGTGCAGGTCTCGGCGAGTAAAATTTGCAAATTCGAACGCAAAAGCAAAGATAAGATATCGCAAAACGGTCAGCTCGCAACGCTAATGCAAGCACTCGCTCAGTAAATTTTAGCGGCGACAAAACGCGTAGTTTCCCGAGCTAAATTTAACTCTTCCACTGCTTCGCACTGCAAATTTGCTGCCCCTGAAAAGCGACCTCAAGCGCAGCGAAACTGCACAAAATCTCTCTCAAAACGAGCCGCAGTATAAAAGCTAAAATTAAGCAAAAAAGCGCCAAATGAACAACGCATGCATACAGCAATAAACGATATTTCGACGCAGTAAAAGCTAAAAGCAAATTTAAGTCAGCGACGTCGTCTGATAAAGCTTCATCAAATTTTCGTAAAACTCCCTCTCCGTCTGCTTTTCGAGCAGCCCGTTGCTAGGAAAAAGATCGTCGCAAAGCTTTTGGATATTTTCAAATCGGTTCGGAAAAAGCTCGCTCAGTATCATCGCCGAGATGTCGCGCCGCATGAGAATCGCAGGCGGCAAGATACCCGCTAGCAGTAGCGTTTTTAGCGTCTGGGCGTGGTATTTGATATGGTGATGCTGGCCGTGCGGGCAGGTCTTAGTGCTAACTAGCGTCTTGCACTCGTCGCAGTAGACGAGCTCGGGCAGCACGACGATGTCTAAATTTAGATCGTTTTTATAGCGTTCTAGCACCGTGTGAGCGACGTTGTGATCGTAAAACATCCCGATACCGGCGTGATTTTGCCCAACTATGAGCTTATGGGCGCCCAGTCTATGCGCCGCGATGCACTCTAGCGTCGGGTTTAGGTGCGAGCTAAAGAGATTTGAGTTCTCAAAAGGCACGATGATCAGACGGTTTTTGGGGACGTAGTTTTGGATGAAGTATTCTAGCACGCTTTTTTTGAGAGAAAAGCTCATCATCTCGTCCGCGCCGTGGCTTTTTAGTAAAAATAGCAACACCAGATCGGAGCTATCTATCGTCATCCTGATCAGGCGCTCGTGCGCGCGGTTAAATGGCTCCGCGGTTAGCATGATCGCCGAGATTTTGCGGACGTTTTGCTCCCTTTTGACCTCTTCGATAAGTTTTCTTACTTCAGCTAGCTTGTCGTCGTAGATTTTTATCTCGCCGCTCACGGCTAGTTCGCCGCTTTGGCTTTGCTGTGCGGGCGCGGCTTCGTTAGCGCGAAAGATATTTTGCGAGCTTTTTTCGGTGTTAAATTTAAAAACCTCGCCGACCTCGATATACCCCACGACCTTACCGCCGTTGATAAGCTCGATATGATCGCCCTTTGAGGCGTTTTTTATCGTTTCTTGATTGCGCTTGCCGTGTGGCGCAAATACGAAAGTATATGGCATCGGCTCGCCGGCCAAAAAGCCCGTCTCGTAGATCTCGTTCGCCTCTTTTTCGTTCATCAGGCGGTTAAATTTGCTAAAAATTTGATTTTCTATGAGATCAAGCGCGCCAAAAGCCTCGTCGTTTATCCAAACGGCGTTATTTTTTCTTGACGACGTCATATTTTTTCCTCTTTTCCCAAAGCGATTTTCGCGAGATGCCTAGCTTTTTGCTAAGCTCGGTGTCGGGGTATTTGTCCTGATAGTTTACGATGATATGCTTTATGTAGTCGTCGATCGTCAAAATTTCGTCGATTTGGAAATTTTTCTCGTCGCTTGTGATGTTTAGCGTCTCCATCGGCGTCTCTTCGTTCGGATTGGTCGAGCTTGCGATGATCTTGCGTTTGGCCGCGAGAGAGACGATCTGATTTTTGGCCTCTTGGCGTAAAATTTGAAAATTTGAAAAATATAAAAGCGTGCGCGGATTTGCCGCGGCTATTACCTCCACGTCGATGCCGGGTTCTAGCGGGACGTATTTAAAGCTCAAATTTAGCGCCTTTGCGTACTCAAAAACAAAGTTATCGGCGTTTATCATTTTATTACACTTTATGAGAAGCGGCAGCTTTATGCGCTTAAAGTCGAAATTTAGCGCCGAAACCGCCTTAAAATGATAGTTTAAGTAGTCCTGATAGGTCTTTATAAATGTCTGCAATCGCCTAAACTCCTCAAAATGCTTGATCTTTCGCACTAGCTCCTCGATCATAAACGGCTTTTGTATGTAGTCACTAGCACCCGCTTTTATCGGGATCGAGACGGTGTCGTTGCTGATATAGGTGATGAGCAGGATGACGACGGAGTCTTTAAATTTTTGTATGATTTTTAGCGTATCATCGCCCGCAAACGCGCTAGAGAGCAGCACCACGTCAAAGTGTACGTCCTTGCCGCCATCCTTTGCCTTCTGCTCGGGCTCGCTTTTCATCGCCTCCGCCGTGCTTCTTGCGATCTCGCACTCATAGCCTAGATTTTCCAGCTTCGAGGCGATGCTTTGGGCTAGGTAGATTTCGTTTTCTATTATCAAAACTCTCATTTTTTTACTTTCGTCGTTTTATTTTTGCGTCCAGTCGTAAATTTTTAAACTAGCCGACGCCGTGGCGGCTATGCCCTCGCCTCGCCCCGTAAAGCCTAGCTTCTCGGTCGTCGTGGCCTTTACGTTTATGCGGCTCGGGGTTAAATTTAGCGCATTTGCGATGTTTATTTCCATCGCGGATTTAAATTTACTAAGCTTTGGCCTCTCAGCTATGACGGTGACGTCGGCGTTAATAAGCTCAAATCCGACGCTTTGAACGAGTCTATATGCTTCTTTTAGTAACATAGCAGAGTCCGCTCCCTTAAATTTATCGTCGGTATCGGGGAAATGCTCGCCTATATCACCGAGTCCCGCCGCTCCTAGCACCGCGTCTATGAGCGCATGAATAGCTACGTCGCCGTCGGAGTGAGCCTTTAAATTTCGCTCGAAAGGAATTTTCTCGCCGCCGATTGTTACGAAACTTCCCTCTTTTTTCTCTTCTTCAAAGGCATGCACGTCAAAGCCGTTTCCCACGTAAATTTCACTTGACGGCGCACCAAGGCCGCAAATTTTAGAAAGGTCGTCTTTAAATGTGATTTTTCTCGCGTTTTCATCGCCCTGCACGTACCAAATTTTACCGCCCGCAGCCGCTATCGCCGAGCTATCGTCGGTGTAAATTTGACCTGATTCAAGCGCGCTTTTTAGCATTGCTGTGCGCGAGAGCTGCGGCGTCTGGATGAGCTTGATCTGCTCTCTATCGACGGCCTGGGACCCTAGATAAACGGTATCTGGCACTTTTAGCGCAGGCACGACGCAGTCGGCGTTTTGGATGCCGCCCATTATACGCGAGAAAAGCTCGGCGCTAATCATCGGACGAGCGATGTCGCTAACCAAAACATATTCGCTTTGAACGAGCTTAAGAGCGTTTTTTAGGCTCTCTTGACGGGTCGCGCCGCCCTTTACGAAGCGATACGACGGGGCAAATTTGCTCATATATTTTTCCTCGTTTGAGGCGACGATTATCTCCTTAAAAGCGTAGTGCGAGCTTAAATTTTTAGCCGCAAAGAGCCATAGCGGATCGCTTCCGACGCGCAACCACTGCTTTTTAACGGGCATTTCAAAACGGCTGGAGCTTCCGGCTCCGAGCATTATCAGCGTAACGTCTAGCAAAATTTCTCCTTTGGCGAAGTGTTACGATATTATACATCCCAAAAGCTTGTTTTTATCTTTTTTGAGTAAGATTAGAACCAAAATTTTAAGGAGCGAAACATGAAAGAATTTCGGGTCAAATTTGACTCCGCCGACAAAACTCCGACGCAGATGTACTACGCTAAAAAAGGCGTCATAACGCCCGAGATGAACTACGTAGCGCAGGCTGAAATGCTAGATCCCCAGCTCGTTAGAAGCGAAGTCGCCGCAGGCAAGATGATAATCCCTGCCAACATCCATCACGAAAATTTGCTCCCGATGGCGATCGGCAGAGAGGCAAAAACCAAAATCAACGCAAATATCGGCAACTCGAGCCTAAGCAGCGATATCTGCGCCGAGCTTGAAAAGCTGCAAATTTGCCTAAAATACGGCGCCGACACGGTCATGGATCTAAGCACGGGCGGCGATCTAGATGCCATTAGAAGCGCGATAATCGCAAACTCGACCGTCCCTATAGGCACCGTGCCGATGTATCAGATCATCCATGATATAAAAGAGGTCGAAAATTTAACCGCTAGCGACATCCTAAAAACGCTCGAAAAACAGGCGCGCCAAGGCGTTAGCTACTTTACTATACACGCGGGCTTTTTGCTTAAATTTATGCCACTGGTCGCAAAGCGAAAGATGGGTATCGTTAGTCGCGGCGGTAGCCTAACTGCTAGCTGGATGATGCACCATCATAAAGAAAACCCGTTTTACGAGGCCTTTGATGATATTTTAGAAATTTGCGCCGCTCACGACGTCGCGCTCTCCCTTGGCGACGGCTTGCGCCCCGGCTGCTTATACGACGCGACTGATGAGGCTCAGCTTAGCGAGCTGCGGGTTTTAGGCGAGCTGACGCTGCGCGCATGGGAGAAAAACGTGCAGGTGATGATCGAAGGGCCGGGTCATATTCCTTTAAACCAAATAGAGTATAATATGAAAATCGAACGCGAGCTGTGCCACGGCGCGCCATTTTACGTGCTAGGGCCGCTACCTACGGACATCGGTGCGGGGTATGATCATATCACTTCGGCTATCGGCGGGACGATGGCGGCCTTTTACGGAGCCTCGATGCTGTGCTACGTGACGCCTAAAGAGCACCTTGGTTTGCCCAACGCAAACGATGTCAGAGATGGCATCGTAGCGCATAAAATCGCCGCTCACGCAGCCGACGTCGCGCTAGGCAAGGCTGGAGCCATAGAGCGAGATCACGCGATGAGCGACGCTAGATACGCTTTTGACTGGAACAGGCAGTTTGAGCTAAGCCTGGATCCTGAAAGAGCGCGCGAGCTGCATGACGAGAGCTTGCCGCAAGAGTCGTTTAAAAAGGCGGAATTTTGCTCGATGTGCGGGCCTAAATTTTGCGCGTATAAAATTTCAAAAAATCTAATGAAGGAGAAAAATGTTAAGTAAAGAGGATGTCTTAAATAGACTAAAAGGCGTGATATATCCGGGCTTTGAGAAAGATATCGTGAGCTTTGGATTCGTAAAAAACGTCGAAATCGGCGATAAAATTTTAATAGAGGTCGAGATCGTAAGCTCAAATCCGGACGTAGCAAACGAGCTGCGAACCGATATAAAGCGCGTGATGGGCTCAAACGAGTGCATCATCAACATCATCCAACCAAAAATCCCCGAGGAAAAAAGCAACAGCCAAAGCGGTAAAAACATCGCTCCGCAAATCAAAAATTTCGTAATGGTAAGCTCTGGCAAAGGCGGCGTGGGCAAGAGCACTACTACGCTAAATTTAGCTATCTCGATGGCAAAGCTAGGCAAAAAAGTAGGCATCCTAGACGCCGATATCTATGGCCCAAATATCCCTAGAATGCTGGGCGAAGTAGGCACGCAGCCGCAAGTCGTCGGCAACAAGCTAAAACCGATCTTAACTCACGGCGTCGAGATGATGAGTATGGGCGTGCTAATGGAAGAAGGCATGAGCCTCATCTGGCGTGGCTCGATGATAATGAAAGCTATCGAGCAGCTGCTAAAAGACGTATTTTGGAGCGAGCTGGACGTGCTATTTCTCGATATGCCTCCGGGAACGGGCGACGCGCAGCTAACCCTAGCTCAAAGCGTGCCTGTGACGGCCGGCGTGTGCGTCACGACTCCGCAAGTAGTAGCCCTAGATGATAGCAAGCGCGCGCTAGATATGTTTGAAAAGCTTCACATCCCGATCGCGGGCATCGTAGAAAATATGAGCGGATTTATCTGCCCTGAAAGCGGCAAGGAGTATGATATATTTGGCAAAGGCACGACCGAGGAAGTGGCAAAAGCCTATAGTACCGAAGTGCTAGCCGAAATCCCTATCGAGCCAGCTGTTCGTGTGGGCGGCGATAGCGGTAAGCCGGTGAGCTTTTACGAGCCAAACTCAGTCACGGCCAAACGCTACGAAAAAGCGGCGGCTAGACTATGGGAGATAATTGAAAATATCAACAATGACGGCGGCGCGGACAACTCGTCTATCCAGCCCGTGATGGACGGTAAGAGTGCTTGCTCGAAGTAAAATTTAAAATCTAAAGCCCGAATTTACTCAAATTTGGGCTTTAGCTCTCGCAAATTTACAAATTTAGGAGAACGACGATGAAAGCGATCGTAACGGTGATCGGTAAGGACAAGGTTGGCATTGTAGCGGGCGTTTCGGCCAAGCTCGCGCAGCTTGGGCTAAACATAGACGACATCAGCCAGACGGTTTTGGACGAGTTTTTTACGATGATGGCGGTGGTTTCCAGCGACGAAAAGCAGGACTTCACGGCTCTAAAGGGGGAGCTAAACGAGCTTGGCGAAAAGCTAAAAGTAAAGATCAACATCCAAAGCTCGGCGATATTCGACGCCATGCACAACATCTAAGGCGCCGATATGGACATCAAAAACGTAACCGAAACGATCGCGATGATCGAGGAGCAAAATTTCG
>NZ_CALHVM010000045.1 GCF_938039205.1 uncultured Campylobacter sp.
TGCACACCGAGCTTAGCAAGGCAAACGTCGCGGTAAGCCTGCGCGAGTTTAAAGATGAGCAAGCGACTCAGCGAATGGGCATCGTGCAGCAAATTTTACTCATCCTCATACACAACGCCAAAGACGCGGTCGTGGAACGGTACAAAGACGAGATCGCCCAGCGGCAAATTTTTATCGAAGTCAATTTGAAAACGGCATGTGCAAAATATCCGTCACAGACTACGGCAGCGGCGTGAGCAGGGCGGCTCGGGATAAAATTTTAACCCAGCCAAAAACCACCAAAAAGCAAGGAAGCGGCATCGGGCTGTATTTCGGTAAAAAGCTAGCAAACGAAAAGCTTTCAGGCGACGTCAAGCTGCTAAGCGCGGGCGATCCGACGACGTTTGAGCTGAGCTTTGAGATAAATTTAAAGGAGTGAGATGCAAGAGCATTTAAAGCTACTTAAAGACCTGACCGTCCTCATCGTCGAGGACGACGAGATCGCAAGGGAGCTGCTAATAGGCGGGCTAAAGCCCTACTGCCTTAGCGTTTGGGGTGCAGCGGACGGGCTAGAGGGGCTGGAGCGCTTTAAAAAGCTAGCCCCCGCCATCGTCATCACCGATATCCACATGCCCGCGATGAACGGCTTTGAGATGATGAAGGAGATGATACGCATAAAGCCCGCGCAAAAATTTATCGTCTTTACCTCCTACGACACCGACGATAACCTCATTAAAAGCATCGAACACGGCGCGGCGTCGTTTCTAAAAAAGCCCGTCGATATCGCCGCGCTTTGCCGTCTGCTCGTGGCTCTAACCTACGAAAAGGACGAAAAGCTCGTGCGCTTAAGCCCGCAAACTAGCATAAATCTCGCTAAAGAAAAGATCTACAAAAACGGCGAGGAGATCTATCTATCATTTTTGCAAAACAAGCTCTTTTGGCTCTTTGCGTATAATCTAAACAAGCTCGTGAGCTACGAGATGATCGAGGAGTTCGTCTATGAGGGCGAGCTGCCCAGCAAAGGCGCGATACAAAACGTCGTGCTGCGGCTAAAGCGGGAGCTGGGGGTGAGGTTTAAGAATATCAGCGAGAGCGGATATATCCTGCTAAGCGGCGAGTAAATTTAACTTCGCGGCTTGCCTTTTTGCCCTATACTTCGTTGGATCTCGCTGCGGGCTGCAGTCACGTATTATATATACGCTCCTTTGCCCTCGCTCATCCGCCTCGTCTATGACAAAAATACTTCACCTTGAAATTTCTACGTTCAAATTTGGCGTTAAACGCTAAATTTGATTTGCGGCTTGGCTCGCGAGCGCTTTTTAATGAGTTTTGTTTTTGCTCCTGCGGCAACCTATTTGGTTAGCCTTTGTCGCAAAAACTGCAACAACATTAAAAATCATCTCACGATATTTCGCCTTGATATTTTACGTTCAAATTTAAAGTCAAATTTGTCATTTTGAGTCGCCCATACCCGCATCTTGAAAACGTCAAATTTGCAAATTTAGTAAGCTATGAGATAAATATTCCAGACGTCGGTAGGCGTAGTTTAAATAGTTTTTGATTAGGCGTGACGGGAGCATACATATAGTATGTGACCGAGCGCCTTAATCAAAAACTACTTTTGAAATCCGTCAAGCGCGGGGAATCCAAAATCTAAATTTGATTGATTTCGCTACTGCGCGCGTTATACACAAACCAGCTCAAAATCATCACCAAACAAAACGCCCCAAACACCGCAAAAAACGCAAAATTCGCCCATGCATAAAATTTGATAAATCCAGCCTCGTTCGCCGCACTAAAATCAGGCGCAAAAAGGCTCGGGCAAATTTCGTTTAGCGGTAGCGCAAAAGGAAAACTAATCTCGCTAACACCGCCAAAATCACTCGTAGAGTAATCAAGCCCAAATATCACACCCAAAAAAATCAGGAAAAATCCCGCAAGCTTGACGCCAAAAACCTTAGGCGCGCACATCGCCACGCATACGCCAAACGCAGCAAATAGCGTCGCAAAGCGCAGCTTCGCTACAAGCACGTCCGCAACCGCGCCGCCCAAAAACAGCTCGCACAATATAAATTTGATCGCCAAAACCGCGAGCGACGCCGCCCAAAACGCCCGCTTTCGCTGCAAGTTATACACAAAGCAGACAAAGCCCTTGTTCTCGATATTGTAGTCCATTATTTTGCTAGCAGCTCCTTCACTGCCGCCGCCATCGCGTCTACCGAGCCGATCGCCTTCACGTTTATCAGATACTTGCCGCCGACCACGTATGCGGGCACGCCCTGGATCTTGGCCACATCGTAGCTATCATCCCAAGCTTTTAAAATTTCTTGCGCGCGCTGGCTAGCTAGAGCCTTGTCGTAGTCCGCATCGCTCACGCCCGCCGCGCTAAGAGCCGTCTGGATAAATCTTGCCTTATCTTTGCCGCCGTTAAAATCATCGTCCTTGTCGTGAGTAGCCTTATAGATCGCAAATTTGGCTTTTTTAAATTTGGACTTGTCGCTAAGCAAGCTAACGTCGCTAGCCTCGTCCAAAACGATCATCGCGGCAAAAATTTTACTCGCCGTTTCGCCGAGCTTGCCCTTGGTTTTTAAGTGATACGGGATAAATTTAACTCCGTCTAGCTCGCTAAATAGCTTTGGCGTGACGCTTCGGTCAAATTTGTAGCAGTGGACGCACTCGTAGCTAAACACCTTTACGACGCTATCTTTTGGTACGTTTAGCGGCTTTTCTAGCGCTTGGTAGTCCGTGCCCTCCTCTAGCGCGTTTGCACCTACGCTAAGCAAGCAAACGGCGGCTAGAGCTCGTATAATCTTGGAGATCGTTTTCATCGAATTTCCTTTACGGTAATTTTTAAAGATTGTATAAAATAAAGGGTAAATTTGAGATTAAGCGGGCTAAACTCGGTAAATTTGACGAGTCAAATTTAAACAAAGCGGCGAACCGAATTTTCTTTCAAATTTTACTCGCCGCGTAAATCTCAAATCCAGCCGCGCGCCCGGTTTTGACAGCGGCTAGAAAAACTAAACCAGAAAGGTCAAATTTTAATACTCAAAGATATTCGGATCGATCACCATCGCGCGGTAGGCTACGTCGTCTCTAGACGCGGACTCAACGTCCATCTCAAATTTGATGTCATTTGTCTTTGGATCGATCTCCACGAGCACCATTTTGATAGTTTTACCGGGCTTTAGCAGATAGACGTTCGAGCTTGAGATGAAATACGTGCTTTTATCTTTTTGCCACTCCACGACGCTCGTAACCGCGCTGTAAAAGTCAAATCCGCGCTCCTTGCCAAACTCCCACGTCTGCTCGACCGTGCCCTTTT
>NZ_CALHVM010000046.1 GCF_938039205.1 uncultured Campylobacter sp.
TGCGTTATTTCCCAAATTTACCCTAAAGGCCTCATCCGCCCGTGAAAATTCGCTAAATTTCACGGCTCTATATCCGCACTCTTGCGCGCTATCTTGCAAGTATATGTCTATATCTTTATCTATTTTTCCGCTATTTATCGCCGCATCGACACCGGCGATCTCCACCGCAAACAGTAGCTTCACGCCCCCGCGGCTTCTAGCGCCCGCGCCCTCTATGCGGATGAATGGGTATTTACGCGAACCCCTATTGACAGAATTTGCCAAAGCTCTCGGATTAATATCAAAAATCTCAGCAGCCGCAGCGGTCTCGACGTATATCATTTAGCTGGCCTTGCTCTCTTCTCGCTCGCTTTTTAGGGCGCTCGGAAGCTCTTTGATTATACCCTCGGACAAAAGCGCCTCAAACACTTTCCTTGAAGTTGCATGGTTTTTCTCGCCTAGCACCTCGCCGTTTATTACCATATAGGTAGTACGCTCGCTGAGATCGTGTTTTTTTGCCCACTGTCTTATGCTTATGCAGTTGTCTTTGAAATACTGCTTTATCATTCGCGCTCCTTTCTCCTTGATTTTCATTGTTAAGTCGGCTTATTAAATTTTTAGTTATAATCTCGTTTTAAGACCATAAATAAGGATTTATATGCACGAAGCTAAAATGAACTTCGCTTGTCCTAAGTGCAAACAAGCTACGGCTATATCTATAACCACGTTAAAGTTAGATACCTTTGAGTGTTATCATTGCAAAGAGAGACTCTATGCGGGCGCATTGCCCAAGCTTGCCTACAAGCTCAGCAAAGAAGCGCAAAGGCTTTTTAAAAAACACGCCAACGTATACTTTTATACTAGGATAGAGTTTGAAAGAGATTTTCAGGAGATAGACGACGGCGGGCAATTTTTCTTTGACGAGCTTAAAAGCTTTAAAGATAAAGATATATTCGTCTATCCGCCGAGATTCGAGATACTGGCCTATCAGTTTAAGTGTATAGACACTAGTGCTAGAATGCTCTTACACGACGATAGCATAGCCCATCCAAAAGACTATTCTATACCTGCTTGTTATCAGTTTTCGTATAAATTTAGCGAAGTTATGGATGAGCCGTATCTAAAAGCATCGCACAAGGACATACCTAGCGAAAAAGACCGCGAATTTCTCGGGCTATATCTGCTTGATTACGCCGATTTGATCCACTACACGAGACTTTACAACGCATATCTGAGAGCCTTTTCGCATACTCATCGCACGTTTGCTTGTCTTGAGTATTGATCGAGTCTATATGTTTATATAAAACCCTATCGCAATATCTTACTAAACGCCTTGAATATCCGCCTTGGCTCAAAACCGCGAGCAGCCTCTCTACGCCTTTGCCGAGTCGTTGTCTAACGCCAAAGCTAGACTCGCTCGGTTCGGCGCTATAAAATGCCACTTTCATATTTGACCTTTCTGCCGACTTAACAATGAAAATTTAAAGAACTATTTTTCAAACCTTTGAAAGTTTTAATCTCAAATGAGATATAATTTTTCGAATGTTTGAAAGTATTATATTCGCTTTTTACGAATAAGTCAATAAAAATATTCTTAAAATACGAATATTTTATCAAAATATAGAGGTGAGCGCATGGCAGCAGGGGAAATATTGGATAGGATTTATGAGATTGTAGGTGTAAAAAACAGAAATCAGCTATCGCAAAAAATAGGTAAAACGCCGTCTACAATTGCGGGTTGGATTGAGAGAGATAAGGTGCCTATGGATATTTTGTATAAAATAGCCGACGAATATAATACTTCTATGGACTTCCTGTTGGATGGTATTCGTAAAAACGAATATAATGCCGATGAAGTGGTAAATGGATACTGGATAAAAAAACTAAATCAAAAGGTCGGCGCGGGTACGAGCGTAGACATAACGGAAGTCGACGTGATAGACGAGGATGAGAGGTTTTATGTTCCTGCCACTTTCTTTAAAACTATAATGAAAAACGAAAAACTACGTATGGCGCAAGTAGACGGCTATTCGATGGTGCCGATGCTTCATCCCGACAACTGGGTTATTTTTGAAAAAATGAAAGAATTTAAGGGCGACGGGCTGTATGTGATTATGTACAACGACAATCTTATGGTTAAAATACTTCAAAAAACGCCGCGCGGAAATCTATATATCAAAAGCACAAACAAAGACTATGAGAGTTTTGAGTTGGACGAAGATACTTGCGGATCTTGCCAAATTGTCGGCAAGGTGATAAAATGTATCATTTAAGATATTTCTACAATGATGATTAATTATTTTAAGTTTTAAAGGCTTTTTATGGGAATGATGATTAATAAAAGCCCTAAAAACGTTATTGTAAGGCATTAAACATCATTAAGCTTGATTAATCATCGTTTTTCGGTTAAAAATGATGATTAATGACGTTTTATTGATGATTAATCCCACAAATTTGTAATTTTATGCCAATTAAGGGACATTTTTATCTATTTTTGTCCCTTAATACCAAAATTTTAAAAAAGACACTCCGAATTTTGCGGTGCGGATACAATGGCTCATAATGGTGTATTTGGGGTGAGGGCTAAAAATTTAACCGTTTTTCGTGCTTTTTTGCTTAAACGACATAACGCCCATTCTATCGCTGCTCTAAACACTTTTTTACGCTTTTCTAACCACTGTCGCCAAAGTGTATGATTTTTGTCAACTGTTCGCAACCCTTTTCAACACTTT